>DAORIZ010000021.1:0-54761 GCA_035438765.1 Burkholderiales bacterium | reverse complement strand
TAATTTGTTTCTTTAAATTGTATTTACTGGTATTGACAATTGGGCGCACTATAGTTTGTGTTAACCCACGCTTTACTAATGATTTGTGGGTTATTTATCATTGAGCTACGTAAATAAACTATTTTTTTATCTTTTTGCATGTTTATTAACTTTTTCTAAATTTCTATTAAACACTAGAATTTAACCAAACCACATCAATACTGCAACTCAGTAAATTACTTTCTACAATTAAATTTAAGCAAACTACTTAATTTAAGCGCACAAACATGTCGCATTTATGCACATAAATTATTTAACTCACGCAAATCTTTAGAAAGTTTTCTAACGCATTAGTATTTTGATATAGACTACTTAACTTAAATAGAGTAAGTTGTCAACTAGTGCCATGATAACTACTTTCGAGTTAAAAAGTAAATTTGAAAATTAATTATTATTAGTGCAACTATCAATACAAAATTGTCACACCTATATTTAGGTTGATCTACTTATGATGCAACTACAACGATGTTCTAAGAGCAAGATAATAGCTCATTGTAAAAACTACTTTAAATATTTAGCCATTATTATTAAACATAACGATATAGCCAAAATTATGTTATTAGTTTTGTATATTTTTCTATCAAGTTTCGAAGCCGTTAAATTAAAATTTTTATTATTGACATGAAATCTATAGCTGAAGTTAATTGCAAAAGAATACATAAACATCAGCAATACAGAAGATTCCGCTAAGTTAAACATAACATAAGAAATTTTAATGTCCGAATAAATAGTAGCTTTAACATAACCCATAATGCAAATTATATTTATAATAAAAATACACAAAATTATCAACTTATTTCGTTTTAAAAAAGTAAGGCAGGTTACAAAAAAACTCGCTGGTAATTTTTTTTGTAACTTAGAAAAAGAAATTACTTGAAGAGCCAATACAAAACCATTAAGAATAACAAATATAAATGCATAAAGATTTAATACTGAAGTACTATACATAACTATCACTTTGGAAAATTAATTTTAAACCAAGGCACTTATTTTAACAGTACCATAGAATATTGCAGCGCAGTAATTCAATATTTCACACAAAAACACTTAATTAAATGTTGTATTTATGCACATAATTTAACCAACTCACTCACTTCACATAAATCAATAGTTGCAAAAGCTTCTTTCATATAAGCGTAAGCTTCAAACGCAGCATGCATACCCATCTCTGGATTAGCAGCTATTTTACTTTCCAGACTTGCATATAGTTTAGTTAAATCAAGGGACACATTTCCTTGACTATCCAATACCATATCAAGATTGCTTACTTGTGAGAAGACATCAGTATAAACGCTCAGCCCTTTATCAATGCTATTGGTAATTGAATTATACGACTGTAAAATCCAGCTGGTTTGTGCCTCGCTGAAGCTTACATTTGTATGAACATAACTTACCAAAGGGTTTCCAACGCCATCGCGCAACATATTGCCATAAGCATCTCGTTTATAAATTACGGTTTGGCTTTCATTGCCTGCATTAATCCGACGACCATTGAACTTTTCAACTATGGCTAATTTATCTAACATCTCGCTTTGCGCATTAGGATTGCTGCTACTATCAATTCCAGCAAAATAAAAGTCAGTATTTGCTTCTGCACGACGATTTTTAGATGTGCTCAATGTAGACGTAGCTGCCCAATCACTTGCTAGTTCATCTAACATTTTGCTGCGCTCAGTCACATTTGAACTCATATAAGTACGAACATCTTGAGTTAGCTCGGCGGATAAAGTCATTGCCTCACGTAAATCACGCACCAAACCGCTACCGACAAGATTCGGCAAATCAGCAACGCTGCTGGTATCCAGCTTATCAGTGAACTCGCGATAGAATGTATTTTGTGATAGGTTTAACGCTCCGGTTTGCTGTTCCACTCCATTGATTACTGTGGTTGAGCCACCATTGGCGACAACACCGTTACCTAAATTAGTCGCAGCGCTCGAAGTTCTGCCTACTTTTAGTTCAACTAAGCCAATTTCGTCCAGTGTTTTGAGTTCATTGGCTTCTGAGATTCCATTTTGATTTTTATCCTGCCAAATTTTAAGCTCGGCAAATTTAGCATCGGCTGCGGTAATCATTCCATCGTGATTACTATCCACATCGCCTAGCGCGTCATAGGCATCTTTGGCTTTAGTTTGGTCTTGTTTTACATACGCATCGCCAAATAGTTCGGATCCATTATCGATTTTACCGTTATTATTTTTATCAATCACCAACCAACCATCATCACCTTTAAGCCATGAAGTACCTGTTTTTAGTCCATCTGCGTCAGTATCAAAGACGATTCCAGCATTTTGCGAAACGGTTTCAATTCCATCCCCATCCAAATCAACGGCAAGTGGATCGCGAGGTGGGCGCCAGTTTTCTGCATTAGTGAGATAATCATTAACATTGGGATTCATTTTGGGGTCTTTGGGAGCAATTAGAATATAGGTTTGTAAATCTGGTGATTCAACGCTCTTGACATAAAAGTATTTGTCATTGGCAAACTGTGCCTGAATCCGCTCTACCATCATTTGCACTTGACTCAGGCTACCGCTGGATTTATAACCCGCATTAGTATAAATTGAATCATGCACCGCAGTAACCAACTGGCTGCGATCATCTCCTGATGATGTCCAGTTTTTACCAAAGCCAACGTACAGCTCATGGTCTTGGGCAATCTTGATTGAGCCTGCGCCAGTTTGGTCGATTTCAAAATTATTTTTATCTTTAAAAAACTCAGCTAGTTCAAGTAGTGCATCGCTATTGCTAGCTTTGCTACTCTTGATTTGCAAATTCCCTGAGGAAGAAGTTAAATTTTCTAGCAGGAAGTTATTAGCACTGTGAAAAGTATCAACATCAGCAAAAAAATCATGTAACGCAGCATTTAACCCATCTAAAACAACATATTCATTAGAGCCCATTAGTTTAGCATCACCTTTTGACTCGTAAGTAATTGTGATAGTTTCACCGAGATGGTCTTTTTGAATTGCTCCCGCTCCACTCACTGGATCGTTCTCAATTCGATAATTAGTTATTTGTGTGTTTGAGCCTCCGTTATTGTGCCACGAATCATATAGCGCATTAGTAGCTTCAGCAATTAACAATTCACGGTCTACCATGGCTAGCGCTTGTTGACTATCACTATTCATATTTTCTTGGATAACATTACGCTCAAGAGTTAAACGCTCTATTGTTGAAGAATCAACTCGTTCAACTTTATCCAAAAAATTCTTGCTATTGTAAGGATTGAAAGCATTAACTTCACCACCAAAAATAATCCCCTGCAAAACTGATTGAGTAGCACCTTCTGAGTGCCCAGTCATCGCTAGGCTGCCTCCACCATGACTATCAATATAACTAGAAGCTTGTTTAGCTAATGCGTAAGCATCGTAAAATTCACCAGGTATATTACCCAACGCCATTAAACCATCATTAATTTTATCCTGTATATTATTCGTTCCACGATTTACTAAAATATATTCATTTCCCTTTTGATAGAGCGCTCCGTAGTAACCACTTGTTGGGTTATTCAGTTCTATGTAATGTCCTGCAACTTGGACTTTTGTCCAAGTGGTTGGTTCTCCGCTATCATTTTTTACCTTTATCTCATTAGTAACATCTTTACCGTGTTCATCTAGTGTACCATATTTATAAATTCCATTCATTAATTCTGCATTATCTTTATATGTAGCCATTTTAATATCCCTTTAAAATTAATTTTTAGTGAAAAAAATACGATTTAATAAACGATCATACCAGCCAAGTTTTCTTGGTGGGTTTTTGTGGTTAAATTTTATTAGGTCGATGCTATTATCACTTAGCTTAACCATCTGATAATTATCACTTACAGCCACACAAAATTCTTTACTACATGCAACACTGGTTGTAAATTCCAAATTTTCATTACTAGGCTCAAAATAATTCCATTCTATACCATCAACAGATTTCTGTATATTGCTTATCGCAAGAAAACTGTTATCTAATCCATATGTCAGCGCGTACGATGGATGCGCCAAAGGATAACTCTCCCATTCATGACTTCCATCAACGAGCACTAATGAGCTTGTCTCTGTCAATCCCACAAAACGATCTTTACCCCTAGTTATATTATGCACTGTTTCAGGATACACTTGATAGCTCCAGCTGTTGGTCTTTAAGTCTTTAGTATATATAACACCTATCAGCTTTTTATTCCTATGCATCCTTGCTTCCACAATTATTTTGTTATTCCCAGCTGCAATACTCCCAAACTCCAACGGATATTCATTTCCATCTGGGTTTGGCAATGACTCATTCTGCCATTTGATTCCATCTTTACTTGAATAAACACCATTGCTATTTGTTGAAATATAAATCATATCTTTTACAACTACAGAACCAGGAACTCCCAAGGCCAATTCATTGGATACATTAGTTGCACTTTCAATCTCAATTGCCTGGTTGTGCCAATGTCGACAATCAGATGCTACTAATGGAGATAGAGTTTGACCAAATAAATAGCACTGTCCTTTAAGATAATTAAAAGACGCTTGATAAGAAACATTGACTGCTTGATTGGGAGTAAATGCAATCTCTGATTTATCTCATGATTCTCCATCAACAGAATTAAAAATAACTAGGCTATACGGTTCAGGCTTATCATAATCTATTCCATAAACTATAAATTGATTGTCGATATACGCAACTTGCTTAAAATCAATCGCATTATATGGAGGCTTAATTCCTCCTTGATATTTTAAATGCCAAAAAGCAAAGCTAATTACACCAAATAATAGTACCGCAAATACCACAGCACTAATAACAAAAGCCATCGACGAAACACCGATAATATTTGCCACTACAACAAAGATACTTGGCTTATCTTTCTTTTTCTTCTCATTATCACCACCGTCATTAACCAATTTCATAATATATAATACCTCTATCTACAATCTTATACGCCAAATTCCGATTATATCTTAAAACTCACAATAAAGCCATTTTGAAACGCAACAATTCACACACAATCCATTAAATTAACTAAATTTAACACACAAATATGTAGCTTTTATACACAACGCAACAAATTAAGAGTATTTACCATAAGAGTATGCCCATGCCCACCTCCTTTAGTGCTCAGTTCAATTCTATAGAAAGATAATTGTAACGCTGTAGATTAATCATACGAAGGCATTAATTACCGCAAATTTTTCAGAGATGACACCACACGAATAATATCCCCCAACAACCATCTGTTATAATTGAATTTATATACCTCAAAACTATACGTTAAACCAGTATCATCACTCTCTGTAACCACATAAATATATTCACATTCCATCAGCCTTATAAATACCGTATTTGAATATTAGGATTTAGCATTATCCGCCAAGAATTACTATAAACTATTTCGTGGATTAAAACACCTAGGTAATGCCTGGGTGTTTTAATCGGCAAAACGTGTTATAGGATTCTAAATTTCAATACTGAACAAGGAGAGCATCATCTTGCAAAACTTTAACAAAACAAGCATGGGCTGGACAAATCATAACAATCAATTTATGTATTAATACAACATATCTGGAGCTAAAAATAAGGTAACGAATAAGATATATAAATTAACCAGTAAATCCGCTTGCACAATTCAAACACTTGTTTTATAATCACTCACTAGTCACTCACGGTATAATTATAAAAACAATAATCCTGCTTTTTAGTATAATATTACCTTAATATTTTTTTGTTGTGAAATGAACCCAGAAAACCTAATCCAAATTGAAAATCTATCTTTTTCGTATAACGAAAATAAGCCGATTTTAAAAAATATCTCGCTGCAAATTCCAGCGGGTAAAATTACTGCGATTATGGGCGGAAGCGGAAGCGGTAAAACCACTATTTTGCGCCTGATTTCTGGACAAATCTCGCCACAGCATGGTAGTATTAAAGTATTTGGACAAGATATAACCAAGCTTAATTACCATCAGATTTATGATGTAAGGCGTAGACTTGGGCTACTATTTCAGTTTGGTGCGTTGTTTACCGATCTGAGTGTTGCAGCAAATATTGCTTTTCCTTTGCGTGAAAATACTAATCTAAGCCGTAATTTTATTGAACGCATTGTTGCGATGAAACTTGAAGCAGTTGGACTAACTGGTACACAAGACTTGATGCCAGGAGAATTATCCGGAGGAATGGCACGCCGCATTGCACTGGCACGGGCAATGGCTCTAGATCCTGAGCTTATGCTTTATGATGAACCATTTACTGGTTTAGATCCGATTTCACTCAATACAATTGCGATGTTAATTAAGAAGCTTAACGACCAACTAAAACAAACAGCAGTATTGGTAACACATGATATTGCAGCAACTATGGAAATTGCGGACTATATTTATTTTATGTCAAATGGTGAAGTAATCGCTGGTGGCACAACTGAAGAAATCAGAAATAGTAGCAATCCAGCAGTTAAACAATTTATTAATGGCGAAATAAGTGGTCCATTTGAGTTTAAATACCCAAGTCAATATAGTTATGAGCATTATTTAGGACTTAAATGAAACAAATTAGCACATTAATTCGTTATATCGGGCATCCAGTAAGCTCATTTATCATAATGCTTGGCGAATGTGCACGATTATTGACCTATATTATCAGTGGACTTGGCTACGCATTAAAGCGTCCACAACTAATTATAAAAGAAATCTTTTTTAGTGGTGTATTATCATTACTGATTATTGCTGTCTCTGGCTGGTTTGTCGGAATGGTTTTAGGCTTGCAAGGCTACAACACCCTCCAGCGCTTTGGCTCAGTAAGCGTTTTAGGTTCCTTAGTTGCGCTGTCTTTACTTCGTGAACTGGGACCAGTACTGTGTGCAATCTTATTTGCCTCACGAGCCGGCTCTGGCATGACTGCCGAAATCGGCTTAATGAAAGCAACCGAACAGCTTGATGCCATGAGTGTGATGGCAGTCGATCCGATTAAACGCGTAATTGCGCCCAAATTTATCGGTGGGATTATTTCTGTACCTTTGCTAACTGCTTTATTTGATTGTAGTGGTATCTGGGGTGGACACTTTGTTGGAGTAACGCTACTAAAATTAGACCAAGGAACTTTTTGGTCGCAAATGCAAAGTAGTGTAAATCTTCATGATGATGTTATCAATGGTTTGATAAAAGCCTTGGTTTTTGGTGTTGTTGTTAGTTTAATTTCTGTCTATCAAGGCCTTCAAGCCAAAGCAACTGCTGAGGGCGTATCCTCTGCAACAACACGAACTGTAGTTCATTCAGCACTAGCAGTTCTAGCAATAGATTTTGTACTTACCGCTTTTATGTTTTAGGAATTAGAATGAAACGTAGCACTATTGATTTTTGGGTTGGTATTTTCGTAGTTATTGGCTTAGCCTGTATTGTTTTTCTATCGCTAAAAGTTGCCAATATAACTTCATTTTCTTCCAACAGCAATGGAACATACACCCTTTATGCTAAATTCAGCAATATTGGATCACTTAAAAATGATGCTCCAGTAAAAGTTTCTGGCTTTACCGTAGGAAGAGTTACCTCAATTGGTCTTGATCCTAAAACTTATCAAGCACAAGTAACAATGCAAATTGATAAACACTATCAGTTCACCACTGACAGTTCAGCTGAGATTTTGACTACTGGTTTACTTGGTGAACAGTACGTTGGCTTACAGTCTGGTGGTGATGTCGATGACCTAAAAAATGGTGATACCATTACCCTAACCTCATCCGCTATGGTGTTAGAGCAATTAATTAGTAAATTTATGACCAATATGTCTTCAAAATAAGGAAATTCGATGAAAAAAATTATTACTTTATTATTAGCTTTAGGTTTTAGCTCTATATCTCAAGCGGCAACGAGCGCCAGTGCACCTGTTGCAGATGATAATGACGCAACAACTAGCCCAACAAGCAAATCAGGAAAAACCGTGGTTGTAGTGGCTAGCAGCGCAGGAAGCTGTGCTGATGGCACACCTTGCGAAGTGATTAAATCAAGCGCACAAATACTCAGTGATGCAGTAAATCAAAATATCAGCGAGAAAAAAGCCGTCAATATGATCCAAAATAGCATCGTACCACAAATCGACTTTACGATTATGACTCGCCTAGCTATGGGCGCGCAGTGGAAACAAGCTACACCAGATCAGCAAGCACAAATTGTTGGATTATTTAAGCAAATGTTAGTTTACTCATATACCAATGCATTGTCTAAATTAAAAGGCGCACAAGTATCAATTAGCAGCAGTACCATTAGCGGCGAAAAGCAAAACAAAGCAGTAGTTAATAGTTCACTTAAAATGCCAAATAATGGTGATAGCAATAATCAGCCAATCAACATTGAATATGATTTAGCAAAAATTGGCTCAGCTTGGAAAATTTATGATGTAAAAATTGAAAAAGTTAGTATCGTAACTACTTACCGCACTCAATTTGGTGATGAAGTACAAAAAGATGGTATTACTGGTCTAATCACTCAATTACAAACAAAAGTTAACAACCTTAAAGGTAATAAATAACTAATGCTTGATTTTGCACTCCCTCAAGAATTAACTAATGCCAATGTTAATCAACTCCTTGATCAAATATTGGCAAAATTAAAAACTGTTAAATCATTAAACCTTGACTGCAGCCAAGTAATTAATATCGATTCGGCAGGGATTGCATTACTCCTTGAACTAAAATCAATTGCATCTAAGCAAAATATAAAGCTTGATCTTCAGAATAAGAGCGCTTCTATTTGTGCTCTTTGTGAACTTTACGCTATAAAAATTTAGCATGCTCTCAAAAAAATTTACTCAATCGCTGGTCGTAATAGGTAGCAGCTTATTGATGGGCTGTGCAACCAGTCAAAATCCAAATGATCCTTACGAACACTATAACCGCGATGTATTTACCTTCAATATGGTGATGGATCACTATGTATTACGTCCAGTAGCTGTTGGTTATACTTATATTCCTGAACCAATTCGCTATGCAGTGAGTAATTTCTACAATAATTTGCGTGATTTTGTCAGTCTTGCCAATGATATTTTGCAACTTGATGGCACTGATGCAATGCAAACCACAATGCGAATTAGTATTAATTCAACTTTTGGTCTCTTGGGTTTAATTGATGTTTCTTCGAGTCTAGGATTACCACAGTACACCAATACATTTGGTAATACTATGAAAACCTGGGGCTGGCAAGATAGCAACTATTTCTTGGTACCATTTCTGGGACCAGGAACTTTTCGCGATCAATTGGGTATTATACCTGATGTCTATTTTAATCCTTTATTCTGGATTATTCATGACCCATGGATTTCGTATAGTATCTTTGCCGTTAATCTTATTGATCAACGCTCACAATATCTAGGGCAAGATAAATTACTCACCCAAACACTTGATCCTTATGCCACAATTCGTGACGTATATCTACAAAGAAAAGGCGCTTATAAATACCCAAGCGAAAGTGAAGGTAATGAATCAGAATCTCTAGATAATCTTATTGATGAAGAAAATGGTGCACCAGCCAAAGCTAGCACTAATTCCAGTTTAGATAATATTATTGATGAGGAAAATGCTGCTTTAGCAACAGCTCCAGTAGCATTAAAAACTGCTGGGTCTGTAAAGAGTAATAGCTCAGAATCAACAAATTTATCTACAAATGAAAGCGCACCAGCTGCCTCTTCAACAAAGCAGCCAGTAATTAAATCTAGCTCAACTGTTATTACTAAGCCTGTTGCTGAAACCGAATCAGCTGTTTAATTCCTAACTCCGCCAAATCAAGCATTTGATTCAATGCTATTCGGTCAAAAGCACCATTCTCGGCTGTACCCTGAATCTCAATTAATTTACCTGAAGCAGTCATAACCACATTCATGTCTGTATCGCAATTACTATCTTCAACATAATCCAAATCTAGCACCGCAGCGCCCTGATAAATCCCAACCGAAATTGCGGCAACTGCCTCAATTAGTGGACTACCTGTTAACTTTCCACTTGTTATTAAACCATTAATCGCATCACGTAGAGCAACATACGCTCCAGTAATACTAGCAGTTCTAGTACCACCATCAGCTTGAATCACATCACAATCAATTAATATTTGCCGCTCACCCAAAGCTTTTAAATCCACAATACCACGCAAACTACGACCAATTAAGCGCTGAATTTCCTGAGCTCGAGCATTAGGCTTACCTTGTGTACTATCGCGTTTATTTCGTGTGTGTGTCGCACGTGGAAGCATCGAGTACTCCGCAGTAACCCACCCTTCACCTTTACCTTTTAAAAAAGCTGGAACAGATTCTTCAACACTTGCAGTACAAATTACTTTGGTGTTACCAAACTCAACCAGTACCGAGCCCTCGGCATGACAAGTATAATTACGGGTAAATTTGATTTCGCGAAGTTGATTGGCTTGACGATTAGATGGGCGTAGATTCACGATAATTACTTTCTTTAAATTGTTTTACAGGCGGATTTTAACTAATATTTGCAGAAACATGCAACACAATTATAAAATTTGCTTGATTTGCTCAAAAAATTATCAATTACATATCAGGAAATTAAGCGTAAATCACCAATAGCACTAACAACATTATACAAAAAACACTTGCAAAAGATTAGCAACACTGGCATAATACCTATCTCGCAGCGTAAAAAACACGCTAAAAAGCGGGCGCTTAGCTCAGTTGGTAGAGCATCTGCCTTACAAGCAGAGGGTCATAGGTTCGAATCCTGTAGCGCCCACCACGTGGAGTGGTAGTTCAGTTGGTTAGAATACCTGCCTGTCACGCAGGGGGTCGCGAGTTCGAGTCTCGTCCACTCCGCCATTATCATTTAAAAATCAAAGATTCCCGATATTCCATAGCTTCGTTAAAATACAATATCACTTGATGGTCATAACCAGCAATTAAGTCCGCGGGTATGTCTCCAGCTTTCATTAGTTCCCACATCCTATTTGCCAACTCGGGATTATTTGGATACTGTTTTTTAGATAGCTCTGTCCACAAATCAATCCCCTTTTGTGCCAACACCTGAACTTCATCAGACAACGGATCTTTCCCTTCAAGCATAAAGCGCTTAGCTTCACTAAAAATATCAGCCCATAGCTGTTCATAATTGATCTTAATTCTCTGAAATCCTTTTCCACCAAAAAATTTGCGTTCTTCGATAGAGAAATTGCGTTCCGCCCACTCTTTCCCAAAATCACTATGCGAAATTTTGAATGTTTTAAGAACTCTACTCAACCTTTGCCAGTCAATCTCACCATTAATTGTATAATGTTTAATACTTTCCTCGACAACAATCAAGCCTTTATTCATTTGAGCAATGCTTTCGCGCAAGGCGTTGGCTTGAAGGTTCAAAGAACCTAGTAAATCAAAATTAAGACTAGCCAGAATTTTTTTTATTTGCTTCAGATTAAATCCGACATATTTAAGCGTTATAATTTTCTGTGCAAGCAAAAAGTCTTCTTGAGAATAATAGCGAAAACCATTTTCATTCTTATGGTGCGGCGTTAAAATGCCTTCTTCATCGTAATAATGTAGCGCACGAATAGAAAACCCTGTCAACTTACTAAACTCTGCTGTGCTCCACAAATTATTATTCATAATGACCTCCTCATATTATCTTTAGCTAATTCTAGCATAACTAAATTAAATAATTGCAACTATATGTTTTTAATGTTGCAATAACAAACAACCCTTCCTGTTTTAAAATAAATGTTCAAATTTTGAGTACTAAAACTGATTTACCACTTGCACATAACGTTACGTGATACTCTACAATAGAACACTCTAAAAGCCTATATAAAGTTAATTGATAAAAAACATTATATCAATACCATATTTGACTTTTTTAACAAATTAAACATGTAAAAAAGTCATCCAAGTGATATAATTTAAAAAGATAATTTGAATTAATGTTTCCAGACTTAGGGTTTATATGCAGAAAAATAAAACAGCTTTTTTGCCACTAGAAAAAGAGCTACACAAATACAGATGTGATGCTTATGGCAAACTATTTTGTTCTAAAAAACGTGAATTTGAGTTCAATTATTGAAATAATAACCTCTATATTAATAATGCTAAAATTGATTAAAAATAATCCACTTTAATTGCCTAGACTCGAGCAACTATAATTCGTCTACACTTTAAATTTAATTTTTTAATATAAGAAGGATGGAAAATGAAATTCAAACTTAAGCAAAGCAGTAAAATCTTAATAGTTGCTGCGTTAACAAGCAACTTTATTTTAGATGGCTGTAGTGGTGGTGGCAGTGTTAATGCTGGAAGTAACGCGGCTCCACAAAATGGTTATTTATCAGCAAGCTATGATGGTAATCAAGAAATCCGTAGTATTCAAGTAACCAATGGCAGCATTCAAAAAGTATTTATTTCTTTAAAGGGTAGTACTGGAGTTATTGGACAAAAAGTAAATATTGACTTATCTAATCAAAACATCGCTACAGTTTCTCCCAAAACTTGTGCTCTTTCAAGCGGATCTAACATCAATTCAACTTGTATGGTAACAATTAATGGCAATTCACTTGGTAGCACGTCATTAATTGTTTCCTCTAGTGGTTATTCAGGCTTAACTCTTCCTACGACAACTGAAAGTTCTCCTGTATATGGACAATTTGAAGTTGAGAGCTCTGATGGTTATTATTACTCGGCTGAGTCGGCAATTAATGGCGTAAATGCTAGCTATCCAGTAAGTACTCAGCAGATAACTATCAATGCCGGAATTTTTGGTAGTTCAGGTATTGTAGAAAGTAATTCAGCTTCATTAAATTTTGCAATTGAGAGTGCTAATGGTGCTACGCTTAGTCCTAATGCTTCTCAGGCATGTGCATCTATTACCAGCGTTAATAATACATGTACCGCTACTAAGACTAATCCTATTTGGAGTGTATCTGGTACTCCTTCAGCACCGATACAGTTTACTGGTACAGTCGCAGGAGCAATTTTGGCTGGAATTGTAAACCCATATGTTCCTATTACTGTATTTGAAAGTGCAGCTGCGCCTAATGTAGGAAAGATTGTAGTTTCAACACAAAGTGGTAATATAGTTCCGCTTGGCATGCATGCTCCTATTTTTGTGAACTGGATTAAGGGTGAGCAAACTGGTCAGGTCACTTTGACGCTAACCTCTAGCAATCCATCAGCAATTCAATTCTATGCATATAATGAAAGTGGAGTCAAAAATACGTTTGCCACTACGCCAACATGTACTCTTAATAGCCCATTTGAATCGTTAATGAGCTGCGGTTATGGTGTTGAAGCAATGAGCGCTTCTGGTTCGACTACTATTACAGCTACGGTTGTTTCGAAATCATTAAATGTTCCTACTATAGAATCACTTATCTTGACTATTAATCCGCAGGAACTACCTATTCGTACTCTTAAATTTACAAATAATTCGCAAACTAAACCTATCTGGATTGGCATTACGCAAGGGGGTGCAAATGCATATACTAGTTCAGCTCAGAATGGGCAGTCAGTAACAACCACTCATGATCTAACTCCAGGTGCCGTGTCTTGGTGTGGATTAAATAATCCTCGTGCAGCATGTCCAGTTGGTTCAACTTGTCGTCCTGGTGGAGCAAATGCTGGTGGGGTAATGTTCTGCTTTTGGGATGCTTTAGTTCCTGCTGGTGGCAGTTATTTGATGGAGTCTAATGGTGGATCTGTCACTGTCAATATTTCCGGTTCAAGTAGTGATCCAAATGGAATAATCTGGAGTGGTAATTTTTTTGCCAGGACTAAGTGTAACGAAAGTGGTGTATGTGAAGTGGGTAGTTGTGGCAATGGAACAGGCTTAGCTTGTGCACCTGGTACAGGAGCTTCACCAGGTGGTATAGTTACTCTTGGAGAACTAACCTTCCAAAAAAACAACAATCCTGATTATTATGATGTTTCAATTATTAATGGTGTTAATTTTGGTTTACAGTTTGGACCTAACCAAGCGGTTAATCCAGCATCTTCGTCAAATGCTTATACATGTGGTGTTGCTGGAAGTTCAAGTGTACAAGGAGCATGGCCTTCTTCAACAGGGTTGCCAGCTGCAACTTGGATGATGAAACCAGAATCAACCTCAGTTTATCCATTTAATGGTAGTACACTTAATCCGCAAATTTATTATAGCTGGGTTGATGGCAATGAAAGTTCACAAAAATGTTCAGCTGAAAGTTGTACTGGCGGTCTTGTATGTGGCTATCATTTAAATTCAGTATATAGTTCTGCATCTGGTATTAATCAGGGAACAAACTCTGTTTATCAACAGTATTGTGGTCATCGTATTGCGTGGTTAACAGCTGATTCAATTGCTGGGTTTAATAATACTGAAAGTAACGGTGCGTCTCAATACTTTAATTTAAATGAGTCTTGGACTAATCCAGTAACTGATTACCCAAGTACGCCATCTAGAGGCAATAATAATATTTATGTAACAAATCTTCAGTTATGTAATATGAATACCTTCAGCTCGTACCAGAATCCTGCTCCTGCTGGCAATGCGGGTAACTCAATACTTGCCTGCGGTGGTGTTGACTGGTCAAATTATAATGGAAATAATGTGACACGGATAAATTCTGGATTTACAATGGTAACTCCAAATCCAAATTGGGTAAGCAATGTTTTACCAACGATTGGTTGGCTCAAAACAGCTTGTCCAACATGTTATACCTACCCATTTGATGACCCTACTTCAACATTCACTTGTACTCCGGCAGCTACGGCTGGAAACAGTGCAGTTTATAATGCTACGTTTGGAGATTTATCCTTACCTGACTAAAAAGGATTCGCTTTATTCATAACAAAGCAGACTTTGGTCTGCTTTGTTATATCTTAGTTGTATTAATATTTGTAACTACTTAGCGCTTCTAAGCAATTTCTTTCTTCTTGAATCCCATATCCTTTATTAACCTATAAATAATATCCATTCTATATCAAAACATTAGTCAAACAAGTAGTACTGCAGGTGTAGGATACATGAAAAATACTTGCAATTAGTTACTATTTGATGGCATAATACGGTTCTCACAACGCAAGATATCTTGTGTAATAAGTGGGCGCTTAGCTCAGTTGGTAGAGCATCTGCCTTACAAGCAGAGGGTCATAGGTTCGAATCCTGTAGCGCCCACCACGTGGAGTGGTAGTTCAGTTGGTTAGAATACCTGCCTGTCACGCAGGGGGTCGCGAGTTCGAGTCTCGTCCACTCCGCCAATTTATTTTATTGTGAGAAATTACCCTAGTTTGGGTGATAAACCCGTCAAGGGGCGCTTAGCTCAGTTGGTAGAGCATCTGCCTTACAAGCAGAGGGTCATAGGTTCGAATCCTGTAGCGCCCACCACGTGGAGTGGTAGTTCAGTTGGTTAGAATACCTGCCTGTCACGCAGGGGGTCGCGAGTTCGAGTCTCGTCCACTCCGCCAAGTGCATGCAAGGCACAAAGAATAAAAAAACAAAAGCGATGATCGAAGGATTATCGCTTTTTGCATTTACGGACACCGGAGAAATATCCACTATGACTAAAAAAACCAATATAGCCAGAAATAACGCTAGCGAACAGAAACATGAAATTCGCGAAGGTCAATCAATTGAGCTGCTCAAAGAACTTCACATCCTAACTCGCGATGGCAAATTAAACCAAGATAGCCGCCGTAAACTCAAACAAGTATATCATCTCTACCAATTCATTGAACCATTGCTACAAGAACTACAACAAAGCAAAGAAACATTTAATCTAGTCGACCATGGCGCAGGAAAATCTTATCTGGGATTCATCTTATACGACCTATTTTTTAAACAATTAACCAATAATTCGACAATTTATGGAATTGAAACGCGTGATGATCTGGTAATCAAGTCCCAAGAATTAGCCGCGCGACTTGGTTTTAATAATATGTCATTCCTTAATCTCTCAGTCACTGATTCAATTAGCTCACCAGCACTTCCCGAGCAAATTGATGTTGTAACTGCACTTCATGCTTGTAATACTGCTACCGATGATGCAATCTCATTTGGCTTACACAAAAATGCCAAATACATGGTATTAGTTCCCTGTTGTCAGGCGGAAGTTGCGGCAATCTTAAAGAAAAATCATAGCAAAATCAAAGATAGCAATATTTTAGCTGAAATCTGGCGTCATCCAATACATAGCCGTGAGTTTGGTAGCCATATTACGAATGTTTTGCGGACTTTGCAACTTGAAGCTCACGGATATAGCGTTACAGTAACTGAATTAGTCGGTTGGGAACACTCGATGAAAACGAGTTAATTCTAGCTAAAAAAACGCGCTCAAATAATCCAACGGCAACACAAAAACTCAAGCAATTATTAGACTCACTTGGCTTAACTGAATTAACCTCCAGATTTAGCTAATTAGTGCACACAGCACTGCACTAATAATTTACAATTAAGCCCTATACTCGTCGTGCTCACAATTTTAGCGTTGTCGTGTTACTAAAAAAGGTTCGTTATGTATCATATATACACCGCCTCACCTTTTTTATCAACACTCCTAGCTATAATCGCGATCACTTAGAGTCTATACGTAAAAGCTCAACTTATGAGTGTTCAAAGTATATATTAAAGATTACTCTAGGATTCAACTATGTTATTAAGTATCGCAACTCGTTTAGCTAATTTATTAAATATCAATGAGCATCAAGTCAACAGCACTATTGCACTTCTCGATGAAGGTGCAACCGTTCCGTTTATTGCCCGTTATCGTAAAGAAGCAACGGGCGGATTAGATGATACCCAACTACGTTTATTAGCTGAAAAATTAGTTTATTTACGTGAATTAGATGAGCGCCGCGAAACAATCTTAAAATCAATTCAGGAACAAGGCAAACTTACGCCAGAATTAGAACAAGCGATTTTGGCTGCAGATAACAAAACCACGCTGGAAGATCTGTACTTACCATATAAACCTAAACGTCGCACCAAAGCACAGATTGCCAAAGAAGCTGGCTTAGAACCGCTAGCATTGGCATTACTTGAGAATCAAGATCACGATCCATTAGTTTTAGCCAATGATTATCTTAACCCTGATGCCAATATCAATACTGCGCAAGATGCACTCGATGGAGCACGCTATATTGTCTTAGATATATTCGCTGAAAATGCCACTCTATTAGCTAAACTTCGTGCAAGGCTTAGCCATGAAGCTTTGATTTGTGCCAAAGTAGTCGAAGGCAAGGAAGAGGATGGGATTAAATTCACTGATTACTTTGCACATCAGGAATTAGTTAAAAATATACCGTCACACCGGGCATTAGCAATTCTGCGCGGCAATAACGAAGGCTTTTTGAGTATGGCAATCGAATATCCTGAGCAGCATACCCTAGCCCGTGGTGAATTTTCTGCTTACGATCAATTAATTAATGATGAATTTGCTATTGATGAATATAAAGCGGCTGGTAGTTGGTTACGTGACTGTGTACGCTTGGCATGGAAGGCTAAGATTTTCCCATCATTAGAAAATGAGTTACTTACCAATATGCGCGAACGTGCCGATGAAGAAGCAATTAAAGTCTTTGCGACTAATTTACATAACTTGCTCTTACAAGCTCCTGCTGGCAGTAAAACTACGATTGGGCTTGATCCTGGTATTCGTACCGGAGTAAAAGTTGCCGTAATTGACAATACTGGCAAAGTTTTGGATACCGCAGTAATCTATCCATTTACTAAAAACCGCGAAGATGCCATGCTAGCTATCGCCAAATTATGTGATAAATACAAAGCAGAATTAATCAGTATCGGCAATGGAACGGCTTCACGCGAAACTGAGCAGTTAGTTAAAGACCTGTGTAAAGAGTTTAAAAATATTAATGTACAGATTGTAGTTGTTTCAGAAGCTGGAGCATCAGTTTATTCAGCATCAGAGTTTGCGGCTAAAGAGTTTCCAGATATGGATGTAAGTTTACGTGGTGCAGTCTCGATAGCTCGCCGTCTACAAGATCCACTGGCAGAACTAGTAAAAATAGATCCTAAATCAATCGGGGTTGGTCAATATCAACACGATGTTAACCAAAATCGTTTGGCAAGTAGCCTCAATAACGTGGTGGAAGACTGCGTGAATGCAGTTGGTGTGGATGTAAATACAGCATCAGCACCGTTACTGGCACAAGTAGCTGGGTTAAATTCAATTATTGCTAATAATATCGTAAGTTATCGTGATAATAATGGTAAATTTACTAGCCGTAAGCAATTAACCAAAGTTAGTCGCCTAGGTGATAAAACTTTTGAACAATGCGCTGGATTCTTACGGATTAACGATGGTGACAACCCATTAGATAAGTCGGCAGTACATCCCGAGAGTTATCCATTGGTCGAAACTATTTCTCAAAAATTAGGTGTGCCATTAACTGAAATGATTGGAAATACTCAGCTACTTAATACTATCAAACCAACTGATTTTGTAAGCGATAAATACGGATTACCAACGATTACCGATATCCTCAAAGAATTAGATAAACCAGGACGAGATCCGCGTGGTGAGTTTAAAACAGCTCAGTTCAAAGACGGTGTTAATGAGATTGGTGATTTGCAAATTGGCATGGAACTTGAAGGTGTTATCACCAATGTAGCTAATTTTGGTGCTTTCGTTGATATTGGTGTTCATCAAGATGGCTTAGTGCACATTTCTGCAATTGCCGATCAATATGTTGCCAATCCCAATGATGTTTTAAAAGTTGGGCAAATTGTTAAAGTGCGGGTTGAAGAAGTTGATGTTAAACGTAAACGAATTGCATTAACGATGAAAGGTTTAAATAAGCTAAATATCCCTGTGACGCAACGTAAAGCTCCAGCTCAAAATAATGGCTATAATAATCAGCAGCCACGCCAAGACTCCAATCGAGCACAAACAAGTGATAACAGCAGCATGGCAGCGGCATTTGCTAAACTAAAAAGGATTTAATTAATGCACGGTGATATATTTATTCATGATATGGCAACCATTATGTTGGTTGCGGGTATTGTCACATTAATTTTTCACCGTTTTAAACAACCTGTTGTCTTGGGCTACCTAGCAGCTGGTATTATTATTGGTCCGTATACTGCCCCATTTGTCTTAATTCATGACAAACAAACTATCTCAATTCTGGCAGAATTGGGCGTAGTGTTTTTGATGTTCTCGCTGGGTATGGAGTTTAGTTTAAAAAAGATTGCGAAGGTAGGTGCGATTGC
This sequence comes from Burkholderiales bacterium, assembly GCA_035438765.1. Classification (GTDB taxonomy): domain Bacteria; phylum Pseudomonadota; class Gammaproteobacteria; order Burkholderiales; family UBA11063; genus Aquella. Next base: position 35,563 of record DAORIZ010000021.1, on the reverse strand, counting down.
ATTTATAACCGCAATTTGTGAAACCAGTCTAATGATTGCAATTGGCTATAATTTGGGACATTATTTCGGCTGGTCACAAATGAATTGCATCTTCTTAGGTGCAATGATGGCAATTTCATCAACTACTATTATTGTCAAGGCTTTGGGTGAATTGGGACTCAAACAGCATAAATTTGCTCAGCTTATCTTCGGAATCTTGATAGTAGAAGATATTTTAGCAATTGCGATCATTGCTCTACTCTCGGGGATTGCAACCACAGGTTCAATTCAAAGTGATGATATTTTTGATACTGTCGGACAACTCTCTTTATTCATCATTGTAACCTTAACCATTGGTTTGCTCACGATTCCAAAACTGCTTGAATACGTAGCTAAATTTAACAGCCATGAAACAATGTTAATCTCTGTCCTTGGCTTATGCTTTGGCTTTTGTTTGATGGTACTAGCGCTTAACTATAGCATTGCATTAGGTGCGTTTATTATTGGTGCAATTATTGCCGAAGCCCGCCCACTACACTTGATAGAGAAATTAATTGAACCATTACGAGACATGTTTTGTGCAATATTCTTCGTAACTATCGGCATGATGTTTAACCCATCTATTTTAATCTCAAACTTCTCAGTAATTATCATCATCTCCATTACTTTGATTGTAGGTAAGATAGTTGGTAATACCATCGGAGCCTTTGTTTCTGGTGAAAAAGCTGGAACATCATTTAAAGTTGGTATGGGACTAGCACAAATTGGTGAGTTCTCATTTATTATTGCTGCTTTAGGTGCGAGTCTAAAAGTTACCAGTGATTTCCTCTACCCTATCGCAATTGCAGTCTCGGCAATTACTACGTTAACTACGCCGTATCTAATTAATCTAGCTGATCCACTTGCCTCGTTTATACGCGCAAAAGCACCACGAAAAATGATTGGCTTATCACACTATTACACTCGTTGGCTAGGTGACTTGCATCCACGTGGTGATAGTGCTATGATTGTCAAAATGATTGCTAAAATTGTTGCCCAAGTGATTGTCAACTGTGCTTTGGTTATGGCAGTCTTTATGGCTGGAGCTTATTTGGCAGATCATCTAAATAAAGGACTACTTGCACGAATAGGCATAATTCTTGATGTACAGATACACAAAAGCGTTATAACTAGTTGTGCTATTTTACTATCACTACCGTTTCTCATTGCCGCATATAGAAAACTTAAAGCGCTAGGTATGATTTTTTCTGAGATTTTAATCCATGAAAGTTGGCTAGGAAAATATACATATCAAGGAAGAAGAGTAATTTTTGAAACATTACCTGTTGCGGCAATTATCGGAATAATGAGCCTGATTTTTTCAGTGAGTCATCATGTTTTACCACAAGATACGTATTTGATTCCAATTATAGTTGCAATGTTAGGGATTGCGTATCTCTGTAGAAATCCATTTATTCGCTTACAATCATGGTTACAAATTCGTTTATTTAGTGTGATGGAAGATAAGCCATTGGAATAATCATAAATAAGCAAGTATTAATAAGCGCCGCTACGTTTGAACACAACGCCAAAAGTCTTGGCTAAAATAACAATATCGTACCACAACGACCAGTTTTTAACGTACCACTCATCTAGGCGTACGCGATTGCTATAATCAACATCGTTACGTCCACTAACTTGCCATAGACCTGTAATGCCAGGTGTGACTAACTGATAATAATAAAATCCGTCTGCATAACGCTCAATTTCTTGCGAAACAATCGGGCGTGGTCCAACTAAACTCATCTCTCCAAACAAAACATTAAAAAGCTGAGGTAATTCATCTAAGCTAGTTTTACGTAAGAATTTACCAATACTCGTTACTCTTGGGTCATTCTTAAGCTTGAAATCGCGTTCCCACTCTTCTCGCGCCTGCTCATCTGTAGCTAGAATGCGAGCCAGCAACTCTGCACTGTTAGGGTACATAGTCTGAAACTTAATGCAATAAAATGGCTTACCATTACGCCCAATACGCTGATGCTTGAAAAATACTTTATTTCCGGTGGTAAACTTAATTATTACACCAATTACCACAAATACAGGTGATAAAACAATTAAACCTAAAATTACGCAAATCAAATCAAACGCACGTTTAATCCAAGCATTAACATTACGCGCTAGATTATTGTTCAAGCGTAAAACCAGTTGATCATTACCAAAAAAATGCTCAATTTGAGCACCATAAAGGGCTAAACCAGTAATCTCAGGTAGAACCAATACGGCCAAAGCATTATGCTGTAAAAAGTTAATCAGTCCAATCTGTTGATTTAATTCACTTTGGGTCAATGCAACAATTATTTCACATTCATGATTTTTTTTCAACCGTTCAATAAGCTCTTGCTGACTGATAATAGGATAACTAGCTAAAGTTAAACTTGGTGTATTTTTGTCTTGCGCGCTAATACGGACAAATGCATTCAAGCGATACCCCATCATTTTATTTTGAATTAACAATTGAAACGCATTACTTGCAGACTCACCAACTCCCAAAATATATACTTCACGTTGCCATAATTGCATACGGTGCAATAAGAGCTTGATAATAATCCTCGTCAATGGTAAAACAATGGCAAAACTCAACCAAAAACTTACAATTAGAATTTTAAGCGATCCCTTAGCTAGAACAAATGATAGTCCAAGGTTAATCAATAGTAAAAAGCTTATGGTACGATAAATTTGTAATAAATCTTCCCAAAAAGGACGCCGTTTGATATATTGCTCTTGATACCAAAAAAGAATTATTATTGTCAAACCGAGTACTTTTGATGTTCCGAAATGAAAAAAATTACTCCACGGACTGGCAAATAAGTCAAGATGATAGATGCGTGTAGTAGTAATAGCCATTAAAAAAGCTATACTCATACTTAATAGGTCAGCCAAAATTAAGGCAAAACGCTGAAGATTAGTTTTACTCAAATTAAACTCGAATACATAGATAAATGATTATTTTATTTCTTATTGCGATACATCTTGATCAAATTAGGTATTAGAACCATTAAAGTTAGCACAAGCAACGGAACCCAAAATTTGGGATCTGCAAAAATTGCCATAGTTAGTACCTGATGTTCTGCCATATGACTACGCACACCACCACCAATAAGCACCCAAATAAGCGAACTAGGTATAATACCAATAAATGTAGTCAGCGCAAAAACTGAAAGTGGAATACCTAAAACTGCGGCTAAAATATTTAAAATCCAGAAAGGGATCACAGGGATAAAACGTAACGCTATTAAATTATACGCAGCAGTTTTTATTCCATCACTACCACTCATAATTAAATGATGCAAGTGACTGAAGCGCTTATGTAATAAATCATGTAACAAATAACGCACTAGTAAAAAATTAACAATTGCACCAGTTAAATAACAAAATATAACCAATAAAAACCCGATAATTGGACCATAAATAAATCCAGCCAGCAAATCAAATAAAATCGTCCCAGGGATACAACAAGCAATTAATACAATATAACTAACGATATAAATGATCGTGAATTCTGCTAGATGAGCTTGTTCAAAATCTAAAATTTGCTGATGGTAATGATTGAATCCATCAATACTGAGGTATAATGATAAGTCATAATGTTTAAATATTATCGCAATAACTGTTGCAGATATTACCAATCCAAGCATTTTATAGAAATTTTTATTCATGATACCACAAAAAAAATTGTGCACCCAAGCACAGTTATACAATAAATTTTATTGACTATAAAAACCATCCTATTATATCACAAATAGCAAACTTACTTATCGTGAACTTAATGTAGATGTTGACGTGGTTTAATATGCGTAAAATATTCAGGAGCCGGGTTCTGCCTGGATCCTTTGAGTGAATACGCGGGTGAATAAATATTTTCATCATACCAAACTGCAACTTTGCTTAGCCAAGCTTCAGGTAAAAAGTGAGCTGGATTTGTTGGACCAAAAAAAGCAGTCATATTGTTCAACGCATTAGCGGCAACACCAAGATGCATTGCGCCACAATCAGTGGTATAAAAATGTTGCGAACGAAATATTAAATAACTACTCGCCGCCAACTGAAGCTTACCTGCTAAATTAAATAATCGTGAACTATTTGGAAATGATGCACATATCTTCTGATAATGATTAATATCAACCCCAGAGCCAAGTAAGACAACTTCATGACCTTTATCAAGTAGCAGTCCAACTAACTCAGTTATTGTTGCCAGTGGCAGCATTCTTATTCCATCATGTTCATAAGCATTGTTACCACCACTATTAACTATCACTACATAGTTAGTCAATTTATTCTGAAAAATAAACTCCTCTACTAGCAGTTTATCAGCTGTCATAACTGTTAAATCCAATTTCAAATCGCTATAATTAGCACCTGTCAGCTGACTAGCACTAAGTAAATCTAAATAATACATTCCTTGGTAACGATTAATATCATTATAAGCAACTGATTTATGCAAAACAAGATTAGAGATCATATCGCGAGCGTAACCAATAACTGGCGCCCCAAGAAGATTTGCCATGCAGTTAAAATACCAATGTTTATCTAATACAAAAACATAATCATACTTTCCACGTAGTTTTAATAAGGCTCGTGAAAAATTTACGACTCTTTTTAAAGTAAAGTTCTGATCAGAAAGTATAATCATCTTATCCAAGTAAGGATTATTTATCAATGCAATACTTGCGGATTTACCAACTATAATGTCTAAATTACAATTCAATCTTTGTTTAAGTTGGCGAATGAGTGGTGTTGCCATTAGTAAATCACCAATTGCTCCACGCTTGATCAGCAATATCTTCATAATTTAAATCCTTGTATCGCGCCACTGACCCGCCAGCCAAATTCCTTAAATGAATACTGACGAAGAATTAACTTAATCAACATACCACCACAATAAACACTCAGAAATTTATAACGAAGCCAGCCAGAGAAATGTTTGCGTAAAAAATAGATTCGATTCCGTGAACCATACCATGCCCCAGTTTTTGATTTTGCACCTCCAGTAAGGCTACTAACTTTATGGACAAGTGATGGTTCAAAACAATATCGTAACTTTATTCCAAGTTGTTTAGCACGATAGAACCAATCCGCGTCCTCACTATAAATAAAGTATTTTTCATCTAACTGGCCAACTTTAAGCCATGCAGATACAGGAATCATTACACAACACATCGGCACAAAGCTACAAAAATAGTTACTATCGTATTGACCGTTATCAGTCTCATTCTCACCAATATGATATGCTGCGTAAGCTCGATTTGGCTTAAAACCACCCCCAGCACACCATAAAGTTGTCTTATTAGGGTAATAGATTTTAGGTGTGAGTATTAGATCTGGATTGCAATCCCTATTCTTTAATAATTTAGTCAAAAATCCTTTATCAAATGCTGTATCATTATTTATTAACAACAACTCATTACATCCATCGAAAATTGCTCTAGATATCCCAATATTATTTCCTTTGGCAAATCCAACATTCTCATTTTGTTGAATAAGTGTGATCTTTTCAGAATTATAGGCGGTGATCTTATTACAAGTATTATCCTGGGAAGAGCTATCCACCACATATAAATGCCAATTTACATCTACTTGCGCAAATAATGAGAGTAAAAATTCATCTATAACCGCCCCACTATTGTAAGTTACTGTAATAACACCTAAGCTATTCATTGATATTCTTTTATAATCCGGTTGGCGATCTCATTATATTGCTGCTTAATTGCCGCGCTAGTATCAACTGTATTATGTTTTTGCATAAGTTTATATTTTAAATAACGACTAAAATGATAGTTCAACATTAATACAGCAAGAGTCAGCCCAACAAACTTATTTTTATAACCTTTATTTTTTATCATGAATTTGGGAATAAAAATAAATGCAGCTACAATTAATTTAAATGCACTTAACGGTTTTTTGAGTTTATTAAATGCATTCTCCGCATCAATAGTAGTATAGCGATTAGATTTATCTAGAAAATGTTCTAAATTAGTATAATTAAAATGAATAATACAAAAAAACTCCCGTGATAGATACGTAACTTTAGCCTCAGGTTTGAGCAGATAAAATTGACTATGTATTGCCGAATTAAATCCAAGGATGGCTCCAGTTCTCATCACGCGTAAAACTGACTCAGTACCCCAATCACCACAATAAATTTCTTCACCAAACATATAATTTTTTCTTGGTATTGAGATAGCATCAAATTTATTATCATTTATTATTGCTATAATTTCGCTAGATAAATTTTGGGGTATCATTTCATCCGCATCCAAAACCAAAACCCACTCAGAAGATGCTTGTTTAAATGCAAACTCCCTTGCTGGATCAGCGTAACCACAGTTTTCAAAGTAAAAAACTTTGACATTGGGGTATTCTTGAGCAATTGCAACAGTGTTATCTGTACTATACATGTCAACAATAATTATTTCATCTGCCCAAGATACAGACTCCAGACAATTCCGGATATTATGCTCTTCGTTATAGGTATTAATTAATACAGATATATTCATCGGTATGATTTATAAAAATTTATTTTTTGTGCGTTTAATCGCAAAATACTGTCCCCAGAAATAATATCTAATAACAATAATATCCTTTATTTTTTGAAACAATTTAAATTTTAAACTAAACTGTTTCCTATAAATATTTGAATGCGTGGTAATCGTATCAATATTTGTAAATAAAATTTCAATTTCAATTTTAGTTCTTCGTGATTCGTCCGCTAAAACTTTTGCGTTACGACTTTGCATAACCTGTCGATAAAAAAGATAAAATTTATTAACTCTAACTGTTTGCTTACCTAAGCTTACCATACGAATATTAAAATCCCAATCCTCACAGCCAAACTTGAGAGACTCGCGATAACCGTTTATCGCCACCCAGTCAGATTTACGATAAAGATGCGCACTAGGAACATGATTTGCCTGAAGTATTTCATAACCTGCAGGATAACAACAGTCGTATCGCGGAATGCATTTGCCATCTTGAGAGATAAAAGCAGTCAGAGAAAATACTACACCAACTTGTTCATTGTTATGAATAACATTTACCAGTTCATAGATACAATCTTGGTGAATAAAATCATCGCCATCTAACGGAAAAACATAAACCCCATTTGAATTCTTAATGCATAAATTGCGACTATGGGAAACGCCATAGTTTTCTGTAATCCGCAATATTTTAACAGGAAAGATTGAATCAGTTGATTCAATTTCACTCAAAACCTGCTCTAGTTCAAGAGAATTATCGCCATCATTTGAAATAATAACTTCAAGGTTTAAATATGATTGTGTCAATACAGAATCTATGCATTTTTTCAAATATTTTGCCTTACCGTAGCAAGGAATAACTACACTAACCAGTGGTCTCATATCAACTTCTTCTATTTCATTAACTTATCTAAATATTTTTAATATATAAAATGTTATTCTAGCACATCATCTTTATCTTGGAAAACCTTTATTAATGACAAAAAAAATGGTTTACATTTTTTTGATATAATTCAGTAGAGTGCCTATACAAAATTAAGTTTCTCAGTGTCAATACTCTAGAACGAGTAATCTGAATATTGTTAATTAAACTCTCTAAGCCACAATGATACCCATTTATATTATTCTCAACTAAATAACCAGTATCATCATTAATTAATTCATTTACTCCTCCGACATCAGGAGCTATTATGGGCAACCCAAGCAACCCAACTTCTAATAATATATTAGGAAGTCCTTCCCAATAACTAGTAAACATAAATGCAAAATATTTAAACTCTGAACTTAGAATTTGCTGAATATTATTAAACCTACCACAATAGCAGATATTAGGTAATTCAAACAACTGTATTATCAATAATTCTGCATTATTAAATAAACTTTCACCATAGATATCTATATAAATTTCAGGATATGAAACCGAAAAATCCAAAAGTAACTGTAAATTCTTATCATTATCTAAACGACTAGCCCACAGCAATCTGATGCTCTCGCCATATTGAATATTTTGAAGTACTATATTCATATTTAAGTTAAATAATTCCTCACTATAATCAAACTTAACTTTATTATATAGACAAATATTTTTCTCTGTTCTTACAATTTTTCCATATGCCTCTTGTATTTCTTTTAAACAACGTTGATTATCTGAAATAACCAACGTAGCATCTTGATAAATATGCTTTACTACATTTAAATCCAAACCTAAAAATAAATGCTTGGAAAAGAAGAAAAAAAACCTCTTGTTAGTATGAGCTAATACATTATAACGATTTGCAATATATGCCCTAAAAAAACTTGCAGAAGTAACGTTCGCACAAATCTCAGGCTTGATCTTATTTAATAAGTGCTGCACTAATAAGCACTGTACTACTTTAACATTCGAAAATTCTTCTAGTGATAATAATTCAAATCCACCGGTAACACGGCTGGTCGATTTAGACTCTGCAACAATCAAACATTCATATCTAGGACTAAGAACATCAATAATCGAATTAATATAATTTTCAGCACCACCTTGCCCAAAACGACCAAAAAAAAACAATGCTATCGGCTTTGTGAATAATCTTAATTGTAATGCTCTCTTAAATTTACGATATGCTGGAAAGCACATTGCAAAATATGAAAAAAATATGAACCATATAGCTTTAAAAAAATATTTAATGCTATTTAAATTTTGCAGCATATTTGTTCTCTAAATAACGACGAGATAATTTACCAACTGACTCTTTATCCAGAATATCATCAAATATCTTTTTATCAAATAAATTGAATTTCAAATTTACCTGCTTAATTCTAAATATCAAATACTGATAATATAAATGTTGAAAAAAACTTAATTCTTTCTTGGGCGTAAATCGTAATTTAAGGTATGTATTGATTAAAGATAACTCTATATATTTAATAAAATAACGCTCAAAGTTATTTTTAATAATTGATTGCACACTAAAATCAATTTGTTGTTTAAATACCACCATTGTTTGAACATCAGACTTACGATACATTAGTAAAACCTCAGGTAAATTATAAAATAAAATACCCTGTTCTAATAACCTCACCCATAGTTCGTAGTCCTCAGCATGTCCTTGCAAAGATAAATTATAATAAAGTTGAAAATCAAAGAATATCTCTCTCCTAAGAAATGTAGAGGGATGAGCTATACAATTTTCATCAAATAATAGTCTTACTGAAATCAACTTATGCTCAGCTGGATATTTGATGCACGTAGTCTGACTGCTTTCTTCCGAGAAAACGTCAATCCAAGTTCCACAAACGCCAACTTCGGGGTGAGATTCCATAAATTCAATTTGCTTAGCAAAACGCTCTGGTAATGAAATATCATCAGCATCCATGCGAGCTATATATTTACCTTTTGCCTGTGAAATACCAAAATTTAAAGTTTTGGGCAGCTTATTATTCATATCATTTTTAAATAATCGAATACGATTATCTTTAGATACATAACTCTGTAAAATGTCATAGCTATTATCAGTAGAACAATCATCAATAATAATAAACTCAAAATCACTGTAACTCTGATTTAATATACTCTCTATAGCCTCAGTAACATATTTTTCTGCATTATAAACTGGCATGACTACGGAAATCATTGGAGTAGTCATATTTTCATCCAATTTTCTGGTAGTAAATCACAGGTATTGATATTTTCATCATTAAACCATTTTTCTGGTGCTATAACTATTTTATCAGAATTATTATTTAACCAAGCCCCCCACCAACTAAACGAACTATTGGCAATAATATTATGTTTACACATACTCATTAACTGCATATCTCGATAGCTATTTTCGCCATCATTGCCAGTTACGTAAATAGTATTCTCTAGTTGCAAATTTTTTTTACACCATTCAACATCGTTGGAAAATACAAAAAACATAGGATATTCTACTTCTGATTTAATAAAATCAATCGCTCTTTGATAATAGTCAATAGTACAAACTCCCCCATGCAATGGGTGATTTACATAATCTCCCATTCTAACATGAATTGAAATAGAATTGGCTTTTAATATATATTCTGCAATCGGTTGATTGATCTCATTTAAAACAGAGAAAGTGAAATCATCACGAATAATAGCTGCAAATTTATCAAAATATTTCTCACTCTGCCAATAGCCTTTCAGATATTTTAAACCTTGCAAATTATTAAATTTTGAACTGTAACCAAAATCCTTTTGCTCAATTCCTAGACGAGAGTTTACAAAGATTTTCCACCAAATTCTCTTTAACAAATTCACTTGAGATATTTTCTGCTTGATATCATTCACTAACACTTTGTCGGCCAGATTAATTTTTATGGAAAATACTTTATCCAGTTCAAAGCCATTGTGTAGTTCATAGCCATCAAACCCAGAAATATCTAAGGCTACATTTTTACCGCCTAATTGTAGGCTGCGATAAAACGCATATTGAAACATCTGGTTTCCCAACCCACCAGAGCACCATACTATCTGCATATAAATTTCTTCAACACTTTTTTTATTCCATTACAAGAATTATTTTGAGCAACACCACGCAAAATATCGTGTCCGCCATGCCGAGTTTTATCACGTAAAATAATTTTCTTCTCAAATGGTAAATCCCATCCGTCTGGGTAGAGATATGCTGGTGATAATATATGTAATCTATCTTTCAATGCTTCATAATTATTGTTTAAGTATGCATTCCAGTGGCTCTCATCATGCCAAATAGCAACAATACCTCTGTTCAAATCATTATCAATATTTTCAGAAAGTTCCTGACAGACGTCAAGAAATAAGCGACTAGTCCCACCGTTTATTCCTCCGGCGAAATACTTCCATGCATTTCTTATAAATGCAGTAGAAATTTCTCTTTTTTCGTAAGTATATTCATCATGATTTTTATCGAAGAACCCAGGATGCTGACAAGCTACTAATTTAGCACTACATCCAAAAAAAACTTCAAAATCTATTTGATCAATGATAATACAATTTCCGTTGAAAAAAACAATTTTATCAAATTGAACTAATTGCTCTTTAATCCTTAAAAACATTTTATAGCGGTATAATGTATTAAATGGCCAGCCAAGGTTGTCTTGATAGATTACTGAAACATTTTCACTAGATGCAATAGACTCTGAATCAGTAAAAACAAAATAATGTTTTTCCTCAGTAACACAAAAATATTTTTCTGTCGAACAATAAAAATCTGACCAGAAAATATCATATTTACCTGTACATATATATAAAACTGCAATTTTCATCTGATTAATTTTTCTTTGCCAATATATAACAATATGGAGAATAATGAGCAGAATTATTTTTAAAGACATGTTTCAAAATTGGCAATATTTTAAAAATACACTTTTTCAATACTCTCTGAAAAATATTTCGGCTCTGATTGTCCACCCAAAAATCAAACCCATGAAAATATCCATAAGATATAACATTTAATCCCCGTTCAATCAACTGCTCTTTCCATATTTTGGGATTCATGGATTCTATTACATGGCGATCTAAATTTTTTTTGTCAATTAATAAGTGTAATAAAAATTGAATAACGCCTCTAAAATTAGGCGTGGATATGAACAGAACCCCATCATCGCTAAGTAAATCAAGATGCTTATCAATTATATTTTTATAGTCTTTAAAATGTTCAATAAATCCTATAGAGTAAACAAGGTCAAATCTACGGTCAAGATTCAGATTTTCAATACTCTCACACCCCAAATAATTATATGTATATGCACACTCAGAAAACCATTGCGGCAATCGGTTTTGAGTATAAGGTATCTGATCTACACCATTCAATTCATAGCCAAGATTACCGAACACTGCCGCATATCGCCCCGGATAGATGCCAAACTCAAAACAAGAAAGATCACTCCGCTGAGGAGTTAAATGATCTTCAATAAAACGCCTTACGCCATCTTCTGGTAACGCAATTTTCAAATCGAGATTCTCATAACTTAAACTCCAATATTGGAAAGAAACAATATTTTTCATATAGTTTTTCATTTCATTAAACAAAATATGATAATTAATAAAGTAGAAGAAGATAAAAAGATAGTAACCAATTTAATCATGTGTTTTCTTGTAAAGACTTCAGAGAAACTCTTTACACATAAATAATTTACTATGATAGTACTACAACAAAAATGTGCAATAAACGTTGCAAATATTACACCGACTATACCATAAAATTTAACTAGAACCAGAGATAACACCAGATTTATAATACCCTCAAGTATAGCAAACTTATAAAAATATCTAACCATATCTAAAGAATATAAAAAATAATATGGAACCTGAGATACTCCCACACACAAAATATAAAAACTAAAACACAATGCCAGATCAGAAGAAATGACGATATTATTGTGCGTCCAAATCTTAATAATTGGCACTAAAAATATAGAAATAGCAATTGCAATAATTGAAGAAGCAATGCAAAACTTATAGGATAATTGTTTAACAACAGAAATTACCTTTTGAGGGCTTTCTTTATACTTTGGAAAATCCGCAACAAATATGGTTATATACTGCACCATCATTGAAATTATCAATAAAACTATTTTATTGGCTACCGCATACTGTGCAACTTCAGCCAATCCTAAATTATGACTAATTACTAAATTATCAGTATTCATAATTAGGAGACCGGCTATTGCATTTATAAAATAAAAGTAACTCTTACTCAATATTTTTTTTATTGTTATCTGCTCTTGTTCTGAAGAAGAGTAATTAATATCACAGCCATCTTTCAATAATATTCGGTAAAATATAAACGTTAGGAATAATGCACTGATAAATCCTACTAATCCATTGATAAAAACAAAGCTTACTACAGACAGTTTGAAAAATATAACGATGAACAATACGGGTAATATAAAAATTGAAGTTACTATATTGATAATTTTAACAATATGAATATGTCCAGTATAAACCAATAGCTGACTGTACATACTCAAAGGAAATTGTATAATAAAGAAAAATATGCTGACAATAAAAAAATTCGTTACTAACTGCGCAATACTTTCAGGAATCTTTCCTAATATTATAAAGATAAGCTCTGGCTTTATGATTACCAGAAAAAGAAATAAGCACAATATCAGCGCAACCATGATAGAAATGATCAAGCCATTTTTCACCAGTTGTTTACGCGCATCACTACTATGAATATTAGCAAATGCAGTAACAACTGCGTTTGGTACTCCTAAATTTGCCAACGCCAAATAAGCTAAAGTATCGCCAACTAAAGAAAATAGCCCATACTGCTCGGTACCAAAATAAGAAACCAAAATTGGTACCGATACAAAAGAGATTGTAGAAGATATTGCTAATGCTAAAAACGTAACTATTGTTTTCTTGCGATGGTTCCAACCCATTTGCTAGATCTACTGCACAGGCTCAGGAATTACTGCTTGCTCGTACGTATCGGTAATTACCACCGGAACTTTTTCTACATGATAACCTTTAGGTGCATATCGTTGATAAAAAATATCGACACGTTGATTACGTGGCTGATGCCCATCTGAATCCTTTTTAAAGACTTCTCGTCTATCACCGAGAGCATAAACTTCAATTTGTTGGTCAGGAACACCCAAGTCCAAAAGAGCACTTCTTACGTTATTAGCACGTTGTAACGATAAGGCATCGTTCTTTGCAGCACTACTATAATCATCTGCATTACCACTAACTTCGATCTTGGCATTCGGAAAAGCTTTCAAATAGGTAGCATTCCAACTTAAGATAGGTACGAACTGTGGATTAATTTTACTCTCACCAAGATTAAATACTAATGCATTGGGCATAGATTGGCGCAGATCTAGTTGCTCAACCAAAATTGGCACCGACTCAATTTTTGGTGGCTTGGGTATTGAGGTAGTCGCAGCTACAGAAGCTGATGCAACAGGTTGTGCTGCAAAAGCAGAAACAAAACCACACGATAAAATTAAACTTAATAAATATTTATTACTTAACATCTTTATAATCTCCGATCATTAATAACCCGCAAATTTTACCATATTTAGCGCTATTCAAGGTTGGCTATCCTCAAACTCATTAAGTGCAATTAGTAAAGCATAAAGCTCAAAACTGACATGATCAACTACCTCAGCGCCAAATAATGCCCGCGCATGTAATTGTGAGTTAGTAAATTTAATGTATTTTAGATTAGTTGACTTAGCACGAATCATGGCATTATAAGCATCCGCGCTATTTTGCTCTGGTACTAAAGAATCATGTGCCAAAGAAATCAATGTGATTGGATTATGACTTTGCCAATTTAATATATCCGCATTGCTAGCTTGAGCAAGAAGCTCTGGATCCCTGGCCGCTCCATCACGCATCAATGGTGCGACACTGTTAAATAACGGTGAATAAATCACACCACTTGAGCTTTTCAAAATAGCCGCCCAAAACAATTTCAATACCAAAGTCATGGTTTTGCTCGGTGTAAATAATAAATCATTAATATTCGCTGAAGAAATCTTATCTGCGTGACACCATTTATCTGGTAGGATCGTACATGTATCATGAAAAAAATCTGGATTAAGTAGACTGTTTATTGAGCGTTGATTATAATAAGCAAACGCCAAACTAACATTAGTTAATAAAGATGGCTTGAGTAGCGACCCCCAAAATGAACTTTGAATTTGAAATAAATTATTATTATCGTTTACTTGATTAGTAAGTAAAAACGGAAACATTACACCACTTAAATTATAAGCACCATCAATAGGAACAGTTTTATGTAGTCTTAAACCCAACTGAGTAACTGGTTTTGCGAAATCAGGCTCGGATTGATACATGCGACTAAACCATAGTGCATATGAAGCGCCTTCTGAATAACCACTAACCAATAAAGGAAGAGCTTCTTGCTTATCCAATGGCAAAAGTAATTTCTTAATTTTCAAATACTCATGTGCAGCTACAAGCATATCTCTACCATCTAAAACGTTGTAGCGTGGATAAAGAATATATGGGTGAGGAATAGCAAAATTGCGCCCTAAACCGATGCAATCAGGTGAAACTACAATATAACCATTAGCCGCAAAAATTGCCGCAAGCATCTGTGCTTTATAATCCTCAAAATGTAATGATGGTACATTGAGTTTGCCACTAATCGTGGAATGAAAAAATAGAATCACACCTTTGGGAGATTTAGTTGGCGGGAGAATTAGCAGCCCAGATACCTTTTGTGGTGAATTTGGTAACGCGTGAGTAGTATAATCTAAGCGTATAAATGTAATTTTTGCCCCTGACTCACTTAAATTTCTTCGATTAAAGAGCTGTGTTTTGGCAAATAATGGATTAGTTGCAATTACAATTTGGTTATAACCTGCATTATCTTGTCCAACCCAACGCTGCTGCAGTCTTTGATAATTATTAAATACCTCTAAAACAGTCATCGTTGATTCAACTGGTCGACTAGCGATGTAACTTTCAGCTTGTAAAGCTAACTTATCATTTGCCGTTAACTGCAGCGCGTTGCTCTGAGCGCAAGCACAGAAAAGCACAAGTAGAATCAAAATTTGTTTAATCACAAGAATATTACCGTCATCGTTAATTCTCGATTAAATATTTTGTTTTTTCAATATTATGCAAGGAAAACCAAGTCAAACCACTAATCAATATCAACCAAACAGAAATTGCAGCCATATAACCGCTTTTTTGATATAGCCAATTCTCTATTAGAGGAGTTAGACCACCGACTAGCGACATTCCCAAGCAAAAACTAAAGGCAACACCACGATAACGACAGTTGGCAGGAAATAACTGTTTTAAATAAGCATTTGACGGACCAAGGAGTAATTCATTCAGCACCACCAGAATAATTTCAGCACTAATTATCAACCACAAGGAATAACTTTGTAGCATAAACCCGAGTGGAATAGATAATATTAGCAGTGTAACACTCGCATAGCGCATAACTTTAGCTGGAGTAATACGATCTGCAATCAACCCAGAGCCAATCAAGACAATAACCGCAATACTTGAAAGCGCAAACTGCAACGACATAAATGCAAAACCACTAAAATAGCCTTTAGTTTTCAGAACCGGATTTATAAATGACAGCACCGTTGTAAAAGGCAAGGTTGAAAAACCACCGATACACACTCCAGCAAATAATTGTTTAGGATAGGTTACTATAATCTTACCTAATGACTCTCGTTTAGCAAGATCTTCATGATTAACGGACTCAGCCATGCCTTGGCGAAAATAAATCGCAATCAGACCAACTACACCACCTAAAATAAACGCTAAGCGCCAATTTGGGCTAGTTGGATTATGCCAGGTTAGAAACATTCCGACTAATGATGCGACAACGGAGCCAACCAGAGCCATAGCAGTTAGTACTGCGCCAACTAAACTCATATAGCGCGCTTTAGCTAACTCAACAACATAGATACCAGCGCCACTATATTCACCACCGTAGCACAACATCTGCACCGCACGCACTAAGGTTAATATTACCATCGCGGCTAAACCAATTGATTTAAAACCTGGTAAAAAACCAATTACCAAGGTGGCTGCAGCGATTCCATACAAAGAAATAAGTAACGCTTTTCTACGCCCAAAACGATCGCCGATAGCGCCAAAGACAACTCCACCCAATGGACGGGCAACTGAGGCAATCAAAACTGCATAAAAACCCATAATAAGTGCATCATACGCTGAATTTGCGGGGAAAAATGTTGGTGCTAAAAAAGGTAAAAACATACTAAAAATAGCATAGTCATAATACTCAATTAAAGTACCTAATGCAGCAATAAAAATAGATTTTTTCATATTATTTGGATTCTTTAGTCAAAAAAACCAACCGTATGAGGTTGGCTTTAAAATTACGTGTATTTTAACTTAGTTTAAGTTTAGCAAATTTGCGTTTACCAACTTGCACGACAAAAGTATCACCTTTGGCTAGCTGATGGTTTTTATCAGCAACTTTTTCACCGTCAATCTTAACCCCGCCCTGCTCTATCATTCGCGCGCCTTCGCTAGTCGAAGCAACTAAGCTAGCTTGCTTTAATAGTACACCAAGACCAATCGTGGCACTTTCTAAGACAAGCTCTTGTAATTCGAGATCTGTCGGAATCTCATTACGTTTAAATTTAGTTTCAAAATCTGCCAATGCCATTTCCGCCGCCGATTGATCATGAAAACGCGCAACTAACTCCATAGCTAATTTTACTTTGATATTGCGTGGATTCTCACCATTTTCTACTTGTTGTTTAAGTAACGCAATTTCATCACTACTTAATAATGAAACTAAATCAAAATAGCTCCACATCAATTCATCAGAAACACTCATTACTTTACCAAAGATCTCAGTTGGTGATTCGGCAATACCAATATAGTTACCTAGTGACTTAGACATTTTATTTACACCATCCAAACCAACCAAAAGTGGCAACATGATTAAGACCTGTGTGCTTTGTCCATATTGCTTTTGTAACTCACGCCCCATTAGCAAATTAAAGCGTTGATCCGTGCCACCAAGCTCAATATCAGCCTGCATCGCGACTGAGTCGTAGCCTTGTAACAATGGATACATAAACTCATGGATTGAGATTGATTGATTATTTTTAAAACGTTTTGAAAAATCATCCCGTTCCAGCATCCGTGCAACTGTCTGACTCGCAGCTAATTTTAGCATTCCTGCTGCACCAAGCTCATTTAACCATTTAGAGTTAAAACAAATCTCAGTTTTATTGGGATCTAATACCTTAAATACTTGCTTAGTATAGGTTTCGGCATTTATCTTTATCTGCTCAGGTGTAAGTGGCGGCCGGGTTGCATTTTTACCAGTTGGATCACCAATCATACCAGTGAAATCACCGATCAAAAACATAATATGATGACCTAAATCCTGTAATTGACGCATTTTAGTCAATAAAACCACATGTCCTAAATGTAAATCCGGAGCGGTAGGATCAAAACCAGCTTTAACCCGTAATGGACGATTTAGTTTTAATTTTTCAACTAACTCCTGCTCCAATAATATCTCATCGACACCTTTTTTAATCACTGCTAATTGCTGCTGAATATCCATTAATTTTCCTTAATTTTTATAATTTTTCTTGAGTATATTTACTATATGACAGCACAACGCCTGTTGCTACCGAAACATTCAATGATTGAGTTTTACCATACATTGGAATACTAACCAAATAATCACAGTTTTCGGCAACCAAACGACGAATCCCAGTACCCTCCGCGCCCATCACCCAAGTCATTCGACGATCAGGCTTAAACTCAAATAAACTTACCGAACGCTCCGCCAATGTTGTACCCGCGATCCAGTAACCTGCATCTTTAATCTCTTCAAGACTTCGTGCTAAATTATTAACAATAATAACAGGTACATTATTGATAGCACCAACCGCAACTTTTGCAACAGTAGCATTAACACTAGCTGAGTTATCTTTAGGGATAATTACTGCATCAACCCCAAAACAATCGCAGCTACGAATAATAGCGCCTAAATTGTGTGGATCTGTCACACCATCCAAAACAACCAAAGTCGAGTCCATTTTATCACTTAGTTCATCCAGCACCGCTTTTAAAGTCATGCTTTTTTTGGCAACCGACTCACTTAATTCCGCAACCACACCTTGATGCTTGCTATTACCACACATTTTATCTAATTTAGAAGTATTAACAAACTCTATAGAAATAGACTTCTCTTCAGCCAATCGCAATAATTCCGTCACTCGCTTGTCTTGGCGTTTGTTATCCAAGTAGATAACTGCTACTTTCTCAGGATTTTGCCACAACAGCGGGCTAACACTATGAAAACCATATATTAAATCAGCCATTAAAACGCCTTCATTTGATAAGATCCATCTGCTTGTGGAACACCAGTCATCGTCATAAACTGCAGTAATTTTTCTTTTTTATCTGCTTGAACCTTGGAGTTTAGAACCAAACTTTTTACATTACCACTACCAGATACATCAATGACTGAATTAGGGTTACTGCTTATATTTATTCCCATTGAAGATAGATCAAAATTAACATTATAAGAACCAATTGGATTAACTGGAGACATACCAGAACCAACGTCATCTAATTTAACTACGATAACTCCCTGCATTTTCTTTCCTGCTAAAAGCTTATCAGCTGTAACATGAACATTTCCAGAAAGGTTTAAACTATTCAAATTACCTAAAAATGGCGATAACTGATCCAAGGATAGTGATAGATTAACCTTTGATAGTTGCAAACCATTTTTTGTAAGGTCTAAATTAGCAATTGTCTGGCTTGAAGAGCTCAAATTTATATTGATAAAATTACTGATACCAAGTTTTATTTTCCAATTAACCATCATCAATGGTATTGCATTTTTACCACTAGCATCTTCGCCGATCAGTAGTGCCTGACCTTTCCAAAAACTACCTCGTTCATTAATAATATCAAGGCGATTTTGTGAGTAGCGATGAATAATTGTTCCCATTAACCAAGCAGGCATATTGATAACAAGGCTAGACATGAAACTTACCGCAAACAAGCCAATTAAAGAAAATTTATACCATTTTTTCATTATTGTTTGATCCAAAAAGTTGCGTTAAAAGAGACAAAGCCCGTTCTTGTTTGACGCACGATGTGCACTTGGGAAGGAAATATCCCATAACTACGCCGAAATTGTTCTAACAATGCCATAACTTGAGTAAATTCAGCATTTGGAACATTAACAGTCATTTGCCCATCTTGAATCAAAATATCAGGATCTTTAATCTTTAATACCTGTGCTACATCACCTTTTACCTGTTCCAAATTAGCTTGGTTAAAACTATTGGCCTCAATTTTGTTAATCGATTTATAAGTATTAGCAGCTTGTTTTGAGTAAACAGAAAATTTAAATAAATTATTTACATGCTGTGATAAGTTGCGATTAAAACTAATTATACTACTTATCATCGTGAATAACACTAAAATAGCAATAAAAGCGCCCATCACGCCCACCAGTTGTTGTTCACGTGGCTGCAGTTGCAACCATTTTACTTTGAGTAATTGAAGCTTAGGACTAATTATGTCGTTTAGCTTTTCAATTTGCTTACTTAACTTTGCGTTCATCTAAATTATCCATTCTGGAAATAATTTGTAAATTGATTACCCAAGCAGCATCTTGCATAACCGCCGCATTAGTCGTATTGGAGGAGCTGCTGCTATCAGCTAAAGCACCACCACCGTTATTAGTTTGGCTATTGCTGGTATTTTGACCAGCCTGATAAGTTTTATAATCGTAAATATCAGCACCAATTCGCTTGGTAGCCAAAATAATTTGATCATTAGGAAATCCTGATGGATCAAACTGACTATTTAAGAATACTGTTAACTGACTACCTGAATATTGAATACCAGCGATCATGGAACTATTAACGTCAGGCATAGTACGCAAAAAAGTATCCAATAAACTAACCATATCACTTGCAGCATAAGCTCCTTTGGTATGTGCCAATGCCGTTAACTTATCATCAACTTGAGAGAGAAGTTCTGGACTAAAAGAGGTACTAGTTGTTACCCCTTTTAAATCATTACTTAACTGCGATTGCAAACGTGAACGTTCAACCAGCATAAAGCCTAAATTTAGTAACCAATAAATAATAAATGTGATGGCAAAATAACCTAAATAACGTCCTAGTTTCAAAATAGCAGCAGAAGTTTCAGGCTGCAATTTTAAGTTAAATCGTTTACTCTTTTCGTTATAAAAGTTCCAATTACTAACACCGTATAGAATATCATGTTGTAGCGTACAACTTAATTTATACTTATTCTTAATTTCATCAGCAACAGTTTCGTCATCAGTATAAAGTGTAATTGATGTTTCTTCATAGTTACGTAACATCTGCTCCAATACCACAGGAATTGGCTCTTGGTCATCAAGTAAATAATATTCATATTGTGAAGTTCTTACAAATTTATTATGCCCAATAAGGTAAACAACCCAAACATTATCACGTTCAAGCGGCACACAATATGGAAACGGCTGAATAAAGCGCACTTTTTTAATCTGTTCACTCAATAACTCTAATAAGTGTGTATGAAAAATCCGGTTAACAATTGCTACATATGCCACGCCGTCGTTTAACCGTAATAAAATAGGTTTACAATTTTCAATTTCTTCAGCTAAATTATCTTCAACCAAGCTTAATAAAAAATCATCATTAATCCGGCGATCACTAACTGAGCCAAGCTCAACTTTGATTATTGTAGCAAGCGTCGGCGCTAGATAAATTTCAACATTTTCAAATTCAAATTGCAAAATGTCTGCTACTTTACCCTCGCCACTATCTTGGATATCATTCTGTTCAACCGTCTGCCAGCTAGCAGATTGGAGATCTTCATTGTGAATAAATAAACGTAAATTTGTCATTCAGGATGTTGCCATAAAATTTGCGGCCATTGACCACTACGGTTTTGTCGATAAACAAATCCTACCCAGCGAAATTGATCAGCTTGATCATCTACAACTGCATGGATAGTAAAGTAACTTGAGCTTACACCTAACCCACTTATATTTAAAGTCGGACCATTTTTATTTGGAGTATTATTACTACTAGTATTTACTCCATTTGTAGTCAAGAATGTCGTAATGTCTTGCGTTGTTTTAAACGGTTGAGAATTACGATAACTGATCATTCGCTGTGCTACATTTAAAGGTATTCCACCTTTTGCAGCAATAACTTCAGCAGATGCAGTATTAACATTAACCACTGACCCAAACCCAGTTGGTACAGGAAGTGTCGCCTGCTTATTATTTTGTGCTGCACTTTCCATGCTTTCAACCGTTAAGCCGTAACCATTTACTGGAATCGCAGTTACATACTGTACCAATTTCTGGTTAATTTCAGGTGTCATTCCCTTAACTAAAATTAATTCAGATAAATCAACAAGAGGTCTGCCAGCTGGACGATACGCTGGTTTACCACGAATATACTGCTGCATTATATCACTCTGAAACTGTGGAGCCGCCATATAATAAGCAATATTGTATGCTAAACTTTGCGGTAGATTAAGATATCCAAGCAATGCTGTAAACTGGCTTAAAACATTTGGGTTTACCTGACCACTGGCAACTAGGTCGTTAATGTTAAACTTGCTCTGTTCATCTTGCAAATAACCACTCATATATATTTCGTCCATCAGCAAGGTTTTTGGTAAGCCTTTTGCCCAGACATCGTTCAGTGTGTCAGTGCTCGAAGTTGCGCCACTCGTTGCCAAAACCGCACGGCTAAAATCCATCGCACTATAAGCAATAGTAGTAGCCTGCTCAATCAACTGACGATTCTCTAAGCGCTTAATCATTCTAAAATTGGTAACAGTTAAGTTTGCTACAATTGCCATCACGATAAACACAATTACCAAGACTGTTACTAAAGCTGCTCCTCGATTACGTTTCATTATATCGACCAGCTCCGCTCTATTTTTTCACCAGTTTTAAGCTGAAAGGTAATTTTAATTCCCGTTGGCAAAACCGTCGGGTCTCCGCCTACAGGAGGCCAACTATCACGCCACTGATTATCTGGATAAAGATACATCACCTCAAATTTTTGTACATCGGCAATCAGTAAATCAATGATTGGTTGAGTACTCAAAACCCGATTTAATACTGGCCATGTTACCAAATATAAGCTGCCATTATAAAAACGATACCCTACTCGCTTTGGTGGAGTGGTACCATAAACCTGATCTCCTACATAACCACTTAGCGTTAACTCCAATTGAGAGTCATACATTCCTTTAAGTTTGGGACTACCCAGAACTGCTGGCAAAACATTTCCATCCTGATCTCTTGCAACCAGAGGGATTACTCTATTCCAACTTCCACCAAAATTAGACATGACTAAAGATAGATCACCCCATTTAGTCTGCGCCGCTCCGGCTACCTCTTTAGTAGTAACTAAGCTGGTTATAATCCGGTAAGAGACTACAGATATAAAAGCAAAAATAATAACTGCGACCATCAATTCAATTAAGGTAAAACCAAATTGTCGTCGATACTTGTACCGGAATTGATTAATATTGCGCAATGAAGTTCACCGTCTTATAAATCATATGATCAGGGGTAGATTTTTCGCTAATTGTGATCTCTAGCCGCCTAAAGTATGGATTAGGTGTTTGTAAAACCGTTTCCGTAACATTAAAATTCACTCCTGCCGAACTAAGTTGTTTCTTAACTACCCCCAAATCTGGATATTTTTGGTCAAGTAAATATTGATTATACTCATTTTCAGCAACCCAAGTAGCGACTTCACGGACAAAACTATCGTGAACATCACTGATAATTAAACCAATTGCTCTTGAAGCAGACGCTAGCACTACAGCAACAATAAATAGTGCCACCAAACACTCTATTAAAGTAAATCCAGTTTGCTT
This sequence comes from Burkholderiales bacterium, assembly GCA_035438765.1. Taxonomy (GTDB): domain Bacteria; phylum Pseudomonadota; class Gammaproteobacteria; order Burkholderiales; family UBA11063; genus Aquella. The sequence goes on along the minus strand of DAORIZ010000021.1, from coordinate 12,211 downwards.
CTTCAACTAGTTTGCCACCTTAAATCGTCCTGATAGATCACTATCAATCCATGCGGAAAATTCTCCGTTAGTAACTTCTATTGAAATACCACCATTATCACCACTAGGAAGAAATCTAATCGGCTGCTTATCTTTCAGCGGAACTCCGTTTACGGTTATTCGCACAATCTTAAAACCAGTTGGCCACCCCCACGATACCAAACGACGTAATTGTAGGTCGTTCCATTCACCATCACGATATTTTTTGCAGCTAAGTGATGTTGTGTCAACATCACAAGATATCACACTACTGGTAAAAATAGCTTCATCAGATAAGATGGACATAGTGCTTGATAGCTTCTCAACTCCACCCATAAAACGAGAATAGTTTGGCGCTCCGACATTTAAAGTTACTACTGCCGACATTACTGCAATTATCACAATCACAATAATCATCTCAATCAGAGTAAAACCTTTGTAGGACATCGTATTCACTTAAACATAGCAGCGCAAAACAACACGAGTTGATAAAATCAACTCGTGTAAAACAAATGAATAGTTAGTCAAAATAATTTTATTGCCAACTACCAATCACCGATGGACCAGTATCACCACCAGAAGTAGGACCATCTGGACCGTATGTATAAACATCAATTTCACCATGCTTACCTGGATTTAAATATTGATAATCATTACCCCATGGATCTTTAGGCAATTTATCTAAATAACCACCAGATTTAAAATTATTCGGAATTGGTGCTATAGATGGCTTGTTCACCAGCGCATCTAAACCTTGTTGCGTCGTTGGATAACGCATATTATCTAATTTATATAATTTTAATGAATTAGCAATAGCCGAAATGTCAGCCTGAGCAGCGACCTTACGTGCATCATCCGTACGACCAAGCACCCGCGGCACCACCAAAGCAGCCATAATCCCTAAAATCACCAAAACCACCATGATTTCAATCAATGTAAAACCAGATCTTTTTCTTTGCATTTTTTGCACCTCATTCACCATTTTTATTATATAAAATTTACTCAAGGGTAGATCACAAACGTCCATAGCGTTGGATTTTACCATAATCGTCTAATTAGCGCAACAACGTATCAGATATTTCATTGCCGCATTCTGGATAATCCAAGCTAAAATGTAAACCGCGACTTTCCTTGCGCATTTTTGCAGACTTAATTATCAACTCAGCAACCAGCACTAGATTGCGTAACTCTATTAGATCAGGACTTATTTTGAAATTAGCATAGTACTCATTGATTTCATCACGCAGTAAGTTAATCCTTCTAAGTGCACGATCAAGGCGCTTGTTACTTCTAACTATACCAACATAATCCCACATTAAGCGTCTTAGCTCATCCCAATTATGTGAAATCACAATTTCCTCATCCGCATCACTTACTTGCGATTCATCCCAAACGGCAAGTTCATGTGAGCGCTGAGATTTTTCAGTTAAAATATCCGCAACTAATGCCTCACCAATTACCAGACACTCTAATAAAGAATTACTTGCCAAACGATTTGCACCGTGCAAACCAGTACAAGCACATTCACCAACCGCATAGAGCCCTTTAATCGATGTTTTTCCAGCTAGATCAGTCACAACTCCACCACATGTATAGTGTGCTGCAGGTACAACAGGAATAGGCTCTCGACTAATATCCAAGCCTAGAGATAAACACTTGGCATAAATATTCGGAAAATGCTCTAAAATAAAATCTTTTGATTTATGTGAAATATCCAAGCAAACATGATCAACACCATATTTCTTCATTTCAAAGTCAATTGCTCGAGCCACAATATCTCTGGGTGCTAGCTCCATTCGTTCATCATGATCCACCATAAATCGCGTACCATCTGGTAATGTAAGTATACCACCTTCACCGCGCACAGCTTCTGAAATCAAAAATGACTTAGCTTTTTCATGATATAGACAAGTTGGGTGAAATTGAATAAACTCCATATTCGCAACACTACACCCAGCACGAAACGCCATAGCTATACCATCACCAGTTGCCACATCTGGATTAGTGGTATAAAGATAAGCTTTACCAGCACCACCAGTTGCTAGGACAACATCAGTCGCACTAAAAGTTTTAACTTGGTTGGCATTAATATCAAAAGCGTATAAACCGACACATTCTTTAGTGCCTAAATCACTGTCTGCCCGAGTAATTAAGTCCACTCCAATATAATGCTCAAAGACGGTTATTGAATCGTGTTCAGAAACACGTTCAATTAAAGCTCGGATAATTGCAGCTCCAGTAGCATCTGCAACATGCAGTACTCGTCTGGCACTATGCCCACCCTCACGAGTTAAATGAATATCATCTTTTTCACGCGTAAAATTTACACCCGCGTTTATCAACCACTCTATTGCAGCTGGAGCATTCTCAACAATGAATTTAACTGTTTCCAAATTACATAAGCCTGCTCCAGCAATTATTGTATCTCGAATGTGGCTTTCAAAAGAATCACTTTGGTGATTAATCACCGCCGCAATACCACCCTGAGCATAGAAAGAATTGCATTCGCTTAATTCACGTTTACTGATTAAAGCAACCTTTTGACCTGCATCAGCTAAGCGCAATGCTACTGACAAACCAGCCAGACCGCTACCCAGCACAATGGCAGAAAACTTATCCATTTTAAATATCTCGCAATCCCAAAACATCTTCCATCGTATATAGACCAGCAGACTGTTTTACCAAATATTCAGCAGCATGCAATGCACCACTAGCAAAGCTTCCGCGATTGGTAATTTCGCTTGTTAGATTAAGAATTTCGCCGTCATAAATAAATTCCACGCTATGCCGACCAACGATATCACCTCCGCGAATGACTGAAAAACCAATCTCTTCAGGAGTACGGGTGTTATTTTGATTACCGTAACGATTATAACACGCGACTTGTTCAAAATCTTGTCCTCTAGCCTCAGCAATAGCCTCACCTAGGCGTATCGCAGTTCCTGATGGCGCATCTTTTTTATAGCGGTGATGGCTTTCGGTAATTTCTACTTCCGCTCGTGTCAATTTAGCAGCAACCATCTGACAAACTTTGAATAATACATTTACTGACAGGCTCATATTTGGTGATAAAATAATCGGAATTTGTAAGGCAGCAGCTTCAATTTGCTGTAATTGTACATTATCAAACCCTGTAGTACCAATAATTAACGGTAAATTATTTTTTACACAAACATCCAATACTTCACTCAGTATCTCGGGTGATGAAAAATCAATAACTACTTGCGCATTTTGTGATGAAACCACAGCCAAATCAAATTGACGCGCGTTAGAATGTAGCTCTGAGCTAAGTTTTGGAGCATCACTTAACTGATAACGTTCAGCCTGTGAGTTAATTATTTTTAAAAGTTCTTGCCCAACCCGACCACTTAAACCATTTATCGCAACTTTTAACATTTCCACCTCATTCTTTAAATGAATTACTTAACAAATACTTCTCCGGCTGACTCAACTGTTGTAAGTTTTTCCGCAGCATCAAAGTTTACATTAATAATGTAACTATTTTTTAGCTTATTATTGTTGTGCATTTGATATACATATTGCCACTGCGCGGAGTTAAACATAAATTGCGATACAGGATGACCAATCACAAATGACACCTGATCTTTAGTCATACCAACTTTTAACTGAGCTATTTGCACATCAGTTATATAATTCCCTTGCTGTACTGGATACATATAAGGAAAGCGCCAATCAGTAAAGTTAACCCCAGAGCAAGCCGTTAATTCCAGCATACCAAAAGTGTAAATTAAAAGCACAATAAATTTATTTAATTTCATCCAAATTACCAAAAAATTTGCGTTAGACGTTATTTTAACCTTAAAATATCAAACTGGTTATCAATTAATCCATTTATTATGAGCAATCCACGATGCACTCTATTGATCTATTAAAGCGTTACAATATAAAAATTACACCACACAAGTTAGCGGTATTAGAATTATTTACCATGCATAAGCATTTAGATGCTAATCAAATAATTCGCTTACTAAATGCCAATAGCAGCAATATAAGCTCTGCTACGGTCTATCGGATTTTAGCTAACTTTGAGCAGCATGCCGTAATTAGCAAGCATAATTTTGGTAATGATCAAGCAATTTACGAACTAAATGAAAACGAAAGCCATCATGATCATTTAATCTGTTTGAGTTGTGGCGTTGTAATTGAATTTAATAATCCACAAATAGAAGAAATTCAAATTCAGATAGCAAATGCAAATAATTTCTCTATGCTTAGTCATAATCTAAATATTTATGGTCATTGTAAGAACTGTAATACAAACTAACAACCCTAATATTTATAAATCAATTTAAATATGCCTTACTGTAAAATTTGGTACGGTTTATACATCTAACAATATCATAAATTAACCTCTTTTTCATGTCATATGTGGTAGAATTTGTGGTTTAAACTGTATTTAACCATTAAAAATAAATATCCACAAGTAAAAACATGAAGAATATAAACATAAATCAGACGATTCGTGGGCTAAGTACTGCACTCAGGGTTGGAACTGTCATTGCTATTGCATCACTATTAGCCAAAATTTGTTGGTGGCTAATCAACCCATTAGGGTATGACACGATCGACTCAATCGCAAGTACCTATGTTAAGTCGGATATCCTTGCACAAGATATTACCAACAGGGCTCCATTTGGCATCGTAACCGTTGAAAAAGCACCAGTGCCAACCATAATGGATCAGGTAAAAGTAGTTGGCGTTTATGCCGCAGGACCTAAAAATAGTATTGCTTTTATACAGATTGATGGTAAAAACTCAATCGCGGCGATTGGCGAAAGCGTTATGGATGCTACAGTTAAGGCAATTAACTCTGATGGTATTGTTTTAGTTGAAAAAGGTCAAAGTGTCACCATCAACCTATCTTCTGCGTCGGGGAATAGTGCCAATACGCCAAGTACACCAGCAAGCGGTGGTGAGCATTCAAACTCAGCCAATAGCTACATACCACAAACAAATAATACAAGTACAGCAAACAATAACCAACCGGGAGGCAATAATAGTACAACCGCAAGTCCAAGCAGTACTCCACCGCCCACTTCTTCGGGACAAGATGACGATTCAATCGCAGATAAGCGCCGTAAAATGATTGAAGCGTTCCAAAAACAAAACTCAAACAATGGTGACTAAACTATAATTATATTTTAATGCTTATGCAAGGATTTTTATGAACTTAAAGCTTAAACAACTATGCCTGACGCTTTGCGGGTTATCCGTAATTAACCTAAGCTTCGCTGCTAATACATCTTCTGGCACGTCATCGGGTAATTCGTCTGTTAGCAACACAACATCAACAAGTAGCCAAACTGCGGATGACAAGGTTGTGCTCAATTTTGAAAATGCAGATATTCAAACGGTAATTAAAGCAATTAGTAAACTTTCTGGGAAAAATTTTGTAGTAGATCCTCGAGTAAAAGGTACGGTTAATATCGTTTCAGAAAAGCCAGTAACCAAATCAGAGAGCTACAAAGTACTTGAATCAGCGTTAAGAATGCAAGGTTTTGCAACTGTTGAAGCCGACGGTGTAATTAAAGTCCTACCCGAAACGGATGCTCGTACTTATGGAATGAAAACAGATAGTCAGGTTAGCAGCAATCATAGTCCAGGTGATCAATTAATCACTAAAATATTCACAATTGACAATGGTTCTGCAACACAATTAGCAAACGCATTGCGCCCGATGATATCACCAAATAATGCGATTTCGGTATATCCAAATAGCAACTCGCTTGTTGTGACGGATTATGCATCAAACATGTCACGAATTACTAAAATTATTACAGATCTCAAAGTTACTCAAGCGACTCGGGTTCCCCCTGCTACAGTTAAATTAAAATATGCGACAGCAGCTGATGTTGCCCAAACTTTGCAGAGCTATCTTAGCGGTGGTAGTTCAAGCGGCGGTGGCGGTGGCTCTTCTGGTGGTAATAATGATAACGGTGCCGCAGCAACAATCACAATTGACCCAAGTTCAAACTCGATAATTATTGCTTCAACGGTATCTTCGAGAGTAGAAGATCTAAAAAGGCTAGCAATGTCGCTAGACAATCAATCTGCAAACTCGCATAATAATCTGCATGTTGTCTATCTTAAAAATGCTGATGCAGGTCACGTAGCCGAGGTTCTACGCATCATTGCATCAGGACAAGATAATCCAGATTTAACAGCTTCAACAGCAAGTCGAGCTTTATCTGATACTAGCTCAGTATTCCAAGGCAGTGGCAGTGGTAGTGGAGGCGGATCTACTCCATTTGGCGGAGGTAGTGCTAATGCGAGCAGTAAATCAAGCCCAAGTAGAAGTGGTGGTGGGGGTGGCAGTAGTTCAACTAATAATGACAAAAATGCACCTAAAGTGTTAATTCAGGCAGAACCGACAACAAATGCGTTGATTATTCAAGCGCCAGAGCAAGTTTATCGTAATTTACGGATGGTAATAACTTTACTTGATGTTCGGCGCGTGCAAATTATGATTGAAGCGTTAGTTGCGGCAGTAACAACTAGTGAACAAGGTACCTTTGGGATACAGTGGATCGGTGGTGCAGGAAATAATAACCTAGGTGTCGGAGTGGTATCCAACTATGCCGGAAATGGTAGTAGTGCGAGCAGCTTGATTACCTCAGGAATGGCTATTGCGCAAGGTGCCAGTGGTAGTAGCACAGGTGGCGCAGCACCATCAATTCCCGGCGAAGTTTACGTTGGTTTAGTTACTGGTACTACAACTATTGGCGGGCAAACTGTACCAACAATTTCTACCCTTGCAGATATGCTAGCCTCTAACAGTGCAAATAATATCTTGGGACGTCCAACATTACTTACTATGGATAATGAAGAAGCAGAAATTTTCGTTGGGCAAAATATTGGTATTCCCACTGGTTCATTTCAAAATAGTGCGGCTGCACCAGGTAGTATTTCCAGTACGGTTCAACGTCAAGATGTCGGAACTATCTTGAGAATTAAACCGATGATTACTCAAAATGGTACTATCCAGATGACTGTTTATGAAGAAGATTCCCAAACGGATACCACAGGGATGACCGCTGCATTATTAACCACAAATGGTCCAAATATTAATAAGCGCAGCATTAAAACTCAGATTGTAGTCGATGATGGGCAAATTATTGCTCTTGGTGGAATGACACAAGATGTAGTTCAAATGCAAAACTCAGGAATTCCAGTACTTAGTTCAATTCCTTATTTAGGATTCTTATTTAGCTGGCAAAATCGGGTACACAATAAATCAAATCTAGTATTATTCTTACGTCCAGTAGTAATTCGTAACCAAGAAGGTTATAAAGCGCTTACTAATCAACGTTATAGCTATATGATGGATCAACAAAACATGATTCAAGCTAAAGGAAATATCTTGTTCCCACAAATTGATCCAGTTAATTTGGAAAATCAAGTTCCTTATGATAATCAAGTTCCAAGTCAAAATACTAAAGCTCCAACTGAACCAATTGTCGATTTAACCTCGACTGCGATAAAATCTGGGAAAACATCTTTAGTTAGCGCACCAATTGGAACCGTTCTCAACCAACCGCAACAAAACTCTGGAACAGTGATTCAACCAGCTAATGGCAATAGTAGTTCTTCAAATACTCGCGTGATCCAAAATTCACCAAATAGTATTTCAATTTATAATAATAATTAATACTGAGCACCATGGAACAACTAAAGTTTTCTCCCAATAAATACTCGCGTAGAATTCCTTATACCTATGCGCGAAGTAACAAAGTCTGTATTTATGCGGCAGATGCTGAGTTTGTGCATATTGCAACCTCGGTCAACCTCAACCCTTTGGTAATTACTGAGATTAAACGCAAGGTAAATCAACCGATTAAGATTGAACGAATTGAGGAAAAGCTTTTTGATGCAATTATTGCTGAAGCTTACTCGAGTGCCAATGCTGCGGCTGTAGTTGATGATATTCAAGATGATATTGATATTTCAGATTTGATGCAAAATTTGCAAAAAACTGAGGATTTGCTCGAATCAGAAAATGATGCACCAGTAATTAAGATTATCAATGCCTTTTTGACTCAAGCGGTAAAAGAAGATGCATCAGATGTCCACCTAGATGCTTACGAACATACATCATTAGTACGCTTTCGTCGTGATGGTGTGCTACACAAGATTATTGATGTAAATCGTGGACTCCATGCAGCATTAGTTTCGCGGATTAAGATTATGGCGCAACTGGATATTGCTGAGAAACGTTTACCACAAGATGGACGGATTGCCCTGCGCCTTGCTGGGCGTGAAGTAGATTTACGGGTGTCAACCATTCCAACTGGTCATGGCGAACGAATTGTAATGCGTTTATTGGATAAAAACAAAGAGCGTTTGCAACTTGAAACGTTAGGTATGGCACCAGATACTTTAGGTAAAATTGATAAGTTGATTTCTCGTCCACATGGCATTTTTCTGGTTACAGGTCCAACAGGTTCTGGTAAATCAACTACATTATATGCAGCCTTGGCCCGAATTGATTCTAATGCACTTAATATCATGACAGTAGAAGATCCTGTCGAGTATGACATTACTGGGATTAGCCAAACTCAGGTAAATGCTAAAATTGATATGACTTTTGCCCGCGCTCTTCGTTCAATCTTACGTCAAGATCCTGATGTAGTGATGATTGGGGAGATTCGCGATTTGGAAACTGCCGAAATTGCAGTTCAATCAAGTCTTACAGGACATCTGGTATTAGCAACGCTCCATACTAATTCAGCATCATCAACTGTAACCCGTATGATAGATATGGGGGTTGAATCATTTTTACTTTCTTCAACTTTAATTGGAATTTTGGCGCAACGTTTGATTCGCCTATTATGTCCAAGATGCAAAGAAGAAAATACCTCAATGGATGCAGAAACCCGTGCTCATTATGAAATTCCGGATGATATAAAAATTTATAAAGCCGTTGGCTGTGATCATTGTAGCGGAACTGGTTATAAAGGACGTACAGGTATACATGAACTATTGGTTGTTGATGAAGAAGTTCAGCGTCTAATTCATACTAATGCATCTGAAACTGAAATTGAAAAGTATGCGATTAAAAAACTTGGTATGCGCACCCTACGCATGGATGGTCTACGTTGGCTTAGAGATGGTAAAACAACAATTGAAGAGATTATCTCAATTACTAAAGAATAATATATATGCAAACATTTAACTATAAGGCACTGACTAAAGCAGGCAAAGATAAAATTGGCGTGATTCAAGCAGAAACCGCTAAACAAGCTCGGCAATTATTACGTGCTCAGGGTTTAATGGTTACCAATATTGAATCAGAGAAAGATCGTAAAGCTAAAACATCAAAAGATGTAACCTTTAAGAAAAAAGCAATTTCTTCGCTTGAACTCTCGTTAATTACGCGCCAATTTGCGATTTTACTTAATTCTGGGATGTCAGTAGAACAAACACTATCGGCACTTTCTGATCAATTAGAAAGCCACGAGCAAAAAGCAATTATGAGTGGTGTTCGTAGTGAAGTCCTAGGTGGACGTTCATTAGCTGCCTCGCTCAGAATGTACCCTAAAGTATTCCCACCTGTTTATTGTAGCTTAATCAATGCTGGTGAGCAATCTGGTAGCTTGGGCAACGTAATGACTAAACTTGCTGATTATAGCGATAAAACGCGTGAATTAACCAGTAAGATCATGATGGCTCTGCTCTACCCGATTATTGTCTGTATCGTTGCAACTTTAGTAATTGTTGCATTATTGGTTTTCGTAGTTCCACAGGTGGTAAAAGTATTTGAAGCATCGAAACAAACTTTACCATTGATTACTCGTGGAATGATTGCCAGTAGTAATGGTTTGCGCCATTATGGTATCTATATGCTAATTGTAATCGTATTAATGGTTGTCGGATTTACTCGTTCGCTGAAAAAACCTGAGAATCGGATTAAATTTCACCGTAAATTATTAAATCTACCTATCGCGGGTAAATTGTTGGTTAATATTGATATCGCTCGTTTTACAAATACTCTATCCATGCTATTAGCCAGTGGTGTACCTATGCTTAATGCATTGGAAGCAAGTCGTGATACGTTGAGTAACTTCATGCTTAAAAATGCCGTAGATCGTGCCGTAATCATGGTTCGTGAAGGTGTTGGCTTAGCTGTTGCTCTCAACGCACAAAAAGCTTTTCCACCTGTGGTAATCCATCTGATCGCCAGTGGTGAGAAGTCAGGTAATCTTGATCATTTGCTTGAGCAAGCTGGTAGTCATCAGGAGCTTGAATTAACTCATCGCAGCCAACTTTTAACTGGGATACTCGAGCCAGCTTTGATTGTATTCATGGGTGCAGTGGTAATGCTGATTGTAATTGGTATTATGTTACCAATCTTGAATATGAATAAGATGGTTAACTAATTTTAACTCTGCCATCAAAAATTTAAATGCCACACAAATCTGTGTGGCATCATTATTTATTACTAATAAAGTGTCCTGACTAATCAAATATCTCATCCAGCCAATCATAAAGCACACAATTTGAAAAATTCAAATTGGTTACCTGACAATGAGTATCAGCACCATCCTCAAGACTAAATTGATAACTCGAAATATTGCCAGAAACGTTCTCCAGAAATTCATTAAATTGCGTTAACGGCTCGCCTCCTTCACCGACACCGATAAGAGCTAAAGTTGGGCAAGAAATTTGCTGCAGTTGCTCCTGTATATTAAATTCTTTGAGGTAACGTACAGTTTGATGCATCGAACGATTGCCGAAACGTAACAGCAAATTAGCAGTCAACTCTTTGAGACTTGGCGGCATCACCTCATCGGGAATATGAGGAATATCAGCATAAGAAAAATCTTCCTCTTCTCTTATTTCATCTTCATCTGCAGCAGAAAAACCCAAAATATATTTTTTTAAATCACTAATTGGTGAATTGGCGATTAAGGCTTTTATCCGAGCATCATAGCAAGCTGCCCGCGCTGCAAAGTAACCACCAAAACTAATCCCAAGTAAAGCAATTTTGTCAAAATTAATCGGTGAATTGGCTTGCAGGGCGTCCAACAAAGTGGCAACAGGTTTATCATAGTCAGGCTCAAAATAACTTTGCGGATTAAAGCGTAAACTATCCATTTGCCCAGGACCTGCAAAACATATGACATTATAACCACGTGCCAGAGCAGCCTTACCAGATTGAATAAAGGATTCTTCTAGTGTGCCATCAAAGCCGCTAACAATAATAATCGTTTTGCGTTTTTGCTGCAATTTATCAGGCGCAATAAAATAATATGGTAATTGTAATCCATTGTACTCAATAAATTTAACTTCACTATAAAATGGTGTTAATTTTAGATATTCTAAAAAACACTCTCGGGATTTAAGTCCAAACTCCCTGTGCTTTGGTTGGTGTGGATGCGTGAAATATTCTGCGGCTCGATAGCTATTGCATGCTTTTAGAAATTGCTCGCTAGCACTAACTTCATGAGTTTTGCTTAGCCTGATTCGAGCATCTTGTTCTTGTCGCTCGGCTAACTCAGCAAAATTAATCACCCATTGTTCAGGGCTCTCATCTTTCATTTGTGCGGCAATACTCAGAGACTCGCCAATGGAAGCACCACCGTATGCAGTAGAGCCTAACTGACGTAATAACTGAAAATCCATTTCACTATCTTTAAAGCCTTGTACTCTGGTTAGGCTGCGAATTGTTTCACCCATAGTTCACCTCTAAATCATTTAAAGTCCGTATAAATAATGTAACCACATTAATACTTTTTACTACTCGATGATGTTTGCCAGATCAATAATAATCAATTAGTGCAGCATGTTCTGGATTGCTATACAGCTTATCCAATACGTTATCATCAACACCCAATACTCCACCTACCAAGTCAAGCTCAGATTTATTTTCATTAAATAAGTCACAACCATTGAAGCATTCACGGTTTAAAAATCGATTTACACTATCGTGTGATATTTCTGGCATAATTTCTGACAATCTTAAACAGCTTGCATTATTCGGTTCACTCATCAAATATGAGCTATATATTTCTGCATTGCATTTTGCAGTTGATGGTTTGCTTTTATTCTTCATCTAAGTCCCAAGGCGTTTCGTAATATCAATTATAACATTATATGGGCTGTCAATGCGTAAGTTCTAGCGTATTATAAAAACAACTTTGCGAAACATGAGGTGCTAATTGATTACGTAGCT
>DAORIZ010000020.1:0-55159 GCA_035438765.1 Burkholderiales bacterium | reverse complement strand
TTACTTACCGATGGAGGTAAAATGCAAAAAGTTAATTTCTGTCATGTAGTAAGACTGATAATGATAAAAAAGTTAAGATAACAAAACTATACTATAATATAAAAAAACTACCCAAATAAAACCAAGGCTGAATCTAAGGTTCGAATAATTTACAACTCTAGGCTTCTACTCACTATCAGAGAAAATCAACAAGGTGAAAACGTTTACATTATTTCCAATTACTTCCAACCTAACTCCGCTGATATTTACCGTAAACGATGGACTATTGAAACAATGTTTGCCAAGTTCAAAACCAAAGGATTTAGTCTTGAGTCAACTAGAATCAGGAAAACAGAACGCAGTATTACCTTGTTCATGTTTATGGCTATCGCATATTGTCATGCTTGCAAGCTCGGTGAGATTGCTAACCGCCTTAAACCAACTAAACTAAAAACAATAAAGATAAAAAATAATGGAAATACACGCATTTCAAAAGAACATAGCACTTTTAATCGTGGGGCTGACTTGTTAAATAACTTAGTTTACCGCCAAACACCTGTATTGACAGGCACTTGGCTATAACTAAAATTATTATGATTCGTTAATTTTGTAAGGTACTATGTAGCTTGCGCCATCCATGATATAAAATGATTGACTTAATTAAGCTTAATAGCACAATATTTCATGTGGCTAGCTCTTCCAGACTATAGGGTCAAGATATCAAACTTGTCACGCTTCAAATAGCGATATATAATCTGGCAAGGTTACTAAACAACATTAAAACTTACCCAATCACCCTCTATCAAATTGCTTAAAAATTGGTTTTTTGCCAAAATTTTTTCCACTAGCTCATGTTTAGCCTGAACTATAATACATAACCGCAACGGTAAATGAATTGGTTCACCTCTAAAAAACAGGCTTTGTCTAGATAATCCGATTTTAAGATCCGAACTGTTACCTTCCATTACACCAATTTGCGAGACAATATTTTGAATTGCTTTATTGCCACTGCCATAGAACTTATGATCAGTGGTTGAAAAATAATACTGACTATTAATCATATTAACTACTTTAACTGTAGAATTAAAAATATCATTTAGAATCTCTCCACTATGATCTTCATTGTAGTCATATGATTGTAAAAAAACACGGCGGTGCAGATTTAGATTCTTAGTTAATTCACGTGGACCAATTACCAGTGCAGCGTTATTTACTTGACCTAATTCAGGTTGCAATTCAGCCCAATCAGACTTACGGACATTTACATTTTTTTGTCCCTCCATCTCTTTCTGGCGTTCCTGACATAAATCAGCACCAGCCAAAGTTAAGTTAGTCTTTAATTCGTCAATAGTGGCTAGATTACTAGTAGTCAATTGACTGTGGTCATAATAATAGTTTATCTGATCAGTAGTTGTATTATGAGTAGCGGCTACAAACTGAGTAGCCGTCGGAATATCAATTTGTTCTTCGAGCCTGAGATATTCACGGACACGTTGGTCATTGGCAGCCTGACAAAAAGCAATTGCATTTGGAGCACCACTGTTACCACCGCATGCACCACAATGTAAACTGGCACCAAAAGGATTATTTACCGACTCTCCCAGATGACCACAAATTAAGATCAAATCAGCAAACCCATGGTTTAAGCCAATGCTTCGCAACAGTTTTGCTATCTGAGTACCCAACTCATGAACACTAAAATTACCATCTTTGAAGATATTAAAGCTGTTATAACCAAGTTCTGGATGGCTAATAATATTTTTTTTCAATGGGATAAAATTATTTCCCATGATTCGCAAACTATACCATAAACCGACCACGTCAAATAATACTAGAGGTCCTAAAAAACTTTTTTTAGTTCTGATTACACCATTGAGCAGATTATTGAAGATTTTAACCATTGGGGTTAAACGTTTATTTTTTGCATGTAAAGAATGATGCGAAGAACTCCAATCTGGATTTTGGCGAGAAACATTGTGCTGAAAATGAAAATCAAAGCCAATTCCAAAAAATCCCGTAGTACCAAAAGTCTCATAATTAGCGTAGCTCTCCAAATGTCGACGCAAGCCTTCAGAACGAACGTCGACGCAGAATAGTGCCTGAGCTTTTGGCAAATTGACTTTATCTTGTTTATTCAGGCTGATTTGTCTGATTAAATTATCCTGATAATTATGTTCAAGTGCAGCTTGCCAGATCAAACCCCATTGATAGCGATTTAACAAAGCAAGTAGTCCAGATGGGAGAGCCGATAGAGATAAATGTTTCTGAATCAAATGGTTAAATTCGGTACTAAGCTGTGGTGGTATATGACTGATCAAAGGAGGCAGATGATCTTGCATAACTATGGTTTCCGCCAACCAGATAGCGATAATATCGGCTAGTTTACCTTGCTTGCTTACATAAGGGTTGCTTTCGGCAAACTCTAACCAATGAACAAAACTTGCCCAACCAATGACCTGAAACAATACCTTAAGCAGATATTGTTCATACTCCGCTGACTCAATTCCTCCTGCTTGGAGTAATACAGCTATCGATTTGAGGGAGTCATTATCCAGACGAGAAATTATTGAATAACCGGCATAATTTATCTGTGCATACTCCAGCCATGCGGAGAATAATTGATTGCTTTTAACTGGCATCTGCCATTTTGCTTGACCTATATCATAAAAACGTGCGACAAAACGAAAAACACTTTGGTTACTGGCGCTCAACCACTCACTAGCCTGTGGCACAACATAACGCCGATGTTTGTCGTCCATAATTTCAAGACTTAACTGTAACGATTTATTTAGCATTAATTGCAATAGTACAGCTTCATTTGTAGGATCAATTTTATGTCTGACCACAAACTTTTTAATCGCCATATTCAAATCATGAATAGTAATTTTACCAGATTGCCAAAATAGATGGTATTTATGGAGCGGCAATGTTCCAAATATCGGTGCATGTTCAGCGACTAAAATAAGCGCCTCAGCAAAACTCAGTTCATGTAATCCAATTAAAGGATTGCAGGCATTAAAAGATTGTAGTGGCGGATAAATTGGGATATATTTACGAATTTTTGCAATTATATTTTGAATCATGGTTATACCACCAATGAATAAAGTTGATGCACCAACCAACTTGGTGCAAAACCATTAAAGAGATTAAAACCAATGCAGCCTACCAACAAGAGGTGCCCGGAAAAACTAATCTTGATATCGCGTTGAATAAAAATCGAGTCTGGATTAAAAACGTACTCCTGCAAAGCATTTAATATTGCCATGGCTAAAAAAACAAACGCAAGCGCAGCAATAAAAACATAGGCTGGAGCTTCTTTAATTAAGTCGTGAAAAATATACATTTCAGCGGAAAAACTGGCAGTAAATGGTATTCCAATCCAAAGAAACATCAAAATACAATAATAAAAACTAGCCCAAATCAATTTATTACCTAAGCGAATAGAAACATGTTTTGCTTTGCCATGTTGACGGCAGATGTAATCGATACCAATAAAAATTAACGTTGAATTTAATAGCTGCAAGATAGAGAGATCACGCGTAAATCCACTTGTTAAACTATTAACGCCAATGCTACCCATATTTAATTGCGCAAAAAATAAATAATAATTGATTAAGGGCAGAGTGTTGGCTCTATATGCAGCAATCAACAAAATCACCATTAAAAGAAGGATTAGCAACATATGAATATTATTAAAAGTACTAGACAAATGCAACATATTGATTGCTAAGATTATTATCGAAAGAGCTGAAATTATGTACTTTGCTAATGAAATTTTACCAACCTTAGCTGTCAGAGTATGATTAACCCACAAAGATAAATGTTCATAAGGCTGCAAAAAATATTTACGAATCTTTTCTTCGATAAAAAACTTATTAACACTCAAGTGATATGCTCGTAGAGTAAACTTAACAGAGAAATAGTTTTTGAATGCTGGTTGCAACCAGATTAATAATTGTAACAGGACAACCAATAGAGCTATAGCTAATTTATACCATGATACATTAGCTACCTGATTCACAACCGATGGATGTAAATAATCATCCACGGAGTTAACCAGATAAGTATAAACTAACAAGAATAATAAACTGATAACATAAATGATAAATTTTTGTACCCTGGTTAAGCTAAGCATACTAACTTCAGACATGTACTGACCAATTGCCAGAGAAATGAACAATCCAATGATAATAATGGAAGAGGTTAATGAACCATATAACAACCAATTAGCTAACCCAATAAAGACAAAAGTTAGAATAAATATCTTGATAGCAGTCAAACTCTTCCGCAAAGATGAAGAATGATGCTCATATTTATGACCGATTTGACTACCTGCTGATAAAAATAAATATCCTTTAAAAAAACCATGCGCTGCTAGATGAAAAACCGCTGCGGTAAAAAAACCTAGCCCAGCCTGAACAATCATATAGCCCATTTGTCCCATCGTTGAATATGCCAGTTGACGTTTGACATCATGCTGACTCAAGCCAAAAAAAGCGGCACACAAAACTGAAACGATTCCAACCGTATAGATAAAATCACTTAAAAAAGAACTTAATGGTATATAAGGACTTAATCTGGCGAGCAGAAAACCGCCGATGTTAATAATTCCAGCATGCATCATCGCTGAGACTGGTGTAGGAGCCTGCATCGTATCCGGCAACCAGATATGAAACGGAAACTGAGCAGATTTAGTCATGATGGCAATAAAGATCAAGAATACGACCAAATACTGAACACTCACATACCAGCCAAGAAATTGCCAAAGAACAATTGGTGACGATGCTAAAACGCTAAGCTCACTTGATTTGAAATATGTATTGCATAGGCACAGCGCAACCATAAAAGCCATATCACCAAGGCGATTGATTATAAACTCTTTTTTGGCAGCCCGATTTGCCCGCTGATCATAATGATAATGGTTTAACAATAAGTAAAGCGTTAAACCAACAAACTCCCAAGCCAAAAAAATGGTTAAGAGATTGCCACCCATGACTAAAAAAATTACCGCTGCGGTCAACAACGAAAGTTGCGCCATAAAACGACCTTGCGTTAAGTCAGAACGTAAATAGCGGCTAGCAAATTGATGAACAAAAAAACTAATCGAACTAACTAACACGACCATAAATAAAGCTAAATTATCTATATCGAGCTCAATCTGATAGATTACATTATTCTCACTCTTGAAAAAAGCAACCCCAAAACTCAAAGGCGCCTTATATTTAAATGCCGCAAGCCAAGCACAGGCAAATAATAAACCACTAAAAACATTGATTAGCAGGCTGGTATCTTTTTGCCGAAAGTAGTTCACCAATGTAAATATACCGCCAGTCAGCGGAATTAGCGGTAGAATGAAAAAAATTGTCATGCTCAGATATTTCCATAAAACGAGATGAATGTAGTCGTTATTATTAAATCACACCAATAGCTTTAAGAAACTCAGTTCCTTGCTTATAACCATCATCTGTCAACAATTTAATATGTGCAGGGTCTCGATCAAGCTTGCTGGCAAAATTCATAGATTTTTGTAATTCTGGGGACATTTCAATCATTGGAATATGGTAAGGTTGATCTGGATCATCTGGAAAACATTTTGGGATTTTTATTTGATGTGTAACACCCCGAGCAGCCAAATGTGCTTCTTTATATGCACCCTGTTCAAACAGTAAATTTAAAAACTCTATTTGTCCAAGGTTTTGGAACAATGAAATATTACCCTCTAATTGATTACGCCGATCATTTATTTCTGAAATTTCGGTTGGAATATGATCCGTGGTGGTTGGATTAATTTTAATTACCCAAATTTCATCAGGTACAAATGGTCCAACAATAGGTTTTTTGATTAATACATCTATCGGAGGGTTATCCGAAAATAATCCATCCCAATATGCCTGCTGCCCTATTTCCACAGCGGGAAACAGATTAGGAATACAAGCCGAAGCCATCAGATGTTCTGGCTGAATAACTTCATTATATGAAGAAAATTTGGTTAAGCGACCACTTAAAATATTACACGCGCCAAGTACTAATACGGGGGCTTTACCTTTAAACTCGTCCATTTTATTAAAGTCCGCATGCATAGTCAAAAGTTCTTTTAAATCACTAAATTCAGGTCTTAATCCAGCTGTGGCTATTTTAGCCATAGCTTCGGAAAAAGTAGAGGATGGGCTATGATTAATTGTTGGTATAATACCTTTATTTACAGCATTTATCCACATAATCATTAAATGATTAACAAACTGTTCTTTAGTGGTTTTAGCACTATTACTTTCCCAAAATTCAATTAAATCTTCACAATGATCATGTCCAAGATGCAGAGCCAGCCACGCAAAAAAAGCACAAATTCCACCACCAGAGGTTCCACTAAGGCTCGTAATCTCATATTTTTCCTGAACCTTGTGCTCAAAAAATGCTTTTAATACCCCTGCGGTAAATGCTGTCTGACTACCGCCTCCTTGGCAAGCTATCGCAATTTTAGTATTCATATTCTCTTGTCTTTACTAATAAGTTTAATATTCGCACAAAAATTAATGCATAAATTCAAATTATTTACAGTGCACTATAAATCAAATTCTATCTTAATGATATTATTAAATCGCCAAACGAACGACAATTTCACCCTTTAATACCGTGCTATCAATAATTTCTTGCACATCGCTATCATCTACATAGCTATACCAAATACCTTCAGGATAAACTACACAAACAGGTCCTAATGCACAACGCCCAAGGCAACCGGATTTACTGGCGCGGTATTTACCCTCACCCCATTGATCAAGTGACTGTAAGTACATTTTAGCAAAACTAAAGCCATCTTCACCACTGATATAACCACACCCCTTACCATCAGCTTTTTTATTGGTACAAAAAAATATATGGCGCTTAAAAAACATCATCATTCCTTATTAAAGATTATATAACCACGAATCAAATTTATGTTCTGGAAAAATATTTTCTTCATACCCGACATTTACTAAATATAGCCCATCAGGCATAAAAGTTGGTGGTGCAAGTTTACGATCTCTATGATTTAAAAGATCATTAAATTGTGCCATATTGATACGTTTGTTACCTACGTAAATGAGTGCCCCAACCATATTGCGTACCATATGATATAAGAAGGCATTAGCAGTAAACTCAAATCGCACCATGTCACCACGGCGTTCTAGTCGTGCTTTATGCATGGTACGAACAGCATTCCGCGCTTGACAATCTGAGGCACGAAACGAACTAAAATCATGCACGCCGATCAGCGACTGTACCGCTTCTTGCATCAGTTCAATATCTAAGCCATGCGGATAATGACCAACTAAGTTATCTAAAAGCGCAGAATGAGTTGCACGCATTGACAAATAGTAGTGGTATTCTCTTTTTCGTGCTGAAAATCTCGCATCAAACTTATCATCTACTATAGTCGCCTGTTTAACTCTGATTCCATGTGGTAGTTTGGAGTTAACTGCGGTTACCCAACCATGAAGCTTACGCTTAGCGTTCGTATCAAAATGAACTACCTGCCCGAGTGCATGAACACCGCTATCCGTACGACCTGCAGTGATAGTATTAATTTCCTCATCGGCAAAATCACTCAAAGCAGCTTCTAAAGACGACTGAATGGTTGGTACACCATGCTGAGTCTGCCAACCATTATAACTACTACCATTATATTCAACTAATAATGCATACCTAACCATCTAAACCTAAATCCGCCAATAATTGATTTACTTGAGTTTTAAATTTATCTGGCAACCCCACATTTTGTTTCATCTCTAATAACAGCTCACGTGCTTTTTGATGCTCATCAATATGATAGTACATTCGCGACAAATTCAATTTTTCTTCATATTCAACATCATCAGCATCAAGTGGATCAGGAGGAACAATTTCGCCACCACTAGATAAGACATGCTCAAAATCAGACGTAATATCTTCTTCCGGTTTAGTAGCCGTAAATAACGCTGTATTGCCAAAATCCAGAACACGTTCAGCAGCAAAGTTAATTGGTTCAACTAAATTCTCTACAGGTGTTGGCTGCAAAATAGCACTACTACTAAAATCTAATGTTCGGTTAATATCTTGCTCTAGCAATGGTTCAACAACAAATGAATTATCAAGTTGAGGTTCAGTAGCATTATAGTCCATATGTCGATTAATATCTGTTTCATTATTGACCACAACAGAATCGACCAGTGGTTGTTGTTCTGACTCAAGTGATGATACAACTACTTCTTGTTCATTTACCATATCAATAGCGTTGCTGTCCTCAGAAATAATAAGAGGCATCGCTTCACTATCCAAATCAGATACCCCCCCTAAAGGAGTATAGTAATAACGGGTACAAACATCAATTAGTGTTTTACGCAACGGATCATCAGATGCTAGACTATTATCAAGATTTTCATAAATAGCATCCGCTTTAGTCTTTTGTTGTGCAGATAAATATAATTCAAACAATTTAAGTTTGATATCATCGCGTCCACTGTCAAATGTTAATATTTGCTCAAGAGTATTAATCAGCTCATCATCAACGACAGAGTTCACTTCTTTAGGTGCAGAAACAGATGGTTCGGGCGCCGCAGTTGGCGTCATCATTTCGAGATCAGGTAGTTTTTCCGCCACTAAAGATTCATTAGACACATCTACTGAATTTGCTAATGATGCTTCTGACGCCTGTAAATGCGCAGGAGCAATACTATCTACTGTAAAATGACTATCATCCAATGAGGCAATATTAGCCTCGTCAACAGGATCAATATAGCGAGGATTAGAAAATTGTAATGGAACTATATTATCTGCCAATTGTCGGGATTTTTTCGCTCGTGCACGAAAAACCAAAATTAATCCAAGGCTAAGGAATATACCCAAAATATAATATTTATAATCAAATAAAGTATCCAAAATTGAGTTATTAGATTCAGGAGTTGGCTCAATAACTGTAAATTTTTGCTTCATTTTGCTTAATGCAGACTCTTGATTAATTCTACCTTGCAACATGGGATTAATATCACTAAACAGATTCGGTGAATCAATCTCCAAATTAGGATCGAATTTGGCAGCAACTTGTGTTAATAATGCAATTTTTTGTGGATTGGTTAATTGTGTATTTAACAGATAATCATCTGCAGCGTCACTGGAAATTACCGCAACATCTTTAGCTTCTGGTAAGAATATTTCTGCACCTGATTCATATAGATAACTGAGTGGACGTAAGTCACGATAATTTTCCATGCCTAAAGCAATAATAATCTGGTTAATACTTAAATCTGCTTTAGGATATAAGGCTTGCTCAAATTTGGCAACACTGTAAATAGTATCATTCTTAACTGTAGTATAACTAAATGAACTTTGATTAAACTGTTTCAGATGTTGCTGAACATAATTATTATTAAAATCAGCAGCATATGAAACAGCTGAATTTATCATTTGGGCTTTGGTAGAAGTTTTCGCTCTTACTAAAGGAATTGGTTTAACTGTTGAATGATATGAGGTGTTATCACTCCGAGCTATTATTACCCGATCATTTTTGTTAGGCACCGAAGTAACTACCCCAGAATTACCTGGTGAATACTCCAAGGGATCAAGTAAAACGGTGTATTGGCGGTAAAAATCATTATTATTTACCTGATAATGCAGCACAAAACTTAATACCGGAGACTTAATTGGACGTGAAGATGATATCTTGACAACGTTACCACTATTAGTCTTTACAACCGTAAAATTAAGGCTGGCCAGTTCTGGATTAAATTTTATTCCAGATTGCTGAAATTTATCCTTATCTGCTAAATCTACAGCAAAGTTGTTATAATCAACTTTGGCTCCAAAATTACTAATGGGAATAGTTGCATTTAACCGCTGATTCAAAAATGAACTTACAGTTATGGCACCTAAATCAGCATAGCTGGTAGCTATAAATAAACTACCAGCCAGGACAATTAATATTTTACGCATAGCGTTTTACAAGAATGTTTAGCATCCTACGAATCGGCTCTGCAGCCCCCCATAATAATTGATCTCCAACCGTAAACAAACTAATAAAATCATCGCCAAATTTCAAACGTTTTAAACGTCCAACTGCAATTGTCAAGCTACCGCTAATTGCTGCAGGAGTTAATTCTGCTAATGTTTCTGGTTTTGAATTTGGTACCAATTTAACCCATTCATTGGCATTGGCAATTAATTCTGCAATTTGTTCTAGGCTTAGATCTTTGCGTTTCAATTTAATTGTAAGTGCCTGTGAGTGGCTTCTAAGCGCACCAACCCGAACACAAGTACCATCTACTCTAATTGTATCTGGTGCAAAACCCAAAATTTTATTAGTTTCAACCGAGCCCTTCCATTCTTCTTTGGTTTGACCATTTTCCATACCTGCATCAATCCACGGAATCACGCTACCTGCAAGAGGTGCACCAAAATATTGTTTCGGAAAGCTATCAGAACGTAATTCTTGAGATACGCGACGATCGATATCTAAAATAGTTGTATTTTTATCATCTAAAATATCTTTAACCGCATTATATACCGCACCGGACTGCTGTAATAACTCACGAATATTATTTGCACCAGCACCTGATGCAGCCTGATAAGTCATTGATGAAATCCATTCAATAGCATCAGCCTTAAATAAACCGTCTAATGCAAGTAACATCAAGCTAACAGTGCAATTGCCGCCAACATAGTTTTTAATGCCCTGCGCCAAAGCTTGTTCAATATTAGCATTATTAATTGGGTCTAACACAATCAATGCATCTGGCGTCATCCGTAATGATGAACTAGCATCTAACCAATAACCATTCCAACCAGCTTGGCGTAATTTATCCAATACAGCATGAGTATAGTCACTTCCCTGAGTAGTAACAATACAGTCAAGGGCAACTAGTTTATTAATATCATATGCATCTAATAACGTGCCTGCATCTTTTCCAACTTGTGGTGCAACACCACCAGCGGCAGAAGTTGAAAAGAAGTATGGATCTATTGCCATAAAATCATTTTCTTCGCGCATCCGTTCCATTAATACAGAACCAACCATACCACGCCAACCAACAAATCCCACTTTTAACATTTTATATTTCCCTCAATAAATTTTTAACTACCAAAGCAGCTCTTTTGGCTGCCATTTCTTTTAAATCAGTGAAAGAGTGAAACGCATTACCATCCTGACCTGCCATATCTGATAACGAACGAATCACTGCAAATGGAATCTGATTGGCATAGCACACATGCGCAATTGCCGCACCCTCCATCTCACACGCTAAAGCATTAAACTCACTGTGCAAAAATTCTGCCTTAGCCGCATTATCAATAAACTGATCACCACTGACAATACGCCCACAAGCAACTTGATTTGATTCAAGCCGAACTTTCTGGAGCAATACATCCTTAAGCCAACTATCTGCAGCAAATGAAAAAGTATTAATCCCAACAATCTGCCCAAGTGGCACGCCAAATGAACGCATATCAAAATCATGTTCAACTAAATCATCAGCAATCACAACATCACCAAACTTTAGTTCTTTACTCAAACTTCCAGCAATACCTACATTAACCACATAGTCAATTGCAAAATTAGCCAATAAAGCCTGAGTCGCAATTGCCGCATTGACTTTACCAATGCCACATTTTGTGCTTATCACACTATGTCCAGCATAAAAGTATTCGTTATAAATATTTCCTGCTAAACTAATGCTACGAAGTGGAGTCCAGCCTAGTTCTAGATCAATCTGGCTAAGTTCTTCATCCATTGCACAAATAATCGCCAATTTCATACTAATTAAGCAACTTCACGATTCATTAATAATGCAATCATCCGTGCTAATTCGTATTTTAAGTTTTGGCGGGTAACCACCATATCAATAGCACCCTTTTCCAGTAAGAACTCTGCAGTTTGAAAACCTTCAGGTAGTTTTTCACGCACAGTTTGCTCAATTACCCGTTTACCAGCAAAACCGATTGAAGCACCTGGTTCTGCCACTACTACATCACCTAAAAATGCGAAGCTCGCTGATACACCCCCCATAGTTGGATCCGTTAATACTGAAATAAAAGGTAATTTTTTAACACTCAATAAATGTAATACTGCAGAAGTTTTAGTCATTTGCATCAGCGAATTAACACCTTCCATCATGCGTGCACCACCCGATGTTGCTACACAAATAAATGGACAGTTATTCTCTGCTGCAGCCATAACGCCACGCGCAAAACGTTCGCCAACTACTGAGCCCATTGAACCACCAATAAACTTAAATTCAAATGCAGCAATGACCACCATTTGTTTATTTATCGTACCTTGCATTACAACGAGAGCGTCACTCTCACCTATTTTATTTTGGCTATCTTCTAGCCTGTCAACATATTTCTTGCTATCTTTAAATTTGAGAATGTCAATCGGGCGAACTTCAGCACCGACTTCCACACGTCCATCGCTATCTAATAACATATCCAAACGCTTACGAGCACTCATATAATGATGATAATTACATTTAGGACAAACTTGAAAATTTTTCTCTAAATCAGTGTAATACAAAATCTCATTACAACTATCACATTTATGCCATAAACCTTCTGGTACATTAGCCTTATCACCACTTTCGACATTCACCTTGGGTGGTAAAAGTTTACTTAACCAACTCATAATTCTTCCTTAACTTAGTTATTTTTTGCGGCGATTTTCTGCGCCCAAATTAATGGTGCAGACTGATGAACTGAATTACCCTCAGAATCAACTGCTACCGTGACAGGCATATCTTCAACGTCAAATTCATATACCGCTTCCATACCTAGATCAGCAAAAGCTACAACACGAGCCGCTTTAATTGCTTTAGAGACTAAATAAGCTGCACCACCAACAGCAATCAGGTATACTGCTTTATTCTGTTTAATCGCGTCGATTGCAATTTGCCCACGTTCAGACTTACCGATCATCCCAATTAAACCAGTTTGTTCCAACATCTGAGGAGTAAATTTATCCATTCGTGTCGAAGTTGTCGGGCCTGCAGGACCAACGGCTTCATCACGCACTGGATCAACTGGTCCTACGTAATAGATAAAACGCCCATTAAAATCTACTGGTAATTGCTCACCATTATTTAACATTTCAGTAATTCGTTTATGTGCCGCATCACGCCCGGTTAAAATTTTTCCAGATAAAAGTAAAGTCTCTCCAGTTTTCCAAGTTGCAGTTTCTGCTTTGCTGATATTATTTATATTCACACGACGCGATTGAGTGCCACCCAATGCTATTTGTGGGTAATCAGTCAATTTTGGTGGATTAAATACTGCGACACCACTACCATCTAAAGTAAAATGAATATGACGGGTTGCCGCACAATTTGGAATCAACGCAATTGGTTTACTAGCCGCATGTGTCGGATAGTCTAATATCTTAACATCCAAAACAGTCGTTAAGCCACCAAGCCCTTGTGCACCAACGCCTAAGGCATTAACTTTATTATATAATTCAATTCGTAGCTCTTCGATTTGGTTTTGTGGACCACGAGCAATTAATTCTGCCATATCAACTGGCGCCATGAGTGATTTCTTAGCTAGTAACATTGCTTTTTCAGCCGTGCCACCAATACCAATTCCCAGCATTCCTGGTGGACACCAACCAGCGCCCATCGTTGGTACGGTTTTCAGCACCCAGTCAACAATTGAGTCAGATGGGTTTAACATTGCAAATTTAGCTTTATTTTCTGAACCGCCACCTTTAGCAGCGATCTCAATTTCAACCGTATTACCTGGCACAAGATCAAAGTGTACAACTGCTGGTGCATTATCTTTCGTATTTTTGCGGCTAAACGCTGGATCAGCCAAAACTGAAGCCCGTAGTTTATTTTCTGGCAAATTGTAGGCTAAACGCACACCTTCATCAATCATTTGCTGAATTGACATGGTCGCATTGCTAAATTGAACATCCATTCCAACTTTTACAAAAGCACAGACAATCCCAGTATCTTGACAAATTGGGCGTTTACCCTCCGCACTCATTCGTGAATTAACTAGAATTTGCGCGATTGCATCCTTAGCTGCTGGAGACTCTTCATGTTCGTAAGCCCTTGCCATAGCTTGTATAAAATCTAATGGGTGATAATATGAAATATATTGAAGACTATCTGCAACTGATTGAATAAAATCTTGCTGCTGGATATAAGTGGTCATATGCTGATCCCTTGAAAACAGAATTATTAACCTTCAATTATATCATGAAAACAAGGTTCTTATGTTGCAGCGCATGAATGGTTTTGCATACAACTGAATAAATTTAATTTAAGCACTCTGAATAATCATTAAGAGTTAAAATTACTTGCTAAGTTTCTCAACTTAACCCTATGATACACCATAGGGGTAAGCCCACCAAATTTATTGAGTTGCGCAGTACAAGCTTCTTTTGCTACAGCCATCAATATCTTCTGTTATACAATATTTATCAAATCCATCATCATAGTTATATTGTGAGCATCCTCCTGCATTATTTGACCCAATACTTCGATAGTCAACAGTATCTGGATAGCCAAGCAAGCCACCAATCTGATTAACTCCGCTATCGCCTTTGGTCCATTTTTCACAGGTCCCTTTGTTATCCGAAGTCCAGCCAGAGGTTAATCCAGTCCATTGCTTACCTGAGTTACTTAATGGCGTTGTAAACTGAAAGCCCACCGCGAAATTAAAAATTCCGACACCATTAGTTGTCCCCAAAAATACTCCCGAAGTATTGACATAATCAGTATCCGCGCTTAACACCCAATCCTTAGTGTAACCATTCCCACACAATGGTACGCCTGACTCACTCAAAATGCAGGCAATGCGGGTATCATTATCAGAAATGATCGCTTTACAAACTTTGCCAGCAGGACACTGAGGATCTGCGCCACAAAGTGAGTCTGCTCCAGTAATTCCTGAAGTAGCATCCAAACCCGCTTTTTTTGCAACTTCTTGCAAATCACCCCACCAACTATCTTGCGTAACAAAAATCAATTTTGTTTCACCAGCAGTAAAAAACGTAAATGTAGTTGGACTTATTGCTACGCCATTGTTACTGGTTATTGCTGAACTCAAATTGACATAGTAAGTTTTGCCTGATTTTAGTGGTGCACTAGGAGTAAAGATAAAAACATCACTGCCATTTGAACTAATTGTACCAGCTATCGCCTGCCCAATTTGGTAAGCAGAACTTTCAATAACGCTAAAGGTTGCAGTATTTATTGTTGAAGGGTTTACTCCTCCTACCATATTAAACCTGACTGAAATACTGCTGGCAAGATTGGTTGTAGTAGATCCTTTAATTGGATTTTCTAATACCACAGTTGGTTGCATTACACAGTACAATCGACGGGTTCCATTGCAATCCTGCTGATCGTTAGAGATTGAGCCAACTCCGGTTTGCCCTGAGCGACCGCATTTACCCTTATTATCACTGCTGCTAGATGTCCATGCTTTACACGAATCTCCATCCCCGCTGCTACCCCAGTTATCAGTTAACCCTGTCCAAACGTTATCAGAACCACTTAATCCAAATGGCAATCCAAGCGGAAACACAAAGATTGATTGTCCATTAGCACTTTCAATCAACTGATTATTAACATTATAATACCCAGTATATGGCTGCAACACCCAATTCTGACTATTTAGCCCACCACAGATATTATTAGCAACGCATGCATAACGCTCAGTACTCGCAGTTAGCATCGCTTTGTAATATTTACTTTTGTCCGGATTTCCCGCATCGGCATTACATAGTGCATCAGCCCCAGTTACCGCACTTGAAGTACTACCTCTCAGATTACCCTTATAGCCACCAGATGTAGTAAAAATTTGGTAATTTGGCTGGGTAGAAAAAGTCGTAATAATTGAAGTTGGATTAGTTTGATTACTTACATTATTCTGAAGAGTAAATTTATAAGTTGTATTGGTAAGTAGACTGCGCTCTGGAGTGAAGGTATAAATTGAACCACTTCCGCTAATTTTTAGCGCAATATTACTGGTAATTTCTCGATTACTTGTGTCAACCAGATTTGCCGATATTTGTGATTCGTTAATATTAGTATTAAAGGTTACAACAATCGGAGTTGCAATCCCAATATCTGTATCATTATTAGATGGATAAATAGATTTAACTAACGCACTAACTGGCTGAGCAGACTGAGAAGCCGAACTACCGCCATTGCATGCGAAGAGAAATGTACTCATACAGAAAATAAACATCCAGCTAAGATGTTTCTTAGTTAATAGCTGTGAAATCATAATAATACTCTCCCAAAATTGTTTACCCGTACTTATAATAAACAAATAACCCCAAGTGACTAATCTATCACTCTACCCAACCAAACAATGAAATTATTGAACAGCACAATAAAGACCTCGTTTACTACAACCATCAATAAATTGTGTTCCATCAACTTGGTTATAACAATATTTACCTCCAACAGAATCTTTTTTATTATACTGAGAGCATCCCCCTGAATTATTGGCACCAGCAAAAATACTTTTATAATTAAGTTGATCAGCATAGCCAATCATCCCCACCAGCTGATTAACTCCATCATCACCGATTGTCCAACGTTCACAAGTTATTTCTTTGTCCGAAGTCCAAGAAGGAAATAGTCCTGTCCACGCCTTACCACCGCCACTGATAGCAGAATTAAATTGATACCCAAGAAGAAAATTAAAAATACCAGTATTATTGGTTGTACCGATAATTGCACCATTAGTATTCACATAAGTCGTATTTGGTGATAATGTCCAATCGACACTATAGCCTGAACCACAGAGCTTAATTGATGATTCGCTACCATTAATGCATGCAATCCGGTTTTTATCATCAGAAATAATTGCCTTACAGGTTTTACCTACTGGACATTGCGAGTCCTGCTGACATAGAAAATCAGCACCACCAACACCAGTAGTTGCTGTTGAGCCAGTATTTTGCGCACTTTTTAATAAATCACCCCACCATTTATTACTAGTTAAATAAATTAGCTTGGTCTCAGAAGAGGTCAGAAAACTTTGTGTTGTAGCAGTTATTGGAACACCATTATTGCTATGAATAAGAGAACTTAAATATACGATATAGATTTTGCCTGGGAGCAAGGGACTGTTTGGTGTAAATGTATAAGTAATATTATCAGAGGATGTTATAGCACCTGCAATAGCATTTCCGCTAACGCCGACTCCGCTCTCGAATACCTTAAAACTGTTAGTCGTTACAGTAGAACTATCTACCCCGCTAACAATATTAAACATGACGGTAATCGGAGTAGTAAGGTTATTGGTTATTGAACCAGCAAGAGGACTAACTAGCACTACATTTGGTTGCATGACGCAGTAAAGCTTACGCTCCCCATTACAATCTTGCTTATCATTTGAAATAGCTCCAGGATCTGTTTGAGCAGAACGGCCACAACGACCTTTATTATCACTGGAGCTGGATGTCCAAGCCTTGCAACTATCACCACCATCAACAGATCCCCAAGTGGTAGATAGACCAGTCCAGACATTGTTTGATGAACCAAGACCAAAGGCAATATCTAATGGAAAATTAAAGATTGACTGGCTACTAGTGATCCCGATTAGGCTTGAATTTACATTATAGTAACTTGTTCTGGGCTGCAATACCCAATCAAGGTTATGGATACCGCCACAAAGATTTTCGCCTATACATGCGTAGCGTTCTGATACAACACTAAGCATTGCCTTATAATATTGTGAATTATCTGGATTTCCATTATCTGCATTACAAATAGCATCCGCGCCACTACTCGCACTTGAATAGCTGCTTTTCAGATTACCTTTGTAGTTATTGCTAGTTACAAAAATCTTGTATGCAGATTGTGTTGTATAAGTTGAGGAAACAAGCTGGTTAGAGTAACTCTCTGGATGATTATTGTCTGATAAAAAATTATTTACCGAGTTTTGACCATTATTTTGCGATAAAATAAAACGATAAGTTGAATTTGGATTTAGTTCACTCAATGGTGTATAAACATAAACTGTTTTATTGCTATCAATAGTTAGCTTGAGATTATATGGTGTATTGCTATTCAAATCTATTAGACTAGCTTCAACTTCAGATGATTCGACCGAAGACTTAAATTCTACTACAACTGGACTGGAAATACCTACATTGGTATCACCATTAAAGGGAAATACCGATTGAACTTGTATTGCCTCGGAAGAGTGATTATCTACTATACGACCAGTATTACATGAAATAAGGGTGATGCTAAAAACCATGACAAATATTAACTTAGACAAAGAATATGATTTTTTTGCGATCATCATAACTAACTCCACAATACCAAATGATGTATGATATCACAAATTTAAAAACAAATTTTTAGAGATGATTGGATTTTATAACAATAAACACAATAAATTCAGAAAATACACTGGCAACTTGTTAATTTGAATATAAAAAGCAACTTCATCCTAGCATTTGCTAGCGCCAACGCAATATGCAAATGTTAATTTTTGGTCAACAATAGGTAAATTCGCTGCCATAAAATAGCAGTAAACACGGCGCAACTAAGTCCTAAAGCAACGCCAGCAAGACAATCACCTAAGTAGTGATAATCTAAAGCAATTAAACCCAGCGGCATAACAACTAATAAAATAAGCCAAAGTACTTTATAACGTGGTTGTAAAATATACAACCAAAGACAGCAAAACGCAGTATACGTTGAATGCCCGGATGGGAAGCTACCCTGATTACCAAAGCCACTCCACCAATTAAACCCATAGACACCATCATGAATCAATGATAAATTATGATTAATCCAAGTTTTTGTCCAATAGCGTCCAAAAATAGTTTTAAGCCCAGTCTTTATTTCCATCGTAAGCTTTAGACTAAGGTATACATAAGCAGATAATAGCAATGCAGATAATTTACCACTTCGCCATTTGGTGAGCAATGGAACAACAACTAGCATAACTAACAATAAAACAGGTAAACCTTCAGTTAATTCCCTCAGCCATAAATGGCTATCTAATCCCGAATTGTGTACCGCCAGCGCTAAATCTCTATCAATAAAGAGAATAGATAAAACACTCAATCCACACAATAGCAGACTAACAAGCAAAATCTTGTTATACTCAAGCTGATTTAAAATACTAGTAGGCGATTTGCGACGAAGCCTACGCCTAGTAAGTGAGGAACAAATCAACGACCTAGGATGAAGAATCTGATTGAGTATAGCTAATTTTTTATTCATGTTTCAATACAGTATAACAAGTTAACCGCGACTGTAATTTGGCATAATTATTATACGCACGCAGTACTTTATCAATAGTTGCACCACAAAAATCTATTACTGGTGCATACTGAAACTTATTCAACTTTTTACTACCATCCAACCAGTCTTGTCGTTTGAGAAATACATAATAATTACCTGTTTTAGGTAATTGTGTCACATCATCAACACGCCAATAAGGGTATTTTAGATGAAACTCTAATGGAGTTGAAGAATAATCCATATCATACAGCGGTGCTGGCGGTAAATTATTCACCTGTTGCGCAACATTGTAACCGACATCGTAACTACGACAAATATAATAGTTAACACTCAAAACCAAACCAAAAATTACAACGATTGCCAATGATGGGTAAACTAAACATTGCTCGAGATAACTCAATTCAGTTTTTTTAAACATCAAAGCAATTAATATCACCGCAATTATGCCACCACTAACTGGAGGAGTAAATCTAAAAAGATATACAAATAATCCAGCACTCATGATTAACATAAATAAACTCAAGCCACGTTGAAATGACGCAAGTTTCCTAAGCATTTGTAAATTATCTTGTAAATATGCTGCGCAAACTATTGAAGCAAAAGGAATGATGATATTAGTATAGTGATCTAGCTGAAATCTAGTTGCGCTAAACATAATAAAAGTTAACCAAAAACTAGCAAGTAAGTAAACCACTCGAGCATTTTGCGAATGACTACGGAGGCGAAAATCACGCAACTGCCGCCAAGAAGCCAAAATGAAAATCATACTCCATGGTAAAAATGCCCATAAGAAAGTATGTACAAAGAAGAATGGATTGCCCTGCGTATTTACAATCGGACCGCTATTAAAAAAGCGCCCAAATTGACTATCCCAGAAATACCATTTCAAACCTGAAATTTGCTGTTGACCAAAAACAGTTTTTTCAGGATGAAGATCAAACTGAATGTAGAGGCAGATTAGTTCAGGTAAAATAAATAATAAGCACAAGCCATACGCCAAAAGCCATTTGGGTGCATAGATGCGTTTAAATTGCCTAGTATATAACCAACTACAGAAAACACCACTAAAAATAGTTACAACAACAAATAAGCCCTTTGTCATCATTGCCATAGCAGTAAATAAGCTAGCTAATAACAAAGCTTTGATATTAGAATTACGGTCATAGCATAACCAATAATAACACGCAGGCATAATTTGCCCAAGCAAATAGGCTTCAGCACGAACATCAATGGCAGAAAACAATAAGTGCAAACTAGTGACATATAACAAGACTGAAATCAAACCAACTTCAGGATTATAAAGGTGTTTGGCTAAACGATAAGTATAATATGCCCCTAACAAATGAAATAAAAAACCAGGGAAAACATATGCAAATGAGTTTATTCCAAATAATTTAAAGGACAAGGCACTAATCCAAAATGGTAAGTGGGGCTTATCCAGCCAATCTTTACCACCCGATACTAAATCAATCCAATCACCAGATAAAACAATGTGTTTGGCAATGTTGGCATAGAGTACAGGATCATCATTACGTAGCAGTGGCTCAAAGATTCCAACTGCATTTATAGCCACTGCCAGCACGACTAAGCATATAATTAATTTACGATTTATCAACATCTATAATATTTCCGCGCTATAATTCAACTTATATTCTCTCCGTCTTTGAATCTTGGGCTTTATCAAATTTAAAAAGACACCTTATCTAGCTATAACTAACTGTGCAGTCTTTTTTAATCAATCTTTTGCACTCACGAGTCAAATATTATGAGGATATTTAAACCATTTTTTATAAATTCTCGGAGTACATCCCAAGCCCCTTGTCTGCATACCATGAGTATAAGACCTAATTATAACCGATTATATAGTAAAGTAAAACAATGAACCATCAAACTATCTATGATTTTGAAGTAAAAACTCAACAAGGAACTATGCTCAACTTATCTGATTTAAAAGGGCGCGTAATCCTTATCGTCAATACCGCCAGTAAATGTCTGTTCACCAAACAATACACCGAATTAGAACAATTACATAAAAGATATCACGATTTGGGCCTTACGATACTAGCTTTTCCATGCAATCAATTTGGCAACCAAGAACCGGGTAACGCAGAACAAATCAAAGAATTTTGCACTTTTAATTACGATATAACTTTTCCGCTAATGGCAAAAATTGAAGTCAATGGTGCTAATACAATTCCGCTATATGAATTTCTCAAAAAACGTGCCAGAGGAATCTTAGGCAGCACAAATATCAAATGGAATTTCACTAAATTTTTAATTAGCCGCGATGGAAAAACCATTGTTCGCTATGGACCATGGACAACTCCAGCGCAATTTGAAATTGGAATCCAAAGCTTATTGAATGAACCAAGTACTTAAATAAGTCAACTGCTCCGAGGTTGATTCAATTTGCGCAAAATGAGCAAACTTAGTTTCGCGCTCGCTAAATAGATTGGCATTAGCTTCCAAATACCATTTGATGTGCTTACGTGCAACTCTTACCCCAAGAACATCGCCATAATGTTGATGGATTAGCTCAGTATGCTCTAACATTAAATTTAGGATAAACTCTAGATCAGGCTGCTTAAAGCTACCACTTTGGATATAATCTTTAATCTGTTGAAATAACCATGGCTGACCTAGTGCCCCGCGTCCGATATATAATCCATCAGTCTGAGTTAATTTCCAAACGTCTAAAGCTTTAGCTGGGGTATCAATATCACCATTGGCAAACACGGGAATTTTACTATTAGCTTTAGCTTCTGCGATTAAATTGTAGCTAGCACTGCCATTATAATAATCACAACGCGTTCGTCCATGAATTGCCAGTGATTGTATACCACTTTCTTCGGCAATTTTGGCAATAGTCAGGATATTTCTATTATCATTATCCCAACCTAAGCGTGTTTTGAGATAAACTGGAATTTTTACCGCACTAACCGCTGCCGCTAAAATATCCGCAACTAATTTCTCATCACGAAGCAAAGCCGACCCAGCCAGCACATTACAAACTTTCTTTGCTGGACAACCCATATTTATTTCAATGATATCTGCTCCAACGTCTTCTGCACAAGCACGTGCGCCATCTGCAACTACATCAGGGGATGCCCCACCGATTTGGATAACTTTAGGAGTTTCAATAAAATTACTTTTAAGTCGACGAGTAGTCTTATTGCTCTGCCAGAGGTGCGTTTGACTGGTTATCATTTCTGAAATAGCATAATCAGCGCCTAACTTAGTCGCTAGATAACGAAAAGGCGCATCGGTTACTCCAGCCATAGGTGATAACACCAATTTAGGTAATGTGCTAACAGTGCTATTTGTTATAATATTGTTCCCCCAATTTAATTGAATACAGAATGCCTAAAACCACTACTCAAAAAGCTTATCTAAAGCTAATTCTTGCCATTGTTGCGTGGGCAGGAGTTTATCATAGTGCTAACTATCTAGTAAAGACTCTTGATCCTTATACTACTGCTTTTGTCCGTTATTTTATTGCCTCAATTATCTTGGTTTCAATCGTAAAAATCAGACGAGGCAAAGTTGTAGATGTGCCATTATTCAAAGCAAATTGGCTACTCTTATTAAACATTGGAATAATTGGCATTGGACTTTATAATATTGCATTCTTTGGTGCGGAACAGCGTCTTTCGCCACAGGTGGTAGTTTTGATTTTTTCTTTTAGTCCGTGTCTAACTGCATTACTTGCATCAATTTTCATGAGACAACGCCTTGGCATCGGAGGTTATTTAGGACTACTCATTGCATTATCCGGAACCATTGGTGTGATTAATTTTGCCAATCCAAGCTGCGGGCAATATTTTTGTTTGAATATGTTTGCGCATATTTCATCAGGTGAAATTTATGCTCTTTGTCTTTGCACTCTATCAGCAATCTTTAGCCTCCTAAACCGAGTAGCAACCGAGCGTAACATTGATTCATTAACCATAACAACATCAGCAGCGGTGTTTGGCTGTTTAGTGCTTTTTATTATGATGCTGGCTTTTGGTGATTATCAGCATATATTTATGCAATCATTTAAATTCTGGCTGGCAATGGCATACACTGCTGTCATTGGCTCAGTTATGGCATACTTCTGGTACTCAGAAGCAATTAAAAATCTCGGCGTTGCAAATGTTGTAGTATTTCTTAATGGGATTCCGTTTGTTACCATTTTAATTGGAATGGTAATTTTTGGCGAACCAGTTGCATTAACAACTATCTTCTGTGGTGCGGTCATAATAAGCGGCGTGATCTTGACTAATTTTATGATACAGCGCCGACGACGCATCTGAAACCCAATAAGATCTGAAGCTAAGCTAAGTAACGCGCAATCTGATATTCATAAATACCTTTACCAAACAAATTAGCAATCAAAGTAGCACTGAGTGCTGCAACAATCAGTGGTAACGTGAAAATCTGAGATGCGCTTACTTGAATTACCATAACAATCGCGGTTGCTGGCGCGCGCGTCAATGCAGCTAAAAATGCGACCATTCCCAATAAGTAATATTGTTGAGGATTATCAAATGCAACAAATTGATGAACTAAGCCACCGATCCCATTACCAATTGCCAATGAGGTTGCAAAATAACCACCAGGGATACCAGCGTTGGTTGTAAAGAGTGCGCTAAGCAATTTATATAAGACATAACTAGGAGGCAAAATCAGTTGTCCATTCAACGCTAGCTTACTTTCATGATAACCATTACCAAATGACAGCCCACCAGATGCTAGACCGATTAGCGCCACTAGTACACCACAATATAGTGCATTTTTATAAGGATTGTTGCGCCGCCAACGCATCAATGGTGTATCATCTATCAAAAACCAACGTACAACTTTAGCAAAGGCTACCGAAATCAAACCAGCGATTACGCCAATTATGATAGCCATCAGAAAAATCCAGTCATTGAAAAAGAGCAAATCGCGCTCAACCCGACCAAAATAGGAATAATTACCCAAAAAGTAAATCGTAACAATCCCACTAACTGCAATTGCTGTTATTTTCAAAAGTCCAATATGGCTGCGTTGTGATTTAATTAATTCTTCAAAGGCAAAAACAATCCCGCCAAGTGGCGTGTTAAATGCTGAAGCAAGCCCAGCTGCAGCACCAACGATTAACATTACCCTGCGTCGTGGAAGACTTAGCTTGCGCCCTAATTGATTCATTACTGTCGCACCAATTTGTACTGTTGCGCCCTCACGCCCTAAAGTACCACCACTGAGTGTACCCAAAAAAATCAGTAAAACTTTAGAAAAAATCGAACGAAGTGCAAAAAGACTATTAATTTTACTCTCGTTAAGCTGCGAAATCGCTAGTGCTTGTGGAATACCACTTCCTTCTGCCTCAGGGAAAAATCTCCGTAATAGAAAAACAATCAAGAGCATAACACTAGGCACATATACAACTAACCACCAACCAAGTATTGGTTCCAGATATAGAAAAACTCTATATGCTAATTCAACCACTTTAACAAAAAATACTGAAATTAACCCAATAACAACGGCAAGCAAGACGAATTTCAAATTAAATTTATAATATATCAGCCGATTATAATGCCTAAACTTCATTATTTATTCCTTAATTCATAAATAAAATGCAGAAACTAAGTAATAGAGCTTCGTTTCATTATTATAGCACTAAAAAATGGCACATGATTAAAATGCCAAGCTATGGCAGAAGGCAAATTATTAATCTAAACTCTAAGCTTAGGCTATAATTAGCCCCTGATTATCTAAATAACTATCTTAGAGCCATCAAAAACAATGAATAATATTCGTAACTATCAGGGTGTTAGCCCACAAATTTCAGTATCAGCTTATGTTGACCCTAGTGCTGTAATTATCGGTAAAGTAACTATTGGTGAAAATGCATCAATCTGGTGCAATGCCGTCGCTCGTGGTGATGTTAGCCATATTCAAATTGGCAATAATAGCAATATCCAAGACCTAACAATGTTACATGTTACCCATAGTAATCCCAGCAAGACCAATGAGACACCGCTAATCATTGGTGATAATGTTACAGTTGGACATAATTGCTGTCTACATGCCTGCACTTTAGAAAATCATGTTTTTGTTGGAATGGGAAGTACTATCCTCGACAATGCGTATATTGAAAAAAACGTAATGATTGGCGCAGGCAGTCTGGTTCCCCAAGGTAAGCGGCTAGAATCAGGCTATCTCTACTTTGGTAATCCAATCAAACAAATCCGTAAATTAACTGACGCAGAAATAGCTCATTTAGACTATTCTGCCAAACACTATGTAAAAATTGCTAACTTACATAAATCTTAATATTTTAAAAGGAAATTCAATGACTCAAGTTATTCTTAATACCACTCACGGTGTGATCAAACTCGAATTAAATGCAGAGAAAGCGCCACTTAGCGTAGCTAATTTTGTTGAGTATGTAAAAGCTGGTCACTACAATGGTAAAATTTTCCACCGTGTTATCAATGATTTCATGATTCAAGGTGGCGGCATGGATAAAAACATGAAAGAATCAGCAACGCGTGATCCAATTAAAAATGAAGCTAACAACGGTTTAAAAAATGATAAATACACGATTGCAATGGCGCGGACGATGCAGCCTCATTCAGCTACTGCACAATTTTTCATTAATGTTAAAGACAATGATTTTTTAAATTTTAGCGGTGAGAATGTTCATGGCTGGGGTTATGCAGTATTTGGTAAAGTTATTGAGGGTACTGAAGTTGTTGATAAAATCAAACTAGTTAAAACAGGTCGTCATGGTATGCATGATGATGTTCCTACTGAACCAATCGTGATTGAATCTGCTACTGTAGTTGAATAATTAATCTATACTCAATTCGATTCATCATCCTAGGTCGTTGATTTATTCCTCACTTACTTCGTGTAGGCTTCGTCATAAATTGCCTACTAGTATTTTGAATCAGTTTGAGTATATTATGTAAAATGGGGTTTAGAACAAGTTTCTATTCCCCATTATATCTATTTCTAACTCTTCCCTATCTAATTTATTGCAATTCCTTGGCTGAGCAATTATAAACACCATAAGTTCTACGCCCATCATTAATTGCAGACTCTGCTACGACAGTATTTCCACCCATAGTTGCTGCTTCATTACGAGCTAAAGTATCAAGCTGACTTTCCGCTGATTTCTGGCTTTGGAATGTATCAGCCTTTGCCCAAATAGAAACATTGGTATTACCCAAAAATTTACAATTATTCGCTAGATTAGAATTTGCTGCAACTGCAACATTTTGTGCTTGTGGATTTAAACTAACAAAAGAGCAAGCTGTCATAGCTCCAGCAAAAGCAAGTAATAATCCATTCACCTTCAAATTTTTCATATTAAATTCCTAAAATCTTTATTTTAATTTATGACCAGCGTAAGGTCTTACGATAAAAAACTGCCCGAATCATAACTGAAACATGACAGTTTTGTCAAACCATTGCGAGCAGGTAAATAAGTAACTCCCCATCAAAAATCGCCGATTTAAACCTCACTAAAATCCAGAAAATGGATATTTTTGATAAGTTTCTTCAGTTAAGCGATCAAAATCAGCATTAGTAAAGTTTAATTTAACTGTATGAGTTTGGTTATAATGATTTTCCAGTTTGGTGGTTAGCTCACTAGTAACTTTGAAGGACTCGGCAACTGCATCATCAGTAAATTGCTGAATCAGCTTCACATCATGGGTTTTAGCATATTTTTGTTCCATTTTCACCTGCTGCTGTGCTATTTTCTGCTGCAATTCATCATAAGCATTACGCACCAGTGGCTGGTTATGTTTAAAATCGGTAAATACTAAAGTTTGTAACTTGCGGAATTTCCAAAATGCAGATTGATCATCAGATAAATTATTTCCTATACTATAGCTTGATGGCACTTCACTAATTCCAAAATAAAATGGAATATATACGCCAAGAGACGGCATACCCATCGCGATATATTCAACGTTAGCAATATTATTATCACCATTCTTACCCATTACCGTCACATGAGAATTACTTGAGCGAAAGACTGAAATCGCGCGATACTGAGGTGCCTTATCTGAAATGTATGGATTGTATACTGTTCCTTGATAATAATTTTCTAGCCCACTCTCAACATCTTGTAAACTTAGCTTGTGCGTTGGCTTTAAAAACGTTGGAAACTGACCACTCTCAAACCCAGCTATAGGACGATCACTAAACTGATGTTGCAGCGTTGCAATGCGATAATAGTTATAGCTAATATCATTATGCATATCACCAGTTGCGGTGTTTATTATCCGCTGATAGCTAGCACGAAAATCAAACTCGCCATCATTGTAAGCCGCAAAACCATTTTTAACTGCAAAATCAACTATATCCGGAGAACCTTTATAACCATCAGTAAATTTACCGTTTTTAATTCCTAGCTGCTGAATGCGCCCTTGATTAGCAGATACAAAATAAGCATCATCAGGAATCCGCACTGCGGCCCAATGATGTCCGCTTGCAGTCTCTAAATACCATGCTTCGTTTTTATCAGCCAATACAATCCCAAAGCCTTCCGCAGCACCTTCTTTTTCAATCCGCTTACCAATCAGATCAATCCCATCTGCAGCAGATTTGGCTTTACGCATTACAGGCATTACTACATTATATTCACTAACACCACTTGAAACAAATGGATCAAAGCTCAAAACTTTATCACTACTAGTAATAGTTTCGGTTGCTGACATAGCTACACCGTATTGATTAGCCGCTACTTGCAACATTCCATCACCAGATTCAGTATCATAATATGGTAGTGCGCTAAATTTTGCACCTTCAGCACTCGCTGGGTAAATCTTCAAATGTTTCGCCCGCGATGGAGAACGTGTATCAGAATTACGTCCAAACATAATTTCACCATTTGCCGAAGCAAGTTTACCAACTACAATAGTCGTACAAGCAAATACATTGGCAACTATCATCGGTAACATCGCTACTGCTAATTTACTTCGTGTTTTCATGAATAATATTTCTTCAAAATAATTTGGCTAATTTTAACATATTCGGCAATGAAAAATAATAGAATCGGAATAGCGATTTTTTGCTATTGACGCTTTAATAACAAACATTTATAATGCTCGATGTAATTAAGCGAGCATCGTAACGTAAAACTCTAAAATAATGCATCACAAAAATCTGAGCATCATGGGGAGATGGACTTGTTTAGTTAGTTTAAATTTTGGTAATTAAAAATTAAAAAACATAAGCCACAATAAAATCTTTATTTTGACGAAGTTGATAGGATTGAGAGTCCTTTGTATCATTGAAAGATTTGTCATACCTGTGTTTTAACTAAGCGACGATTGCAGAAAAGAAATTTATTAGTAACGAACTTGCTTTAAATTTGAAGCAACAAACATACGTTTCACCTTTCCAATTTCTACTCGTAAGATTCATGATTAAGGGCTATGAGCTCATATTTTTGCTGTGCTTTTAGTGTTTGTGTTGCTCTTTAGAGTCATTAGAGATTTGTTTTAAAGTTAGTATTTTATGATAAAGAAATATCTTCATTTTTCACAAGAAACCCTTCGAATAGGCCTCAAAGCTGGAGCTTTGGTGAGTTTCTTTGGGCTACTTCAATTAGCGGTTAAACCAGAGCATCTTATTTTTGTTTCCGCAATGTTTGGAGTTTATGTCACATCTCTTTTAGAGACAGCTTGTCTAAACTTTCCTATCATTCAAAGGCTTAGAGCAGGAGTCATGATTGGGCTTCTTGCTGGACCAGCTTTCGCTTTAGGTAGTTGTTGTGATGGACATTATTTTTTTACATTATGCATGATAGTTGTCTTTATGTTTATTGTTGGAATTAGTAATCCAAATAATACAGTGACTGCAAGCGTAATTTTATTTACTGCTACTTTATTTGTAATTGGTAATGGGTTACCGTCTCCATCAATTGAAGTTTCTCTTTCTTATGGCTTGTATTTTGCGCTTGGTAGCTTTAGCATGTTTGCTCTTGAGTACTTCACTTTGTTACCAGGATTACTAACAAAAGGAAATAAACTGTGGATAAAAAGAGCTAGTCCTATTTTTGAAATCAACTCTAACTCTATTCGTTTCAGTATTCTTTATGTATTAACAGTTGCGTCTGCATATAGTATTAGCTATTACTTTCAGTTATCTCAAGGTTTTTGGGTGCCAATGACTGTTCTACTTATAATGAAGAATAGCCATCAGTTCTCATGGTTGCGAATTAAACATCGACTTTTAGGGTCTGTACTAGGTTTTTTTGTAGCATTACCAATCGGGCTTTATTTTTCTAACCCATTAACTCTAGTTATTTTATTATTTTCATTATACTTTTTAATGGTAGTTGGTCTTGCGAGAAGTTATGGTTCATATGCTTTTTTCTTAACTATAATGGTAACTGATTTTTATAAACTAATTAATTTTGATGGTCTTAGTATTAGTTTACACAGATTAGCTGACACTTTACTTGGCTTATTCATTGTCGCAGTAATTTTATTACTGAGGTTAATTTGGAATAAGAGAAAAAAGCTATAAGCTAGATATCCATTACACTTAAACTGACCAAATTAAAAAATAAGAACATTAATTTATGCTACAATAATGTTTCTTAAACACCGGGGGTGCTACTGGTAAAAAGTAGCTGAGAAATACCCTTTAAACCTGATCAGGCTAATACCTGCGCAAGGGAGAGTGCTCTTCAGTCTCATAAGACTATTCAAGCTCTGCTCCCTTATAAGTTTTTCTTATAAGGAACTTTATGACTAAACATCTTACACTTAGCGAAACCGTATTTTTAACTGTCATGGCAACAGCACTCGGTGTTGCGTGGTGGGCATACTCACTCTTTTACGGCATTATCTCACCACTATTAAAAGCTTCAGCATTAAGTGGACTATTTGAAGGTTTTTGGCAGATGGGTGGAGTATTTTTTGCTTACATCATCCGCAAACCAGGTAGTGCATTCTTGGGTGAAACAATTGCTGCATTAATTGAAGGATTAATTTCACAATGGGGAATTTCTGCTTTAGTCTCTGGGGTTTGCCAAGGCTTACCAGTTGAGTTACTTTTTCTGGCTACTCGATATAAAATATGGAATAAAATTAACTGCACTTTAGCTGGTGCATTATCTGCAATTGGTGGCTATATTGTGACTTATTTTTGGTATGGATACAGTTCATTTAGCTTAAATTTTAATCTGATTAATCTTAGCTGCAGCATCATTTCTGGCGCAATTTTAGGTGGTTTATTTTCACGCTACTTAGCCAACCGCCTAGCTAAAGCTGGTGTGTTAAACCAATTTCGTATCTGTGCCGACAAATGAATGTACCGATTTATCTAGTCGAAGATTTTGGTTTTAACTACCCTCAGAGCGATTATAATTTAAAGCTGGACGGCACATTCTCGATTAACCAAGGTGAATGTGTATTAATTCAAGGAGCTTCAGGTAGTGGAAAATCAACTTTACTCGCTGCTCTTAAAGGCTTAATTCCGCATCTAATAAATGGTAAACTTAATGGTAAGATACTTTATAAAAATCAAGACATTACAATACTTAATGAACAACAACTATTAGATATCGGATACCTCCAACAAAATCCGGATAGTCAGTTACTATGCAAAGATGTTTACAGTGAGTTAGCTTTTGGTTTAGAAAACCAAGGATTTTCGGCTACGTCAATTGACGAAAAAATTACTAAAATTGCTTATGATTTTAAACTC
Organism: Burkholderiales bacterium; assembly: GCA_035438765.1. GTDB lineage: Bacteria > Pseudomonadota > Gammaproteobacteria > Burkholderiales > UBA11063 > Aquella. The sequence goes on along the minus strand of DAORIZ010000020.1, from coordinate 24,257 downwards.
AGTCATCTACTCGATCGACAAGTTAGCGAATTATCTGGTGGTGAGAAGCAAAAAATTAACTTACTCGCAATTTTAGTCATGCAGCCACAGGTATTGCTTTTAGATGAACCAACGGCATTTCTTGATCCTGAATCAGCTCGAGAGATTATTGCCATGCTACAGCAATATATCAAAAAATCAACTGTAGTTATTGTTGAGCATAATCACTATTATCTGCAAGAAATTGTTAACAAAGTAATTTCTATCGATAATAATGGGCAAATTAGTGAGCAAAACACAGCACAGATCGTATGGAGCCAACCACTACCAAATCTAAAGTCAATTTATCCGCATTCAAAAAATATATTGCTTGAATTACGTGAGCTAAGTTTTTCGTACAAAAATAGCACAAAGCAATTACTAAGCAAAATTAGCTTAAGCATAAAATCTGGTGAAATAATCGCAATTACAGGCAAAAACGGCAGCGGTAAATCAAGCTTGCTTAAATTAATTGCAGGAATAATTAAAACCCAAGAACAAATTTTCTGGCAGCAACAGGATATAGCCCAAATAAACTACCAAATTTTATGGGCGAAACTTACCCTGCTCTGGCAAAATCCAGAAGCTCATTTTATTTACAATAGTGTTAATGAAGAGTTAGACCACAATAATGAGACATTAACGATGTTTGACCTAGTGCCACAGCGGGATCAGAATCCTTATAGCTTATCTGAAGGACAAAAAAGACGTCTTTCGCTAGCTATCGCATTAAATTTAAAGCCTCAGCTAATTTTGCTCGACGAACCGACATTTGGACAAGATTATCAACATAAATTACAGCTGGCACAATTAATCACAGAGCTAAAAAAGCAAGGAATGAGTTTCATTATGGTAAGCCACGATCAGGACTTTATTGACGCACTTGCTGATTACAGATATCATCTGAATGATGGGAATCTAAAACTATGCTAGAAAATAAACTCCACCCACTTAATTTTGTGATCTTACCACTGCTAGGAATTATAGCCGTTTTTAGTGCTACAAACATAGTTCAGTACGGCATAATTTTTCTAATCATGCTCATAAATTTTAGCTTACTATGCAAAAAACCGCAGTTAAAAATTTTGTTTTTGTTTAACTTGAGCTTAATCCCAACGTTATTAGCATTATTTATCAGCAGCTACTTCTTTGCTTCAAGCAGTGGAGTCACCAACTATTCGCTAACCGATTATGAACATAGTAGAGCGTGGCTTTCTGCAACCCTCTCGCTAAGATTATACTTACTTTCGCTGATTTCGGTTAGTTTTATGCTCCATTTGCCACAGGAACAACTTATTCTAGACTTGATCCAGCGTAAAATTATACGTGTAAAAATTGGTTACTCATTTTTAGCGGTATTCAATGCTTTCGCATTTATGAAGCAAGAATTTATGCGCATTCAGATTGCTTACAAAATGCGTTTTCGTAAAAAATGGCTATCCGCAAAAATTTTGCTGCCTCTTTTGGTTGCCGCAGCACGTTATGCTCATCATTTAAGCATCAGCATGTACACTCGTGGGATTAATCAAGAGCGGAGTTATCATCAGGATAAAATTAGCTTTACTTACTATGACTTAGCAATAGTCTTGCTTAATATTACAATTTTAAGCATTGTTATTTTTGCGAAATAAAAACTCAATAAATACAACTTTACGATTGACTTTATGCTCAACTAAATCAATACTAATATCAGACTTTAAATTAATTTCGTGCAAGGCAATATTTAAAACCTTGCGCTTAAAATTACTATAAATCTCATATGTTCCATCTTCGATTCCCAGCATCTCTTTTATCTCTGCCAAATTAAATTTAAGGCTGGAGGTATTTTTATCATAGTTGGTAATAATCATATCATAGATTAAATTTGAATAACTTGAGGTAAAACTTGCTGAGTATTTCCAACGCCCACCAATATATTGTTGTTTAATATATAAAATAAAAGGGATTAAGCGATAACTCACTTCAATGATAATCTGCTTATTGTTTCGGTTATAGCTGTACGCAGAAATAAAAGTGGTAGCTTCAAAATCTTCAATCTCTCCGTTTTGATCCAAACGCTTGGTAGTTAACGTCCGGTTGCAAAAATCCTCCAGCAGATTAAGCAAATCAAGCTTACTAATATTAGGAATAAATCTGGTTAAAACAGGAAAGCTACTTTGAATAACTTTATTTTGCTTATTCATAAAGTTATTTTGGTCACTACTTTTAATGTGCTTCATAATGAAAGCCATTAGAGTAATATGTGCCGAAGTTTGAAGATATTTATAACTAGAGGTTGTTACCCCATCAGGATGAGTTACTACCCGAATTGCCGCAATCATATACTATAAAACTCGCAAAATAAAATTAACAAAAAATACGCAAGCATCGAATACTTATTGTATAATCTTGGTATCGGATACTTATTCACCACAATTGGTACTAGATATTTAACCATCTGAGCTGATAATTAAAAATACAGAATAAAATAATTATATCACAAGTATTATATCAGCGATACAGGGATTTGATAATCTAGCCATAGCATACTGTTGTATATCGATAATTATAAACACAATAAAACCAAGTATCAGTTAATCAGACATTGGTATCGGATACCATTTATTGTATACTCAAACAGATTCGAAATACTAGTAGGCGATTTATGACGAAGCCTACACGTAGTAGGTGAGGAATAAATCAACGACCTAGGATGATGAATCGGATTGAGTATAATGCGCCATAGCACCAATCACTCAGAATACGTGACAACTGCTGATTCGTGTACAACTAAAACAAAATTTTAAGAGAGATTGAATTTAATGTCTAAGCAAATTTTATTGAATCTATACAGCTCAATGATTGCTTCACGCGAATCAGATATTGTAGAATCAGAATTAGTAAACAGTGGAGAGGCTAATTTCTTAGCATCTAGCAAAGGACATGAAGGTAGCGCAATAGTAGCTCCTTTTTTACAACCATCAGATTGGTTACACTGCCATTATCGTGATAAAGCATTGATGATTGCGCGTGGAGTAAGTAATAAAATGTTCTTCTTGAGCTCATTAGCTAAAGCCGAGTCTCATTCTGCTGGACGCCAAATGGTATCTCATATGAGCGCGCCAGAGTTAAACTTGATGAGTCTAGTTGGGCCGGTTGGAAATAATGCTCTACAAGCTGCAGGTGTTGCTATGGCAGTTAAAGATCAAGCAGATAACCCTATTGTTTACTGCTCGGTTGGAGATGGGACTTCACAACAAGGTGAGGTTTTAGAAGCAATCGCTGAAACACATCGTAATAATTTGCCGGTATTATTTTTCATTCATAATAACAATCTAGCGATTTCAACACGCACTACTGGCAAAACATTTTTTTCATTAGCCGATGGTAGTGAAGCGAACAGTTTTTACAACATACCGATTACCTACCTTGATGGTAGCAAACCGTTGGAACAATATAGTGCAGTTGAGAGTATAATTGCTAATATGCGCCAAGATCGCAAACCACAAATTATTGTTTTCAATGTTGAGCGCTTGGATAATCACTCTAATGCAGATGATCAAAAGCTCTATCGTGATGATGCAGAACTAGATGCATCTTGGTTATCTGATCCACTAAAAACTAGCTATGATTATTTATTGAGCCAAGGCTTTAGTAGCTCTGAGATTGAAACCATAAAACAGCAAACTATCGCAGAAGTTCGCGCTTCTGTCGATGAAGCACGTAAAAGCTTAGAACCAGAATCAACTAATTTAGCTGAAGTAGCTCTTGCGCCAGAACTACAAGCCACTGCACCTGAATATCGTGGAGACTTTAATAGTGAAGAACGTATGACTATGCTTGAAGCCATGCGCCGTGTGTTCCACCACCAGCTAGCCAATAATCCCGATGTAATCATCATGGGTGAAGATGTCGAGGATGGTAAAGGCGATGTATTTGGAATCACGCGTGGTTTGTCAACCCAATATCCAGGGCGCGTATTAAACAGTGCGTTAAGTGAATCAACAATTGCTGGTTTGGCAACTGGTTTATCTTTGACAGGTAAACACCCAGTAGCCTTTATCCAATTCGCAGATTTTCTACCATTAGCCTATAATCAAATCTTCTCGGAAATGGCAACCATGTACTGGCGCACCAATGGTGGCTGGCAATGCCCAGTAATCGTATTTGCAGCGTGTGGCGCATATCGTCCAGGACTTGGTCCGTTTCATTCACAAACCAATGAAGCGACTTTTGCGCATATACCTGGTTTAGATGTCTACATGCCTGCAAATGCAGCCGATGCAGCTGGGATGCTCAATGCCGCGTTTAAATCACGTCGTCCAAGTTTATTTCTATATCCTAAAAAGCTCTTAAATAACGGTAGTGTTGAAGATACTACGTCTTATGATGTAAGCAAACAGTTAGTACCAATTGGTAAGGCAAGGATAGTAAAAGCCGGGCTAGATATTACCTTGGTTGGGTGGGGAAATACTGTTTCATTATGTCAGCAAGTAGCTGAGAGTTTGGAAACTATTGGTATCGCTGCAGAAGTAATCGATTTAAGGACTATTAAACCCTATGACGTAGCGACAATTGTTAGTTCTGCAAATAAAACTCGTCATTTGGTAGTTGTCCATGAAGATAACTTAACCTGTGGATTGGGTGGTGATATTATGGCAAGCGTTGCTGAATTAGCAACCAACCCAGTTAAAATGCGTAGAATTGCCCGTGCAGATACTTACACGCCGTGTAATTTTGCTAATCAGCTTGAAGTACTACCATCATTTGAGAAAATCCTGACAGCCTCTTGTGATTTATTAAATCTAAATCTGAAATGGGAACAAGAATCACAACAGGATGCATCATTATTCACCGTAGATGTAATTGGTGCCAGCCCGTCAGATGAAACGGTATTGATTAATGTTATTCACGTTAATGTAGGTGATAAAGTTGAATCTGGTCAAGTTCTGGTGGATATTGAAGCGAGTAAATCGGCTGGTGAAATCTTATCGCCATGCAATGGCGTTGTTGAAGAAATTTGTGTTGAATTAGAAGAAAAAGCCGTGGTTGGTAACCCACTGGTAAAAATTCGTTTGCCACAAGGTGTAGTGAAAGCTGCAACTAGCAAAACTCGTAAGCCAATTTTAAGCCGTAAAGAAGCAATCACATCAATTCAAGCTGCAGTACCAACGCCAATTACCATAAGTGGTCAAGTTGGTCTTAATACTCCACACTTCAAAGCTGGTTCACGGATAGTAAAAAATGAAGAAATTCTACCGCAATTCCCAGATTTTACCAATGAGGATATAATTCAGAGAACAGGCATTCATCAACGTTGTTGGTTGAAAGACGATGAAAGCGTAGTTGATCTAGCAGTTGAATCAAGTGTAGCAGCATTAAAAGCTCAAAATTTAAATCTTCGCGATATCGATTTGGTAATCTGTGCGACTTGTAGCCCAGAACAATATCAATCACCTTCATTATCATGTTTGGTGTTATATCGTCTTAGTCAAATCTATGGAGCTAGCACAATTCCAGCTTATGATCTAAACGCAGCCTGTAGTGGTTATATTTATGCTTTACAAGCGGCACAAGATTATTTGATTGCCAGACCAGATGCTCGTGTATTATTGGTAACGGCGGAGGCATTATCACAACGAATTTTACCGAATGATTTTGAAACTGCATTCTTATTTGCTGATGGTGCAAGCGCAACTATTTTATGCGGAAGTAATCATATGAATGAATGCGTTGCTGAACTTAAACAAATTTATCTTGGTTCTGATGCAGAAGATGGCTCGATTTTAAATATTCCAACCCGTTTGGAAGAAGGAATCACCATGCAAGGTAAGAAACTCTTTAGCGTAGCAGTAAAAACCATGTCAATGGCGATTCACAAGTGCTGTCAGCTAGCTAATGTGGAAGTTGATACAATTAATTTAGCAGTGCCGCATCAGGCTAATCAACGAATTCTAAGTGCAGTTGAAAGTCGTTTAAAATTACCAACTGGAATTATGTTTAGTAATATCGCTAATTATGGCAATACTTCATCATGCACAATTCCGATTGCGCTAAGTGAAGCTCTGGCTGAACAAAAACACCAGAAAAATATCGCATTATGCGCTTTTGGTGGTGGTTTCACCGCTGGAGCAGCATTATTGACGCTTCGTTAAAATATAAAAACCACCTATAAAAATAGGTGGTTTTTTAAACTTCATAATAAATTGTTAGACTAAATTAATTATGGCAGATTCAGCAAAACTCTCACGATCAAAGGCTATATCACCATCAGCATTAGCTTCACCAGTACTTTGCATATTAACAAAATCAAATTGTTTAGTATCCATCAGATGTGAAGGAACTATATTTTGCATAGCTCTAAACATGGTTTGAATCCGCCCCGGATATTTTTTTGACCACTCATTTAGCATTTCTTTAATTACTTGGCGCTGCAGATTCGGCTGAGAGCCACATAAATTACATGGGATAATCGGGAATTTTTTTAATTCTGCATATTGAATCAGATCTTTTTCTGCGCAGTATGCCAATGGACGAATTACGATATTATTACCATCATCACTAACTAATTTAGCAGGCATGCCTTTGAGCTTACCACCATAAAACATATTTAAAAACAAGGTTTCTAAAATGTCATCGCGATGATGCCCTAGTGCAATTTTAGTCGCACCAATTTCTTTGGCTACCCGATATAAAATTCCGCGTCTTAGTCGTGAGCATAAGCCACATGTAGTTTTGCCTTCTTCAATCACTCGTTTTACTGTTGAATAAGTGTCTTCTTCAATAATTTTATACTCAATACCTAGTGAATTTAAGTATTCTGGTAGGATGTGCTTAGGAAAGCCTGGTTGTCCCTGATCGAGATTAATTGCTACAATTTTGAAGCTTATCGGAGCTGACTTTTGTAGTCCAAGTAGAATATCCAGCATACCATAACTATCTTTACCACCAGATAAGCAGACCATGACCGTATCATCATCCTCTATCATATTATAGTCAGATATTGCCTTGCCTACATTAGCACGCAACCGTTTTTGCAATTTATTATTTTCGTATTCATGATCCATAAACTATCAACCTAAACCTGCTTAAATGCGCGGAAAAAAATTAGTCCCAAATTATACATTAACCCCAACAACAGTATACAGAAAAAACTAAGTAATTCATAATAATATTTTTTGCTGCAGAGCAGCATTTTGCGTTAAAATACCAACTTGGCAGCAAGCATGTTTCAATTTCAATTTTAAGGGTACCGAATATGAGCGGATTTCACAAAGTAGAAAAATTAATTAAAGAACACGACATCAAGTTTGTTGATTTAAGGTTCAGTGATACAATTGGTAAAGAACACCATGTAACCATCCCAGCTAAAGCAGTTAGTGAAGATCTGTTTAAAATCGGTCAACCTTTTGACGGTTCGTCAATTGAAGGCTGGAAAGGTATTGAATGCTCGGATATGTTATTACGTCCAGATGCATCAACTGTAAAATTTGATCCGTTCTTTGATGATGCAACTTTATTCATCACTTGTGACGTAGTTGAGCCAAGCACAATGGAATCATACGAACGTTGTCCACGTGGAATTGCTAAAAAAGCAGAAAAATTCCTTAAAGAGAGTGGGATCGCAGATACAGCTTACTTTGGTCCAGAACCAGAATTCTTCATTTTTGACTCCGTAACTTGGGGTGCTGACATGAGTGGCTGTCATTACAAAATTAATGCTGAAGAAGCTGTGTGGAGTTCTGATAAAGAATTCGAAGGTGGTAATACTGGACATCGCCCAGGTATTAAAGGTGGTTATTTCCCATTACCTCCAATGGATTCACACCAAGATTTACGTTCGGCTGCGTGTTTAGCGCTTGAAGAATTAGGTATCCCTGTTGAAGTACATCATCATGAAGTAGCAACCGCAGGACAGTGCGAAATTGGTACTAAATTCAGCAGCCTAGTAGAGCGCGCTGATTGGTCGCAAATCTTCAAATATGTAATGCGTAACACAGCACACCGCTATGGTAAAACCGTAACATTTATGCCTAAACCGATTGTTGGCGATAACGGCTCAGGGATGCATGTTCACCAGTCAATCTGGAAAGATGGTAAAAATTTATTCGCGGGTAAAGAGTATGCTAATTTGTCTGAAACAGCATTACACTATATTGGTGGTATTATCAAGCACTCAAAAGCGCTTAATGCAATTACTAACCCAACGACTAACTCTTACAAGCGCTTAGTACCAGGTTTTGAAGCTCCGGTAATTATGACTTACTCTGGGCGTAATCGTTCAGCGTCAATTCGGATTCCATTTACAAGCTCAGAAAAAGCGCGTCGGATTGAAACTCGTTTCCCAGATCCAATGGCTAATCCATACCTAGCATTTAGTGCACTACTAATGGCTGGTATTGATGGAATTATCAATAAAATTGATCCTGGTAAAGCAATGGATATGAATCTATACGATCTACCAGAAAGTAAACTAGCTAAAATCCCTCAAGTTTGCTCTAGTCTAGAAATGGCACTTGAAAACTTGAATAAAGATCGCGCGTTCTTAACTCGTGGTGGTGTATTTAATGATGAATGGATTGATAGTTATATCGAGCTTAAAATGCATGAAGTTACTAAGTATCGGATGACTACTCACCCTGTTGAAATGCAAATGTACTATAGCTTATAATAGTACAGCACTAAAATTTTAGCCGCTATCACTGTTGATGGCGGCTTTTTTATTGAAGTAATGTTCCAAAATATGCGAAAATCACGGGTTAACTATACTCAGAAATAAGTCAGGGTATGCAACTTATAAAACTGCACCAGCTATATGTCAAAGCATAAGAGTGTGATCGAATTTATTTACAAGCTTGATTTATGAAACAATATTCAAAAAAAGCACTTACTGGATTAATTCTGGGAGTGTTTACTTTCTTTAGCATTAGCACCGTATTTGCTGATGATAATAATGATGCGAGTGACCCAATCTCGGCAATAGCTACTAAATCTGCGCCTAGCAATAATAGCAATATCGATAACAACTACGATAGTGATAATAACAGTAACAGAAATAGCCAAGCGACAATGACAACCAAACAATCGCAAGATGCTATAACTAATATGCTATTACAATCAGTTAGCTTAATGGGAATTGCTTATAAATGGGGTGGCAACACGCCTGACACTGGAATGGATTGTAGTGGTTTTGTACGCTATGTGTTCAAAAAATCTTTAGGAATAAATCTCCCGCGTACCGCAGCAGAGATGGCTAAAGTCGGTAAACGTGTGAATATAAACGAGTTACAACCAGGCGATTTAATCTTCTTTAAAACCATGGGCGGTAGCAGGATTTCACATATTGGGATGTACTTGGGGAATAATAAATTTATTCAATCGCCTCGTACTGGTGAAAACATTCAAATTACAGACCTCAGTGGTTACTGGATTAAACATTATGTTGGCGCAAAACGCGTAGTACAAGAAAACTCTGATGACAACGGTAATTCTACCTTAGAGAATTATCAAGACGTACGAGATGAAGCATTACCAAGTGGTGGAGGTGGAAGAAGCTATGCTCGCTCACATCGTGGACGCTCAAGGCATGGTGCACATAGTGGCAGAAAAACGACCAAGACAAAATCAACAAGTAAATCTAGTACTGGCAAATCAACTAAAAAGAAGAAAAAACATTAAGCTCTATGAAATTAAATCTTCCAATCTGGCATCGTTCGAATGGGGAAATTGTATCCTGCACCGAAAAAGTCAAGGTTATGCGTGAAAATATTGAAGAGCTGCAACAAGTAATTCAAGACGCCTATGAAGATGCACTCTTAATGGACGTAGATTCAGCACAAATAAAATCTTTTTTAATCACAATGATTGAAAATCTTGAAAACCCCTACAAGGATAGTAATGTTTAGTAAATTTGAACTCATGGTTGGAATGCGTTATTTGCGCGCCAAACAAAAAAATAGCTTTGTATCATTTATTTCTCTGGTGTCGATCATCGGTATTGCCCTCGGTGTCGCTGCATTGATTACGGTATTATCAGTAATGAATGGGTTTCAACGTGAAATTCGCAGCAAGATTATTGGTGTTTCTGCACATATGCAAATTCTATCAGCAGATAATTCAATTCCTGATTGGCAAAAAATTGGTGAAATGACTCTTCAGGATAAAAATGTTCTAGCATACGCTCCATATATAGACGGTCAAGGTTTAATCTCATTTGATGGTAGCGTTGGTGGTGTGCTAATTCGCGGCGTTGATGCTAATTATGAGCCTAAAGTAGATGACATTGCTAAAAGTATTAGTAGTGGTAGCTTTAGTTCGTTAGAATCTAGTACTTTTAATACAGTTATTGGTAAAGATTTAGCACGGCAACTGGGCGTTGGGATCGGCGATAAAATAACTATCATTACTCCTGATGGACAGATTACTCCTGCTGGAATGGTTCCCCGACTTAAGCAATTTACAGTCTCAGGAATTTTTGATACACATATGGCAGAATATGATGCTTCACTCGCTTATATTGGCTTAAAACAAGCGCAGTTACTCTTTAAAACACCAGATAGTGTTACCGGAATCCGTCTAAAAGTAAATGATGTAATGCAAACTCAAACTATCAAACAGCAACTCTATGATATATTACCTGGTCAATATATCGTTCAAGACTGGATAGATCAGCATGCTAATTATTTCTCAGCGGTTGCAATGGAGAAAAAAATGATGTTTGTGATATTAACGCTGATTGTTGCAGTTGCTGCCTTTAATTTGGTATCAACTTTGGTAATGACGGTGAATGATAAAAAAAGTGATATCGCAATTTTACGCACCATGGGTGCATCAGAAAAAAATATCATGAAAATTTTCATGCTGCAAGGAGGTATTTCTGGAATTATTGGCACACTCAGTGGCACAGTCCTTGGTGTAATATTAGCACTTACCGTTGGTGATATTGTGCATGGAATAGAATTAATAACTCATACCAAGCTGATTTCTGGCGCGGTATATTTTATTGACTATCTGCCATCGCAAGTTGAATTTAGTGATGTCTTTACTATTTTCAGTGTTTCAATTTTATTAAGCGTCTTTGCAACGATCTATCCAAGTCGTTCAGCCGCTAAGATAAATCCTGCGGAGGCATTACGTTATGAGTAATATTTTACTAAGTTGTCGCAATCTAGCAAAATCTTTCAATCAGGCTGATGCTGCACCGCTGGAAATCTTTAAAAATGTTAGTTTTGAAGTAAGTGATAGCGAAACCATTAGTATCGTAGGTAGTTCTGGAAGTGGTAAAACATCCTTGCTGCAAATTTTAGCTGGTTTAGATAGTGCCAGTGACGGACGAGTGATTGTTTGTGGTAAAGAATTAACTACGCTTAATCAAAATCAGCTTTGTGCGCTGCGTAATAAACATCTGGGATTTATCTACCAGTTTCATCATTTATTACCTGAATTTACCGCGCTAGAAAATACAATGATGCCCTTGCTAATCGGTGGGATGGAAAGCGCAGAAACCCGCGAGTATGCTGAATATATTTTAGAACGAATTGGACTTGGCAAACGACTGGAGCACTACCCTAATCAGTTATCAGGTGGCGAACGTCAACGTGTCGCGATTGCGCGGGCAGTTGTCAACAAGCCTAAAATCGTCTTTGCTGATGAACCAACTGGTAATCTGGATAATACCACGGCACATCAGGTGCTTGATATTTTCTTTGAATTACAGCAGGAACTTAAAACTAGCCTGATTATTGTGACCCATGATCGTGAGATTGCAGCTAAAACGCAAAGGATTTATACACTGCACAATGGCGCATTAACTGCAAATTTTTAAGAATAAGGTAACTGATGTGCTCAAAATACAGTTACCTTATTTATTTTGATATTGCAATGATTAGAATTGTAGCAATCTAAATTTTCATAGACTCATTGTCATCAATATTTTATTTGTGGCTTAATTCGAGCATAAAATTATTTACGTGCGTAAAAAACAATCGAGAACATCACCATTACCATGCCAAGCATTTTCATCATACCCAAGCCCTCACCTAAGATTATCCACGCCAAAACTACTGTACCTAGTGGCATGAAAGCTGTAGCCAAAGCAGCATAAGTAGCATCAACACCTTTACTACCTAATTGCCAAAATACAAAAAATAATACCGAAGTCACACCAATGGCAATCATTAGCACATAGTCATGGATAGTCAGCGCTGCCCAACTACCATCAGGTAAGAAATAAATAGCGACATATAAAAATGGTAAATTTAGTGCATTAAGCCAAAAAACTTTATGATTAAGGCTTAATTTAAGTGGATGTGACTTACTTAAAACATAATACAAACTATCAGGAATTAGTGCCAAAAACACTAGCAAATTACCGAGCAAAGCATTGTGAGCATTACCTTCAGAAGCGCTTAGGTTAATCATAATTAAACCGAGTACCGCAATAGACAAGGAGATGATTATTTTACGATTCAGGAGTTGTTTAAAGAAAATCACGTTAACCAGAATTATAACAGCAGGAAGCAGACTAGTAATTAACCCAGCACTATTGGCATTAGTAAAATGAAGCCCACTTAGCATAATGAAATTAAATAGCACTCCAGCACCAAGGCTTTCGCTGAGTAAAACTATCCATTCAATAGGAGTTAAGCGTGTTTGTAATGGCGAACCGTTAACAGAACTTTTGCTCACGACATACATAATCAAAGCTGAAACGCTAAAGCGCACTGTTAATAGCAGAAGTGGACTATGGTGATCAACAATGCCTTTGGATAAGACAATGCTAAATCCAACGCATAATTGCGCTAAAAATAGCAAAGTTAACGATCTAATTAGCATTGTTGATCCTTTGAAATCTTAATCAGTTGCCAAATTAATAACCTTATGACTTTGCCATAAGGCCCATCCTGCAAAAACTGCAGTAACTACCAATGCCAGCACTGGAGTTAGAAATACCCAGCCAGTTCTTTCAATCATACTAGTTACAAATAACGGCGTAACACCACCAAATATCACGAAACTGATATTGTAAGATAATGCTACTCCAGTTAGACGAATATTAGCTGGGAATAAATAACTAAGTAAAATAGGTGGCAAGGTAACTAAAAACCCTTGGAATATCGCAAAGATAGTCAATGCTAAAACCAGATTACCACCAATACTAATTAATGAGTAACAAATTGCTGCAGCGACAACAATTCCAACTAAGCAAGCCCGCATTAGTTTGAAGACATTATGCTTTTGTGCCAATAAGCCCATAGTATAAATCGCGGCAACACTAACTACTGAAGCAATCAAAACCGCATTGCTGATTAATACCGGATTGAGCTTAACAATTTTCGCCAAATAGGTTGGCATGAAAATAATCACCAGAACAATTGGCGTTGCCATAATTGCAGTTAAGCCCGATCCGATAATTACTTTGCCAAAATGATTTTTTAATAATTCAATAAACGGTACGCCGTTGTGTTGTTTAATGTGTTTAAACGCATTTGTTTCATGAAGTTCTTTACGTACCCGATATGCTACAAAACACAAAAAACCACCGAGAATAAACGGAATCCGCCAGCCAAAGCTATTAATTTGCTCTATGCTCAAATTATGAACGATTGCCAGATTAATCAACATTCCGGGAATAAGACCTGCAACGGTACCACTAAAGACACCACCCATGGCAAAGCCACGTTTCTCAGGCATCGATTCAGAAACATAGACTATCATACTTGGTAATTCACCACCAATCGCCAAGCCCTGAATCACCCTAAAAAGGAGCATCAATGCGGGTGCATAAATTCCGATTTGAGTGTAGGTTGGTAAAATCCCCATCCCAAGCGAAGCAATCCCCATGAGTACCATAGTTAAAATTAAAACTCTTTTCCGCCCCAGCTCGTCCCCAATATGGCTAAATAAGATCCCCCCCAATGGACGCACAATATAACCAACGACAAATATTGAATAACTGGCAATTATTGAGATGAAGCTATTGTGGCTTGGGAAAAACTGCCCAGCAAAATATACTGCAAACAAACCATAGATGGTAAAATCGTAAAATTCAAGCATACCTCCCATTGAAGAAAGCATAATTACTTTTTTTTGTTCGCTATTTAGCTTATTATTTTGAGTCATACTATTTTATACTTTCTGTTTATTTAGTCCAAATTAGAGCTTGCTCCAGATCACGAATAATATCCTCAGGATTTTCCAAGCCAACTGAGAAGCGAATCAAGCCATCACTAACCCCAATTGCCAAGCGTTGCTCTGCTGCCATCATTACATGCGTCATGGATGCTGGATGAGTAATAATAGTTTCAGTCGCACCCAACGATTCAGCTAAGGTGCATAAAACCACGCTATTCATCACATGTAACGCGTGTTCATAACCACCAACGACCTCAAATGCCAGCATTCCACCATGAAAACCATCACGGTGCTGGGTTGCTGCCAATTCTTTTTGGGCAAACGACGCCAAACCTGGATAATAAACCTTGCTCACTTGCGGATGCTGTTCTAAAAATTCGGCAACCGATTGGGCATTTCGCGAATGCTGTTTCACACGTAAGTCAAGTGTTTTAATCCCTTGCATCGTTAACCAAGCGTTCATTGGCGCTTGAATATTACCGATATTTTTACGGTTATAATCAAAATCTTCCAGATATTTTTTATTATTACTAAGTAGCGCACCACCAACCGTTGCATTATGTCCATCAATATATTTAGTTGTCGAATACAAAATAATATCCGCGCCTAATTCCAATGGACGTTGCAAAACCCCGGTAAGGAAGGTGTTATCCACTACAACAGGAATATTTTTTGCATGAGCAATTTTACTGATTGCGGCAATATCATTGAGTTTAAGCGTTGGATTAGCTGGAGTTTCCAAAAATATCATTTTGGTATTCTCTTGGATTGCCCGAGCGATATTCTCAGGGTTAGCAGCATCAATATAGCTAATACTAATTCCAAACTTATTAAACACCGTATCAACCAAGCGCACCGTACCACCAAATACCACATCCGAACAAACAATATGATCACCTTGCTGCAATAAACTCATAATCAGTGTCGTTGTCGCCGCTAAACCAGTTGCAAAAGCGACTGCTCCTGCCGCATATTCAATCCCAGCTAGTTTTTTTTCAAGCGTAGCAACTGTTGGATTTGATGAACGGGTATAAGTATGCCCTTTGTTTACTCCCACTGCTTCTTGTGCATAAGTTGCAGTTTGATAAATCGGTGGCAAAATTGCTCCGGTTACTGGATCTGGCTCAATACCAAAATGAATATTACGGGTGGCATTGCCTGCATCGGCGAGTTTTTTGTGTGAATAACGGCTACTCATGAATTTAACTCCTAAAAAGTGAAATAATCCTCGGATTTTATCATAATTGGCACTTGATTTTTCGAGCAACTTGCATGGCAAATCTGACATTTATAAATTGCAACTGGTAAAATATAGGCTACACTTTAAAAAAACAATAACTACAAATAGGTTACGATGAAAAAATTTGAACTGATTTATAATAAACTAAAGCAAAAAATTGCAGATAAGTCATTACCATCAGGAAGTAAAATCCCCTCGGAAAATCAACTTTGTCAGGATTTTAACTGTAGTCGCGGGACACTACGCAAAGCTCTGGAGTTATTGGCGTTAGATGGATTAATCAATGCTCAGCACGGTAAGGGTGTTTTTGTCTTAGATCATGAGCAGATAACTTTTTCATTTGGTAGTCTGATTAGCTTTGCTGAAGCCAATCAAGATGGCGGAAGTACTTTTAGTACTGAAGTTAGTTTAAGTCAAACCTTAGCCTGTGATGCACAATTAGCTTCAGTAACAGGTTTTAGAGCAGAAACACCACTCTTAAAATTACTTCGCCTGCGGGCGCTAAATGACGAGAAAATTATCGCTGATCTCAATTATTTCAACACTAATTTAATTACTGGTTTAAATCGGGAAATTGCCCAAAAATCAATTTATCATTATATTGAATCGGAATTAAAATTAAAAATTGGTTTTGCGCGTAGAAGCATTGAAGTCTGTGCACCAAATGAATATGACCTGAAATATCTTAATCTCAGTCAGTTTAATTGTGTAGTGGTAGTAAAAAACTGGGTTTATCTCGCCGATGGAGTTTTATTTGAATATACCGAGTCACACCATCGCCCAGATAAATTTGTTTTTACTGAATTTGTTCGCCGCAGGTAATTAAATGCAATATTTTGTCAAATGCTTTAATGCAAAATTGTTATCTTTCGTTCGAATTTGTCACTATACCCCACATAAACTGTAACTTATGTATAGGATTATTTGCCAGACATTATGCCCCTATGATATACTTTATGATATTTTATCCACCAAGCTTAATGTTAGGTTTAATCCAAAAGATATTTAGCTCATCATTTTCTGAATCTAATGAAGTAATGCTCCTGAGCTCCGTGTTTGTCATGTTTCATAATGAGTATAAATTATTAATAGTTAATATGACATTAATCTGAGAAAGTAGTAAGTCATGAATTATGACAACTCTAACGAGTTACATTTAAAAAAGCCGTTAATGGCTAATAAACTTAAATATCAGCCACCTGTAATTGAAGAATTAAAAGTTTCTATAGAAGTACTTAGTGGAGATTCTTCTCAAATTTTAGAAAGTCTCGGAGGTATTTATGGTAGTTAATAAATTGACTAGATTGATAACGTTCTTATTGCTAATTGGCGTAACCGTGGCGATGGCTGGTTGTAGCTCTGGTTCAAGCAATCAGAGTTCTACGAATGGTGCTACTTCAGGTTTAACATTACAAAATTATATTAATAGCTTGAGTTATAGCCCTTTATCAACTAGCAACAATTTTAAGTTAAATTCAAAGCAGCTATTGCTGGCAACTAAGCTTGGCAATCAACAAGTTTTTACTGCATTAGCACCAGTAACGTTAGCTAGTATTGATATGAACTATTATACAGATGATCATTGTGAAAGCTTAGCCAGTGTGACTACGATTGGTGGCTCTGCTACGAGTATTCCTGCAGGAACCTATTCGACGAATGATGTCTCGAATTATAATTTATGTAGTGCTTATCCTGCTGGCTGTGGTGCAGAACTAAGTGCTGCTCAAACCGCTAGTTTCAAATCAATTCAATATAAATATAACTATACCAATTTAGCCTCAAGTTCTTCAGTCTGTATGTATAATTCTGATAAAGGTTATGAAGCCTTAGCGAATTATTCAGAACCTGCGACACCAAGCGCCTGTATCGCTGGAAGTTCTTGCGGTTATTCTGAGTCGTATGGTGCGCAGATTTTAGGGGTTCCTGCGTTATCAACTGTTTCAAGCAGCGCAACAAATAGTTACAGCTGTCGGGTAACCGGAAGTTTAAGTAATAATATCACCTGCTGGGGTACTGGAAGTAGTGGTCAGATGGGTAATGGTCAAGGTAATGATGCACTTCCATCATCTGTGGTCATGCCTGATGGTATAACTAGCTTTACTCAGATTTCATCTACTGGAAATTCGCTGAGTTGTGCGGTTGCTAATACAGGAATGGTGTATTGTTGGGGAACTGGAGCTAATGGTCAAATTGGGAATGGTGCTTCTACTAGTGTAAATACACCAACTGCAGTGACAATGCCAAATGGTGTTGAGAGTTTTACGTTAGTATCCAGTAATAATAACTTTAGCTGTGCTATTGCGAATAATGGTAAAATTTATTGTTGGGGAATGGGTGCTAGTAGCAGACTTGGTAATGGCAGCAATATTGATGTTAATGTACCAACTTCAGTGACAATGCCAGCCGGAGTTGAGAGTTTTAGTTCAGTCTCAACTAATAGTACTTTTAGTTGCGCAATCGCTGATAATGGTAAAATTTATTGTTGGGGGAGTGGTAAGAACGGGCAACTTGGTAGTGGTCCAACTACGGTCAGGGCTACCCCTACTTCAGTGACGATGCCGGCTGGAGTTGAGAGTTTCAGTACAATCTCGACTAACAGTAACTTTAATTGCGCAATCGCTGATAATGGTAAAGTTTATTGTTGGGGATTTGGTACTGGTGGTCAAATTGGTAATGGTTCCCTTACTAATCAAAATATACCAACTTCAGTCACGATGCCAGCTGGAGTTGAGAGTTTTAGTTCAGTCTCGACTAATACAAACTTTAGTTGTGCGATTGCCAATACTGGTAAGGTTTATTGCTGGGGAGTTGGTACGAATGGTCAAATCGGTAATGGCGCAAATGCTATCGCTGTCAAAGTACCAACTGCAGTGACGATGCCAGCTGAGGTTACGAGTTTTAGTTCGGTCTCAACGAATGCAAACTTTAGTTGTGCGATTACCAACACTGGTAAGGTTTATTGTTGGGGAACTGGTAGTAGTGGTCAAATTGGCAATGGTGCTAGTGCTAACGTTAATGTGCCGACTGCAATAACGCTACCAAGTGGCGTTGAGAGTTTTAATTCAGTCTCGACTAATACAAACTTTAGTTGTGCAATTCCCAATACTGGTAAGGTTTATTGCTGGGGAACTGGTACTAGTGGTCAAATTGGCAATGGTATTAGAACTAACGCTAATGTACCAACTGCAGTTATGATGCCAATAGAGGTTGAAAGTTTTAGCTACATAGTTTCTACCAACACTATTTCCAGCTGTGCCAGTGCAAATAATAACAAACTTTATTGTTGGGGAGCTAATACAAATGGCTCCTTGGGGCGAGGTGATCAATATTATAATACACCGACCAATCTGCTTATCCCAGCAGGTGTGAGTAGCTTTAATCAAGTATCGACTGCTGCAAGCAATAGTTGTGCCATTGCCAATACTGGTAAGGTTTATTGTTGGGGGGATGGCACTAGTGGTCAGATTGGTAACGGTACAGATGCAAGTACTAATTTACCGACTCAAATCACGATGCCAGATGGAGTGAATAGCTTTAGTACCGTGGCAACGACAGGTACAAATACTTTTAGCTGTGCACTTGCGAATACTGGTAATATTTATTGTTGGGGGAACGGCACTACTGGTCAAATCGGGAATGGTGCCAGCTCAAATGTAAATATACCTACTGCGACAACGATGCCAAGTGGTGTAACAAGCTTTAGCTCTGTAGCTACAGGTACGAACTTTAGTTGTGCACTTGCGAATACTGGTAATGTTTATTGTTGGGGAAATGGTGATAGTGGTCAAATTGGTAACGATGCCAGCTCAAATGTAAATGTACCTACTGCGGTAACTATGCCAAGTGGTGTAACAAGCTTTAGATCAATAGCTTCAGGAGTGCAAACTAATTGCGCGATAGCTAATACCGGGACTGTGTATTGTTGGGGATTTGGTGCTAATGGTGAAATAGGTAATGGAGCAAATAATAATGTTAATGTACCGACAGCGGTAACTATGCCAGCTGGAGTGACAAGCTTTAGTTCAGTCTCCATTTATTTCAACTTTAGTTGTGCCGTAGCGAATACTGGAGTTGTATATTGCTGGGGATATGGTGGTTATGGCCAAATCGGGAATGGGGCTAGTGTGACTGTAAATGTACCGACAGCGGTAACTATGCCAGCTGGTGTGACGAATTTTAGCGCAGCTTGGGTTAATGCAGGATCTAGTTGCGCATTAGCGAATACTGGAGTAGTCTATTGTTGGGGAACTGGAACTAATGGTCAAATTGGTAATGGAGCAGATAGCAATGTTAATGTTCCCACTGCCGTCACCATGCCAAGCGGTGTAACTAGCTTTGGTTATGTTTCAACCAATTCATTATTCAGTTGTGCGATAGCGGCTAGTGGTACCAATGCGGGTAGCACTTATTGCTGGGGAAATGGAACTAGTGGCCAAATTGGTAACGGTGCCAATAATGATGTAAATGTACCAACCTTAGTGCAATAGTTTTGGCTACTATCCTTTAGGGATATAGAGCTATTGATTAGAATGGTTTACTATTTCGTTAGTAAGCCATTTTTTATGTTAATCCGTTGTAGATCAAATATAGTATGTATTTGCCATGCTAAGTTTCATTTAGTCAAATATTCTTGTAATGTCATTACATTCATTTTATCAGTTGTTAATTCTGATTCTGATTTCCAATAGCTTACCGATGACACACTAATTGTGTTTTTTTGTGTTGTTGGTGTAATAATGATAGTACTATATAATTTTTGTTTATTATCTCCAATAGGTTTGAACTCAACTACGAGCATGTTTCTGTCGGAGTAGTAATTGACTTTAGTTGACTTACCCCAATCGCAAGAACCTGGCGAACATTTACCATAACCATGAACAGAATTTTTTGTTATTACTAGTTTATCTATTCCACTGCTTTCCCCATAATACGTACCTTCAAAGTCATAAGCATATACCGTACTTGTAATAGACAGAAGTAAGGTACTAATAATCAATTGTCTGTTTTTCATGATGTTCTTCCTATAATAAAAAATTTACACTTATTGTTTTTCCCGTAAAATTTTTTATATACATTTCCCCTAGTGGTTTTTCACATAATTGGCGATGTTTAGATAAATTCTAACAAAGAGTATGTCCATGATTTTACCACACTATATTAACACAACCGTTAGCTGTCTCACTAACATTGTTTATATTGCTATGTCTTTGCACTAACAGGTTTTTTATTGTGCACCCGCAGCAAAATTAACCACCTGAAACTTGTCTAAACAAGTTATAATTATGCCATAATCATTTATAGCCGGAGAAACAAATGACAACTACATCAAATGGCGTGAGTACAGAGATTGTGCAAGAAATTATTGAAGCACTGGGTGGAGCAGAGAATATTTTAGCTGCAACACATTGTATTACTCGTCTACGTTTGGTCTTAAAAGACGAAAGCATAGTGAATGCCGCACGCATCAATCAAATCTCATTTGTTAAGGGCTGTTTTAGCGCCAATGGTCAATATCAGATTGTAATTGGACAAGGAACGGTCGATCAAGTCTGCGAGCTATTACTCAAAATAGCTAAAATCGGACACAGTAGCAAGCAAGAAGTTGCCACAGTCAGTGAACAAAACATGTCATTCATCCAGCGCGGAGTCAAGCTACTTGCCGATATTTTCATTCCACTACTCCCGGCAATTGTAACCGCTGGTTTACTGATGGGATTGAATAACATACTCACCGAAAAAATCTGGCTAAGCCACACTCAATCACTAGTCGATCTCTACCCTACTTTGGCGGGTATCGCTGGTATGATTAATGTGATTGCTTCAACCGCATTTGTCTTTTTACCAGGGTTGGTCGGCTGGTCGGCGGTCAAACGTTTTGGTGGTAATCCCTTACTCGGAATTGTTCTTGGCTTAATGCTGATTCACCCTGATTTACTCAATGCTTATGGTTATGCTACTGCGGTACAAAATCATACTGTACCACAATGGCATATCTTAGGCTTCACTTTGGAAAAAGTTGGTTACCAAGGACAAGTTTTACCAGTTATTGTGTCAGCTTTTGTGCTAGTGCATTTAGAGCTATGGCTCAATAAAAAAATCCCCGATGCATTTAAATTACTATTGGTTGCTCCAATTGCACTATTAATTACTGGATTTTTATCTTTCATCGTGATTGGTCCGGTTACTTTCGCGATTGCCAATGGCTTAACCTATAGTTTAGTATACATATTTACCAAATTTGCCCTACTTGGTGGCTTAATATTTGGTGCGCTTTACGCTCCGATTGTTATTACTGGTATGCACCAATCTTTTCTAGCAATCGATTTTCAATTAATCGCCAGCACTGGTGGTGCATTGTTATGGCCCATGGTTGCTTTGTCTAATATCGCGCAAGGTTCTTCTTCACTAGCAATGATGGTTTTAGCTAAAGATGAAAAGCTCAAAGGCTTAGCATTTACTTCAGCGATTTCTGCTTATCTCGGTATAACCGAGCCTGCAATGTTTGGGGTAAATTTACGTTTTAAAATCCCATTTTTCTGTGCAATGGCTGGCGCATCCCTTGGCGCAGCATTGATTGCTGTTGAAGGAGTTCGTGCCTCTGCAATCGGTGTTGGTGGCTTACCTGCATTTTTGTCAATTATGCCCCACTATTGGATGACTTATTTTATGGCAATGGGTGTAGTTCTATTAGTACCATTTATACTAACACTACTTTTTGCTAAAAAAATCAATTTTAAGAGTAACTAACATGACACAGCAATGGTGGAAAAACTCCGTAGTCTATCAAATTTACCCCAAAAGTTTTAAAGCCAATGGCTATAATCCAACTGGAGATTTACAAGGTATCATCAGTAAACTGGATTATTTACAGAAACTGGGCGTGGATGTGCTGTGGCTAACACCGGTTTATGCTTCACCACAACGTGACAATGGCTATGATATCAGTGATTACTACAGTATTGATCCCTGCTATGGAACATTGGCAGATATGCAGGAATTACTTGCTCAAGCACACAGCCGAGGGTTAAAAGTGATTATGGATATAGTGGTGAATCATACCTCAACCGCGCACCATTGGTTTCAAGAAGCATTGAGTGATCGAAATAGTCCTTACTACAACTACTATATTTGGAAAGATGGCGTTAATGGCAATCCGCCGACTAACTGGCTGTCTAAATTTGGTGGCAGCAGCTGGCAATTTGCACCAGAAACAGGACAATATTATTTACATTTATTTGATGTAACTCAGGCTGATTTAAATTGGGAAAACCCACAGTTACGCAATGAAATTTACACCATGATGCGCTGGTGGCTTGATTTGGGCGTTGATGGATTCCGTCTGGACGTAATTAATCTGATTTCCAAAGAGCAAACTTTTCTTGACGATACGCTGGACACAGCAACGGCAGATGGACGTAAATATTATACCGATGGCCCCAAAATTCATGATTACTTAAAAGAAATGAATCGTGAAGTTTTTAGCCATAAAACAGGAATAATTACCGTTGGCGAAATGTCCTCAACTTCAATTGCCAACTGTATCCGCTACACAAACCCAGCAGAACATGAGCTGGATATGGTATTTAGTTTTCACCATCTCAAAGTTGATTATGCAGATGGCAATAAATGGAGCATTATGCAATATGATTTTTTACAGCTCAAAAAAATAATTGGCGACTGGCAACTGCAAATGCAAGCAGGAGATGGTTGGAATGCACTATTTTGGTCAAATCATGATCAACCACGCGCACTCTCACGCTTTGGCGATGATAAAAACTATCCTTACCAATCCGCCACTATGCTCGCAACCGCACTGCATTGTATGCGTGGCACACCCTATATTTACCAAGGTGAAGAAATTGGAATGACTAATCCTCAATTTAGTAATCTTGAAGATTATCATGATGTCGAAAGTATCAATGCCTACAATCTGATGACCGCAGAATGGGGCTATTCTCATACTCAAGCGCTGGAAATTTTGGCACAGAAATCACGCGATAATGCACGTACTCCAATGCAATGGGATGATAGCCAGCATGCAGGTTTTACTAGTGGAACTCCGTGGATTAAAGTAGCAGATAATTACCCACAAGTTAATGTTACCAATGCTTTAGCTGATAGCAACTCAATTTTTTATTATTATCAGAGCTTGATTCAATTGCGTAAAAAGTACCAGATTATTGCCGATGGTGAAATTAGGTTTTATCAGCTGAAGCATTCGCAGTTACTAGTCTATAGCCGCCATATTCAGAGTGAAATATTGTTGGTAGTCTGTAATTTTAGCGCAGAAAATTGTGCCTTAGAATTATCTAGCTTAGACTTGGCGTTAACTCAAGCTCCAAAGGTAATGCTGAGTAATGACAGCAATAATATGATTACTCAGGAAATTGTCCAATTAGCGCCTTTTGGCTGCATGATAATTCATAGTATTTAGTTACCACTCATTGTCAGTGCTTAAGCTCGTAGGCATAAGATCGAACACGAAACAAATGAGTATTAATTAATACCACTTTAGTTAACAGAATTACCTAATTCTTTTTTAGCTTTAATCAATGTCCAGATATTATAAAAAATCACTACAAGCAAGACCCATTTTAAATATGAAGCATCGACCTTAGAAATAATCGGTGCAGCAATCAAAACTGCAAGACACCCCGGAATCGCCATTAGCAATGTACTCCACGAATAATATTGGCGATTTTTTATCATCGGTACCGCAGTCATGGGCATTTGCACCGCGCTTGCTGTTGTCATAATTGGATATGCCACTGCAGGTGATAAGCCAAGCAAAAAGATAATTACCAATACAATTGAATAGTAGCCAACCCCAAAAGCTGGTAAGCAACCCGCCATAAACATCACGATACCAAGAACAATCAGCTTAGTA
>DAORIZ010000019.1:0-55215 GCA_035438765.1 Burkholderiales bacterium | reverse complement strand
CTATTTCTCCAGATATTTCTACTATGACTATTAGTGGCAATAGCATTGAATCAACTACACAGGATTTAACCATTAGTAATAGCGGTAATCTACCAGCCGATTTAACTTCATTAGCGTTGAGTGATAATCCTGAGTACCTGACTCTATTAGTAAATACTTGTGGTTCTGTATTGGATGCCGACTCGTCTTGTAGTGCAACTTTAAAATTGGGACCTACTTTTAGTCGCGATGAATCATCAGGTCTTGCGCAGTTTTTGGTGGACTATACCAGCGCTGGACAAACTCCGGTTGGAAATATTAGCAGCGATATTAACTGGACAGTACAAGCGTATGACCAAAGTATTTCACTGGTTGAACAAACTGCTTTTGGAGTAACGAGTGGTGATGGTGATTCAGTGGATACTCCATATATTTTTACTGCCAGAGGGCGAGATGTAGTTGGTAAATCAATTACGTTAACTTATAAAAATACTGGCAGTCACGGGATGAAGATAACTGGAATTCAAGATGCAAATTCTGTTTATGCCTGGAGTATCGGTGGCAATGGTACAACTTGTATAGCAGGTAGCACTACTTTAGCACCAAACGATATTTGTAAAATTGTTTATGATAATGTTCTAGAGTCTAATATTTTAGCTCTAGGTGCGGTTGGTACAGCATATGCTGAAAATTTATATGTACCTAGACTTGTTTATCAAGATGTTGATATTCAGGGGATACAGTTCAACGCAATCCCGGTATTACCGAATGGAAATGATATCATCTATGCCCAATCAAATCAAGCAACTTTAGCAAACTCAATTGTGATAAATGAGTCAGGAACTCCAAATGAGACTGTTACAGTCAGTCACTTATTAGCAAATGCTGATGATGCGCTTAATGTTACCGTTACTACTAAAATGGAAGATTATTTCAATACAGCACCAGGTGGTACGCCTTCGGCATGCACCTATAATTCAGCTGATGGTATTATGACGCAAACTTGTATCATGGGTAAAGATGATTTATCGATGTCAGCTACTTATCTAGTTAATCAAAACTACTTTAGTAAAGATCAATTAACATTAACTGCATTATTCAGCGTCGATAATCTTAGCCAAATTGTTTCAATGAGCCCATTGGGGATTAATATTGATTTAGGCAAGATACCTACTTTTGTGGCTGTCGGTACCGGAGGCGTAATTTTATCTTCACAGGATGGGGTTAACTGGGAATCTGCTTCTATTAGTTCGGATTATTTTAATGGAATTACTTTTGCTGATAATAAATATGTTGTGGTTGGGAATAGTGGTGCTGTTTACACTTCTAGTAATGCTTCAAATTGGATTTCTCAGGTTTCAGGAACGGTTCAGGAATTATTTGAAGTAACTTATGGTAATAATCTCTTTGTTTCGGTAGGTTGTCAGGGAACAATTATCACCTCACCAACAGGAGTAAACTGGAGTTCGCAGACTGGGATTAATTATTGTGATATTTATGGCATTGCTTATGGTAATGGATTGTATGTTGCAACGGGTCAGGGGGGGTATATTCAGACTTCTCCTAACGCTATAAATTGGACAGAGCAGCAGAATGTACCGACAAATGAAGAGTTAACCGCAGTAACTTATGGCGGTGGAAAATATATCGCAGTTGGTACTAATGGAACCATTCTTTACTCAGTCAATGGAATTGATTGGAATCTTGCAAATAGCGGAATTAGTGCACAAATTGGTGCGGTAATTTATGCTAATAATCAATACGTGGCAGTGACTCGTGATGGTGGTGCTTTGACTTCAGCGGATGGAATGGTATGGAATGCTCAGGTAACTAATAATGTGAATCCGCTTTATGGTATTGCATATAGTAATGGTCAATTTGTTGCCGTTGGAACACAGGGAACGATTCTAACATCTCCTGATGCGATAACTTGGACGACTCAAACCAGTATTACATCAGAGAGTTTGTATGGAATCACGAGTGTTAATTAGTATCAGTTGAGTATTATGCTTAAAAGGATTGATGACGTGCAGAAGATAGGGCATAAAATTTTTAATTTTAATCACAGGGAAATTAAATGGATCTTAATTGGGCTTGTACTGTGTAACGTTGTAGGGTGTGAGAACGGCAGGCCAGTTGCATCTGGTCCGATTCTGACCAGCAGTAATATTCCTTTGATTGATACGATTTATGAAAGTGGCGGTTCGGTTCTTGTAACTAATGCGGGAAATGGGAATGCTGAAATAGCATCTGTTGTTGCTGGTGCTGGCATCAGCAATTTGCTTGGTTGTAGTGAGATGACACTAGCCCCAGCAGAGTCTTGTACGATTAGTTTTAACGTTACTGAATCAGGCGGCAATTCCAGTATTAATATTCCATACTCAGGAATTAATGGCACGACTACTCTTTCCGCAGGTGTAAGCTGGTATAACAGTCGTGGTGGATTTGCATTAGTTTCAATGTCAGCAACTAATAACCCAAGCTCATTTGAAGTTAATCAAACTGCTACAAGCGTTGTAACGATGACTAATATTGGTGGATATACTTTATATGATATTGTTATTTCGACACCTGTTATTTTGAGTGGTAGTGCAACAGCAGTAATTAGTAACAATAGCTGTACTGGATCTTTGCGGATAAATTCTTCTTGCAGCTATGATGTCAATATAACTGACACTGTGATTGAGCAAAACCAACAAATAAATTTGGGGGTTGGTGCTAAATACTCTGGTCCTAACGGTGAAACAGTTTATAGCCGCTCGTTGTTGCTTGATTATACCTCTTATCCGTTATGAGAGCTTATGCGTGAATTACCATGATGGGTTAAAGCATTAGAAAATAAGGCAAGTTTATAATAGAACTTGCCTTATTCATCTAGAAAAGATTAAGGTGTGTAATACAAGGTTGACAGGCTGCTAGTTGACTCACCAGGCAAGCTTCCTTGGAAAGCTAATGATGGTTGCCAATAATCAATACTCTCCTGACGCATAATTAGATTGGTATATGAGCCGTAGTTACTCTGTATATTGGGGATATTTCCACCAACCAATATCCAATTTGTACCATCAAATTTTTTAACCTTGATGTAAGCACCTTCCTGATAAGCGACATATGGCGTGTTTGTTTTGATATCCATTGATAGGCTTACCCAAGTAGTTACTCCTGTTGTGATATTGCTATTTCCAACTGAGACCCAGTTAGTACCATCAAACTTCTGTACAGCAAGTAGCTGGTTTGAACTTTCGTAAGCGACATATGGTGTGCCGTTAGTATCTACCGCTAGGCTAATATAGTTTGCATCACCACTAAACCCTTTGGCGCCAACATATGCAAAATCGTATAGTTCTGAAGTACTGTTATAGCTAAATTGTTGTACGCTAATACCTCCTCCATTTGCAGCATCTTTATATGCGACATAAAATGGTGCTTTATTTCCCACTGCAGTTGGGGTACCCGCTAATCTGATTTGAGATGCGGCCCCATCACTTAAGAGGTTATAGAAATTTTGCTCACTTGCAAAGTATATGCTTAATTTACTGTTCCCTCTAAATGCTGGTGCGGTACATATGCCACTTTCCATTTGTTGCTGAACTTGTACATAAGTTAATTCATTGCTAAACGCAATAATCTGTTTCGCTGAGGTATCCAACGTCATAGTCGCTTCACTTGCTTTAGCCTGATGCTCTATTGGTTCTGGACATGCTTCAATACCGATGAAAGGAGGCGTTGGAGTATAGGTATAGCTTTGTAGCTGTATTGGACTAGCACTATTTGCAAAGTCAATTTTATCTGGTAACGCAGCTAAAAATTGAATGACCCCACTAGGCTGTGGTGTTGGAGAATATAAGTAGGCGATATTAACTGTGTTTATCGCAGATACTGCAATTGATGAACTATACGATGATAACGACATATTTTGTGTTGATGCTATTTGTTGCCAGCCAACGGATGGCTGGCTAAACATATAACGATAAATTGCTAGTGATGAAGAGCCTTGATAAGAAAGGTAGAGATTGCCTACTTGATCACTGGTAAAACCAACGTTATTTGCTCGTCCATTAACCGATGGCGCAGACGTTATTGAGTTCCAACCTGTTGCAACAGGTGTAACTGTTGGTGTCGGTGTTGGTGTCGGAGAAGTTGTTGGGTTTGGTACTGGAACTGGTGAGTTACCGACTGATCCGCCGAACGGAACACAGCTACTTATGATTAATGATATTGTCATTGCGGAGGTTAAATAGAAAATATGTTTGGGTTTTAAATTCATGAATCTTTACTCTATATTTGTATGAAACGCTGTCGTATCGTATGTTAATAAATGTTTTGGCACTGAGCCATTAATTTGAATATTATAGCATATGTATTTGAAAGGCTTGTTGTCTTCATAACAGGCTCACCTATTCTAGTGTAGTTGTGCTAAAATATGGGCGATTCTTATTTCACGAGGCGAATGATGCATAATCAATTTAATACTTTGTCAGAATTAACTACCCCAAGCGGGAAGTCTTATAAATACTACTCTTTACCTAAACTAGCTGCGGCTGGATTTAATCTTAAAAAGCTTCCGGTTTCGATCAGAATCGTTCTTGAAGCAGTGTTGCGTAACTACGACAACGTAAAAATTACTGAAGCACACATTCAACAATTAGCCAGCTGGGGTGCGAAAGCAGAGCGGGTTGATGAAATTCCTTTTGTGGTTGCGCGCGTAGTTTTACAAGATTTTACGGGTGTTCCGTTATTATGTGATTTGGCAGCGATGCGTACTGTTGCTGATAAATTGGGCAAAGATGCCAAAATTGTTGAACCATTGGTTCCAGTTGACTTAGTGGTTGATCATTCGGTGCAAATTGATTACTATGGTAATAAAAATGCCTTACGTGAAAATATGGAATTAGAGTTTGAGCGTAACAATGAGCGTTATCAGTTCATGAAGTGGGGTATGCAAGCTTTTGATACTTTTGGTGTAGTTCCTCCAGGTATCGGGATTGTCCATCAGGTGAATCTAGAGCATTTATTCCATGGCGTACAGTCTAAAGCTGGTGTAGTTTATCCAGATACTTTGGTTGGTACTGATTCACACACCACGATGATCAACGGTGTTGGTGTTGTTGGTTGGGGTGTTGGTGGAATTGAAGCCGAAGCTGGTATGCTTGGTCAACCAGTTTATTTCTTGACGCCTGACGTAGTTGGGGTTGAACTTAAAGGTAAATTAAACGAAGGTATTTTGGCAACTGATTTAGTGTTGACTATTACTGAAATGCTTCGTAAAGAAAAAGTTGTTGGTAAATTTGTTGAATTTTACGGTGAAGGCGCGGCAAGTCTGTCAGTTACTGATCGTGCAACAATTGCGAATATGGCACCAGAATACGGTGCAACTATGGGCTTCTTCCCAGTAGATAGCGAAACAGTGCGTTTCATGCGTGCAACTGGACGTAGTGAAGAAGATTGTGAATTATTTGAACAATATTTTAAAGCTCAGGAATTATTTGGTATTCCTAATGCCGGTGAAATTGAATATACCAAAGCTTTATCCCTAGATTTATCGTCAATCAAGCCATCATTGGCAGGACCAAAACGTCCACAAGATCGAATCGAATTAGATAAAATGGGTTCAACATTTAATTCATTGTTTGTTAAACCAATTGCTGATAATGGCTTTAACAAACAAGAAAGCCAGTTAACTGAGCGTTATCCAACTAAAGCTGGAATTGATATTGGTAATGGTGATGTGCTGATTGCTGCAATTACATCATGTACTAATACCTCTAATCCAAGCGTATTGCTAGCTGCGGGTTTATTGGCTAAAAAAGCGGTTGAAAAAGGTCTTAAAGTTCATCCACGAGTTAAAACTTCGCTAGCGCCTGGTTCACGGGTAGTAGCCGATTATTTACAAAAAGCTGGTTTACAAGAGTATTTAGATCAATTAGGCTTCAATATCGCAGCTTTTGGTTGTACTACTTGTATCGGTAATGCAGGTGATTTACGTCCTGAATTTAACGAAACGATTGTTGACAAAGATGTGATTGCATGTGCTGTATTATCTGGTAACCGTAATTTTGAAGCGCGGATTCATCCAAATATCAAAGGTAATTTCTTAGCGTCACCTCCATTGGTAGTGGCATTTGCTTTAACTGGTAAAGTTAATGTTGATTTAACTAAAGAACCAATTGGCAAGGGCAGTGATGGCAAAGATGTGTTCTTAAAAGACATCTGGCCAACTTCAAGTGAAATTGCAGCATTAATGCCATTAGCGCAAAATGCGGATACATTCAAACGCCTGTATCATGATTTAACTAAAGATCATGATTTATGGAATAATATCAAATCAGCTAACGGTAATGTTTATACTTGGCCAGATTCAAGCTATATCGCTGAACCACCATTCTTTGCAGATTTTGCGATGACTTACGGTGATATCCATGATATTAAAGCTGCGAAACCATTGTTGATTTTAGGTGATTCGGTTACAACTGATCATATTTCTCCAGCAGGTTCGTTTAAAGCGACTACCCCGGCAGGTAAATATTTGCTTTCGCGTGGTGTTGAAGTTAAAGATTTCAATTCTTATGGTTCTCGTCGTGGACATCATGAAGTAATGATGCGCGGAACTTTTGCCAATGTACGGATTAAAAATCTGATGATTCCAGCTGCGGCAGATGGTGCGCGAGTTGAGGGTGGTTATACACTATATAATGGTGCGCAAACTACTGTCTATGAAGCAGCAATGCAGTATGTAGCAACTAAAACTCCAACTATCGTGATTGCTGGTGAAGAGTATGGTACTGGTTCATCACGTGACTGGGCAGCTAAAGGCACCCAGTTATTAGGTGTTAAAGTGGTTATTGCTAAGAGCTTTGAGCGTATTCACCGTTCTAATTTGGTTGGAATGGGTGTTTTGCCATTGCAGTTTAAAGCTGGTGAATCAGCGGATAGCCTTGGTTTAACGGGTAATGAAACTTTTGATGTTTTAGGTATCAACAATGAGCTTAAAGCGCAACAAGATGTGACATTGCGCGTTACTTATGCCGATGGTAAGTCTAAAGATGTTATAGCATTATGCCGAATTGATACTCCGATTGAAGTTGAGTATTATCGTCATGGCGGAATTTTACCGTATGTATTACGTGAAATTCTTAGCAAATAGCATTTACTGAAGTTATAAAAACAACGCCGCATCACTTTTTGAAGATGCGGCGTTGTTTTATCTAGATGATTATTGGCTGAGAATGCTGTACCTTTATTTTATTATTATTTGGTGACTATGTTATGGAAGTTCTGTTAAACTCGTTGTTCTCAGTAGCCTTGGTGGTTTTTTTGGGCTATATTGCTGGGAAAAGCAATTTAATCCGCAAAGAAAATGATCACAGTCTAAATATTTTCATTTTGAATTTTAGTTTACCGATTTTGCTATTTATTGCTTCGGCAACATCTAAACCAGAAGAACTTTTGAACTGGCGCATGGGTGGGGCGTTTGTTGTTAGTTTAATGGGTATCTATTTTCTGGTTTTGCTAATTAATCGATTAGCGTTCAAGCGCTCACTTGCCCGTAGTGCCGAAACAGCATTTGTTTGTGGTTATCCCAACACTGCCTTTTTGGGTATTCCGTTGATGATGGCTATTGTTGGGATGCCCTCGATGCTTCCGATTGTGGTTAGTAATATCATTGTTGGTGTAATTATGATTCCGCTAACTCTAATATTAATTGAAATCGGTCTTGTTAACAAAGAACGTGTAAATTTTAAGCATATCGGTATCAGGATTCTCAAAAACCCGTTAATTTTTATGCCAATAATAGGTATTTTAGTTTCATTTTTTCATTTGCCAATACCCAAGGCGATTGAATCTGCAGCGCATTTAATCGGAGGAACTACTTCAGGAGTTTCGCTGTTTACACTTGGATTAATTATGTCACGGTTTAAAATTCAGCTAAGTGCAATCAGTGTTTTGAATATCTTTTTTAAAAATTTGCTTCATCCAATAATCATGATTGGTGTCGTTCATCTTTTTGGTATCACAGGTTTGCTTGCTAAGGAATTAATTATCTTGTGCGCGATGCCTACCGCGGTAACCGCAACGATTTTCAGTATTACCTTTGAGCTTGATAAGGTGGAAAATGTAAGTAGTACCATTTTCGGTACGATATTTTCTCTAGTTACGCTCTTTGGATTTCTCTACTACTTACATTTTTAAAATTATGGCATCATTTTACTATTTTTGTATTGCCCCGTCTCTTATCTGACTTTTCAAGCTGACGGGTTCGGAATATTTAGCATGTTTTTTGCTACGGCTTCCGCTACTTCAATCCCATCAATGCCAGCAGATAAAATTCCACCTGCATAGCCAGCACCTTCACCAGCAGGGTAGAGTCCGCGAGTATTAATACTCTCAAAGCTTGTATCGTCACGTTTGATTCTTACTGGCGAGGAAGTGCGTGTTTCTACACCGGTAAAAATTGCATCTTTCATTGAAAAACCGCGGATTTTCTTATTAAACTCGGGAATTGCTTCGCGAATTGCTTCAATCGCATAGTTTGGCAATGCATCTGCTAAATTACCCAGTTTTACGCCCGGTTTATAAGATGGTATGACGCTACCTAATTCTTTTGAGGGCTTATTGGCTAAAAAATCGCCAATTAGCTGGGCTGGAGCGCAATAATTATTGCCACCCAAGATAAACGCTTTGGCTTCCAGTTGACGTTGAAGCTCGATTCCAGCCAGTGGGTGCGCGCTTGGAAAATCCGCTGGCGTAATTCCAACAACAATCGCTGCATTGGCATTACGTTCATTACGTGAATATTGGCTCATCCCGTTGGTTACCAAGTGTTCTGGCTCGGAGGCCGCAGCAACTACTGTACCGCCTGGGCACATACAGAAGCTATACACCGAGCGACCATTAGCGGCATGATGCACTAAACGATAATCTGCAGCACCTAAGAGCGGATGTCCAGCATTTTTACCTAAGCGAGCAGTATCAATGATTGATTGTGGATGCTCAACCCGAAAACCGATTGAGAATGGTTTAGCCTCAATATAAACTCCGCGTTCAAAGAGTACTTTAAATGTATCACGTGAACTATGTCCCAGCGCCATTACTACATGATTACTCCGAATTTCACTACCATCGGCAAGCACTACTCCGCGAATCTGACGTATACCATCTTGTTCATCAACCAAAATATCACTAACCTTGTGTTCAAAGCGGATTTCACCACCTAAATCAATGATGTTTTGGCGCATTTTTTCAACCATTCCAACTAAGCGGAATGTACCAATATGCGGACGATTAACATAGACGATTTCTTCCGGTGCGCCAGCTTTGACAAATTCTTCAATTACCTTACGTCCTAAATAACGCGGATCACGAACTTGGCTATATAATTTGCCATCCGAGAACGTTCCCGCGCCACCTTCTCCGTACTGAACATTTGATTCAGGATTAAGTGTATTTTTGCGCCATAAGCCCCAAGTATCTTGAGTGCGTTCACGAACTTCTTTACCGCGTTCAAGCACGATTGGTTTAAATCCCATTTGTGCTAAAATAAGCGCTGCAAAAACACCGCAAGGACCAAAGCCAACTACCAATGGGCGTTCACTTAGATTAGCCGGAGCTTTGCCGACATAATGATAGCTCATATCGGGGGTTGGACAAATATGCCGCTCATTGCGCAGTTTTTTAGCAACAGTAGCTTCGTTAGTCACATTAACATCGACAATATAAATTAAGCACATTGCAGAACGGCGAGCATCATAGCTGCGTTTGTAAATAGTGTAACTCAACAGTTCCGCTGGTTTGATGGCTAATTTATAGCAAATTGCATCGGCTAATTCTTGCTCGCTATGATCTAAGTCCAGTTTAATTTCTGAAACACGTAACATTTTAATTCCTATTTTATTTGTAAATACTCACCCATAACTGCCACAATATGCTGTAAGAGTTAGGAACAAGGCGACGTAGTGTACATGAGAAGTACATGAGGAGCCTTGTGACGACGCTATTACTGCATAGGGTGAGCAGTTACTTTTATTTAATGACTACTTCACCGATAAGACTATGCATTTTAGCTTCGGTAACCGTCACTTCAATAATTTGTTTCATCATCCGTGGATTACCTGCAAATACTACTAGTTTGTTATTCTCGGTGCGTCCAGTCATTAATTCAGGATGTTTTTTGGAGTAACCATCAACCAAGATTTTGTGGACTTTGCCAACCATTTGTTTGCTGATTTCAAATTGCTGCTCTTCAAGGCGCTTTTGTAACCGTTGCAGGCGCGCTAATTTAACCTCATGTGGAGTTTCATCTTTAATCTCGGCAGCAGGCGTACCTGGGCGCGGTGAGAAAATAAAACTGAAGCTCACGTCATAACCAATATCTTCGATTAACTTCATGGTTTTTTCAAAGTCTTCATCGGTTTCACCAGGGAAGCCGACAATAAAATCTGAAGAAAATGAGATGTCCGGACGCAATGCACGAACTTTGCGTAGTACGGATTTATACTCTAAGCTGGTATAACCACGTTTCATTGCGGCTAAGATTCGATCCGAGCCACTTTGCACTGGTAAATGCAAATGAGAAACTAATTTGGGCAATTTGGCATAACAATCAATAATTCGTTGCGTCATTTCAGTTGGGTGTGAAGTTGTATAGCGAATACGTTCGATTCCCGGGATTTCATGAACAAATTCTAACAGCATCGCAAAATCGGCAATTTCGCCATTTGCCATTTTACCGCGGTAAGCATTCACATTTTGCCCAAGGAGATTAACTTCTTTAACACCTTGTAATGTCAATTTAGCAATCTCGGTTAATACATCCTCAAATGGACGGGAAATTTCTTCGCCACGAGTGTAGGGTACTACGCAATAAGTGCAGTATTTTGAGCAGCCTTCCATAATTGAGACAAAGGCACTCGCTCCTTCAACTTTGGCTGCTGGCATATTATCAAATTTTTCAATTTCAGGAAAGCTGATGTCAACTTGCGATTTACCAGTTCTACGTTTCTCCTGAATTAACTCTGGAATCCGATGCAGAGTTTGCGGACCAAATACCATATCGACATAAGGTGCGCGTTTTACAATTACGTCACCTTCTTGTGATGCAACGCAACCACCCACGCCGATAATTAAGTCTGGGTTTTTCTGTTTAAGGTGTTTAACTCGTCCCAAATCTGAAAATACTTTTTCTTGAGCTTTTTCGCGAATTGAGCAGGTATTGAATAAAATCACTGCTGCATCGTCTGGGTTATCGGTTAATTCGTAGCCTTCAAATTGTTTGAGTACGTCCGCCATTTTGTCTGAATCGTATTCGTTCATCTGGCAGCCATAGGTTTTAATATGAACTTTTTTTGTCATGTTGTTATTTCTATATAAATTAGTTTATTAAGGCATTATTATAGACTATTTTGTCTGATAAATTGAGACTCATGATTTTTAATAGTTATCCGATTGTGACAAATTGTTTATTAAAACAATAACCGTCTGTATCATAGCTACTTAACTAAAGTAAGCAACCGTGCAGTACGCTATAATAACGGTATAAATAATCAATAATTCTGACTTAGCTGTACTAAAATTCAGGGGATGATGGAAAGTTTATCTAATAAAATTGATTTAAATTTAATTTGAGGTATTGATGAATAACAAAATAAAATTTTTAGGTGCTTGGTTTTTTGCTTCTTTGGCGATTAATGCCTATGCTAGCGTAGTTAGTGAACCCAGACCAATTGTTGAGATAAAAAATGGGAAGCTACAAGGAGTAGAAAGTAAAGGAATGGTAGCCTTTAAAGATATTCCATATGCGGCACCTCCGCTTGGTGCGCTCCGTTGGCGCCCTCCTCATCCAGCCATAGATTGGAGTGGTGTTCGTGATGCGAGCACATTTGGTAAAGCCTGTCTTCAACCGTTAATAAAAGGGCTTAATGATGAATTAGCCCCAGGTACTGAAGATTGTTTGAAGCTAAATGTGTATACACCAAAGACAGATAAGAAGAAGCTTCCTGTAATGGTCTGGTTTCATGGTGGAGGTCTTGTTGAAGGCTCTGCTTCTGAGCCATACTATCAGCCAACTGGGTTGGTTAAAGAAGGAGTTGTAGTTGTTACGGTTGATTATCGTCTGGGTAAATTAGGTTTTTTTGCACCTAAGGAACTAAGTCAAGAGGCAAAAAATAATGGTGAACCTGTTGGAAATTATGGCACTATGGATCAAATATATTCATTGAAATGGGTTCACGATAATATTGCGGCATTTGGTGGTGACCCAGACAATGTAACGATTTTTGGGCAGTCGGCTGGTGGGAGGAGCGTCACTTGGTTAATGACATCACCAGCAGCTAAGGGGTTATTTCACAAAGCTATCGCACAAAGTGCTCAACAGTTGCCGCTAAGAGATCAGACCCAACAAAAATTTGGCATGATTTCGGAAGAGTCTTTGGAAGCTAAATATATTCAAACATTGGGTGTAAAGACGCTTCAAGAACTCAGAAAGCTACCTGCTGACAGACTGTTAGTTACGCCAAAAGAATTTCAAGATGGTGAGTTTGGGGGAGCTTTTGTTGATGGTAAAATCATCGTAGGTGATCCTGTTCGCTTGTTTGCTGCAGATAAGCAATATAATATTCCATTTATGATCGGAACCAATTCGTGGGATGCCAGTTATTTTGTTTCAGGACAACCACCAGTTGATGCCTATTTGAAGAAAATGGGAGAAGATCCACGGATGATCGAAAGTCTCTATTCCACTTTCAGCGAGAAATGTGTGCTCTCAGCCGAAATTATGGCGGATGGTTGGTATTTGGGGGCGAGTAAACTCTTGGCAAGTGATGCCAATAAATACGCTCCGAGCTATGTTTATTATTTTGATTATCTAACGCCCAATATTCGTGCTTCACACATTGGTGCGGCTCATACTTTTGAATTACCCTATGTTTTTGGAGATCTTGATACTGTTTTATTAGCTCCAGCAAAGCCAGAGTCTGCAGCTAATCGCTGTGAGTATATCAATCAAGCATCAAATAGCTTAAAACAGCGCGGTGAGTGGTCAAGTTATTGGTACCCCACAACTGAACCATGGAGTAAAGAAGATCAATCTATTTCTGTACAGCTGACCAAAAGTTGGGCTTCTTTTGCCAAAACTGGTAATCCTAATTATGGCGCCAAAGAAGTCTGGCCAAGGTATGAGCTCAATCATGATGTAATTAGAGTATTTAACAATAGTAATGAAAGTATGGCTAAAAACTTAAAAAGTGAGAGGGTAAATTATCAACTCAAAGCGATTCGATCAATGTATCAAACACCATAATATTTGATATACTTAATAAGCTTCATTATACTGGGGCGTTGATTTACGCCCCACGTACAACTGATAGGTTCCGTTGTAAATTACCTAGCAGTATTTTCAATCTGTTTGAATATACATTAAATAATTCTATCGTTGCTCAATCATCTTATTCATCTAGTGAGCTATTGACTCTTTTTTACGCTGATGGTTCTTATACCATAGCATCTAGGTTCTCATCTTTGCCAGTAGACATTTTATCTATTGTGCTCAATGGCAAATAAGCCTTAAAATAACGCAATTAGGATAATCTGGGAATAAAATAATGAAAAAAATTGTTAATAATCTTGACAAATTGCCTGTTGCTGTATCAGGGCTAGCTCTGGGTACTGCGGGGATTGGTAATGTATTAGCTCTTGAAGTATCTTCAAGTTTGCGCTATGTTTGTGCGACAATTGCACTAATAATCTTATTGCTAGTTACGATTAAAAAATTGGCTCATCCAAAATTACTTTGGAATGAGATTGCGCATCCTGTTTTGGGGAGCTTTATTCCTGCTTTTGATATGTGTTTGATGATTATCGCGGATGTTGTAACTAATTTTTCGTTACTTGGCGGACAAATTTTATGGTGCTTTGCAATTATTCTTCACATCGGATTTGCTGGTAGCTTTCTTTATCACCGCTTTCGTGATTTTGACTTAAATCATATGTTGCCTAGTTGGTATGTGCCACCAGTTGGGATTGTGGTTGCTTGTGTAACTGGTTCTCATATGGAAATGGGCACTGTTTCTCATGTGATTTTTTATGTCGGATTTATTGCCTATATAATAATGCTACCAGCTATGATGTATCGTCTGGTTTTTGGTGATCGGATTGGCGATGCTCAACTACCTTCATTTGCAATTATGGGTGCTCCCGCAAGTTTATGTTTAGCTGGATATTTAACTGCCTTTAGCGATCCTAATGCAACATTAGTAGGGTTTCTATTGGCATTAGCATTGATGATGACCTCATTAGTAATTTTATCTATGATTCGGATTAACCATTTTAGAATCGCTTTTATTCCAATTTACGCGTCGTTTACGTTCCCTCTGGCAATTGGCTCAACAGGGTTGATCAAATACTCTCATTTTGTTGGAGCTAATACCGATAACGCTAAATTTTGGCACTTGCTGGGACAAGCCGAAATGATACTTGCGGTTGTAGTTATTCTTTGGGTTTTGGTTAATATGACGCGTCATGTTATGAAGAATGTAATTTTGGTTAGGTAGTTTTTATAAGTCACTAGAGGGTGCTTCGCGATCGCACAAAGCTCTTTAATTTTAGGTTGATTTTGCACAAATATGCAAATATAATTGAGTAGTTATGTTATAAAAAAACTCAGGGGATTAACCCTGAGTCTTTTTTAGTTCTGTGGCAATCTTGCGATTCCTAAGTCAGTTAATTGCTTATCATCGACCTCATTTGGTGCACTGGTAAGTAAACATTGCCCCTTGGTAGTTTTAGGGAATGCAATCACATCGCGGATTGATTCAGCTTTACACATCATCGAAGCAATTCGATCTAAACCAAATGCAATTCCACCATGTGGCGGTGCGCCAAATTGTAAATTATCTAATAAAAAGCCAAATTTATTTTGAGCTTCTTCTTTACTGATTTTTAGCGCATCAAACACTTTAGATTGAATATCTGAACGATAAATCCGGATTGAACCACCACCAAGTTCCCAGCCATTTAGCACGATATCATAAGCTTTAGCCAGACATTCGGCAGGATTGGTGGTTAGTTTGTCAATATGTTCATCTTTGGGTGAGGTAAACGGATGATGACAAGCTACATAGCGATCAGCTTCATCGTCATATTCAAACATCGGGAAGTCAACCACCCACAAAGGCTTCCATTCGCCAACTGCTAAACCTTTTTCATGACCGACTTTTAGGCGTAATGCACCCATTGCTTCGTTGACCACTTTAGCGCGATCGGCACCAAAGAGGATAATTTCACCATTTTGGGCATTCGTAGCATTAACGATAATACTCAGATCCTCAGCTGACAAAAATTTAACTACTGGAGATTGTAAGCCTTCTTCATTTAGCTTGCTAACATCATTAACTTTGATATAAGCTAAACCTTTTGCACCATAAATACCAACAAATTTAGTTAATTCATCAATTTCTTTGCGCGATAACGTAACTGAACTTGGTAGTTTTAAAGCTACAATCCGACCATCAGCACGATTAGCTGCATCATTGAAGACTTTAAAACCACAATTTTTAAGTTGTGTAGTTAAATCAACAAATTTTAAATCTTCCAGACGCAAATCAGGTTTATCCGAACCGTAATAATACATCGCATCGGCATAAGTCATTACCGGAAACTCTGGTAATTCAACATCTAGGACTTTTTTAAATGCTTGACGAATCAGGCGCTCAGCCATCTCGCGAATTTCCATTTCACTTAAAAATGAAGTTTCAATATCGACCTGAGTAAATTCAGGTTGACGATCAGCACGTAAATCCTCATCACGGAAACAACGTACGATTTGGTAGTATTTATCAAAACCAGCAACCATTAGTAATTGTTTAAATAACTGTGGTGATTGAGGTAGGGCATAAAATTGACCTTTGTGTACCCGTGACGGCACTAAGAAATCACGAGCACCCTCTGGTGTTGAACGTGTTAAAAATGGTGTTTCAATATCCAAGAAACCTTCATCATTTAAGAAACAACGAATTTCATGACTAAGTTTGGTACGTAGCATGATATTGTTGCGCATTTTTTGCCCACGCAAATCAATAATCCGATGTGCCATGCGATTCATCTCGCTAACGCTCTCATCATCAACTAAAATCGGAGTAGGAATTGCGGTATTTAAAATCGTAATGCTGCTTGCCAGTACTTCAATATTACCAGTTTTTAGGTCTTTATTTGGATTAGGGCGCGAACGAACTATTCCAGTTACTTCTACGACATATTCGTGTTTTAATTCATCGGCATTACTAAAGCAGCTACTATCAGGTTCTGCTACAACTTGTAATAATCCCTCGCGATCGCGAAGATCAAAAAAGATTAAACCACCTAGGTCACGCCGGCGATGTACCCAGCCTTTAACCGTAACTTGCTGATTAAGGTAATCATCGGTGATTAGTCCACAATAATTAGTTCTTTGCATTAAAGTAAATTCCTTGTTATATTCTGTTGCATTTTAACAATAAAGTACATATTTTATCATGTTATTGTGTGCTAAATTTTAGGTATTTCCAATTAGATATGCTATAATTTGACGGTATGATTTATCAAATAATGAGTGTGCTCTTTATAGATTGTTCACTGTGACTTATAGTATAAATTATCATTATGTTTAACCTTTATTTATCTATGGATTTATTAATGAATAAAAAATTATTTATTGCTGGCTTAGATTGGGCAATCAATACCGACGAATTAAAAACTATTTTTGAACAATTTGGTACTGTTATTTATGCTAAAGTAGTAACAGATGAGAATCAGCGTAGTCGCGGATTTGGTTTTGTTGAAATGTCAACTCATGAAGAGGCTTTGGCTTGTTTAGAAAATTTAAATGCCAGCGTACAAAGAAAACGTCAGATTGTCGTTAAGTGGAAAGAAGAAAAAGCTCGTCCGCCACGTGGTGAATAAGGACTAGAGTATGCCCAGAGAGTTTCGCTGGGTTTTTTTATGCCTTGTATTCCATATTTACAGCAGATATGTTACACTAACGCCCTCATCTTTTGCATCCGTAGCTCAGTTGGATAGAGTGTCAGTTTCCGAAACTGAAGGTCACAGGTTCGATCCCTGTCGGGTGCACCAAATATATTCCGTACTGCCTCAGTTTTCTAAAATATAATTCTTCACTTCAGGGTGTTAGAGTTGGTTACTTCTTTTTATCTAATCTAAAGTAGTGATTGGAGTTGCAAAATGATTCTACTCAGCTCATATAATAGCAAAGTCACTTCCCACATATATTAAAATATATCAGATAGTTAATGGTGTGGCACAATCCGAGACTTTAATTACCTTCATAATGTAACGTACATAATGTATAATCAGACATATGGTAAAATTTTGTTACCAATAAACTATCTATAGTTTGAAACTATCAAATGTATAACTATTATTAATTGCAACTAATATGCTATTCAGTAATAATAATGCCATCGTTAATCTTAAAAAGGAGTGGTTATGACAACTCAAGGTAAATGTCCGGTAATGCATGGTGCAAACACTGAAACAGGTAATAACGTAATGGAATGGTGGCCAAAGTCACTAAACCTTGATATATTACATCAACATGACGTCAAAACTAATCCTATGGGAGGTTCATTTAAGTATCAGGAAGAACTAAAGAATCTTGATGTCGCAGCGCTTAAAAATGATCTAAAAACATTAATGACTGATAGTCAAGAATGGTGGCCTGCCGATTGGGGACACTACGGTGGTTTAATGATCCGGATGGCATGGCACTCAGCCGGGACTTATCGGATTGCTGATGGACGTGGCGGTGCGGGGACTGGAAATCAACGCTTTGCGCCACTTAATTCATGGCCAGATAATGTCAATCTAGATAAAGCACGCCGACTTTTATGGCCAATCAAGAAGAAATATGGCAATAAAATCAGCTGGGCGGACTTAATGATCCTTGCAGGGACCATGGCTTACGAGTCAATGGGTTTACAAACCTTTGGCTTTGCTTTTGGGCGAGAGGATATTTGGCATCCAGAAAAAGATATTTACTGGGGTTCAGAAAAACAATGGTTGCAGCCTAGTGGTGGTGAAGGTAGTCGCTATTCAGGTGAACGCGATCTGGCTAATCCGCTAGCTTCGGTAATGATGGGACTTATCTACGTTAATCCAGAAGGTGTTGATGGCAAACCTGATCCACTTAAAACCGCACATGATGTCCGAGTAACTTTTGCCCGTATGGGAATGAATGATGAAGAAACCGTTGCTCTTACTGCTGGTGGACATACCGTAGGAAAAGCTCATGGCAATGGTGATGCAGCCAAGCTGGGTGAAGCACCGGAAGGGGCTAATATTGAAGAACAAGGACTTGGTTGGATCAATAATTCCTCACGAGGAATTGGGCGAGATACGGTAAGTAGCGGGCTTGAAGGAGCATGGACAACTAATCCGACTAAATGGGATAATGGCTATTTTCACCTATTATTAAACCACGACTGGGAACTCAGGAAAAGCCCGGCTGGCGCATGGCAATGGGAACCTGTTAATATAAAAGAAGAAGATAAACCTGTAGATGTCGAAGATCCATCAATTCGCTGCAACCCAATCATGACCGATGCGGATATGGCAATGAAGATTGATCCTGAATACCGTAAGATTGCCGAACGTTTTTATAACGATCAAAAGTATTTT
This sequence comes from Burkholderiales bacterium, assembly GCA_035438765.1. Classification (GTDB taxonomy): domain Bacteria; phylum Pseudomonadota; class Gammaproteobacteria; order Burkholderiales; family UBA11063; genus Aquella. The sequence goes on along the minus strand of DAORIZ010000019.1, from coordinate 36,573 downwards.
TCAGAAACATTTGCTCGTGCATGGTTTAAACTAACCCACCGCGATATGGGACCAAAATCTCGCTATATTGGTCCGGATGTTCCAAAAGAAGATTTGATCTGGCAAGACCCAATCCCAGCAGGAAATAAACATTATGATGTTAATAGCGTAAAAGAAAAGATTATCAGTAGTGGTTTATCAATTTCTGAACGAGTTGCAACCGCATGGGATAGTGCCCGAACATTCCGTGGCTCTGATAAACGTGGTGGAGCAAATGGTGCTAGGATACGACTTGCCCCACAAAAAGACTGGGAGGGTAATGAGCCTACTCGACTTAATCGCGTTTTAACTATACTTGAGAAAATTGCCGCAGAGACTGGTGTAAGTATTGCTGATATAATTGTTTTAGCTGGAAATACTGCAATTGAAGAGGCTGCCAAAGCTGCTGGTTTTACTATTAACATTCCGTTTATTCCTGGACGTGGTGATGCTACGGCAGAAATGACGGATAATGAAGCTTTTGAGGTACTTGAACCTGTTGCGGATGGCTTTCGTAACTGGCTTAAATCCAATAATTATGTTGTAACTCCTGAAGAACTATTACTTGATCGTGCACAACTTATGGGATTAACTGCACAGGAAATGACGGTACTAATTGGTGGGATACGAGTACTTGGTGCCAATTATGGAAATAGCCCACAAGGAGTTTTTACTAATCAACAAGGTGTTCTTAGCAATGACTTTTTTATTACTCTTACCGATATGACTTATAGCTGGAAACCAACTGGTAAAAATTCGTATGATCTGGTTGAACGCAAAACTGGCTTAGCTAAATGGACTGCCAGTAGAGTAGATTTGGTATTTGGTTCAAACTCAATTCTGCGTGCTTACGCTGAGGTTTATGCACAAGACGACAGCAAAGAGAAATTTGTTAATGACTTTATTAGTGCTTGGAGTAAGGTTATGAATGCTGATCGTTTTGATCTTGGTTAACTATCTTGCTAATAAATAAAGTAGCTTAAGCTACTTTATTTATTAGCAACTCACTGATGTCAATATCCTGTAATACCTGAAGTTTAGTCAAGAAACTGGAAGAAAGATAGGAACTTTACATCGAAATATAAATTATTTCCCGAAGATAAAAATGAATAATCAAGAACTGAATTTATCAATAGGTTAAACAGCGTGCAAGCACTATGCACTAGAATTTATTTAACATGAAGAATGTCGGATTTTTGGTGACATTAAATGCAATATTTGTAGTAAAAGGAGTTTTTTAGAACTTACGGAGAATTAAATTATGATAATGAATAATAAGCTTGAATATGTTCTAACTTACGCAAGTGCCTTAGTAATATGATAAAATATAGGCGCTTTATTTTTATAAATTGTCTATAAGGATATCAAATGAATTTACATGAATATCAAGCTAAGGAATTGTTGGCACGTTATGGTTTACGTGTTCAAACCGGAGTTCTGGCAACCAGTGGGCATGAAGCGGCTGACGCTTATGACAAACTAGGTGGCAAATTTGCGGTAGTAAAAGCACAGGTGCATGCGGGTGGTCGCGGTAAAGCTGGTGGCGTAAAGGTAGTTAAATCACGTGATGAAGCACGCGAAGTTGCGGAGAGCTTGATCGGTAAAAATTTGGTAACCTATCAAACAGATGCTAATGGTCAACCAGTTAATTCAGTATATGTTTCTGAGGATTTATACCCAGTTTCACGTGAGTTATACTTAGGTGCAGTAGTGGATCGTTCGAGCCGTAGAGTAACTTTTATGGCATCAACCGAAGGTGGTGTGGAGATTGAGAAAGTTGCTCATGATACGCCTGAAAAAATTCTTAAAGTCGTAGTAGATCCATTGGTGGGATTACAACCATGTCATGCTCGAGAAGTTGCATTTCAACTTGGATTAAGTGGTGAACAAATTGCTAATTTTGTTAGAATGATGCTTGGTGCATATCAGGCTTTTGTTGAGAATGATTTTGCTTTATTTGAAATCAATCCATTGGCAGTTCGTGAAAATGGTGAATTGGTATGTGTTGATGCTAAGATTAACTTAGATTCAAATGCATTGTTCCGTCATGCTGATCTATTGGCATTACGTGATAAATCACAAGAAAATGAGCGTGAATTAAAAGCTTCTGAACATGATCTTAACTATGTTGCTCTTGAAGGTAATATTGGTTGTATGGTAAATGGTGCTGGTCTTGCAATGGCAACTATGGACATCATTAAATTATACGGCGGTCAACCTGCAAACTTCCTTGATGTTGGTGGTGGTGCTACTAAAGCGCGCGTTATTGAAGCCTTTAAATTAATTTTAGCTGATAGCAATGTAAAAGCAGTATTGATTAATATTTTTGGTGGAATTGTACGCTGCGATATGATTGCTGAAGCGATTATTGATGCAGTAAAAGAAGTTAATGTAACTGTACCAGTAGTTGTACGCCTAGAAGGTAATAATGCAGAATTAGGTTCTAAATTATTGAAAGAATCTGGCTTAGCACTGATTCCTGCTGAAGGTTTAGCTGATGCAGCACAAAAAGTTGTAGCAACTTTAAAATAACTGCGCTTACGTAGTAAAGACCCAATAAATTAATAAGGATTTAAGATGAGTGTTTTAGTTAATAAAAATACCAAAGTTTTAGTACAAGGTTTTACTGGTAAAAACGGTACTTTTCATTCTGAGCAAGCAATTGCTTATGGTACTAAAGTAGTTGGTGGTGTTACTCCTGGTAAAGGTGGCAGTCAACATTTAGGTTTGCCAGTTTTTAATACGATGAATGAAGCTGTGCGCGAAACGCAAGCTGATGCTTCAGTTATTTATGTTCCTGCACCGTTTGTGTTGGATTCAGCTGTTGAAGCGATTGATGCTGGTGTAGCCTTGATTGTGATTATTACTGAAGGCGTGCCAACTTTAGATATGTTAAAAGTTAAGCGTTACGCAGAATCTAGTGGTTCACGGATTATCGGACCAAATTGCCCAGGTATTATTACTCCAGGTGAGTGTAAAATCGGAATTATGCCGGGTCATATTCATCTACCAGGTAAAATCGGGATTGTTTCGCGTTCTGGCACTTTGACTTATGAAGCAGTAGCACAAACTACTAAATTAGGTCTTGGTCAGTCAACTTGTATCGGTATTGGTGGTGATCCGATTCCTGGTACTTCACATATTGATTCATTAAAATTGTTCCAAGAAGATCCACAAACTGAAGCGATTATTATGATCGGTGAAATTGGTGGAACTGCCGAAGAAGAAGCTGCTGAATACGTAAAATCTCATGTAACTAAACCTGTGGTTGGTTATATTGCTGGGGTTACTGCTCCTGCTGGTAAACGTATGGGACATGCGGGTGCAATTATTTCTGGTGGTAAAGGTACTGCAGAAGAAAAATTCGCAGCTTTTGAAAAAGCTGGAATCGCTTATACTCGTTCGCCTGCAGAACTAGGTACAACCATGTTAGAATTGTTGAAATCTAAAGGTATGATCTAAGTTTCAGCTTAAAGCTGGTTAAGTTAGCCTCTGAAAGCCCACCAATTATGGTGGGCTTTTTTATATTCACATGAGTTCAAAGGGCATAGGGGTTATTTGGGTGGTAAATGTTTGGGTGGGAATATTTGCCGTTGATGAGCTACGAATAATTGGGCTATAATCAAACTTTTCTTGAAATAACTAAGCTTGAAAGGGTGTCTCGTGTTTAATAGTGTTTCTCGTAAGCTTGTGTTAGCGTTAACTTTGTCTGCGGCACCATTTACATATGCTAGTGAAATCTCATATGAAGATAATGAGAGTGAAGTAAAATTGAGTGATGATGTTGATAAGACTCGTGATGATTATTTTGACAATGATGTTGGAGTTTTGATTGAAGAAGAAGAGATTAAACAGCTTAAACAATCATATATTTCACCATATAATTATTTACAAGATCCAATTGCTTTAAACATGGGCTCAAGTGCTAAAGCTGAATCAACTGGAACATTTCATCTGGGTACTAGTTTTATCGCTGGGATGAATAGTCCAATGAATGGGCAGAACACTGCGATTAATACTAATATTGTTCAGGTTTGGGGACAAACTGAACGCTTTGGTGGTTTTGCTTTAGGTGGTGCTGGGACTGCAGTTGTCAATTTCCGCCAGATCGGACAACCAAATACCTTTAGTACGACATCAGTCTTTTCCCCGAGTCAAGCATATATTGATTATCAGTATAGCAATAAACTAGATATTGTTGCTGGTAATATTCTTATTTCTACACCGTGGGTTAATAGTTTTGGCTCAAATCCGGGAGCTACCTATGCGATGGGGAATAATTCCTATCAAGCAGCATTAGTTAATGTTCAAGCACTACCAAGCTTATTAATAACTGGGTTTAGTGCATGGAATTATACCCAATATCCAAATAACTGGGGTAATCAGCAAACGTATTACAATAATGGTGGTGTGCTAGCTAGCATCGGAAGTACTCCAACTAATGGACCAAGTGGGCTTGGTTTAACTTGGAATCCTGTGGATAGTTATTCAGGGCAATTATGGCTATATAATTTTGCGGATTATGCCAAAATGATTTATGCTGATAATAGTTATCATGTAGCTGTAGCAAGTGAAGTTAGCTTTGATTTTGGTTTGCAAGGTTTTATGCAATCCTCATCTGGTTCAGCTATTACAACCCAATTTCCATTACCTGGACAAACTACACCTGCTGGAGTAATTGCGAGTAATGGTGTTGGGGGTAGGATAGCTCTAAATGTAGCCAATAACACTACCAGCATTTCATATAATAATATTTTTGGTTCGAGTGGCTCGTTTTTGAATGGCGGAATGGTGACACCTTATACTTATGGTATGGAAGTTGATCCGCTCTATACAACCCCTGCGTTGACATCCTTAGCAGAGCTTGGTTCTGGTTATGCTTACACCTTGCGCAATAGTACTTCGTTTATGGATAACTCACTAAAATTTAATCTATCAATGTCACAGTTTTTTGTCAATCAGGTTTATGTTGGACAAGCAACAAATGTAACTGAGTATGATGCATCGCTGTTGTACCGAATTCCTCATACCAATATGAATGTCTGGACGCGTTTGGTCTATCTCGAGCAACCTGATAATGTCGGTGGTAATATGCTGCAACCACGGCTTATTTTTAACTGGACATACTAAGATTAGCTTACCCATGTTTTTATATAGTTGTGTAATTAATGGTTTTAGCTTAGAATCTCGTCTATCAAGTTTAACTTCTTAATCTTTTAGAGAGTCCAAGCAGATGAAAACATTATATCGCGGTAAAATTTTTACATTTAATCAATCAGCTAATTTACAAAATTTACAAGGTGTGATTCCTGATGCCTTGTTTGTAAATGATGAGCGCTTCACGTTTCTACGGGATGGAGCAATTATTGTTGAGAATGGTAAAATTAGTGCGGTTGGCGATTATAATGAGATTAGTTCTCTATTAAGCTCGGAAGATAAAACTGTTGATTATCGCGGTAAACTAATTACACCAGGATTTATTGATACCCATATTCATGCAACTCAGACTTCAAGTGTAAGTGCTTATGGGGAAAAATTATTAACTTGGTTAGATAATTATGTTTTTCCAAGTGAAGTTGCGTTTAATAGTGAGCAATCAGGTCGTCGTGAATATGACATTTTATTAAAACAATTATTTAAAAATGGTACGACTTCAATTTGTGCATATTTACCAACCTCGTATGATGGTGCCGATTTGATTTTTGAAATGACCGATAAATATAATATGCGGGTAATCATGGGAAATACTATCATGACTGACGGTAATGCTAAGTTAATTACCAACCCGCAAACCAGCATGAAAATTAGTGAAAAGCTCTATAATAAATGGCATGGTGTCAATCGTTCATCATATGCTTTAACACCACGTTTTGCCTTGAGTTGTACCGATGAAACATTAGGTTTATGCCGTGAATTTATGGAGTCGCATCCTGATTCATACGTGCAAAGCCATTTATGTGAAAATATCAATGAGATTGCTGATACGGTAGCTAAATTCTCATGGGCGAAGGATTATCTGGAAGTATATGAGAAATCTGGTTTAGTGAATGCGCGTTCGATTTATGGACATTGCATCCATTTATCAGAGAGTGAATGGAGTCGGATGGTCGAAAAACAAGCGATTTTTGCTAATTGTCCGGTGAGTAATAATTATCTAGGAAGCGGTCTGTTTAATTATCAAAAAGCAGTGCAACTAGATGCTAAGCTTACTCTGGCAACTGACTGGGGTGCTGGTAATACTTTGTCTATGCTCCGTGTTATGGATGATGCGTACAAAGTTGCAATGCTTAATTCTTTCAAATTAGAAACTTTAACTCGCTGGTATTCTTCTACTTTAGGTGCGGCAAAAGCTTTAGGCATCGGACAATATATTGGTAGTCTTGAAGTTGGTAAAGAAGCTGATTTTATTGTGCTTGATCCCGCGCAAAATGAATTGTTAAATTACCGTTTGGAAAGTAGCTTTGATTTGTTGGATTATTTATTTTCACTAAGTTCGTTGGGTGATGACCGGATTGTTGCCGCAACTTATGTTTATGGTAATAAAGTTCATGGTGAATAATTTCATCTACTTACATGAAAATTGATTAGCTTTCAAATCATGAATAAAAAAGGCACTATGAAAATAGTGCTCTTTTTGTTTAAATAACTGAATTTTTATCAATCATCAATTTTGCAATAATCTAATTTACTTTCAATAAAGTTACATTTCATATCATAGCTATGCTGTGCTGAAGCATAAAATTCCAGCTCTGTTTCTACTTTGCCATTATGGTGATCGTGATCTACATCATATGGTTTGCAATATTTAGTGATATCCCCAATGGTAGAACTTGTTTTTACTTGATAACTACCGCACATGATTTTTTCCTGTTGCAGGTTAGCTAGTCGATCGGCAAAAACGATGCTAGCGTTGATTGATAAAAGTGCGAAGATGATTTTTTTCATTGTGTAATTCCTTCTAAATATAAAGTTATGTAAACCTGCGACGCTATTACTGCATAGAGTGAGCAGTTACCTGTAAACTACATGTTTTATAATTAAGATTGTAGCATTTGTGCCCAACGATTAGCAATAAACATTTTTGTTTATTGCACATTTCAACTATTTAGATATATCAATTGTGATTTAACGTCTTATCAATGCCCATATTTGCTAAAGGTAGTGGCTGTTAAGTATTTAAAATAAACATAAGCATGTTGTTATATGAGAAAATTATAGTAATTACTATTTTTAAAAATATACTCATAGTATTTGATTTTTGGGCGCGAAGGATTGATAAAAAAGACGACGCAGTGTAGCCAAAACTACATAAGGAGTCTTATTTGAAATCCGACAAAGTCCAAGATTCAAAGACGAAGAGTATATAAACATGGAATTACGATATGCTCTCACGTAGCTTAATACCGAATATACCAGTTGGTAAAGCACGGCGCTTATATGTTTTAGCGCTGGGGTTAGTTATGGAGTATACGTGTTTATTATTAATTTTATTTAATCAACGCCGATTGGCTTTGACGGTTTTTTGCACGGATGAAAAGTATCCTGCCATAGTTTACTTTGAGCTGATTTTTGGCGGTGTTTATCTGCTGAGCAATCTAATCGTTCTTTTTGCAGTGAAATCCAAATTAATTAGTAAGTTAGTACATAAACCACAGCATATAATTTATTCCGCTACTACGCTGTGCGCGTTCTTTTTTATGATGCTTTTACTAACTCCACAAATCTTTATTCTTCGGTTTAGTTTATTTATTTTGTTTATGTTGGTGTTTCTTTTCCTTCATGTCTATGAACAGTTATTGGCGATATTTTGTTTGCTAAATATTATTCGTGCCAAAGAACAATATCGTGCATTTGCCAATATTTTTTTTATGATTATTGGAATTAGCATTATTTTTGCCAAAGCAATTCATGAAGTAACTAATTATTTTGTCGATTTAGATCTACGGGTGTTTTTTTCATTTTTACCATTAGCCATTTTGGGGATAATTTCGATTTTATTGAGCAGGCAATTTAGTTTTAAAGTTAATTTTTATGATATTAGACGTCTAAGTTATGTTATGCGTTCGCTTAGAGATTCGTGGAAAGAGCAAATTACACGTTTAGTTGCCAATTTGGCTATTGGTGCTTTTATGATCGAATGGTATATAAATACGCCTAATCAAAATTATATCTATTTAGGCTGGAATAGTCATGCGAGTGATTTGCTGAGCCTGACTAATAATATTGTGGCATTAGTAATAGTTTATTTTTATAATTTTTTGATTCATCGGGTTAACCAATATATTTGGTTGGTAATTATTTTGCTTGCATTTATTTTATGTGATTTTATTATTGACTTAATGCCTGGCGGAAGTTATTTTGTAATTGGCGCATTTTTCTTTATGTCGATATTATTTAATTTGATTATTAAGACTATTAATCAGCTAATTCATTACCAGATCCATGATTTGAAATTGAATATATTTTCTCTAATTTGGGGAAGCGGTATTGGAACTGTTTTCTTTTGTTTTTTATTTGATACTCTCAATTTAGTAATAATGCATAATACCTTGGATGTTTCAGATGGTATTATGTCGAATATTACAATTGGTGTGGTTATCATTTTATGTTTGCTCTCGCTAAAGAATATTGCTAATGTAGATCAAAAGCCATAAATGTTTTGATACTAGATTATTGTTTGAATTGATGATGGTCATAATATTTTAAACATAAAATAAAAGCTTCTTATTGGTGTTTTTTAGTCGTTAATTTTAAGAAATGCATTACAATAATGGAATAGTCACATAAAATTATTGATTTTGGCAATCAAATATTTTTCAAGTAAAAAGTGTAAGTGAAATTTTTAATTATCGAGGGTTACTTTTATGAAAGCAAATATTTTAATTTCTTCTGTTTTAGCTTCTTTAATTTTGGGTTGTGCCGCTACCAATTTAAATGGCAATGCAACAAATGTACTTGTTTCTAATGATCAGAAAGCTCCAAATGGTTGTAAATATCTTGGACAAGTAGTTGGTAATCAAGGGAATATGATTACTGGTGAATGGACATCAAATCAAAACATGGCAATTGGTGCAATGAATGATTTGCGTAATAAAGCCGCAGAAAAAGGTGGAAATTATGTGCAATTACTAACTAATCAAGCTGGTAATACTGGTAGTGGCAGCATGTCTGATGGGATTGGTGGCGGTGGATATGAGCAGACCAATGTGACTAATATTGGAAATGTCTACGATTGCCCAGAATCAGCGATTAATGTGAAATAATTAAGATTATGATTATTGCTACCGAATACGCAACAAAATTTAATGCACTAGAGAATCTAAATGATAGTGATTTTCTGCTACGCTTTATATGGTATATCAAGCATCTATTTTCTAAAGATTTGGTACTAATCAAAAATGCAGAATGCCAGTTTATAGCATTTTCGGATGCAATGATGCAAGAATTTAATTTCTCAGAGCACACTCTAGGAAAAACTATCCTAGAGTTGCCTAATTTTGATGAAACTTTGCGTAATCAGATTTATAAGCAAGAGCAGCAAATATTGATGAGTCGAGAAAATCAATATTCTTTTTATTTTCATCAAAAGGAAGACGAGACCCACCATTATATTATTTATAAAAGGGGATTAATTAATCCTGCAACTAATAATATTGTTGGGCTTTTTGTTCGCAATATGCCTTGGAATATAGGAGTTTACCGTAAATTTATTATGGAAAATTTCGCAGGTAGTTCAGCTAGGATTTCAGAAACTAATTCAAATAAATTATCTTTTTTACAGCAGCAAGTATTATTTTGTCTTCTTTTAGGGATTACCCATCGTAAGGAAATTTCTAGTATGCTTAGCTCAATTACGCATAAGCCAATAACGGAAAATCAAGTTAAAAATACCTTGCAAAGCCTTTATAACCAATTTGATTGTAATTATCCAAGTGCCTTAGTAGAACTGATATTACAAGGTAAAATTTCTTTCGTACTTCCGGAAAATACAATTCCTAGTGGCAATTACACATTACCATTATAAAAGGGATTCCATTATCACAACTTGATTGTGTTTTAATTCTTTGCATAATACCAATCCCACCCAAGATAAAAATATCTCACTATTAGTTTAAGCATCTACTCCATTGGTGCGACCGATCCATCTGCGAATTGTGGCATATCCTAAAGAAAGTAGTTCAGCTAACTCTTTTTTATTGTAATTACCCGTTGCATATAATTCCATTGCTTTATTCATTATCGTCTTTGCCTACAAATGAAAGAGTCATCTAGTGAAAATCATTCTAGATCAATTAACTATTTACACTTTATGGCTAGCTTTGGTATACCCAAAGAGATTGGAGCTATTTAGCAGAGTTTTTGATTTTAGCCAAAATGGATATGAAATTTACGACATTAATCTGTACAATTCAGATTAGTTAGAGTTAGCTATCAGCTAATTATGGTAAGAACATATGGGTATAAACAAAATAGTTTTTTTAGATTTTATTGATAAATAACTAAACAATAAATTATACAATGCAATTAAGCTTATCTCGCTGTGCATTAGTTAGTTACCGATGGAGATAAAATGCAAAAAATTGATTTCTGTCATGTAGCAAGATTTTGTCAGTAATTATTACGCTTTGTGATTGGCTTTGTTTATCCCGCGTAAAAACGCTGTTATAATTTTTGGGGGTTCGCAGCTATAATCTGCCTTGCAAATGAGACAGATTATAGCTTTGTTTCACCTTGTTAATTTTATACCTTTAGAGGAAAAGAAAAATGAAACACAAACCTAAACAACTGTGGCTGGTTCTGAGTGCTGCTTCGTTAGCACTCGGAGCATGTAACGGCGGCAGCAGTACCAGTGGGGGCACTAATTCTTCTGGCAGCCCACAATCTACCAGCTATGCAGCTGTTGCGCAAAATGCAACCCCGCAAGCATCAAATTGTATTGGAGTTAGCGCACAGTCAATCACTGCCTCGCAATGGAATGTCGGCGGCAAGGTTACGCTTAAAAATAACTGTAGCAGCAATCAAACGCTGGATGGTACTAATCTAATCATGAGTAGTGATAGCTCTAATTTAACTAGCGCGTTTTCACTCTATAATCTGGCGCAAAGCAATGATTTAATTGTACCTAAGTTTGGTTGGGTTGAACATTGGGTGGATAGTAGTGCTACTACGGCCATAGTTAAAAATTCAGTCAGCGGGTATAATGATTTATCTATTACACTCAATACCGCCGATAAATCTGCTTATCTAGTCCCTGGTGGAAGCACTAACCTTGAGTTTGGCTATAATCCAGCGGGAGTAAACCTAGGTACAATTACTTTTAAAAGTGGCGGAGATGTTCCAGATACTCCCGGCACGATACAGTTGTCGCTAGATACTAAGCAACTTAGTAGCGTGTGCACTAGTACGACGACTTGTAATATTCCAGTACATCTAACTGGACAAAATGGCACTTTTGATCAAGTGATTGATACGATAACTAATGCTAAAAGTGGCAAAGTGCTGAGTTATACTTTCAAGGATCTCAAATCGGGAACTTATGGCTTTAGTGTAAATAATAATGATTTACCTGCCAAAGTTCAGTTTGTAGCACCTGCATCCTTTGCCTTAGCATCTGGTGCAACTGTCAGTGAAAGTGCAGTATTTAAAACTATAACGATTACTACGGGTAACGTAAAATACAGCTTGGTTAAACCAAGTACTTTTAGCACCGAACAAAGCTCAGTTACGGTACAACTAGCAGCGACGACTGGCGGTAGTATTTATAATGGAACTAATTCATTTACTGCAGCGAATTTCAATAATGTAGAGAAGGGTAGTTATACGCTAAGCACTGCATATGGCTTAGCTGATGCGCTGAGCGGTAAGTATGCTAACCCAATTAAAAAAACGGGTGTCAAAGTAACTGCTGAGAGTACGATTGATCTTGGTGCACTCAGTTATCCAACTCGTAACTCTAGCGCTACGGTTACTGTAAAAGTAACGGGACTTGCCTCTGGTGACAGTGCCGCGGTTAAACTTACCGATAACTTAAATGGTGTAAGCTATCTTTATAATCAGATTAGTCTTAAAACTGGTTCTACGCCATTAAAACTTCTCGAAAGCGATAATGTAGTATTAAATATTACGACTTCTGATAAGTACAAACCAATTGCAGCACTTAATTATAGTGTCGTAAAAAATGGTGTGATTACATTAAACTTCGAATCCGCTAATCAGCCATTACCTCCTGAAAGTGGTGCTTACTATAACTACGCAATTACTAAAGATCAGTATGGAAATCCTGTTTTGGGTTTTAATATCTATGGTATTAGTTCTGCGATTAAGAAAGTAACTCTAAATTCAAATGTTGCGCCAAAAACTGGTGGTTTCCCAAGTTGCTTTGGAATTGCAGCAGGGCAATATACGATTGCTAGTAATGATGATAGTGCAAAACAACAGTATCAAACCGAGTTTACTCCAGCTGGAGGGGCAACATTTAGCCTGACAAATAATAGTTGTGGTAATTTCCTCTATCAGGATAGTAAAAACTATGCTTTTGTGATGCGTTCGCAATTAGAAACTTCTGGAACAACTCTGCCAGATATCTTATTCCCGTCAGTCTTTGGTGTTACGGTGGAGTTAGCCAATGGTCAGAAAGTAAGTTTACCTGAAAAACATGAAATCATTTCTAATGTCGATCCCGGTCATGGCAAAGTACTGCAAGGCTACTACGCTAGCTGGGGGATTTACAATGGCATGAACTTTGGACCAGATAAGATACCATATACTCGGTTTAATACTCTCAACTATGCATTTACCTACTTTAAACCAGATACGGGTGAAGTTTATGCTGGTGATTATAATGCCGATGGTACTGCATTACCAATGATAGCACAGGAAATCCGCAAATATCCTTATATGAAAGTATATCTATCAACTGGTGGCTGGACTAATTTCAAAAATGGATCTCCAGTAAAAGCCGATACGATGTTTGATACTTTAACTTCATCGGATGCACGGATTAGTAAATTTGCAACTACGCTCGTTGCAGCAATGACTAAACTCGGCTTTCAAGGGGTGAATGTTGACTGGGAATGGTGGGCAAGTACTTCACCAGATCAATTTAGCAACGATCAGGCTAAGCGGATGCTAAAACTTTATACTGCAGTACGCCAAGCTTTAGATGCTCAAGGTGCTAAAGATGGTAAGCACTATGACTTTGATATTGCGGTTGGTGCAGGTAAAGACAAAATTATCGCTCCAGAACGGGTATATCCTGGTTATTGGAATCAAGTCTATGCCTTGGTTGATCATATTGGTCTAATGTCTTACGATATGCATGGTGGTTGGGATGTTAATCAACCCGCATATTTCCAAGCGCCATGGAAAATGGAAGCGGGTAATCCTTATACCGCGACTGGTTATGATGTAAGCAGTGCACTAGCAAGCTATCAATCTTATATTAGTGCCAAACCATTGAGTAAATTCCAGATTGGAGTTCCAGCTTATGGTCGTGCTTTGCAAGTTGCCAGCCTAAGTAATGGAGGATTATTACAAACTGGGGTTGCAGATGGAATTGGACAGCGCAGCGCAGAAACCAGCCTCTGGGATTACAAGTGTATCATAAATGCTGCGGTATGTACCCAATCAGGGCAACGTACTCATTCTTTAACTTTGGTTGATCAAAACTCCACTGGTGCCAATAAAACCCTATGGGATAAATACTCTAAAGATAACTCTTATGAACCATGGGGTTATGGAGTGGCTGGTGGTCAAAGTAATGTATTTATGACTTACGATGATACCTATTCAGTTACCAAAAAAACTCAGGAAGCGAAAGCCCTTGGCTTGGGTGGAATGATGCTGTGGGAAATTGATGGAGATGCAAGTGACGACGCTCATTCATTAGCTAAGGCTATCTCGAATGAATTAGCCAAATAATTGTTAATTTAGTTAATTAAACCCCAGAGTTAGTTTCTGGGGTTTTTACATGTTTAAATAAAACTTATGCAACACTCTTGTCATAGAGATACTTTTGCCTCAGAGCAGCTATTTGAATTACCGCAGGAATAGTTACTCGATAAGCTGTTCCAGCAATACCAATTGCAGTCCAAAGCCCAGTAACTACCCAGCCAATTGGTCCGACCAATAATCCAACAGTTTCAGTAAGAGCCATGTTTGCACCAAAGCTTAAACCTCTTCCAATTAGAGCTTTTAAAACAGCATTTACAATTATTACCGTTAATTGATATGATTTAAATCCACCAGCTCTAAATATTGCTTGAAAGCTCCCAACCATAAATCCAGAGGTGAGACTGCTTGTATTTTTTATGCCCACAGTATCGGCTAATTCTTTTAATTCTGCGGGACTCATTTTTTCAAGCGCATCAGCTAATATTTTCATTAAGAGATTTTCTTCGATTTTGCTGGTACTTGAATCTTTGTTATAATTAACTTTTAGCTTATCACAAACATCAATCAATACTTCCTTATACTCAACACCTTTTCCAGCACGAAAAAGCGTAGCAAAGGTATTTGCTCCAAAACATTGAATTTCTGCAGCAATTAACCGCCAATATTTTTGATGGTCTGGATTATATTGTTTGTATTCCTGCGCAGAAGTTAACTCTTCAGTAAATCTGATTTCACCATCTTTATCATAAATTAAACAGTACACTAAATCGTTAAATTAATTGTACTGAATAAATATTTGATCTTTATCTGAACAGCAAGTATAGAATAGAACTATTCTAAATTCAATGCAAGTCATTAGGTTATTATCTTGCATATGGTTTATATACTATACTCCAGATCCAAACAGCGCTAAACTCTGATATTTAGCTACAGAAATATATAAAAAAATATCTGGCATAAAAACGTTATCTGTAGTAGAATACATTCTTAAGCTTAAGCTTAAGGGTGTTAAATTTTAAAGGCAGTAATCTTATGAATAACTTATTGTTAGAAGCATTAAAAACCATTAATAATCATCTTAATTCAGGTGATGAGTTCGTATTAGAAGACCTATTTACGGGTGTGCGCTGGAAAAATATTCCACCAATCCAAAGACGAGAATTTGGCCGTTTCTTTTTCCAGCAGTCGACTAACAGTTTATCAAATGTAATCCAAGCTGTTGGGAAAAATTCAGGTAATGCAAAAAGATACAAAAAAATCTAATGACCCAGATATTGCTCAAAGGTTCAGTATTAATCGATCTACAGTTTATTGCGATTAAATAAAAATTAAAATCTGATAAGGTTAAGACATTAATGAGTGCATTAGTTTCAACAAAGAATGCGGCAGAAATTTTAGGGGTGAGTTCCTCTACTATAAATCGTATGATAAAACAGGGTACACTATTACCTCAAAAAACAAAGGGTGGGAAGAATAGATTCCCTATGGAAGATCTATTAAATCATAAGCAAAAAATCACAAATGATATTGACTCTATTGACAGTAGCAATTCTTTGGATGTTGAACAAAAGCCAATGACAAGAAAAGAATCACATCCAAAAAATAAGTTGAATGATTTAAATGGTACGGAATGGTTACCTGAAACAAAAAGCTATTTTTATCAAAAAGGTCTAGGTAAAAGTCATCCACATGCTCAGATAGAAAAACTGCACCCTGCGCCTTTTTCTTTTCAAGATATATCTAGATTAATAGCATTTTTTACAAAGGATGGACAATCAGTATTAGACCCTTTTGGTGGAGTTGGATCTACCGCCAAAGCATGTGAAATATTGTCACGACATTGTACAAGCATCGAACTATCGCCATGTTGGCATTCATTATCCATAGAACGCTTAGAATCAGAGGTTGCGAAAGATGCGGTCTCTAATCATAAATTTATTAATGGAGATTCCCGAAAAGTTTTAAAGACATTTGATAAATGTTCATTTGACTTTATAATAACTAGCCCACCATATTGGTCTATATTAAATAAAAAAGCAGACCATAAAGTAAAAACGCATCGATTATTAGATGGGCTATCCACTAATTATTCAGATAATGATATTAATGACTTGGGAAATATAGAGGAGTATAATGATTTCTTAAATGTCTTGGTTAACGATGTAATGTTGGAGTGTGCTAGAGTATTAAAATCTCAAAAATATTTGTGCATGATTGTATCCGATTTTAGAAATAAATCTGAATTTATTAGTTTCCACAGCGATCTAATTCAAGCAATGAATAAACACCTGACTCCTGATGGCGATATACTAATGTTACAAGGCGTTAAGGTATTAATTCAAAATCATAAAAGTCTATTACCTTATGGTTATCCATATGCATATGTTGAAAACATACATCATCAGTACATCTTGATATTCAGAAAAGAAAGAAACATAGAAAAGAAGAGCAAATGAGTAATTATCAAATAATTAATGGTGACTCGGATTATATTTTACAAGAACTGTTAAATACGAACGTAAAAATTGATCTAATTCTAACTGATCCACCATACAATTTACATAAAGACTTTGGGAACGATAGTGATCAGTTAGAATTAGATGAGTTCATAAGGGTATCTAGATATCGAATTGAAATGTGTAATATGCTATTAAACAAGCATGGAAGCATTATATGGTTTGGCATACATCACTATATTGGATTTATACAGACAATTATGTATGATATAGGGCTATTCTATAGAAGAATGAATATTTGGCATTATGAAAATGGATTTAGTAGAACCAAAAAATCTCCAGTTACACAATATGAACCCTTCTTATGGTTTTCTAAATCAAATAAAATATGGACATATAATACTGATGATGTAAGAATATCTTATAAAAGTACTTCAAGATTAAAAAATCCAGTCTATTATAAAAACTCTAATGGAGACAAAGTTGAATGGGTTCCGAATCCTTTGGGAGCAATGCGCGGTGATATTTGGGCTTTTCCTACGCTGTCTGGTAACCTCTATAAAAAAGAAAGAACAACCCATCCGACTCAAAAACCAGAATCGCTAATTACAGAAATTATTAAAGCTTTTTGTCCTAAAAATGCAGATGGTAAATACGAAGGAATTATTCTCGATCCTTTTTTTGGATCTGGAACTCTAGGAGTATGTTGTGAAAAACTTAACCAACAAGGGCATAACATATCTTGGATTGGTATAGAATTAGAAGATAAATGGTGTTCTATTGCGAAAACAAGACTAACCAATATTATCTGATCATTGTTATATTAGATTTTAACGCATATCTGTGAAGATTTAACAATAAAAGCAAATTGTACGCTAAGAAAGATTAAGGCGTAATTGAACCTTAATAGAGTTCATTAAACTAATCAATTATACTTTTATACATTGAGGAGTGTATTTAGATATTGCACTAAAAAAATGTAATCATTTATTCATAAAACTCATCTATTAAATCGAGTATAGAATAACAAAAGTTACTTTAGAACACTAAGTTTACCAGTGTGACCACAACTGAATTGAATATAATATTTTTATGAGCAAAATTATTTCATCACAATTTACATTGTCTAATTACACCAGATATGCTTTAAAACTCTATATTGTAATTAGACAATAAAATATTAACAAACTTAAGTCCTAATCAGTACAATACATACTTATTGAAATTTAATGTAAATTTCATATGTTTTAGAGTATTTATAATGATTAGATTTAGAAACCCAGGGACAAGCTTCAGTACAATTGTCCGTATTTTAAAAATATTGTACCAAAATTTAAAAAGACAAAATTCATTTAATCTAAAAGATATAACTGATATTCTAACTCAAGAAAATATGATGACCGCTTACGGTTTCACTGGCAAACAAGCATTATTATTAAGTGATAAGAAGCAAAGCGGTCTGAACTCTACTCTAATGAATGCTAAAATGTCAGCAGAGGTATTAAGGATGTTGGGTTGGATAACTCCAGAACAACAAGATCGATCATATCCAATAATATTTACTTATATTGGCAAACACGTTGCAACATCAACACATAATACAACAAACTTATTTGAACAAAGTATATTTGGAATAGTTAATCCAAATGAACTTACTGATGGAATAAGTTATACCGAACATATTCGGTTTTTTAAAACAGTCTTAAGATGCTTTATAGAACTCGATGATATAATGTATAAACATGAATTATGCATTGGCCCTATGAGCATAAATGATAATAACGAATCTGAATATCTTTTAATGCTGGAAAATATAAAAACTATTCGTTCTAGTGGTTATAATTCATTACAAAATACATTTTCTGATTTCTCAGAAAGTTTAGGAATGGCAACAACATCTGTGGATAATTGTACCAGATTACCAATAGCTCTTTTAAAAAGTTGTGGTCTTGTTGAATCTATAAAGAGTAGCGACTTATATAATAAAAATTTAAATTGTTTAAGAATAACAGGACATGGTAGACGGTCTTTTGAGATACTCTCAAAAATGAAGGATCTTCGGCTTAATGAATTTCATAATTATTCATCAGATAGGAAAAACGCTTTAATTCGTCTAGGCATATACTCGATGCTAGCTCGTGCTGGTTATGATATGGAACCCGTAAGAGAAATAATGCAAAAAGACTCCTTGTTATGTGAAGATATATTGCAAGGTAAGGATCTATTATTCTCGCCTTATCAAACGATACGCCATGAACAGATAGACGAAGCAATGGGGTTTAACTCAGAAATAGATAGAGATAATGTTACGGATAATATTTCTTCTAGAAAACCTATATTGGAAAGTAATCTGTTTTCTTCTAATGGTCTAGTTACAGACTGTAAATTAAACATAAAAACATCCATAAATCAATCGCTATTTACACAAAGGGAAGAGTTAGAGATTATTAGTCATATCAAAGATGAGATTAAAACAAACAATAATAAGAACTTAGTAATAAACAACTTATTTGCGTCATATAAAACAGCCAAGATAGATGTTTTTTATCCACTCATTTCAACTCTATTCAAGATAATTGGACTAAATTGCTTACCCTCTCGCAAAGGAGATAATGGCGCTCGTTGGGATGCCATGATAATTGATGATAGTAGAAGCATTCCTATTGAAATTAAATCTCCAACTGAAGAAGAATTTATATCGATAAAAGCAATACAACAAGCTGTTGAGAATAAAATAATATTAATGTCTAGGAAAACCTATAAAACGACTAAAAATGTTACAACACTAGCTGTAGGATATCGTTTACCAAATCAGAGGGCAGAGGTTAACAGATTAATATATGATTTCAAAGAAACCTTTGGAATTAAAGTAGGAATTATTGATTTACATACACTAATAACGATTGCTATAACCATCATTATGGATAAAGTTGGATTTGATATTGAGATACTGTTTAATTTGGATGGGACATTGAATGCAACAACTTAAAGAACTAAGACACAGAAACACTTTAAAATTACTAAATTACACCCCCACAAAAATATTAATCGAAGATGGTCAACCGTCTGTTATCTCGACGGAGAGTAACGTAATTAATGGTTCTTGTATTCAATGTAATACACCATCTTGTATGATGTTTAGCCCAAATGAAGTTAATAATAATTTAATTGAGAATTTTGCAGCTGATAACGATTTAATGGTTTGCCATGTAGAAGCTATGTCATGGGATAATACAGTAGAACTACCTGTTATTGATATAGACAAATGCATTATGTGTGGCCTATGCGCTCAAAGGTGTCCAACAGGAGCAATTTTTTATCTTGATGGTACACTAAAAATAAATTATGATAATGAAAACACTAGCACACTCCCATTTACAGAAGAGAATGTCTATAAACAGACAAATTTTATCAATAAATTAAAGGAAACCCCTCGTGAAGGATGTTTAATCTTTGAAAATAATACGATCCTAAAGATGATATATAATAAAATCGAACAGATTAAGAAGAATCATTTTATACCAGAAAAGTTTATAAGAAATCTTATGATTGGTTTAGGTAGTAATTGTTCTTCAAGAAGAGTTGGTGATGTATATTTTCGTATGGATGCAGTATATAGTATAAATCAAGATTCGTTTGGAGTTATTGAAGTTGAATTTGGCTCAGATACATTAAGTGCGCTGCGTAATATCATGGATGATATTGCAGTACTTCACTCGCGATACTCTAAATGTAAAAATGAAAATATACCTATTGTTGTGTGTTTAGACTTGCCTAATATGCGACAGGGGTATTGGCAGCTAATTAAGGATATTCACATTGTAGAGAATATCAAAGTTCAGACCATTTCTGTAGCTGCATTGTTGATACTATTATGGAACCATGTCAAATTTAACTTAAAAACAGTAGAATTCTATGCTGATTTTGATAGTCAAACTATTCGTCAAGCAATAAATAATACGTTAAATAGAACAGTTAATATCACTAAAAATACAGGATTCCTCGAGCCAAAAAAATAAGTCCATCATATAAGGACGCCTATTTCAACAAATGTTAATCAAGTTTGGGAAAATCTGATTAACTGTATTAGTTTGGATTTAATCTGACAATCCTTTTTGTGTAGTTATTAATCTTACTACATGAAGATTAAAATATTGTAGGAAAAACTTTGGTATAACTCTCGATTAATTTCCAAACCATTGTTCAGGAATATAATCATACATATAAACACCAATTCCGCAGCCACCCGGAAAATTAGCATTATCACATCCTTGCGAAGTTAAGAAACTACTTGCTACCGCTTGAAATTGCGGTAAATAATTTCCCCAACTGCCAAAGCCATTTTCATCGCCACACGATGCTTGTGGATTATATTTTGAGGCAACACAGCTACAATTTGCTCCATCAATACATTGTTTGCCAGAGCCAGCATAAGAACCAACTGGACCAATATATTGAGTAGATAGTAAATATACTACGGCACTATTGGCAGGAATTGTCCACGGATCAGCACCACCAGCTACAGGGGGCACAGCGCCATAAACATTATTTGCTAATGCAGTATCTGAAGCATTATTAAAAATATATCCAAAGCTTTGCATAATTTGCTGATCTGGCGTTGCGTTCAAATCGATATTACTACTATAAGTGCTATCACAACCATATTCACTACTACCATGATTAATTGCGCATAGATAGATGTCTGCGCCAATTATTCCGGATTCAAAATCAGACTCGTTCGTTCCGGGTGCACGGGCAAATAATTTTTGTGGACCAGGAAATGAGCCTGTCAAGGTATCAACACCATTGCTATAGCTTACTGGCATTCCGATGTCCTGACCTTTTGTTGCCAGATTATAAGCTGCAGTAAGAGTAGCAACACCATCAGGCGCAACCGTATCTAAGCGAGGTGTGGCATAATTACTTCCCTTGTCTAGGTCGTATACTTCGACAAGGTTTAGATTTACCCATGGTTTTAGCCCTGAACTAATCCAGCCTAAGTTCAGTTTATCCTGTGCTATCTGATTATATAACCATTCCCGATTTACATCAGAATCTTGCAATGCATTTTTTTGCCCATCATAAGCATTACCTGTAAGTGCATTTGTAGCATAACCATCTTTAGCAATTAATTTATTTACATAGCTTGTCCAGCATACTGATTTCAGCATATTAGCATGATTCAAATCGTTGGCTGGTTGTCCTGCATTGCTACAGCTAGGAATATTTCCTGAATCTTGTGGTGTATTCCATGCTCCCCAGCCAGATTGATCGTTGGCTTCAACGTCTGTAAATGCATAAAGCTCAATTTTATTTTGAGTAGTTAAATTATATGCAGCAACCGATTCAATAAACTGTATGGCAATCCCGCTGCTAGCAACTGAATTATTTAAACCATAAATGTCAGGATTCTGTGTCGGATTATCAATGTTTAGCATAATACGATTAATTTTTAGCTTTGACTGATTTTTTATTCGTGCTAGCAAGTCGCTATAAAATTGGCGGGCTGGTTGGTCTCCGGCTGTATTATATGGAGCACCTACAATCATGGTATAGCCGGAGGTTTGCGGATCTTTTAAGCCACCTGAGATATTTTGTGCTTTGTCGACTGGTGCGGTTGTTAAAGTTGGAACTTGTGTTGGTAGATTATTATTTGTATTATTGCTATTTCCACCGCTGTTACATGCTGTTAAACCAAGAATAATAGTAGCAGCTAATGTGATTTGTTTGATTGTATTAATGTTCATCTTGTATTCCCCATACATAAATTGTCAGGAGCTCATTGTATGTGATCGGCTAGAAAATTGAAACCGTGTTTTTGTGTGGGTTGGTCGTCGGTGGTGAAAGCATCGTTATATGTGAGGAGAGGGCGTGCTTAAATAAAAATCCCCAATTTAGGTTAATTGAGGATTTGCAGAGGATATTTATTTTACAAGCTGTAATTGCTCAACAATCGGACCTAATGCTAGAGATGGCACATAAGTCAGTGCTCCGACAATGATAATCGTACCAATTAAAATCGCGGCGAATAAAACTCCGCTAGTTGGCATCGTACCCGCACTTACCGGGATTTTCTTCTTCGCTGCTAATGATCCAGCGATTGCTAATACTGGCAAAATCACTCCAAAACGTCCAAAGAAAATAGCTGCACCGAGCATGAGATTATAGTAATGCGTATTAGCATTTAATCCAGCAAAAGCGCTTCCATTATTATTGGCAGCGGAAGTAAAGGCATAAAGCACTTCGGATAAACCATGCGCGGATGGATTGCTGATTCCGGCAAGTCCAGGGGCAATTATTAACGACAATGCAGTCCCCAACAATACTAGCATCGGCACAATCAAAATTACCAGCGCTGTCATTTTCATTTCAAAGCTTTCGATTTTCTTACCCAGATATTCAGGAGTGCGTCCAATCATTAAACCACAAATAAATACTGCTAGAATAGCGAAGATTAGCATACCATACAAGCCGCTACCAACTCCGCCGTAGATTACTTCCGACAACTGCATTAAAAACAGTGGAACTAAGCCACCCAATGGCATCAAAGAGTCATGTGCTGCATTGACTGCACCGCATGATGCTGCAGTAGTGATTGCGGCAAATAAGCCAGAACCCATAACACCAAAACGGGTTTCCTTGCCTTCCATATTGCCTCCACTTTGGAGTGCGCTATGAAGCTGATCTACGCGTAAGTGATTAAATAGTGGATTTCCCTGACTCTCAGCCCACATTACGGTCAATGCCAGTACGATAAAGACAATACTCATGGTAATATAGAGCGTATAGCCTTGTTTTTTATCAGCCACCAAATTACCAAAAGCAAAACACAATGCGGCAGGGACTAATAAAATCGCGAGCATTTCAAGCCAGTTAGAGATAGCATTGGGATTTTCGTAAGGATGTGCAGAATTAGCATTAAAGAAACCACCACCGTTAGTTCCAATCATTTTGATTGCTTCTTGTGACGCAACAGGACCCATTGGAATAGTTTGTGTGGTGATTACTTGAGTAGTTGTTTTACCATCGACAGTTTGACTAATAGTTTGCGGATCAAGTAGCTGTACCGTCGCATAGTTAGTGAAATTTTGTGGAACTCCCTGACTCATTAACCCAACTGCAAAAATTATTGATAATGGTAGCAAAATATACAGCGTTGACTTGGTTAAATCACTCCAGAAATTACCGATTAAACTAGTGCTGGCACGGCTAAAACTGCGAATCAAGGCAATAACAACCGCTAAACCAGTTGCGGCGGATACGAAATTTTGCACAGCTAAACCAACCATTTGCGTAAAATAACTCATGGTTGTTTCACCAGCATAAGCTTGCCAATTGGTATTACCAACAAAACTAATTGCGGTATTTAACGCTAAATCCCAGCTTAGGTTATCCAGATGCTGTGGGTTTAACGGTAAGCCTTTTTGGACTAATTGCAGTACAAATAGAACTACGATTCCTACTAGGTTAAATATCATCACCGAAATAGCGTATTGTTTCCAGTTTTGTTCTTCACTTTCACCAGTGCCGAGTAGTTTATAAATTGGACGTTCAATTACTGCCAGATAGCGAATTTTATTTTGAAAAACCGCAGCGATATATTTCCCTAATGGAATAGCCAAAGCCGTCAAAATGACTAAATAGATTGCTAAATTTAAATAAGCTAAGTTCATAATTATTCTCAATTAAAATTTTTCAGGGGTAAACAATGCCACAAATAGGTAAACAAATACTAAGAGGGCAATAATTCCACATGTTATATACAACCATTCCATGTCTTAAACTCCTTTAATCTTATCTAATGCTATATTTAAAGCTAGTACGTTAACCCGCGCTTCACCCAAAAACCCTAACAGAGGATATTTAGCATTTTTATCAATAATTTCCTGTACCTGACTCACGCTGAGGTGGCGCACTTGGGCGATTCTTTGCATTTGAAAATATGCTCCAGATACACTAATTTCCGGATCTAAACCGCTACCTGATGCCGTTACTAAATCTACCGGAATTGGTGCATTACTTGGGTTGCCAGCTTGTAACAATGCCACGCGATCTTTGACATTGCTAATTAACTGCGGGTTAAGAGGGCCTAAATTTGAGCCACCAGAAGCCAGTGCATTGTACGGGTTATTTGAGCTTGCTGATGGACGTGACCAAAAATATTTATTTTGGCTAAATTGTTGCCCAATAAGACTAGAGCCAATTAGTTGTCCATTTTGCTCAATCAAGCTACCATTAGCTTGAACCGGAAACATAGTTTTACCGATAGCATAAATAAATAGTGGGTAAATCACTCCGGTAATTAAAGTAAGTATCGCAAGTAATATCAGCGATTGACGAATATATTTCATGATTTTTAAATCCTAAACTAAGTGCACTAATTGCAAAATAACATCAATTAATTTGATTCCAATAAACGGTACAATAACTCCGCCGACTCCATAGATCAGGAAATTGCGGCGTAAGAGTTTACTTGCTGACATTGGCGCAAATTTAACTCCTTTGAGAGCTAGAGGAATCAAAAACACAATAATCAAGGCATTGAAAATAACTGCCGACATAATTGCTGAGGTTGGGGTTGCCAGATGCATGACATTTAAACGATTGAGTACTGGGTAAGTACTGGCAAAAGTAGCGGGAATAATTGCAAAATATTTGGCAATATCATTAGCGATACTAAACGTGGTAAGTGAACCGCGAGTCATCAACATTTGTTTACCAATTTCAACAATCTGGATTAATTTAGTTGGTGATGAATCAAGGTCAACCATATTCGCCGCTTCTTTAGCCGCTTGAGTTCCGCTGTTCATTGCCACTGCTACATCAGCCTGAGCCAAGGCTGGGGCATCATTTGTGCCATCACCAGTCATTGCTACCAAATGTCCTTGTTGCTGATATTCACGAATCATGGCTAATTTATTCTCAGGGGTTGCTTCAGCTAAGAAATCATCGACACCAGCTTCAGCAGAAATTGCCGCGGCAGTCAGGCGATTATCTCCGGTTATCATTACCGTTTTGATGCCCATTGCACGCAGTTCGTTAAATTTCTCTTTGATCCCTTCTTTAACGATATCTTTGAGTTCAATTACACCCAGTACGCGATTGTTATTTGCAACTACCAAGGGCGTCGAACCCCGCGATGCGACCATATCCACGATTTTTTGCGTATCTGCTGGATAACTCCCTCCCTCCAGAGTTCCCATTAGTTTCTTAATCGCATCAGCCGCACCTTTGCGGATTTGTTGAGCCTG
The DNA here is from genome assembly GCA_035438765.1 of Burkholderiales bacterium. Lineage (GTDB taxonomy): Bacteria > Pseudomonadota > Gammaproteobacteria > Burkholderiales > UBA11063 > Aquella. The sequence goes on along the minus strand of DAORIZ010000019.1, from coordinate 10,955 downwards.
ATAATTGATCCCCGACATCCGTGTTTGCGCGCTAAAAGGAATAAACTCTAGATGACTGTGATCAATTTTTTGTTCATTTAAAGCATGTTTTTGCCGTGCTAAAACTACGATACTTTTACCTTCTGGTGTTTCATCCGCCAATGAAGATAAAAATGCCGCTTCTGCTAGCTCAAATTCAGTTACACCATCTACTGGGTAAAAGTGATTGGCTTGGCGATTACCGTAAGTGATAGTTCCAGTTTTATCAAGTAAAAGCACATCGACATCACCTGAGGCTTCAATTGCTCGTCCAGAGGTTGCAATAACATTTGCTCCCATCATCCGTCCCATGCCTGCCACGCCAATAGCGGATAACAGACCACCAATAGTAGTCGGAATCAAACAGACTAATAACGCAATCAGTACGGTAATACTAATCGGGCTACCTGAATGGTTGGCATTAACACTATAGATTGACATTGGCAATAAGGTTACTACTACCAGTAGGAAAATAATTGTTAATGCGGTGAGTAAAATCGATAGCGCAATTTCATTGGGTGTTTTTTGTCTTTTAGCACCCTCAACCATACCAATCATTCGGTCTAAGAATGACTCACCAGGATTAACGCTGATTTGGACAATAATCCAGTCAGATAAAACTTTAGTACCACCAGTTACCGAGCAAAAATCGCCACCCGATTCACGGATTACTGGTGCTGATTCACCGGTAATTGCACTTTCATCAACCGATGCACAACCTTCGGTAACTTCGCCATCACAGGGAATATTATCACCTGCTTCGACCAAGACGATATCGCCTTTGCGTAAGGTGCTGCTGGAAACCATGCTGATACTATCTTTATTCCGGGCATTACTGAGTTTTTTTGCCTGAACATCTTTTTTTGCATTTTTCAGGCTGTCAGCCTGAGCTTTCGAACGTCCCTCTGCCAGACCTTCAGCAAAGTTAGCAAACAGCAAAGTTATCCAGAGCCAGATGGTGACATTGAGAATAAAACTAGTTGAACCGCCAGCGTCGTGCCCCGTTGCAGAATATAGCGCGAGCAGGGTAGTCATAATACTACCAATATAAACCACAAACATTACTGGGTTTTTGGCTTGGTTAACCGGATTAAGTTTTTTGACGCTTTCAATTAGCGCCGGGAAAAGTAATTGCTTATCGAGTAAGCTTAAATTTTTCTTTTGCATAATAAATATATTTCAATTTAAAGTTATTAATTAAATATTTGAAGAACACGTATGTACGGCATGATTACCTAAGTATACAACTTATAGGTATTGTATAACTATTCGTAACTAAGTAGTAATTTATTTGAGGCGAATTTATCGACTAGGAGCTTGAGGTGCTTGAAAATAAAAGATGTATGATGTTGGCGTACGTGCCTTGCGAATATCTATTGCTGCTATTTGCGCATGCTTTTTAATGATTGAATTCATTGTAAAAATAAATACGGTTTTGCCGTAGATTCCAAAATAAAAGAACTGGAATTCTAACACTGTTAATTTGACTTGTCAATATGTATTATGCTTTTATCTTCAAAATTGTTTGCCGAAAATTTTGTAATTGCTTTAAGTATTCTTGTAAATTTTGTTGTGCTTGTTGGTGACTAATCAATTTAAACTTGACTTGTTGCCTAAATTGAATTTGCGCCAAATGATTTAAGCTTGGCTGAGTCACTACCAAACAACGCGGATAGCCACCAATCGTCTGTCTTTGGCGCATTAATACAATTGGTCCACTAGAAGTAAACTGGATTACACCATCTGCGACTGGTGCCGAAATAATGTCATAGCTTCGTAGCTCACACGGATTGCCAATTAGCCGAGTACCCATCGCATTCGATTTACTGTCAATCTCCCATTCTGTCGCAAAAAATTCCTCCGCTTGGCACAAGTAGTTAAATTCTGGTCCTTCGGTAACGTAGAGTGTGTCGTTATATGGCGTAAAATAACGTTGAAAGCTACCGCGTGAAAGATTCAAGTATTGCGAGCTTTGGCTATTCCAACTGCGTATCATTAAATAAGTACGTAAGCCTTGTCGTGCACCATTTAGAATTAGAATATCGCCAGCTTGTGCTCGATAATTTTGCGCATGGTGAATTTGTTGCTGCGTGTTTGCACTTTTTAGTATACTATTCGGAAATCCACTACCCGTCAGGCAAAAAATCACCTCTTCAGTAAAAACTATCTGCTTGGGCGGGTAAATAATTTCCAGACAACGGTAATTTTCCGGTTCACCAAGCAGGATATGAGCAATGTTAAATGCTAATTGATCTGCCGCGCCTGCAGGGCTGATTCCCAGTGCTTGCTGTCCATATTTACTGGCGCTAACTTCCAGATAAATTCCACCACCATTGACTGCAAACATCTTAGTGCCTCAATTTGCGGATTGCTTGAGCTAATTCCAATGCAATCGCCGAATCAGAATGAATGCAGGCACTTTGGGCGATAATCGGATGGTGTTGAGAGTTGATAATCAGCGTCCCATTTTGGATTTGCTGGTATTGCGCCAAAGCTTGAGTTACGGTATCCAATTCTGCGCCAGCTTGCCCACGAGGAATTAAACTTAGTCTGCCATTGCTTAGCTTATAACCGCGTTCAATAAACGCTTCTGCCATTACCGTAATATGATGTTGTTTGGCATAATTTGCCAATAGGCTGTCATCTGGGGTCAAAACTAAGTTTATTTGCTGTTGCTGCATCCAGTTTGCCAGTGCCTGAGCCAGTTCATCATTAGTATTCGCTTCATGATAAAGAGCTCCGTGAAATTTAATTTTCCCAACTGGCAGACGCTGATATTGTTCGGTTAACGAGTTAATCAGCGCTGTTGTCGAAATATCCATTTTTACTCTACCAAAGTTAGCCACGTCAGGATAACTCAGATGAGCAGTAACCATGACATTATTTTTGGTCGCTAGATTTTGATAATACACAATACTACTTGTATCTCCGGCATGACCACCACAAGCGATATTAGCAATATCAATATGCTGCATTAATTGATCATCAATAGGATGAGCAACTCCGCGTTCGCCGATATCACAGTTCGTTTTTAGCATGAATTAATATCCTTAAAAAGCAAATAATCACCTGGTTTAAATTTTTGATAATCTTCAAATTCAGTATGCCCAATGATGTGCCAACCACCGGGAGAGTTCTCGGTATAGATACCAGTTTGTGTACCGCCAATAGCAACCGAGCCTTTGGGGGTATTAATTCGTGGTACGCTTCGACGTGGAGTAATTAGCTGTGAATCAAGCCCAATTAAATATGGGAAATACGGCTTGAACCCGAACATTGCAATTAAGTAGCGCGGTGCAGTATGTAGGGCAATTAGTTGTTTGATTTCTAATTGATGCTGTGCTGCTAAAGACTCCAAATCCTCACCATTATAGTTGGTAGGAATAATATGCGTTTCGCGTTGAAAATTATTCGTAAGAGATGAATTCCATAATTGCTCAATCAATTTATCTAGTTCTAGACGCTTAACAAGATTTGTAACATCTGGTTTAAAATAAATTGCCAACGCAGTATAACTAGGTACAATATCAATTATCTGCCACTGTGCATAATCCAGCTCCTGCCGTAGGTGATAATACACACAGATAATCTTTTCGGATAACTGGGTACTAATTTGCTGTCCGAAAGTATATTGGATACAGCTTTCACCCAAGTTATGTTTGCTAATCATATTCATCGTTTCTCAGCAAATAGTGCCGCCAACAGCACTGATATCTTGTGGTGTTGCGATGATTGTTTTGAGAATGATTTTTAACCCGTTAATTACGGTTTCTGCCGTCATGCTTGGTTGTGCTCCCAGCACCGCAGCCTGTTCTGGTAAATATGGGATATGAATAAATCCTCCTCGGACATCAGGACTAACCGTATTAATCCAATGCATCAGAGTATAAAAAACATGGTTACAGACGAATGTTCCGGCGCTATAGGAAATACTGGCTGGTATTCCATTGCTTCGTGCTACCTGAAGAATCGCTTTAAGCGGTAAATTGGTGAAGTAGGCATTCGGTGCATTTTTGATAATAGTTTGATCGATTGGTTGCGTACCTAAATTATCCGCGATCCGCGCATCATCGAGATTAATTGCTACTCGTTCCAACGAGATATCCAATCGTCCGCCAGCTTGTCCGATATTTAGCACAATTTGCGGCTGCAGTTCTTCAAGAAGTTTGGTTAAATGCTCAGATGATTCGGTAAAAGAGCAGGGCAATTGGCGGGCAATTAATTGATGCCCATCAATTATAAGCTGATCAAGTTGTTTTACTGCTTCCCACGATGGATTAATTTTTCCACCGCCAAAAGCTTCAAATCCAGTAATAAGAATTGTTTTCATGGTTTAAGTACCTAGATCAAAACATATAGTAAAATTAGATTAGCGAATAGAATTCCAATACCACTAGGAAGCTGGGCTTTGATTACCAGATTACGATCTTGTAGCTCTAGTAATGCTGCCGGAATAATATTAAAATTGGCTGCCATTGGCGTCATCAAGGTTCCACAGTAACCAGATAACATTCCAATTGCCGCTACCATCGCTGGATTTGCGCCAAAATGTCCAATTAAGATTGGAATTCCCACACCACCCATAATGATCGGAAAAGCAACGAAGGCATTACCCATAATTATAGTAAATAGCGCCATGCCAAGTACGTAAATTAATGCCGCAATTAGCTTGTAGTTAAGATTAATATAATTAGTAAGCGCTGCACCAACAGCCGTATCAACGCCACTGGCAGAAAAGACCAATCCCAGCATCGCTAGCATTTGTGGTAAAACTACCGCCCAACCTAACGCATCGAGTAATCTGCGCGCTTCATGAATCCCTTGGGTTGGACGAGATTTGGTAATTAGTGCGCCGATAAATAATGCCAAAATACAACCAAGGCCAACACCAATTATTGTTGCACTTTTAGGATCAATTAATTGCAAACTCCCGATAGAAAATCCTTTGGGCAGTAAAGTAGCAACTATCGCCATTAACGGAATCGTTAATGCTGGGATAAAAAGCTTATTGCCAAAGCGTTTTGCATCCCGTTGGCGCTGTGCTAGATCAGGTTGCTGATGCTTACCACCAATTACTTTACCGCTACCTGCTAGTAATGCCATTACTATTACCATGATACCAACTACCGCATCAGGCAGCCAATTACCAACAAGGAAAATTACCGCATAAATGAGCCAAAATATTCCGCTACTTAATCGTTTAGGATGATTCTTATCCAAGAGTGTGAAGATTGCAATAGTAGCCAGCAAAATTCCTACGATAATATAAAATTGATTGATGGTGAATAACATTAGTTTTTCTCCATTTTAGTGTTACTATGTTGCGGTAATAACTTACGCTGCATGGAGTAAATTCGCGCACTATGAATAAGTAGCGCAAAAATAGCAGTTGGAATTCCCCACAATGCGATGCTGAGTAATTCAACGTGAATATTATGCTCATGCATAAAAGTTGCAATTAGTGCCACTGCGCCAAAAGCGACAAAAATATCCTCACCAAAGAATAAGCCTATATTGTCTGTTGCAGCAGCAAGTGCTTTAAGCTTTTCTCGTGACTCATTCTCAAGCTGCGGGTTTTGCTTGAGCGCAATAGCTTCTACCATCGGAGCTACTATTGGACGAATCATTTGTGGTTGCCCGCCTAAAGAGGTTAGACCAATTGAAGCTGTTAGTTGGCGGAGGAATAAATAGCTAATCAAGAGTTTTGCGCAAGTCATTTGATTAAATTTGGTGATCAATGTTTGAGCACGTTCGCGTAAACCATGACGCTCCATTAAACCCACAACTGCTAGTGGCAAGAGCGTTAATAACGTGAGATTTCGGGTTTTAAGAAAACCACTACCAATTAGCTCTAATATCTTTATAAAGGGTAAGTGTGCGGCAAAACCAGAGGTAAGCAAAGCCGCAATAATTGCGAGCATCGGATTAATTCTTAGTATAAAAGCAACAGTAATGACAGCTACGCCTAGCAGCGGCCAAAAATTGATCAAATGTTCCATATTTTAGCTCCTTTATCTGGTTTTTTTCAGCATATATCAACTAAGTTCTTTTAGGATTATATCAATAAAATAAAGTTAAAAACACCACCATTTGCGCTATTGGAGCGAATTGTACAATTTCTCCGGCTAAGCACTTGAAATTACCCGCAAATTTATTTGCAGATATTATATTTATTGTGATAGAATACTGCTCCCTGTTGCGTTTATCGCTATGGGTTTTATTGGTCAATTGTAACCAAGCCCTTGATATGCAAGTATTTAGGGTGTTATAACAAGAAAGGTAAATATAATGAGTCTAGGATTATTAGGTCAAAAGCTTGGTATGACTCGTGTGTTTGCAGAAGATGGTGCGTCAATTCCTGTGACAGTATTATCGGTAGCTGCAAACCGTGTAGTTCAAGTAAAGACTAAAGCGACTGACGGTTATGATTCAATTCAAGTTACTTTCGGTGCTAAAAAAGCTAACCGTGTAACTAAGCCGTTGAAAGGTCACTATGCCAAAGCTGGTGTTGAAGCTGGCGTGGTATTACAAGAATTTCCTCTATCTGCTGAAGAAGTTGCAAGCTTCCAAGCTGGTTCTACTGTATCAGTAGAAATTTTCTCTGCTGGTCAATTAGTTGATGTAACCGGAACCTCTAAAGGTAAAGGTTTTGCTGGTGCAATTAAACGTCACAATTTCAGCTCAAACCGTGCATCACATGGTAACTCTGTGTCTCACAATGCGCCAGGTTCTATTGGTCAACGCCAAGATCCAGGTCGTGTATTCCCAGGCAAAAGAATGGCTGGTCACTTAGGTAATGTTCAAGTTACAACGCAAAATCTAGAAGTAGTGCGTGTTGATGCTGAACGTGGTCTAATCCTGATTAAAGGTGCAATTCCTGGATCTAAGGGTGGCAAAGTAGTGGTTCGTCCAAGTGTGAAGGCAGGTGCATAATGGAATTAAAATTAATTAATGTTCAAGGCCAAGACGCTGGTGTACTTAGTGTAAACGAAGCTGTATTCGGTCGTGAATATAATGAAGCTTTGGTTCACCAAGTAGTTACTGCATTTTTAGCTAATGCACGTAGTGGTAACCGTAAACAAAAAACTCGTTCAGAGATTTCTAAATCAACCAAAAAACCATGGAGACAAAAAGGTACTGGACGTGCACGTTCAGGTACAGCGTCTTCGCCAATTTGGCGTGGTGGTGCGCGTACATTCCCGAATACTCCTGATGAGAATTTCACTCACAAAGTAAATCGTAAAATGTACCGTGCTGGCGTATCGTCAATTTTATCAAAATTGATTGCTGATGGTCGTTTGGTAGTTACTAATGAATTAAATATTGATACTCCAAAAACTAAATCATTTGTTGCGGCATTGAATAATATGTCTTTAGCTAATGAAACAGTTTTGGTTGTAGTTGATGAAATGACAGAAAATGTATATTACGCTTCGCGCAATTTACCAACTGTATTAGTATTAGAAGCACATCAGATTGATCCATATAGTTTGTTACGTTGCAACAAAGTTGTATTTACGCAAAAAGCTATTGAACAAGTACAGGAGCAATACTCATGCTAAGAATGGATTTATATAATGTGTTGATTTCTCCAGTGATTACTGAGAAAGCTAATACTGTAGCAGAAAAGAATGAACAAGTAGTATTTAAAGTATTGAAACAAGCAACTAAAGCTGAGATCAAAGCGGCTTTTGAAATTGCCTTCAACGCACAAGTTGAAACAGTACGTGTATTAAATGTTCATGGTAAAGCAAAACGATTTGGTCGCTTTAATGGTCGTCGTGACAATTGGAAAAAAGCTTATATTAGCTTAAAACCAGGTCAAAGCTTCGATTTAGCTTCAAATCAGAAATAACAGGAGCGAAGACAAATGGCTATCGTTAAATTAAAACCTACTACACCAGGTCAACGTGGTGTTGTAAAGATTGTTACTCCAGGCTTGCATAAAGGTAAACCTTTTGCAGCTTTGACTGAATCACAAAAACGTGGTTCTGGTCGTAATCACCACGGTCGTATTACTGTACGTCATAAAGGTGGTGGTCATAAGCAACAATATCGTATTATTGATTTCAAACGCAATAAATTAGATGTTACTGCAACTGTAGAGCGTATTGAATACGATCCTAATCGTACAGCACATATTGCATTATTATGCTATTCTGATGGTGAGCGTCGTTATATTATTGCTCCTAAGGGCTTAGAAGCTGGTCAAACAGTTATGTCTGGTGCAGAAGCTCCAATTAAAACGGGAAATACATTACCATTGCGTAATATTCCAGTTGGTACTACTATTCACTGTGTAGAAATGCAACCAGGTAAAGGTGCTCAATTGGCACGTTCTGCTGGTACTTCAGTACAATTACTGGGTCGTGATGGTATCTATGCTCAGTTACGTTTACGTTCTGGTGAAATCCGTAAGGTTCATTTGGATTGTAAAGCAACGATTGGTATCGTGTGTAATGACGAACACAGCTTACGTCAATATGGTAAAGCTGGGGTTAAACGTTGGTTAGGTATTCGTCCAACCGTACGCGGTGTGGCAATGAATCCGATCGATCACCCACATGGTGGTGGTGAAGGTAAAACTGCAGCAGGTATGCATCCAGTTTCACCTTGGGGTCAAAAAACCAAAGGTTATAAAACTCGTCGTAATAAACGTACTGATAACATGATCATCCGTGATCGTCGTAGAAAATAGTAGGTAAGGAATAAAAATGGCTCGTTCATTAAAAAAAGGTCCTTTTGTGGATCATCATTTGGTTAACAAAGTGTTAACCGCGGTTGAAAAAAGCGACAAACGTCCAATTAAGACTTGGTCACGTCGTTCGACTATTCTTCCTGAGATGATTGGTTTAACTATCGCTGTACATAACGGTCGTGCTCATGTGCCGGTATATATTACTGATAATATGGTAGGTCACAAATTGGGTGAGTTTTCATTAACTCGCACATTTAAAGGCCATGCAGCTGATAAAAAAGCTAAACGCTAAGGAGTAGAAAATGTTAGTAAAAGCTTATGCTAAAAATATTCGTGTTTCTGCACAAAAAGCGCGTTTAGTAGCTGACTTGGTACGTGGTTTACCTGTTGCCAATGCGCTAAACATCTTGACTTTCAGTACTAAAAAATCTGCTGGAATTGTAAAGAAAACGCTTGAGTCTGCAATTGCAAATGCGGAACACAATGAAGGTGCTGATATTGATGCACTTAAAGTAAAAGAAATCTTCATTGATAAGGGTCCTAGCCTTAAACGCCATACAGCGCGTGCTAAAGGTCGTGGAAGCAAGATTGAAAAACAAACTTGCCATATCAATGTAGTGGTTGGTTATAAATAGGAGAACAACATGGGACAAAAGATTGACCCTCGTGGGTTTAGATTAGTAGTTACTAAAGATTGGTCTTCTCGTTGGTATGCCAATAACCAGTCATTTTCTTCTAATTTAATTGAAGATGTAAAAATTCGCGAATTCATCATGAAAAAATTCGGTCGCCGTGCTGCGGTTGGTCGTGTGGTGATTGAGCGTCCAGCTAAGAGCATTAAAGTAACATTGTTTACTGCTCGTCCTGGTGTGATCATTGGTAAAAAAGGTGAAGGCATTGAGCAAATCAAAAAAGAATTGCAAACAATGACTACAGTTCCTTTACATGTAAATGTTGAAGAGATTCGCAAGCCAGAATTAAACGCGCAAATCGTTGGTGACCAAGTTGCTCAACAATTAGAAAAACGCGTTGCTTTCCGTCGTGCAATGAAACGTTCAATGCAAGCTGCAATGAAATTAGGCGCTCAAGGTATCAAAATTGAAACTTCTGGTCGTTTAAATGGAATTGAGATTGCTCGTTCTGAGTGGTATCGTGAAGGTCGTGTGCCTCTACATACACTACGTGCGGATGTTGAATATGCAACTTCTGAAGCGTTGACTACTTATGGTATTATTGGTATCAAAGTTTGGATTTACAAAGGTGATATCAATGTAAATAAAGCCCAAGCCTTCAAACCTACACAGGATGAAGATAGAAGAGCCAATAAAAAACCTGGTGCTAACCGTAAACCTGCACCAAGAAAAAGAAAGGTAGAAAAAGATGCTATCGCCTAATCGCTTAAAATACCGTAAAGTCCAAAAGGGTCGCAATAAAGGTATTGCAACTCGTGGTACTAAAGTAAGTTTTGGTGACTTCGGTTTAAAATCTATGTCACGTGGTCGTTTGACTTCTCGTCAAATTGAGGCTGCGCGTCGTGCAATGACTCGTCACATCAAACGTGGTGGTCGTGTATGGATTCGTGTATTCCCGGACAAACCAATTTCTAAAAAACCAGCGGAAGTACGTATGGGTGGAGGAAAAGGTTCACCTGAGTATTTCGTAGCTGAAATTCAACCTGGTAAAATGTTGTACGAGATGGATGGTGTGAGTGAAGAATTAGCTCGCGAAGCATTCCGTTTAGCTGCGGCTAAGTTACCATTTAGAACATCATTTGTAATCAGACAGGTGGGGGCATAATGACTAACACTGAATTAAGAACTAAAAATACAGAAGAGTTAAATCAAGAATTAGAAGCTCTTTTGAAATCTCACTTTTCTTTACGTATGCAAGTTGCTATGCAACAATTGGCTAAGACTAGTGAAATTCGCAAAGTACGTCGCGATATCGCACGTGTTAGAACTATTTTACGTGAGAAGGCTTAATTATGACTAAAGTTGTTCGTACGTTAGTTGGTAAAGTTGTGAGTGATGCACGTGATAAAACAGTTTCTGTTTTGATCGAACGTCGTGTTAAACATCCTTTGTATGGTAAAATCGTGAAGAAATTCGCGAAATATCAAGCACATGATGAGCAAAACCAGTATAAAATTGGTGATTTAGTTACTATTGTTGAAACTAAACCAATTTCAAAATCTAAAACTTGGCTAGTTCAATCTAAAGTTGAAAAAGCGTAAGTTTTT
>DAORIZ010000018.1:0-57432 GCA_035438765.1 Burkholderiales bacterium | reverse complement strand
ATATTGTAAATCTCTCTACTTATCAATAGCACTTTTTTTAGGGGGTATTACCCAATTAGATTTTTCCTATAGTAGAATATTTAACAATATTGTGTTCAGTGATTGATGGTGAAATAGTCGCTTATACATAAGTAAAACTCCAGAGAAAAACAATGCATTATATTGTAATATAGTCTTTTTAGAGAGACACTACCATGTCTTTTATATCAACGGGAAGCTTTAATAAAAAAATGCTTAACTAAACCTTTAAAAACTGAGGCAAGAAATGCTACAAGACCGCTAATTAATTGTGTAATGGTTATAATCTCATGGTTTAAAAAACCAAAAAATGAAGCAAAAGCTAGATCAAGATTCAAGATAAGAGCAGCATTAGTTGCTCCTACTCTTTGTTGATACCTCAATTGTATATAATATGCAAACGCTGTAGAAATAGCCCCTTGGAATAAAATAGCAAATATTGCTTGGGCATTATATTCAGAAGCTGCATTGACACTGTTGGTAAAAAGAAAACACAACAGAAAACAAGTACTCCAAAAAATACTTAAAAAAGTCATGAGGACCTTTTCAGCCTTTATACTCTGCAGCATTTTCTGAGTAGTTACGATACTTAAAGCAATAGAGATTGATGAAACTAAACCAAATATATCACCAGAACCAATCCCCTGTAGATCTCCTTGGTAGTTTATTACTAAGCTGATAACTCCAATTATTACAGCAATTACTTCAATTAAATCAAACACCCAAATCTTTAACAAGTAAGCAAAAAATGGGACAAAGATAATATTTAGTGTGACATAAAAAGCAATTTGGGTTGAATTAATCTGGGTTAATGCATATGCCTGACATAAAATATTAGAAGTATTACATAACGAAATAATTATAGACCAAAGTATAACTTGCTTTGAAATTTTCTTTAAGTAACTAAATGCGAATGGTAATAAACACAGAAGTGCCACTAATTGTCGAAAAAAAGCAAACTTTCCAGGATCAATATTTCGTACTGCATTGTGTGTTAATGTAAACCCTAATCCCCAAATAATAGGAATTAAATAGAAATACCAAACACTTTTATCTTCTGATTGCATGTCTTATGTTCCCCTTAAATATTTTCAAAAAGACTATTATCTCTTAATTCAAAGTTGACTTTAATCTCATTGTTAGCTATTTTTTTTCTTAAGTACGGAAAGTCACGATATAATTGATTGACTAAGTGCTTCCCAACAACTAAATAACACTATTTAAATTAACATTTATAACTTTTTGCCAGAGTTCAGGAGTTATCTCCATAAAAGAACCGTGTCGAATACTTATTCCTGCATTATTAATTAAAATATCAAAGTCCTCCCATATTTCTTTTATTTGAATAAAAGTTTTTTCTAAATCAGAAAAGTTACTCACGTCAGTCTTGAAAATATTTACTAAGCCTTTAAACTTTTCTCCCCAATCTAAAATTGGATCAGGATTTATATCTAATATAATTACTTGATGCTCATTGTTTAAGAAAAGTTCTGCTATTGATTTTCCTATTCCAGATGCGCCACCTGTGACAATTACCTTTTTTTGCATAACACATCCAATTCACTGAAAATAAATGATTACAATAATTAGCTTTCCACACAGAGCATTTTATAGCATCAGATTAATAAAAACACCCAAGTAATACATGGGTGTTTTTCACGGATTGAATAACGTATAATTAACGGTTTTGATAAAGTATAAGATAACATTAGTACTAGCGCAAGATTACTCTTAACGATAAATAAATGTGTTACAAATACCATAGTAAAATTTGGTATATACGACACACCGTGAATTAATCCTTGTAGATTACATCAACTGTCTTGTATAATAAAATTTATAAAAGGTAAACCATGACAACAGCAGAAAACAACATGCAAAATTTACATCCTGATATTCAGCAACGCTTATATGATTTAACTGTGCTGACGTATATTTCTAATAATAACAAAACAGGAATTAAGTATCGATGCTTTAAATTTCCAGATCGTAATCTTGATATCAAAGACATAAAAGATTTAGCACTTGGAAGCAATATTTTTATCAATAAATTTGCCAGTGGTGATATCCAAGTTTCATGGTACGCAGATGAACCTGAAGGATATAAAGACGCAATAGTGCGGGATGTTTTTAATAAGATTATTGATATGATACCACCAGAGATGTCATGGAGTAAATTAGTTAACCCTTGTAAATCAAAAAAGCAAACAATTGATAAAGATTACTCTCATAGCAGTTTTGAACATGACACTTTACGGATTGTCTCGTCAGCGGCTTTTCGCCGATTACAAAATAAAACGCAGGTAGTTCCATTGTGTGATAACGATATTGTACATAATCGTTTGACACATAGTATTGAGGTATCTACGGTAGGCAAAAAATTAGCACGAATGGTTGCCTCATATGTATGGGAAACGTGTATGCCCAAAAATGATGTGGCGGTAATAGCTCAATATTTTGGAGGTAGTTGTCTTAATGATGAACAAGTGCGAGAGCTATTTACTAATAATGTTGCTGATCTGGTTGCTGCGGCATGTTTGATTCATGATATTGGTAATCCTCCTTTTGGACATCAGGGCGAAGAGGCTCTGAATGAAACGTATACTGAGTTACTAGTTCTGCCAGAATATCGCGATAGTTTGGGTAAGCTTGCTAAGCTGGAAGCAGATATATTTAAAATAGAGGGCAATGCACAAACAATTCGTCTTTTAGCCCAAAATCAGAATATAGATCTCACCTATGCAACATTAGCAGCCAGTATCAAATATCCACGAATGCATCATCAAGAAAATAGTATTTATAAGAAATTTAATATTTATGCTAGTGAGCAAGAGCTCTTTAATCGTATTTTAAGTAGCTGTGGGCTAAGCCTTGCTGCTGGCGAAGATTATGAACGCCATCCACTAGTATATGTGGTAGAAGCTGCTGATGATATTTGCTATAGCTTATTTGATTTTGAAGATTTTGTATATCTTGGGTTTATTTCAGAGGAAACATATAGTGAAACGCTTCTTGATATTACTTTTGCCAATCTTAAAACCCCATTAGCGATGAGAACTCCTGGTGAAACTCTTGAAGAAAAATTGAATAATTATAAACAAAGTTTGGCGGAGATGAGCTTTACCAATATAGCGAGCAAACTACGTTCTGAAGCATTATTTCAACTAATATTAAATGCTTTTCATGCTTTTAAAGAAAAATATGACTATATTATTACGGGTACTTATACGATTGATAATCAATTACTCAATGCAAAAGGTAAAATAAACGGGCTGCTTGATATTTATGCAGCAATTATGGCAAATCATCCAGTCAAAGATCGCTTTGCTAAAAGTAATACTGGACTTAAAAAACATTCTGTAACCGCAGGCTACAATAATATTGCAGTTCTCAAAAATAGCCTTGGTGGTTATGAAATAATGAGTCAGTTATTAAAAACACATATTGCAGCATTGCATAATTTGAATAAGCTACAATCACAGATGATATTACTCACCGCACCAACTGAATTTATTCATAAAAGTATTCGTGATTCATTAAACAAACGTGATGCTCGTTCCTGGGTAGAGATATTGTCACCACAGCAACAGATTGAGCAAATTCGGCTACTTAACGATTACCTCACTGGTTTAACTGATAATGCAGCGCTTAAGCTATTTCGACATTTAAAAGGACACGAACAGGTGGGATTTATTTAAAAAGAGGTAAGGTTATAGCTAAGATTTTGTCTGGTCTGATTGATGCTGGGCTGGTGTGGTACAATATTGCAATATTAATGAGCAGTATATTACATGAAAAAAATTCTTAGCGCTATATGCGTATCACTTGCAAGCTATTCGTTTGCCACGTCCCCTGACTATAACCAAATTTTTGCGGGTAAGAATGCCTGTTTTATTCTCTATGACGCACAAAATCATAAAATGGTTGAAGAATATAATCCCAAACGTTGCAATGAAAGAATCCCTCCTAATTCTACGTTCAAAGTACCACTATCATTGATGGCGTTTGATAAGGGGATAATTACCGAGAGCACGGTGTTTAAATGGGATGGCAAACAACGCTGGATGGAGAGCTGGAACCAAAATCAAACCCCGCGCAGTTGGGAACAATATTCGGTTCTTTGGGTTTCTCAGCAGCTATCTCCGCAAATTGGCATGAAATCTATCAAAAATTATTTAGCTGATTTTAAATACGGTAATCAGGATTTTAGTGGTGATGCGGGTAAAAATAATGGTTTAACTAATGCTTGGCTAAGTGGTAGTCTGAAAATTTCTGCGCTGGAGCAATTACGTTTCCTAGAAAATATGCAAGATTATCAATTAAATATCAGCCATAGCGCTGTTGATAATACCATGCATAATATCTACTTGGGTAAGATTGATGGTGGTTGGGATTTATATGGTAAAACTGGCAGTGGTTCGCGTAAATATTTGAAGAGCAACAATGCCAGTCAATTACGCGATGGTTATTTTATCGGCTACCTCAAAAAAGATCAACAAAGTTATATTATTGTAATTAATATATCTGATATTAAACCACCTAAACCACAAGATAAAGAATTTGGCGGACCACTGGCGAAAGCAGCGAGCTTACAAATTATTCAACAATTACAATTAAAAGCGAAATAAGCATGTACACTCCCAAAAATTCAGAAGAAGCCAATTTACATTTAGCGGTATTGATTGATGCAGATAATGCCCAAGCCTCGGTAATTGAGGCACTATTGGCAGATGTCGCACGCTATGGTGAGGCTACAGTTAAGCGGATTTATGGTGATTTTACCTCTACCCATAGCTCGCAGTGGAAAAGTGTACTCAATAAGTTCGCGATCAAACCGGTGCAACAATTTGCCTATACTCGCGGTAAAAATGCCACCGACAGCACGATGATTATCGATGCGATGGATTTACTTTATACCAAACGTTTTGACGGTTTTTGCATTGTCTCCAGCGATAGTGATTTTACTGGACTGGCTATGCGGATTCGTGAAGAAGGCTTGTGGGTGTATGGCTTTGGTGAAGAAAAAACTCCTGCAGCTTTTCGGAATGCTTGTCACAAATTTATTCGTACCGAAAATCTGCGCTTGGAAGATAAAGGTGAAGATGAAATATTAGTACTTGAAGTATCTTCTGAAGAAAAGGTTAAAGAGGAACTAGCAAACTCTGAAAATCTTTCTAAAGAAAATTCTGGTGATATATCTCAGAATATAAATAAAGAATCTGTAAAAAAAAGATTTCTACTTGCCTTGGCTACTAAGGCGGTTGAAGAGTCCAGCGGAGATGATGGATGGTCCAGTCTATCAGCTTTTGGTTCATATTTGAACCGAGTACAACCGGACTTTGATCCGCGTGATTATGGGTATAAAAAATTAAGTAACCTAGTGAAAGCACGGAAGAATATCTTTGAGATAGAAGAAAGAGAATCTTCAACTTCGGGTAAAAAGAATTTATATGTACGTATGAAAACTAAACGCTAAGAAAGCTTTTCCATAAATTAATTTTATAAATCAATGAATTATGGGTTAACTAATGTTTAAATTTACCACTATCCTTTTCTTAATTTTATCCAATACCTTTATGACTTTTGCATGGTATGGACATCTTAAAACTTTAAGTAATAAACCACTGATGATTACGATACTTATCAGCTGGGGAATTGCTTTTTTTGAATATTGTTTTCAAGTACCAGCTAACCGAATTGGCTATAATAATGCTGGATTTACTCTGATGCAACTCAAAATTATTCAGGAAGTTATAACTCTAAGTGTGTTTATAGTATTTGCGGTTTTCTTTATGCAGCAAAAACTTAATTTGAATTATCTTTGGGCAAGTTGCTGTATTTTTGGCGCAGTATATTTTATTTTTAAAACATAGCCTTATAGGCTTAAAGATTTTGCAATGATTGAAATACAAATTGAACAATCAGAGGATTATTCTGCTGTAGAATCGCTGATAGATTATAATCAGAAACGTGAATCACTGGCAATTATAGCGTTAGCGGTTTTGCTGACCAAGCAAAAACAAGGGATTGGTAGCACATGAGAATTTAATTCTTCAATAAAGGGTTATTATGAGAAAAGATTGGAGTAGCATCAATAGCTTGAGAATTGCTCGACCTGTAACAGATTTATCTAAATCAACAACAATGTATTGCAAAGGGCTTGGTTTAGATATTCTTGCCTCTTTCAAAGATCATAGTGGTTTTGATGGAGTAGTGTTAGGTTTAGAAGGATTACCATATCATTTTGAGATGACTTATTGTAATTATCACCAAGTACCTCCTTCTCCAACGCCAGAGGATCTTTTTGTACTATATATACCAGATCCGAACGAGTGGCAATATAGATGCAATTCATTATTGGAATCTGGATTTATTATGGTTGAATCATTTAATCCATATTGGTCTAAATGCGGTAAGACATTCCAAGACTGTGATGGTTACAGAATTGTTTTACAAAACTCTAAATGGCAATAGGTCAATAATGATTCTAGTGCGATAGAAATAAAATTAGAATTATCCACAAAAATTTTGGGAAGGTGAATAACATGCTAACAATTACTAATGTACTTATGCCAGATGAAACGCGGCAAACAATAACCCGTGATTACCCAGAGAATATTACAATTGATGGTAGTGACTTACTGGCACTACCGGGTGCAATTGACCCGCATGTGCATTTTCGGGTGCCAGGGATGGAAGATAAAGAAGATTGGCAACATGCCTCCAAAGCAGCGTTAAAAGGCGGTGTAACCACGGTTTTTGATATGCCAAATACCAAACCAGCTACAACCACTCAAGAGCGCTTACATAATAAATTTGCGATAATTAATGCACAATTAGCTGAGGTTAATTTACCATTGCGCTATAAATTATTTTTTGGTGCGGATAAAAATCAGTTCCATGAAATCGTCAAAGTCAAAGATGAGATTGTCGGGCTAAAAGTATTCATGGGTGCTTCAACTGGTGATTTACTGATGGATGATGAAGCATCATTGCACGCGATTTATGCATTGGCAAAGGCTCACGGATTGTTAATTGCCCTACATGCCGAAGATGAGCTGATTATTCGTGAAAATGCCGCTAAATATAGCAGTGAGACAGATTTTAAATATCATTCAATTATTCGTGCACCAGAGGCTGCGCTTAAAGCAGTTGATCTGGTAACTAAACTAACTGAAATCTATGATGTGCCATCTTATATTTTGCACGTGAGCACCGCTGGTGAACTTGAGCTGGTGAAACAAGCTAAAGCGCGCGGTTTACCGGTGTATGTCGAAACCTGCCCTCATTATTTATTTTTGGATGACAGCATGTATCCTAAGCTCGAAGGGCGCGCAAAGATGAATCCACCGCTACGCACTAAAGTTGATCAGAGTATTTTATGGCGTGCGCTAAATGAAGGTGTGATTGATACCATTGGTTCAGACCATGCGCCACACAAATTAGGTGAAAAAGCGCAACCATTGTGTAAATGCCCATCGGGTGTACCTGGGATTGAAACAACTTTACCGTTAATGATTAGCGCTTGGAAAGATGGCAAAGTTACCTTGGCTAAAATAGTTGAATTATTGCACACTAATCCGCAACAGATTTTTAAACTTGAGAGTAACGATGATCTAGTTTTGGTGGATATTGTCAATTACCGCACGCTTAGTGATGAACAAATGGCAAGCAAGTGCCAGTGGACTCCGTTCGTAGGAATGAAATTAACTGGTTTTCCGCGTTATGTGTTTACCCAAAATACCCTGATTGAATGTGCAAAACTATAAAACGTTAGTAATAAATTACATCGTCACTTTTTTTGGGGTACGTAAGTGGCAATAAAATCAGCATTAACAAAGGAATTAAAATATCTGTCCAGAGGATTGACCCTGCGTTACCAGGATTAAAATTACCGCTGATAATAATTTGGTAAACGTGCCCACTTGCAGCGCCCCAGAGAAATACTGTTGTGATTGTTACCACTGCGGCACGGTATGACCAGTTGGCAAAAGAAGCAATGATTCCGGCAACTCCTAGTGCCAAATTAGCTACAGCGATTTCAAATTCAAATGGGCTTGGTTTCCAACCAATGTTGTTGGTGGTAATGGAACTAAAGAAAGCATGCATAATAAAGCCCCAGACTCCACCAAGACCAACTGCAAAAAAGAGTAAACATGCAAAGAGTCGTTGGTTGAATTTGTTACGGCTACTTAGTGCAATCAGCAATGACAAAATACACATACATAATGGGAAACTACTAATAACGAAATATATAACTTTGTCTAACATTATTTACTCCAACGTTTTCAATATTTAGAAATAGGTGTCTTGTTAAGATGTTATGGAGTTAGTATACACGATTATACTATCTAACTAAGCTAAATCTATACAGATGATATTAAGTAAATTATCTTATAATTACTCATTGGCGATAACAAATGCAACATAACTCCTATCTGAATTTTGATTCTGACTGAATTTATTAAAGTGAATATCCGATAAATGCTTGTTGTAAAATAATACGTTTCTAGAAGAGGTCTATCATAAATCCGCAATTTCAAAGTAAAGTCTACCATTGGCTTTTACCAGTGATTTCTCAGTTACCAGCGCCTTGGCAAATTCGTCTTGCTTCATGGGGCAGACAGCAGTTCATGTACAATTTTAACCAACATCACCCCAAAGAGAGCATTACTCCTCATCCAAAACATACAATCAGCATGTGGGGAATTGAGTTTCGCGCGCCGCTGTCTAATTCCGCAGGAATGTTTAAAAATGGCGAAGGCTATGACACTGTTGCCGCTTTAGGTGCTGGCGCATATATTGGCGGCACGAGCACTGCTAATGCCCGAACAGGTAATTTGAAAAATGGAATTGCATTACCATTTATTAGTTTGTATAATTCAAAATCGGCGATTAATTTTCTTGGGCTACCTAATTTAGGCGATCAAGTTCTATCACAAATAAACATCACGACTAATAAAATCAAAGGTTGCCCGATTGGCTGGAGTGTAATGCGTTCACCTGATTATGCTGAGAATGAAGGTTTAGCCAAACTGATTGAAAGTCTATGGCTATATCATAATCATCCACAAATTGATTTTATTGAGATAAACGAATCTTGCCCGAATATCAAAATCGGTGGTGGTAGTATTATTCCGCGCTTACAAATTATCGCACGAGAATTTTTGGATAAGCGCACTCGCAAACTTCCGGTAGTCGTAAAACTGTCTACTGATTTGACTCTTGATGGGTTAGCTCCGATTTTGGAGGAATTAATTCGACTCAAATTTGATGGAATTAATCTAGGAAATACGTCAATCGACTATACAAATGTTAAGCCACAGCTTAACTCCAAAGATATACAAATATTTGATTATTTTACACAAAATTTTGGTGGTGGAGTAAGTGGTTTACCACTAAAAAATAAATCATTACAACTATGTGCCGAAGCTGCTGATTTATTAAATAAATTTAAACCGAATCACGAATTTCATATTATCCGTAGTGGTGGAATTGATAGCTTGGCAGATATAGAAGAATCACGGGCACACGGCATATCATTTAATCAATGGTACACTGGATTTTTTAATAATTATGCCCGTGATGGCGATCAAGTATATCGTAAATTATTTACTTAAAACACCGTAATTTTGCGGTACTGGTAGCCCGCGCGCAGCTAACATCGAATTAAGCTGCGCTGGGTCGTCAGTAATTATTCCATCTACGCCCCATTTGATTAATTTATCAACTAAAACTGGATCAAATGCAGCACCTGAATTTTCAGGCCAAGTCCATACCACTACTTTCAAGCCTAATTTATGTGCTTCATCAAGATCTTCTTTGGTTAAAGCTGTATCCTGTGGTTCATAGCAAGAGCCGCCAAGAGCTTTGATCATTTGCGGAATTGAGTTATTATAGTTCTTCAATAATTTACCACCACTCCATAACCCTGCCTCTTTGGCATCTTTAGAATGCATCCGCTCAATATCATCGCCGCCAACTAAAAAGGCTAATTTAACTTTAGGATTTAGTTTATGCAGCTCGTATAATGGTTTCCAGTCAAAAGACTGAATCTCAGCACGGTCAACCAAATCATTTTTAACTAAGATGTCATTAACTTTTTTGGCAAATTCATGATCAGAAACCGTCCATTTAGGATGGGTTGGGTCGTTCTTAATTTCAATTTGGAAGTTAACTTTTTTGTTAGTGGTATAATTAACATAATCAATTATCTCTTGTAAAGTTGGCATTGGTGTGCCATTTACTGGATATTGTACAGGGAAATATTTTGCGTACGGACTATTCGGGTTTAACATCCCTGCGTCGTACTGCTGCAATTGTGTAACTGTAAGATTTTTAACCAGATACGGTTGAATATTTTTGTCAATTCCACCTGGCGCACTTTCTAGCTGTTTATAAAACTCTTGCTTACTATTTGCCCAAAACTTACCATCTTTGCGTAAAATATCAGGATTAAGCCAGATATCATGGTCAATTAGAATCACGCCATCTTTAGTAATACCAATATCCATATCAACCCAGTCCGTTCCGACTGCCAGACCAGTTTTGTATGCAGGTAGCGTATTTTCAGGAGAGAAGCTCCGTGCACCACGATGCGCATAGACTTCAACATAAGATTCATTACTTGCGTGTGGAACTCCGGCAATAATCGGATAATCATTAGCAAAACTCATTGCAGCAGCGACTCCTAAACCAAGGCTTAAAAGAATTTTTCTCATATCTTCTCTTTTCCAAAAAAATTAACCAAAATTTCAATCTAAATCAAGAAATCATGATTCTTACCGGAACAAATATCAATAATATAGGCTTTAGCCTCTAATTTACTAAAGAAATAACGAGGCAATTTATCTTCGATTTCATCTTTATAAATTACTTCTACTTCAGGATTTCCCAAGCCTTGTTCATGCATCACTGTGTAGCGAGCAGAAGCAAGTTTAATCAACAACATTCTACCGTACTGTTTAACAATTAAGCTACGAATAGTGGAGTTTTTATAATGATGATATAGATACGGCGCAATGCCTTTGCGATCTTCAACTTTTTTCGACTTACTCAAAAAGTATTCGTCTCCATCATTTCAACTTAAACAAAAAATAAGATCAATTTATAAACACCAGCTGAAATTAAAGCGGTGATTGGTAAAGTCAAGAACCAAGCAGTAACCATTGACCGTACCACGATCCAGTTAATGCCACGTCCATTATAACCAGCCCCCATAATCGAACCAGATGCAGCTTGAGTAGTACTAACTGGCAATCCAAAGTGCGACGCTGCCAAAATTAATGCTCCTGAACTTAACTCTGCAGAGAAGCCATTAGCAGGTTTTAGTTTGGCTAAACGACTACTTAAGGTTTTAATAATCTTCATTCCCCCAGCTAGTGTTCCACCTGCCATAGCAATTGCACAGATAATAACGACCCAGCCTGGAATAACGTTAGTCGAGCTAACTAAGCCAAAACTGAATAAAGCTAGTGTAATCACTGCCATCGTTTTTTGTGAATCATTTGAACCATGGCTAAATGCAAGCAAGCTTGAAGATAAAACTTGAATTTCACGGATAAAATTATTTGTTTTACGCGGATTGGTATTATTACCTAGCAGCAATGTGACTATCACCATAATGGTTAGCGCAACAAAGAAAGCGACAATTGGCGATAAAACCATCGGTAAAATTACCTTACTAAATAACCCTGACCATTTAATAGCGCTCCAGCTACCATTTACCAAAACCCCGCCAATTAGCGAGCCTATCAAGGCATGTGATGAGCTAGATGGAATTCCTAGCCACCAAGTGATTAAATTCCAACTAATTGCTGATAATAATGCAGCTGCCAGTAAAGTATGCGTGATGAAACTCGAATCAAATAAACCGCTGGTAATAGTTTTAGCAACGCCTGTGCTGAAATATGCGCCAATAAAGTTAAATATTGCAGCAATAATAATTGCTTGATAAGGAGAAAGTGAGCGAGTAGCAATTGGTGTTGCAACTACATTGGCGGTATCGTGAAATCCATTGATAAATTCAAAAGCTAATGCAATAATAATTAAGGCAACCAGAAAGAGGGATAAAGCCATGTTACATATCCTTGATAGAGATTTGCATTACCAAATCAGCGATTGAGGCACTGGTATCAATTGCGGATTCAATACTTTTGTAAATTTCTTTTAGTTTTAGGATAGTCATTGTATCATAATTTCCTGAGTACATTTCTTTCATTGCTCGGCGTAAATCTTCAATTCCATTTTCATCAAATTCATCGGTGCGTTGCTCATCTTTACTGATGCGTTGGTAATTACCTGCTTTTAAAGCGTGCATAATATCAACCAGAACTTTAGTAATATTTTGTAGTGTAGTAGCACTACCGATCAGGCAATCATCAGCTTTGATATCAATTGCATAAATCTGTAATTTAGAATTAGTTTTAACGATTCTTTTGGTTAGCTTTAATAATAATACCGAAAGTTCTTGAATATCGCCACGATCAAGCGGAGTGATAAATTGATTGTTTAATTGCACCATAACTTTTTTCTCAATTTCCAATGCTTTTTGTCTTTGTTGACGTAGTTCGCTGGATAGTTGAGTTTCTGTGGCTTTGTCTTTCGCACTAATGATATTGGCAAAAATATTTGCTGTTTGATGAACGTTTTCTGCGCCCTCAACAAATAAATTGAAGAAAATTTCGCCACGCGCTGGAATAATTGCGCGAATTATTTTTCGTAACATGTATGACCCCTATGTCAAATTAATATACTTTTCATTTTTGAAACTCTGACTTTGCCAGATTTCAAAAAGACTCCTTGTGTAACTCTATAATACAGAGCGGATTATAGCGCTATCACCGAACGGTGTCGGAATTTTGCAAGAAGCAAATCATTTTTAAAATAAATGTAAGCACTACAGTATAATGCATCGCAAGATGCTAAATATTTATTACATAAATTCATTTGTAATTTATTCAGCTAGAAAACGCTTTCCAGAATAATAGTAACAGGACCATCATTAGTCAACTCGACTTGCATATCTGCTCCAAAAACCCCTGTTTCTACAGTTATCCCTAGTTGCCTTAACTCTGCAACAAAAAATTCATATAAAGTATTTGCAAATTGTGGTCTTGCTGCTGCGATAAATGATGGACGATTACCATTGGCAGCATCTGCATACAAAGTAAATTGTGAAATTGCCAATACTGCCCCATTGCAATCATTTAATGCCAAATTCATCTTGTTGTCAAGATCATTAAAAATGCGTAATTTGGCAACTTTCTGGGCTAACCATTTAGCATCCTTTTCACTATCGCTATGTGTTATACCGATAAAGATTAGCAAACCTTGACCTATTTCACCTACATTTTTATTATCTACGAGAACCCTCGCTGAAGTTACCCGTTGTATAAGTAATTTCATGATTTATTCTTTAGGCGCTTTGATTAATTTTTTGTCAGAGATACTGGCCGACTTGAGCTGATTTGCTCCACGAGTAACATTAAAAATACTAACGTTAAGATTGGCTGCGATCTCGCGTTGTGGCTTCTTGCCATGAATTAATTCGGCAAGAATCATATAGCGGGCGGCAATTTTCTCGCGTTCTGCCGGAGTGAGGGTTAATTCAAAAAATTTAGCTAAATCAGCGGTAGAGTTAATTGTATTACAATTTTCAATAAAGTTATTCCAAGCAAAGGTATTTTTCATAATTTACCAAATCAATAGTTATCAATATTCCATAATAATACCATTATTTGCTCAATACAATAGAGTAGAAATACAGATAAAAAAATAGCAGCCTGTGAAGGCTGCTCAATTCTAGGGGAAACTTACACCTTCATTAGCTAGCTCGTCTTTAAAAGGTTGGTCAAAATCTAAGCGATTCGTAATAGGTAGAGAAGAAAACAAGCTTCTGATAAAACCTTTACAATAAAACTGGCTAGCTAATTTTTTGGTGCAAGTACGTAATCATACCGTAACCCAATCGCAAAATGCAACAATTGTCTAAAAAATATTTTAATTACAAATCAATAAGATAACCATACTACCACTGTTATCGTTAGTTATAAGTTGTTGTTGAGCAATGAAATATCTTGACTTATTGCTTATGATTTATATTGTATCCACAGGATTAATTAAGAGAAATATATTTATGTAATAAAAGAGAATAGTGGTCAATTTTGTTATAATCGCTGAATAAACTTTTTAGTGGAGATATTTATGGATCACGATTTTTGGCACCAAAAATGGAAGAATAATGAAATTGGGTTTCATCGTGAAGAAATTAATGAATTTTTACAAAAATACTACCCATTAAATCAATTACCTTCCACAACTAAAGTATTTGTTCCCTTGTGTGGTAAGAGCATTGACATGCTATGGCTTAATCAGCGCGGAGCTCAGGTAGTTGGTTCTGAACTAAGTTTACTTGCCTGTCAGCAATTCTTTGTTGAGAATAATTTAGAAATGGAAAGCTCACAAAGTGGTGAATTCGTTCAATTAAAGCATAACTCTATTGAGTTACTCAGTGGTGATTTTTTTAAACTAACTCTGGCTGAATTAGGAAATATAGACTTCTGCTATGATCGGGCTGCCTTAGTGGCACTGCCAGCGAAATTAAGAATACAATATGCACACAAGATGGCAGAATTATTACCTGCTGGAGCATTGTATCTATTAATTACATATAATTATGGCGGAGATAGCGCATTTGGCCCTCCATTTAGTGTGGACAGTAACGAAGTAGTTAAGTTGTTTGGCGATAATTTCACCATAACTTTTTTAGAGCAGCAAGTTGAAGATTCGAATAACCTTCCGGCTCTCGCAAAACGAGGCATTGCTCAAGTTATTAATCAAGTATATATGTTAAAACGAAAATAGGATTGAGTATATGAAAAAATATATAGTCGCAGTAATAATAAGTTTAGCTTTGGTCTCATGTGCAACTAATCCCAATAAAATTGATAATCAAGTAAAAAGCATTGGTAAACCCGGCGATGTAGAAATTACTAATTTGACAAAAACACATGACCGTGTAACTGGCAATATTATTGTACGCTGGGACTTTACAGCTACTGGTGATAAGCCAGAGCAAATTTATTGGCGTTGTGATTATCTGGATGCGAATGGATTTACTGTCGGTGAGCCTGAACGCTATGTTGAAGCAACTATCTATCCAGAACAGCCAAGCTCACAAACCTGTAGTTACCCATCGCAAAAAGTGGTTGATTTTAGAATCAGTTTTCAAAATATTGCTACCAATATGACAATTTATCATTGATGCGCGGATGAAAAATATTATAATCTTAATGATGTTGATTTCGTTTGGCTCAATTGGTGCGGTGTTTTTTACTCCAGGATTACCTGAAATAGCGCGATACTTTGCAATTAGCAACTCTGCTGCTGGTATGACTGTTACTTGGTATTTGATCGGCTATACTTTTGCGCAGTTACTCTATGGACCAATGGTGCATAGCTTAGGTAGCAGAAACACAATTATTATTTGTGGCGTGCTGGCATTACTTGGTTCGGCATTGTCTATCTTTGCTGGTCTTCATCACTCATTTGCACTACTGTTATTAGCCCGCGCAATTATGGCATTAGGTGCTGGAGGTGGACTTAAAATGGCGTTTACGCTAAGCTCTCATTTATATACTAAGAATGAATCCGCACGCGTAATCTCACTGCTTACCATGGCATTTGCCATTATGCCGGGTCTTGGTGTATTCATTGGTGGGATACTGGTACATGATTTTGGTTGGATTAGTTCCTTTTACTTAATGGTTGTGTATAGCATAGTCATTATTTTGGTGAGCTTTTTATTACCAGAAATGTATTCAAAAACTGAACGTCATAAATTTCACTTTGGCGAAATGTTAACTAATTATGGGCGGATGTTTAGTAGCCGTGCAGTAATTAGTGGCGGTTTACTCCTAGGTATTTGTAGTGGTCTAGTTTATGCTTTTGCGGCATTAGCACCGTTTATTGCAATTGAGATGATGGGGATTACACCTAATGCTTACGGTTCTTATAATTTGATTCCAGTGATCGGTGTTGTTGGTGGGGCGTTAGGTTCTAACTATTGCGGTAAATTTTGGCAGCCACATAAATCGTTGAAGATTGGTTTACTCATTATTAGCTGCGGTATCATCCTCTTGCTATCAGGGCTGTCACTATGGCATAACACACCACTTACATTGTTTATACCAATGATTATTATTTATTTTGGTTCTGGTTTTGTTTATGGAAATACTACAGCTTTGGCATTACATAGTACAGAAGATAAAAGCAATGCTTCAGCAGTAGTGAGTTTTTTAAATATGGCATCATCTTGTTTGTTGGTATTAGTTTTAGGCACTGTACAGATTCAAAGTGCATTGATTTTGCCATTAATTTATATTGCATTGGTATTTTTAGGTGTAGTATGGTATCGGGTTTTGATTAAATCAACCTAGTTATACTCGTCGTGCTCATAATTCTAGCGTTGTCGTACTGATAAAAAAGTTCGTTATGTACTCATGTGTACACCGCCTCACCTTTTTTATCAATACTCCTAGCTATAATCGCGATCACCTAGAGTCTATGCATGAAAGCTCAAAACTGAGCGTTCAAAATATATAGATATTATTGATATTTGGGAATAATATGACAAATTATAAAAATATTGCAATCATTGGTCGGCGAAATTCCGAACACTTAGTTGCGCAAGTTACTAAATTGGCAGAATGGTTACAGGATTTTGGTTGTCGTGCTTATTTGGATTCCAGCGTTGCCAATGATTTTTATTGCCCCGGCTATCGCTGCGGAAAATTAAGTGACTGGATTGATGAAATTGATCTGGCAATTATCATTGGTGGTGACGGAACAATGCTTTCAGCGGGACGAAAGATTGTAAATCACGGAATTCCATTAGTCGGGATCAATCAAGGTCGGCTGGGTTTTATGACGGATATTGCAGCTAGCGAAATGCTAACGGTGATTAAAGATATGCTGGTTAATCATGCATACATCAAGGAAGAACGTAGCTTATTACAGGCTAAGATATTGCGTGATGGTCAACTTGTTCATGATTCGCTGGCTTTGAATGATATTGTAATCTCTCGCGGTGACATTGGTAGTATGATTGAGTTTGAAATGAGTATCGGTGGTGAATTTGTTCATGCTCAAAAATCAGACGGTGTAATTTTTTCCACACCAACTGGCTCAACTGCATACTCTCTGGCTGCTGGTGG
The DNA here is from genome assembly GCA_035438765.1 of Burkholderiales bacterium. Taxonomy (GTDB): domain Bacteria; phylum Pseudomonadota; class Gammaproteobacteria; order Burkholderiales; family UBA11063; genus Aquella. The sequence goes on along the minus strand of DAORIZ010000018.1, from coordinate 40,198 downwards.
TCCGATTTTGCATCCCCATTCAAAAGTGTTTTCGATTGTGCCAATTTGCCCGCAATCAATGTCGAATCGTCCGATTGTCGTTTGTGATGAGGTAGTGATTGAACTAACGATTATCAAAGACAATACAACTATTTTACACTATGACGGGCAAGAATACTGTAATTTGATTTATAATGACAAAATCATAATTCAAAAAGCTGAACGTCCGCTGCATTTGCTGCACCCAACTAATTATAACTACTACAATACCCTTAGAAATAAACTGGATTGGGCAAAGCGAGTATCTTAATATAAATATACTCTTCGTCTTTGAATCTTGGACTTTGTCGGATTTCAAAAAAGACTCCTTATGTAGTTCTATCTACACTGCGTCGTCTTTTTCATCAATCTTTCGCGTCCAATAATCAAATACTATGAGTATATACTGAAGCAGATTCTTAATATGTTTTAGTATACACGGAGTTTTTATGTTACTAAACTTACAAATAAAAGATTTTTTATTAATCGAGCAACTTGAGCTGGATTTCTTTTCTGGTTTAACTGTTATTACTGGCGAGACCGGAAGCGGTAAATCAATAATAATTGATGCCCTGATGTTAATTTTTGGTGCAAAAGCTGGAACCGATTTAATTCGTAACGGGCAGACACAAGCTTCTTTTAGTGCTGGTTTTCAGGTGGATAATCAAAAAGTTCAAGAATGGCTACACGAACGAGGATTTATTGATGACGATCAAGAAAATCTGATTATTTGTCGGCGAGTAATTGACATAAATGGACGCTCAAAAGCATACATCAATAGCCAAACTGTCACTCTTGGTACGCTCAAAGAACTGGGTGAAATGTTGCTGGACATTCACACGCAACATGCTTCAATCGCGCTACTCAAGCCAGATATTCAGCGAGCACTCCTGGATGAGTTTGCGGGTGCTGCGGACTTGGTTTTAAAACTAAGTGAGCTCTACCGTAAAGTTAATCAGTTACGTAATAAACTCGCCCAAGCTCGCGAGTTTAGTCAGGATTTGATCCTTAAACAGGAAATTTTGGGCGAGAAAATCCATGAATTAGAGGCTCTTGGCTTAGGTGATCAGGAGTGGGAAGCATTATTATTGGAACAGAAACAGCTGGCTAATGCTAATTTTGTGTTACAAGAATTAGGCTTTGTTACTGATCTGATTAATGGTGAAAATAACTCGCTAACTGATTTATCTGCTAACATGAGTAATAAGCTATTTAAAATCAGTGAATATTTACCAAATGCCGATCAGGTAATAAAATTAACCGAAAGTATTGAAGCCGAAATCAGCGAGCTGGAACACGAACTAAATTTAGTAGCGAATAAAATTGAGGTAAATCCTGAGCAGCTAGCTATAGTCGATGCTAGGATTGATGAAATTTACTCTTTAGCGCGTAAATACCGGATTATGCCCGAAGAAATTTTGCCACAGCTCGCTCGTTGGCAAGAGGAGTTAAGTCGACTGGTACAAGACACGGATTTGGCAGCGTTGGATGCTGAGCTCAAGCTTGCTGAGAGCGATTATTTAGCATTAGCGCGGCAGATTTCGCAAAAAAGACAAACTGCGGCAGCTGAACTGAGCACTAAAGTCAGTGGATTATTACATAGCTTGGCAATCAGCGGTGAATTTGAAGTAAATGTCAGCAGCCTAACTGAAAATTGGACAGTAAATGGAATCGATAATATTCAATATCTAGTGTGCTTTAATCAAGGAATGACTTTACAGCCACTGAATAAAGTTGCTTCAGGCGGTGAGTTATCTCGGGTTGCTTTGGCTTTATATGTTACATTGAGCATTAACAATCCGCCGGAACTCATTGTTTTTGATGAGATTGATGTCGGAATTGGTGGCGGAGTTGCCGAAGTAGTTGGGACACTGCTGCGACAACTGGGTATCTCAAAACAGGTTATTTGTATCACGCATCAACCACAAGCTGCTTGCTGTGGCGATCAGCATATTTTAGTCCAAAAACAAAGCAAAAGCGGACAAACTCAAGCCACGATTGAATATCTCGATCAAGAGCGGCGCGTAGGTGAGATCGCACGGATGCTGGGTGGAATCAATATCACAGCAACCACCACCAGTCACGCTCAGGAGATGCTCAGTGGTATAATAAAATAGTTGCGTATTATTTCATTTTTTTAATAAATTGTATAAACTAGAACTTTATCTAATAATTCTTATTAATATGTAAGATATAGATTCTTAGAAGTAACCCTATTGACTAACAAACGTCATTCACCATATTAATGGGAATTTTACAGATAGCCCACAAGCTACTGGCAATTATACTCAAATCGCAACTACTATTTATCAAGCTTGTAGAAAGCATTGAAAAGTAAAGATATGTAATGTTGACTACAAGTTGTATCATACGAAAATGGATTGATGATATACGTAAATGAATATTGACCATCACAACAGCACATGGGATAATATTTCCTGAAAATGATACTTCACCACAATAACTCTTGAAGGATATATTTCCATGAAAATAAAATTAGCCGTTTTAGCAACCCTAACCGCGGTCAACTGTTATGCCGCCAATACTACGATTGGTATTCCCAAAGGAGATCTTAATGGGTTTACGGTTATCAAAGCAGAAATTAATAGCAATGGAACAGTCAAATCGGCAGTACAAGATTGTAGTAATGAAAATTATTGTAATATTGTATTCCAAGATGTCACTATAAATCCTGGAATTAGTCAAATTAACATTTATGCAGCAAATAGCAACAAAAAAATAGGTAGTGCTTCAGTTGAAAAATTTGCCAACATCCCTGGCAATGATGTGTTTAATATTTCATTAAATCAACGCTCTACCAGCCTTATTACTTTATCCACATTATCAGGGCGAGGAAGTGGCATAACAAGTAACAGCCTCGATGATTATCGGACTATCTCACAAAGAGTTAGTGCCAGCTTTAAAATTATTGCGGCGGTTTTTCCCGGGTTTAAACAGGTAAGTGACCTTGGTGGTGGCATAGTTGAGCTGATGTTTCCCCGTGGTGGTGGCGGTGGCGATACAACTACCAGTAAACAGTTAACTATTGCAATAGAGCTGATTACTCAAGTAGGAGCTCAGGTACAAAGAGTTGAAAATCAGCTAATAAATTTTTACACCAAATACAATAAGGACAGATTTCAGGATAAAGTAGCTAATCTTAATACTAACCTTGCAATCATTAATCAACTTTCACAGCAAATTAGTAACACTTTGAATCAGAATAATAAAAGCTTGCTTGAATATGTCAAAGCACATCAGAAAGCAGAACCATTGCCACTTGCAATTAAGTTTTTCCAAACACAGCGCGACCCTGCTGAATTAGCTCTAAATAACATCATGGGTAATAATGGCGATAATTTAACAAATTTGAAATCTTCTCTTGATGCTTTGATACATGAAACCAGCCGTGATGGTGCAAAAATAAACTACATTGCATTAAATAGTTTTTATAATGCACAATACGTAAAAATGTACGTAGATATTCTTACTACTATTGCCAGCATGCAGCAGATTGATACCCTCGGGGCAACATTAATTAGTAAGGATTTCCCATATGCAAGTATTTATAATACACATATTGCCATTAAAATCAATGGAGTATCATCCACTAATACTATTACACAAAATGCTGAAGTTGTGCGTAAATTCTACGCTGAAAAAATTAAGTTATTAATGGATAAGCTTCCAGTTGACAAAAATTCATTAAAAGATATTTATGGTTCGATAAGATTAAAATTTAATGATCCTTCACAATTTACCACTGAGGGTATCTTTGATCCGACAAAATTATCCTCACTGGCAGGACTGAACCTCAAATCATACGATGGGACAACACTGGTGGGAACTTATGGCGGAAATTCCAAATCTAATTGGCCTACTGCCGCAGATTTCAGTGTTCCTTTTAAAAGCATTCAGAATAGTATGTTACGGGTAGTTAATGGTCAAACCATTTTTATTCCAGCCGAAGCTCGGGAACATGGATATAATGGTATTACGCGGCTAGTATATGTAGATCATCGTGAGTCTCGTAGAGAGCGTAAAGAAAGCAAGGCAGAATACGGTAGCGCAGAAGCTCATGCAATGTTCTGGCGAAAAGACCGCTTTTATCATAAGAATGGTTCAAAAGCATTTTATGATATTCCAGTAATTTCTGAACTTAACTATAGAAATCTTACACGATTATACGTGGAGGGTGATGCCCACAAATATGAATGGGATCACCCGCTGGAAGTTATTGATGGAAATCATATTCGGATGAATCGCCCTAATTATGAAACCAATGTAAGTGGTCAAGGAGACGTTGAGCCGCGGTATGCAATCTACTCGGTTAGCGGTGGCGGTGTTCCAAATAATACGCAATACGTCTTTGGTATCAAATATGGAGCCTGGGGTTGGAATGAGGGTAACTATTATAGTGTCAGTCTACATTATCGGGAATACCGTTGGCGCGATCTTTGGAGTTGGGGCTTTAGGTTATTCTGCCCAACACTTAACTGCAAACAGCTTGACTATCAAACGCTTGCTTATCCAGATGGTACCTTTGTTAAAATTACTGGCGAATGGTCAGATGCTAAAATCCTTGTAACTCGAGATAGTCAATACGCTTGGAATAAATATCAAATAACTACCAAATTTCCAGAAAAAGGCTATAACTATATGTATTATGCGCCCAAAATAGGTCCCATCAAGTCAGGAAATCATGATTTGGCACCCAATGCGACAGATGTTTTTTATAACCCGGAAAAAGTGATCACCTTCAGATATTCATTCGGGATGCAGGATATTAACAGGGTTGGACAGGATGAGATATCTCAATTTGATTTAAAGATGGAAAACAATTACTGTCATAGTTATGGAACCAAGTTTGGCAAGAACCTGAAAACATGCGTCTATGATAAAGGTAATAACCATTTTGAAATCAAGACCACTGACTAGATTTTGTAATTGGTTAGGCCGTTTAAAATCCCCTGATAATTAAATTATCAGGGGATTTTAAATAAGGGGCTAGAAATAGAAAAGAGATAGATAACGCGAATTCTACAACCCAACGAGACATTCTTCAATGAAATCGCCAAATGCATTAATTTTAGGATCATCCTGTACGCGCTTTAACATATAAAAATCAAGCTTTTCAAAACTATAGTCAGGCAAAACACGAATATATTTACCCTCATTTATGGCTTTCTCAACCGCAGAGACATAAAAAACTGCGATAAATTTGCCAGTTTCAACAAGTTCCAGATTATGCATAAAATTATTTGTTGCCAGAGTATGGTTAATGTTTATAGTGGTAACTTGTTGAGTTTCATTATGGACAATATTGGTCCGGTTAATAATTTCACCGTGATCACGCAGAACAACAATGATCTGATGATCATCAATATCTGCAGGATCAGTTAAATATCCATATTGTTCAATATATTCTGGAGTACAAACGGCGACTAGTTCTGCACGATGGATTAACTTAACCCTCTGTGCCTGTTGTTCTGGCAAGCCATAGACTATTGCCAAATCAATATAATCTTTTTGTAAATTGACCTCATGGTTTTGGAAATAAATCCGCGCCTTTAAATTTGGATGTTTTGCCATAAAGTCTGGTATCTTGGGAGTAATTATCTGTAATGGTAGAGAATGAGGTAACATCACCCTAATCTCACCGAAAACTAAATCTTCATTTTGTAGTGCAGAAAATATCTTGTTTTCAAGTAAGTCCTCTTGCCCGATCAAGTTTTCATAAAGCCGTTGCCCGTATAAAGATAACTCAAAATGATTAGCAGTACGAACGATTAATTTAGTTCCTAAGGATTCCTCTAGGCTTAATATTCGACGACTTATTGTTGATTGGTAAATACCCAATTCTTTAGCTGCTTTAGTAAAACTACCAAATTGAGCTACTTTAATAAATAAAAAAAGATCGTCGTACATAATCAATTTGCCTTTAAAGATATAGTCTAAATAACTTCAGACGCTAAAGCATAAAATAACATTGCTCTTTGCTTGAATTATAACACACAAAAATAACAATATTGTTCTTGTATTCAATAAAAAATACAGCAATAAATTTACCGCGCTTGTTACTTATTTGTTGTGCAATTCTGCGTAATAAACTACCCTAAATCAAAATATTTGCTACAAATCTAATCAAGCTAATGATGTTATCATAGTCTTATTGGATTGCTCCAAGCCAACATTTTTAAAATTACTTACCAATAATAAATTAACCATATGTTTCTATTTATGAATAGTGTAAAATCTTGGTAGTTTACCGCATTATATACACGTGATAAGTAAGAGTTGTTGTAATTATGGACTTTAAAATCTATGCCCGCCGTGATTACGTTCAAAAAGTGCTCCATCTTAATTAACCACAAAAATAAAGTTACACAAATGACAGAAACCGTTAAATTTAGCAAACCACAACAAGAGCTCCTGACTCAGAAATTACAGCATTATTTTGCGCGTGAGCTTAACTATGATTTGGGTGGGTTTGATGCGCAGTTTCTCTTGGATTTTATCTCTCAAGAATTTGGCTATCATTTTTATAATCAGGGATTATTGGATGCTCAAGCAATATTAAGCAAGAAGATTGATGATATTCAAGATGCAATTGGGCAATTAGAGAAGTTTCCCAAACCAAATAAATAGGATAAGCAATTGGAAATCAGACAAATCTCAGAAATCACTCTAGAGCAGAAAGCACAGCTATCTCAGATTTTAGTAGACGCAGTTAGTGGTGGTGCATCAGTTGGTTTTATGTTGCCATTCTCGGTAAAAGATTCGGAGAATTATTGGTCGATGATTGATTCTAGCCTAAGCAATCATCATCTTTTATGGATTGCAATTGAAAATAATTCAATTATAGCAACAGTACAACTTATTCTTGCACAAAGCCTAAATGGGCAACATCGGGCTGAAGTCGTTAAATTACTGGTATTGCCTCATTTTCGGGGACAAAAAATTGCAACAAAACTGATGAATGCCTTAGAAACAGAAGCACATAAATTAGGAATCACCCTTTTACTTCTGGATACTCAAACTGGCTCTAAAGCAGAAACCATCTACCAACATCTAGGTTGGCAAAAAATTGGTGAAATTCCAAATTACGCAAAAAATCCAAACGGAGTGCTCTGTAGCACCAGTTATTTTTATAAATTAATTTAAGAGCGCAGCAACGCATTTTCAGATAGTTGGAGAGTTATAATGACAGAAATTACTTGTAATGATTTTGAAGATTTAAAAAGAGAGATTCGCAGATTGTATGAGGATGACACTCAAGAGGCACCGTTAAAACTATGTAGCATTAAATTAACACATGATTCCGAAAAAATTGAAATAATGGATACATCACTCCGTTTTTTTATAAATCGACATCATGACACCAACTATTATAATTTGGAATTTGTAGATCTGGAGAAAACCACATCAAGTTTTAATGAAGTACAAGAATTATTATCTGATAATAAAATTAGAAATAAGCAAGATTGGGACACATATCCATCAATACATTTATTGCATGATGAAAGCGATGGATTTTTTGGAAAAATTCAGATTAGCGATAAAGATTGTTTAAAAATTAATTTTTCACGATATAATGATAAATTGATGACTGTATTAGAGATTTTACTGAAAAAATACTGTACTAAAAATCGACATAAAACGGCTTTAGCTGAACATGTTTTGAATATAATTACTAAAAATCAGATTGATATTTACGAAGAAACTGATTGTAAGTATGAAGATGGTTTCTGGGATATTGCATTAAGTAATAATTGCGGGTTTACCTATTTTTATGATAAACCTAAGAAAAATCATTATTTAAACTTCCGTGGATTTTACCTTGGTAATAATAGTGATGATTTTACAAAAACGATAAAAGAAGAGCTATTTGGTGATGATCTGGAAGTCAAACTTAAATCCTCAACTCGATTGGGTTCAGATGTTGCTGATGAAATTTGTATTAATTTTAAAAGTGCAGATGGTATTTTTGATAGTGAAAATAATTTCATGATTAATTTCAAAAATACCGATTTCTTTGCTATTGTTTTTAAAGATGGACAAGAATTAATTAGCAATTCAAAAATTAGACAGTTTATTGAATACTTACTGAAACGGCAGAAAATTAAATTAGGTATTCCAGAAAACTCACCTACAACACAAAGTGTTGGCTTTACTATCGGATTAATTAATGAATTTGCTTTTCCAGTGGATACCCTTAAAGAGCAAATCGAATCTATATTAGTTGATCTTGGACATCAGAAAAATAACATTCAGTTGTTAGACATAAATAATATAACCTCGATTGATTCATCAAAAGTTAACATTATTTCCAACATCTCTAGCGCAGATAACATTGAGTCAGTTGGGGATGAAACTGACAATAAAGCGATATTTATCGCCTGCGGGTTAGAGCATGATTTAGCATCAGTCTCTAAACAGAAAATTGTTAAAGAATTTAAAACGCGTATTCAAAGGGATACTAATAATCCAAAAGAATCTGATTATAGAAATATCGGTCAAAATCTAGCAACCAATGAAGTATTAAAGAAGTTAAGAGAAAATATCAACAAATGCTATTATCAAGCCGATTTCTTCTTAACCTATGAGCGCGATAAAAATAGTAAGTTAAGTAAATACAAGATGAAACAGCAATTAAAACGTTTTTTCAACTTACTGCATGGGTTTCCTTTTGCTACACCAACCAAAGATGAATATGCTATGTATATGGCATTCTCTTCGGCTTTACGTTCAGCAGATTTATCACGCCAGGTAGGAGCAGTTATCACCACTCCAAATGGTGATATCCTTGCTACTGGTGCTAATGATATTCCAAAGAGTGGTGGTGGTCTGTACCGTGCCCACCTCAATGACAAGAATGGGAATATTTATGACGACGCTCTTGGACGAGATTATATGCGCGGGTTTGATTCTAACGCTATCGAGAAACAACAACTAATTAATAATATTTATGATGCGTTGCAAAGTTATGTAGATGGTGATGTGGATGAAATTAAATCAGCTATTGCAGATAGCAAACTAAAAGACATTACCGAATATGGACGAGTGGTTCATGCAGAAATGGATGCATTAATGGCATGTGCTCGTGGTCATGTTAGTTCAGATGGTGCTATTTTATATTGTACTACTTTCCCTTGCCATAACTGTGCAAAACATATTATTGCAGCAGGAATTAAACGCGTAGTTTATATTGAGCCTTATGCTAAAAGCAAAGCGTTACCATTCCATTTTGATTCGGTGGTAGATGAAGAAGAAAATCCAATTGAAACATTGATTAAAGATAAGCTTCGGAAAATTAAAGGTAATTATGAATTTATAACAAATCAATCCGAGAAAATTAGGTTTGAGAGCTTTGTTGGAGTTGGACCTAATTTATTTCGACAATTATTCAAGATGCAAGATAATAGCCGCAAGAATAAAGATGGTACTATAAAAAATTGGCGACCACAATTAATTGATTTATAAACATCGGTAATTTAGAGGGGTAAAGTATGACGATTATTTTTAATTCAGTAAGAGCGCTAGAATTATTAAGAATAGCAACCAATAATTCTGAGGCTAATTTTAGAGAAAACCAAAATATTGCAATTCAAACAATTGTTGAAGGTGGTCGCCTCTTAGTGGTGCAAAAAACTGGCTGGGGAAAAAGCTTTGTTTACTTTATCGCGACTAAACTGTTAAGAGAACAAGGTTGCGGTGTCGCTTTATTAGTTTCTCCACTATTGGCACTAATGCGCAATCAACTTGAAGCAGCTAAATCCATGGGCGTAAGTGCAGTCGTCATTAATTCTGATAATCGTGATGATCGGGATACCCTTTATGGACAGATAAAAAATAATTCAGTTGACATTGTATTAATTTCTCCAGAGCAATTATCTAATGAATGGTTTGTTAGTAATGTGCTGAGTCATATTGCTGAGTCATTATCTATGTTGGTTATTGATGAGGCGCATTGTATATCTGATTGGGGGCATGATTTTAGACCTGACTATCGTAAAATTCAAAGTATTCTCAAAAGATTGCCATCAAATACCAGAGTTCTAGCAACAACTGCGACCGCGAATGATCGTGTTATTTCTGACTTGAAAATAATATTTAGTGGCGATTTGGATATAATTCGTGGGGATTTGTCAAGAAATTCATTAAAATTGCAAACCATTAAATTAAATACCCCTGAGGAGCGATTAGCGTGGCTGGCTAAAAATATTCCACAGCTATCAGGCAGTGGGATTGTTTATGCACTTACGCAAAAAGACGCAGAGATGGTTGCTAGTTGGTTACAAACACAGAATATTAGCGCAAAACCGTATCATGCAGGTCTCACCAAAGAAGATAAACTAATTTATGAAGATGAATTAAAAGATAACCAGATAAAAGCATTAGTAGCTACAACTGCGCTAGGTATGGGTTACGATAAGCCTGATATTGGTTTTGTAATACATTATCAAATGCCTAATTCTGTCGTTTCATATTATCAACAAGTTGGACGAGCAGGGCGAGCCATTGATTTTGCGTATGGTATTTTATTAAGCGGTGCAGAAGATACCAATATTATTGATTATTTTATTAATAATGCTTTTCCCTCCCGTGAGTTAGTAGCTCAAATTTTGGAGGAACTTGACAAAGCTTCTGATGGATTAAGTTTAACTGAGTTACAGGCGAAGGTAAATATCAAAAAAGGCAAACTTGAGCAAGTCCTGAAAATTTTATCGCTTGAAGAGCCTACACCGATAGTAAAAGATGGTTCTAAATATCGTCTGACGATTACTACATTACCAGAATCGTTTTGGAATAAGGTAAAACGTTTAATGCAGCTAAGATACGCTGAAGTACAGGAAATGCAAGAATATGTCAAATTACAATCTGGGCATATGCAATTTTTGATCGAAGCATTAAATGGTGACGCAAGCAATTATATAGAATCGGCATTGCCAGAGGTTGAAAACACAATTAGTACCGAGATGATTGCAAATGCGCAACAATTTTTGTTTAGTAATTGGTTAACTATTGAACCGCGTAAGAAATTTATGCAAAAATTAGAAATATATGATGTCGGTGGTAATATTAGACCTGAATTACAATTACAACAAGGTAAGGTCTTGAGTGCATGGAATGACGCAGGTTGGGGCAGATTAGTTAGTAGTGGTAAATATCAAGATAAATATTTTGCTGATAAATTGATTGTCGCTAGCGCCAAGTTAATTTCAGAATGGAATATTGAGTTTGATTGCGTTGTACCAATTCCGTCTTTACGCCATCCTAATTTAGTGTCTGATTTTGCAGAAAGATTAGCCAAAGAGCTTGGTAAGCAATTTAAACCAATTATTCAGATTACTGAATTAAGACCAGAGCAAAAAACCATGCAAAATAGTATAAAACAATCTTTAAATTTAGATGGAAGCTTTGAATTAACCGAGACACCACCACAAGGTTGTATTTTATTGGTAGATGATATGGTGGATTCACGGTGGACGCTAACGATCGCGGGATGGTTATTACAAAAAAATGGGAGTGGTAAGGTATACCCTTTTGCTCTATCAAAAGTAGGAAGTGGTGATTAAATTATGAATATATCAGAAAATACACAAGCAATATTACTGCTTAATGCGCCATTATTATATTGCAATAAATCTCAGGGTATTAAGCCATTAAGTTTAAAAGAATATGAATTTATTTCAGATGAATTAAAGCGTTGTGGTTATCAACCTAAAGATTTATTATCGGACGGATCTATAAAACTTCTTGAAAAGCTTAAACATATCGTTTCAGCCCAAAGGTTATCTGAGCTTTTAGGCAGAGGATTTTTACTCGCTCAATGTTTGGATTATTGGTCTTCAAGAGGGATTTGGGTTATTAGTCGTGCGGATGATGCATATCCACAAATTTATAAACAACGCCTCAGAAATAAATCGCCGATACTGATTTATGGATGTGGAGATAAAAATATCTTAACTCAAGGAGGTGTTGCTATTGTTGGTTCTCGGGATATTGGAGAAAATGTTGTAGCTTATACCGTTAGCCAAATTAATAATTTAGTTAAATTGTCTCAAAATATTATTTCTGGCGGTGCACGTGGCGTTGATCGAGTTAGTATGTTATCGTGCTTAGACAGTGGTGGCTACAGCTGCGGTGTCTTAGCTGATAGTTTAGCTAAGTCTGTTTTGAATGCTGAGTATCGTAAATATATTGCTACTGGTAAGCTAGTACTTATTTCAGCAGTAGATCCAGATGCTGGTTTTAATGTTGGCAATGCAATGGCGAGAAATAAATATATCTATGCGTTAGCTCATGCTGGATTAGTCGTAAATTCAGATTTTGCCAAGGGTGGGACTTGGGCTGGAGCTATTGAAGTTTTAAAAGAGCAGCCACAATTTCCGCTTTTTGTTCGAGAAAATGATTTAACAAATAAGGCATTTATGGAATTATGTAAGTTGGGGGCGCACTTATGGGCGACACCCAAAACTAAAAATGATTTAAATTTTTTATTAAATCGACAAAAACATATTGTGGCAGGTACAAAAAAAGCTCAAGATCTTTTTAATTCAGATGAGAAAAAAATAATAAATAGAGCGCGACATAATGAACTAAAAGATAACAATATTGATGTTTTGGCATATCAATATTTTAATGAACTAATTTTAAATTATTTAGATGAACCAAAGAGCAAGAAAGATTTGCAACAAACATTCTCTTTCATAAGCAAAAATATTTTTAATCAGTGGGTTGACTCAATGCTAAAAGAACATATGATTGAAATGATAAAAATCAAACGCTCGATGGTATTTTGCAAAGTAAAAAATACTCAAAATCTATTTTCTTCAGGGTTGATCTAGTATGCAGCAATCACCATTAATCAACGAATTACAACAAACCTTAGACAAACGCATCATGTTCCTTGATGGAGCGATGGGTACGGTTATCCAGAACTATAAACTTAGTGAAGCCGATTTTCGTGGTGAACGCTTTCTCGATCACCCAATGGATTTAAAAGGCAATAATGATTTATTAGTTTTAACTCGCCCAGATATTATCAAAGAGATTCATAAAAATTATTTACTCGCGGGTAGCGATATAATTGAAAGTAATACTTTTTCGGCAAACATCATTTCGCAAAAAGATTATGGGCTGGAGCATCTGGTTGAAGAGCTGAATATTGCCGCGGTCAAACTGGCAAAAGAAGCTTGCAACGAAGTAATGCAAGAATACCCTGAGCGTAAATGTTATGTTGCTGGCTCAATCGGGCCAACTAACGTAACCTTATCAATTTCACCAGATGTAAATAATCCAGCTTATCGTAGCCATAGTTTTGCGCAGTTAAAAGCGGTTTACTACCAGCAAGCCAAAGCACTAATTAATGCTGGAGCAGACCTTTTATTACCAGAAACCTCTTTTGATACCCTCAATATGAAAGCCTGTCTGGCAGCAATTGGGCAAGTTGAAGCCGAAACCAACACTAAATACCCACTGATTATTTCGGTAACAATTACTGACTTATCGGGGCGAACACTTTCAGGGCAAACAATTGAAGCTTTTTGGTACTCAATTGCTCATTCCAAACCTTTGGCAGTTGGAATTAACTGTGCCCTAGGTGCTAAAGACATGGCACCTTACATCGCAGCACTAGCTAAAGTTAGCGATTGCTTTATCAGTTGCTACCCTAATGCAGGCTTACCTAATCCATTAGCGCCTACAGGCTATGATGAAACGCCAGAAATGACGGCGGAATACATTTATGACATTGCCAAACACAATACTTTAAATCTAATCGGTGGCTGTTGTGGAACTACGCCAGAACATATTGCGGCAATTGTTGCCAAAACCAAAGATATCACGCCACACACACCAAGTTTAGCAACTAGCGCAACCTTCTTATCAGGATTAGAACCACTACTAATTGACAATAGCCAAAACCCGCAATTTTACATGGTTGGTGAACGAAGTAACGTTGCTGGATCGCCCAAATTTGCCCGCCTGATCCGCGAAGGAAATTTTAGCGAAGCACTAGAAATTGCCAAACAACAAGTTGAAAATGGCGCGAACGTAATTGATATCAATTTTGATGATGGAATGCTTGATGCCGTTGAATGCATGACTAAATTCCTTAATCTGGTTGCCAGTGAACCAGAAATCAGTCGCGTACCAATCATGATCGATTCGTCCAAATTCGAAGTGATTGAAGCTGGTTTACAATGTATTCAAGGTAAAGGAATCGTTAACTCCATCTCGCTCAAAGGCGGAGAGGAAGAATTTTTACGTCAAGCGCGAATTATTCAAAATTATGGTGCGGCAGTGGTGGTTATGGCATTTGACGAACAAGGTCAAGCCGCGAGTAAAGAAGATAAGGTTGCAATCGCCAAACGAGCATATAAATTACTCACCGAGGAAATTGACTTTAACCCTGCAGATATCATCTTTGATGTCAATATCCTGACTGTGGCAACTGGAATCGAAGAACACAATAGCTATGGAATCAATTTTATTGAAGCAGTACGCGAAATCAAACAATGCTGCCCACGCGCGCTAACCTCAGGTGGTGTCTCCAATCTATCATTCTCCTTCCGTGGCAATAATATTGTTCGCGAAGCAATGCATGCTGTATTTCTCTACCACGCGATTAAAGCTGGCTTTGATATGGCAATCGTTAATGCAGGAATGCTCTCGATTTATGATGAAATTGACAAGCCATTACGCGATGCTTGTGAACGGGTTATTCTCAATTTGGATGACAAAGCAACCGAAGATTTATTAGATCTCGCGGAGCAATACAAAGGACAAACTAATACCGTCGAACAAGTTGATGCTTGGCGCGGATGGGAGCTAGAAGAGCGTATTAGTCATGCATTAATTAAAGGTATTGAGACTCACATTGTTGAAGATACTACCCTGGCACTAGAAAAATACGGCACACCACTCAATGTGATTGAACAACCGCTGATGAATGGGATGAAAATTGTTGGGCAGCTCTTTGGTGAAGGTAAAATGTTCCTCCCCCAAGTCGTAAAGTCGGCACGGGTAATGAAACGCGCAGTTGCCTATCTAGAACCTTTCATGGAAGCAATCGCAGCAGAACAACAAACCAGCCAAGCTAAACCAGTTGTCATTATGGCAACAGTTAAAGGTGACGTTCATGATATTGGTAAAAATATCGTGGCTCTGGTCTTGCGTTGCAATGGTTATGATGTAGTGGATCTCGGTGTAATGGTGAGTTGCCAAAAAATAATCGATGCAGCCCGTGAGCATAATGCAGCATTTATTGGTATGAGTGGTTTAATTACCCCCTCTTTAGATGAAATGATTTATAACGTGCAGCAATTTGAAGAACAGGGTTTCACTATTCCCATCTTAATCGGTGGCGCAACCACTTCCAAGCTACACACCGCAGTTAAAATAATGCAACATTACAGCTCACCCGTAGTCCACGTTAATGATGCATCGCTAGTGGCAGAAGTCTGCAGTAAACTACTCAATCCGCTAAGTTATGATAATTATATCGCCGAAGTCCGTGCGCAATATACCAAATTACGTGATGATCATTACACCATGCAACGCAAGGTAGAATTACCTAGCTATAGCGAAGCACTTGCCAAGAAATTTACCAGCGACTGGACAACTCTGGAAATCGCTCAGCCTCAGCAACTTGGCGTGCATAAATTAAAACTTGAGTTAGCGGAGATCGCCGAATATATTGATTGGTCACCATTATTCTGGGCATGGGGCTTTAAAGGCATGTTCCCCAAAATCATGGATAATAAAGATTATGGTCGCGAATGTCTTAAAATTTATAACGATGCCAAAAAAATGCTCGGCGAGATAATCCGCAAACGATTATTTACACCACAGGCAGTAGTTGGCTGGTGGCAAGCGCAAAGTCATAATGATGATGTCTATCTGTATAATCTGGATGGTTCGCCACTGGAGACCTTATGCTTCTTACGTCAGCAAAATGACAAAGCGATCAATTACTCATTAGCCGATTATATTGCACCACGCGACTCTGGGCGAATGGACTACCTAGGCGCTTTTGTCGTGACAATGGAACATGTTGAGAAATTAGCTCAGCATTACGAAGCACAAGATGATGACTATCACGCAATTATGGCAAAAGTGCTTGGCGATCGTTTAGTCGAAGCTCAAGCAGAATGTGCTCATAAAAAAATGCGTGAATTTTGTGGTTATGGAATTGGCGAAAACTTATCTAACGAAGATTTGATTTATGAGCGTTATCGCGGGATTCGCCCAGCACCCGGTTACCCTGCTTGCCCGGAACATACTGAGAAAGGTAAAATCTGGCAGCTACTCGATGCACAAAATAATACCGGAGCTATCTTAACCGAAAGCTACGCGATGTATCCGGCAAGCTCGGTTTCTGGCTTTTATTTTAACCATCCAGAATCCAAATATTTTGCGGTTGGTAAATTAACTCAAGATCAGGTAGAAAATTATGCAGCGCGTAAAAGCATGAGCTTAGCCGAAGCTGAGAAGTGGTTAGCTCCCAATCTTGGCTATGGTAAATAAAGCTCGTTTAATTGTGGAAATTTAAATTTGCAAATTGTCGCAATATGCAGTACAATCTAAAATAAGGTTTTTAGGAGGATTTACCATGAGCTTCGTTTCAATTCGATTGCCAGAGGAATTTATCAGCGAAATTAAAGATTTTGCGGAGAAAGATTATCGAACAGTTCCACAGCAAATTATGTATTGGGCTTCATTAGGTAAAAAACAAGAGTTAAGAAATTGGCAACTGGAAAAAATGCGTTTAGGGCTACAGCAAGCTCAAAATGAAATTATCGCTTCAGATAACGATGTGTTGCGGGTATTTAATAAATGCAAAACTGCAAAATAACATGGTCAGTTGAAGCGCTAAACGATTTGGAAGATTATATTGACTGGTACCTACAAAATGCTAATGAAGTAATTGCTACAGAGTTCATTCAGGTAATCGAAGATGCAATAGAAACTATTAGGAATAACAATTATATTGCGCGAATGGTTGATGAAATTCCAGAACTAAGAGAATATGTGGTTCAAAAATTTCCATATATAATTTCATATTGGATAAAAGATCAATCCAATGTCGTAATTACTGCTTTTTTACATCAAAATATGAAGAAATAACTTGTTGTAATTAGAAATACAACGCGTAAAGTTTTAAGTTTGACCGAAGCTACAAAATGAATAGCCAGAAGTCTCGACTACAATTATATAGCCAATTTTTCTTCATCATAAAAACCAAGATTTTAGCCTCATGTCAATGCAGGACAAAGAGCAAGTTGACTTGGTATCGCAGCCTCATTTAGCAATACTCAATCATTATTGAAAGAAAGTTTTATGCCATATATCAATTTACAAATCACAAAAGGCGCTACAGTTGATCAGAAAAAACAAGTCGTTGCCGAATTTACTCAAACACTGGTTAACGTCTTAGGAAAAAAGCCTGAACATATCCATATAGTAATACAAGAAATTGAATTAGATGATTGGGGCTACTGTGGTCAATTAACCAGTGAACTTCGTAAACAAGAGTAGGCAATCACATGGCAGAGACACTTTATTAGATGTGGTAAATAAAAAAATACTACGGAAACATTTACGATTAGTAAACAAAATTCATTTACCAACGGTACAATTATTACCTGAATAATATTTACTACGAGTTGATTATGCTACTGCAAGACATATTCATTAACTGCAAGAAAGAATTAGCTGAAATCAGCAGCGAAATTCACTATTTGGAAGATCAGCTTATCCGCCTTAATCAACGAAAAATTAACCGATCCATTATTAAGCCTGCACTTACGCGATGAAAGTTTGGTATTATAAATAACAAGATAACAAAATAATAAATCATCAATGCTATGCTTTGAGCTTTAATTATAATTATCCGGAATACAACTGTTTTATATGAGGAAACATTGCCATGTCAGTTTATAGAGGGCGATTAATCCGCTGGAATGATGAAAAAGGATTTGGATTTATCGAAAGCAACATTGAAAAAAATGGAATTTTTTTGCATATTTCTGCATTAAAAGGAATGCGCCGTCGTCCAGTTGTCAATGATGTTATTACATATGAGCTTTTAAGCGAGAATAAGAAAATTAGGGCAATAAATGCAACAATAGAAGGCGTGGAAGCAATAAGAACGCACCCAAAGATGAATATCAAAAAAAAGGCTGAAAGATCACAATGGTATAACTCAAAATCATTATTACCGGTAATTTTTGTACTAACTATACTATTTATCACATATAGATCAATCCCTCATTATCGTAATTTTGATTCGCAAAATATTGTCGATTACAAAGAGGTAAATAATACCTCAGCAATACCACAAGATACTACTAATCATCGTGAAATAAATAATACAACATTTATTTGTGATGGAAGAACACACTGTTCACAAATGAGGTCCAAAGAAGAAGCAATATTTTTTCTTAAAAATTGCCCAAATACTCAAATGGATGGTGACAGAGATGGAGAACCATGTGAAACTCAATTTGGAAGCAATTAATATATTTATATTTACAATATTGCAAATGGGTATAAAAAATGGTAGATAACGCAGTGGCGGTTGAATTTGCTCGCCAATTAGCGCAAGTAATCGACAAGGATATTATTTTATCATCCGATAGTGTATTGTAAATTACTTACTACTAATATAAAATTAAACATTACAATTATTATATATTTATTTAAAAAAAGAACCACCCATGAAACACATACCACGCAAAAGATTTGGACAAAATTTCCTACAAGACAGCTACGTCATCAACCAGATCATTGAATGCATCAATCCGCAAGCTGATCAAACCATCGTCGAAATCGGTCCAGGCCTAGCAGCACTAACCAAACCACTGATTGAACGGCTTGGGCATATCAATGTTGTGGAGCTAGACCGCGACATTATTGATTTTCTTAAGGAAAACTTTAATTCGCAACAAATAACCATCCATGAAGGCGATGCGTTAAAATTTGACTTTGCAATGAGCGGACAAAAAATCCGGGTTGTCGGTAATCTCCCCTACAATATCTCGACGCCAATCATGTTTTACTTGAGTAATTTTAGCAATATTCAGGATATGACCTTTATGCTCCAAAAAGAAGTTGTTGAGCGAATTTGCGCCACGCCCAATAATAAAGATTATGGTAAATTATCAATAATGTTGCAATATAAATACAAATGCCGTCATTTATTGGATGTCGCACCAGAGAGCTTTTATCCGGCACCTAAAGTTAATTCGGCAATTGTTTCATTAACACCGCGAAGTGATTATGACTGGCAAGCTGTCGATGAACAAAAATTAAATCATGTTGTAAGTCAAGCATTTAATCAACGACGTAAAACTATAAATAATAGCCTCAAAAATTTATTAAGTACTGAACAAATTCAATCTTGTGGTATTGAACCAACTGTTCGGGCAGAAAATATTTCTCTGGAAAATTTTATAAAACTAAGTCAATTAATTGATTAACAAATTTCTTTAATTTACTAAGGTTTTACTCACTATCTAGCTCATGAAAAGTGGTAGAATACTATATGTCATTAACAAAACAAAGGAGATTTGAATGCCAAAGTCAAAATTAACTACCCTTGATGAATTCAAGGCGTTATTAAAAGATGGAATGACGATTATGGTCGGAGGCTTCATGACAGATGGAACTCCAGAACAGCTGATTAACGCCGTTGTTGAATCAGGTGTAAAAAATTTAACTCTGATTAATAACGATGGTGGATACCCAGAGCGCGGAATTGGTAAACTAATTGCCAATGGACAAGTAAAGAAATTAATTGCCTCGCATGTTGGTCTTAACCCCACAGTTGCCAAATTAATGAATTCTGGCGAAATGGAAGTAGATTTGGTACCCCAAGGTACATTAGCCGAGCGGATTCGTGCTAAGGGCGCAGGATTAGGCGGAATACTCACCCAAACTGGATTAGGAACGTTAGTTCAAGAAGGCAAACAAGTTATCGAGTCAGAAGGTAAAAAATATTTATTAGAAGTTCCACTTGCTGCTGATTTAGCAATCATTGAAGCTACCTACGCTGATAAATTCGGTAATGGTGTCAATATTGGTACGACGCGTAATTTCAACCCATTGATGGCATTAGCTGCTGATAAAGTTGTGTTAGGCACTTATAAACTACATGAGCTTGGTGAAGTAGACCCATCAACCGTAACTATCTATGGTGTATTAGTTGATCATATTGTTCAAATCGAGGAAATGTAAATGGATGCAAAACAAATTATAGCTAAACGGGTTGCCTTAGAATTAAAAGATGGCGAATTAGTTAACTTAGGAATCGGGTTACCTACCATGGTAGCCGATTACCTGCCAGAAGGAGTTGAAGTTATTCTGCAATCAGAAAATGGTATGGTTGGCATGGGGCATATCGCATCTGGTCCACATAATCGTAACTTTACTAATGCTGGTGGTACATCTGTAACAATATTACCTCACGGAGCTTGTTTTGACTCCATATTCTCTTTCAGCCTGATCCGTGGTGGACACGTAGACAGCACCGTGTTAGGAACATTAGAAGTAGATCAACACGGAAATATTGCTAATTACATGATTCCAGGCAAGATGGTTCCAGGTATGGGCGGTGCAATGGACTTGGTAACTGGTTCACGTAAGGTGATAGTGGTAACTACTCATACTGATAAAGCTGGTAATTCTAAAATTTTAAAACAATGTAGCCTACCACTAACGGGTGTTGCCTGCTGTGACTTAATTGTAACTGAACTGGCAGTAATAGAAGTTACCCCAAATGGACTAAAATTACTCGAAATCGCAGATAATACTACTGTGGAAGAAGTAGTTGCTAAAACTGAAGCACCGTTAGCATTAGCTGATACGATTAAAACTTTCACTACTAATTAAAAAAAGACCTCACGGTCTTTTTTTAATTAGTATACAACTGTTTTTCAACCTGTTCAATTACTTGATGAGGTTTAAGTAAAGTTGTATTAATAGTAACATCACTAACCATTTTATAAAACTCGCGGCGCTCTTCAAAAAGTGATTCAATTTTTTGCTTAAGATTTTGATTAGCCAACAGTGGACGTTTGTTCGGCGAGCGAGATAAACGCTCAACAATGATATCTAGATCAGCGACCAATTGAACTACTAGATTCTTTTGCCGGGTAATGATTTGCCGGTTTTCCGGACGGATAACGCAGCCCCCTCCCAAAGAAAGGACGTAATCATTAGCTTCAGCCATAACTTGATTTAAGGCAAAAGTTTCTCGATCACGAAAGCCAGTTTCACCTTCTAATTCAAAAATAGTTGGAATATCAACGCCACAAGTCTGCTCAATATACTTATCAAGATCTATAAACTGTTTACCCAGTCTTTCAGCCAAAAATTTGCCAATAGTGGTTTTACCAACCCCGGTAATACCTACAATAATAATATTTTTAATTGTCATTATCCAAACTACTCGAAATAATCCGCGGAGTTATAAAAATTAATAATTCCTTTTTGGCGGTTTTGGTTGATTGTGACTTAAACAACCAGCCTAAATATGGAATATCCCCTAATAATGGTATCTGCTCTTCAACTTTTTGCTGATCATCAACATAAATACCACCAACTAAAATTGTTGAACCATCTTTTACCCGCACCTGAGTATTAACACTATTGGTGTCAATTGAAGGCGTTCCCTGTACCTGTAATTTAGTATTCGGACTATCTTTCTGTACTTGAACATTAAGTAAAACGTAACCATCATCAGTAATCTGCGGTGTAACTTGTAACGACAACGTCGCATTTACAAATGCCACATTGGTATTACCAGCGCTGGTTGCTTGCTGATACGGAATCTGTACCCCTTGCTGAATGTTGGCTGCCTGATAATTTGCGGTCATTACTTTAGGACTTGAAATAGTTCTACCTTGACTTTGTAACTCTAGTGCATCAACTTCCAATCCTATTAAGGTGTTGCTGTTAGGAGCAAAGATGGTTGACATTGATGCACCACCCGAGATACCAAAGTTTTGGTTAACAAAACCTGCTGGACTAGCGCTAACTGCATTAATACCAGTTTGATTAATTGTTACACCATTTTCTAAAGTGTTAGAATAAGTCAAACTACCGCCAATTCCAGCGAGTAATAATCGCATACCAAGATCTTTTTCAAAGTTACTATTTGCCTCAACTATTCGAGCCTCAATTAAGACCTGCTTCACCGGAATATCAATTTTATCAATTAAATCTTTAATATCTTTTAAATGTGACGGTGTATCATTGACAATAATTGTATTAGTTCTTGTATCGACTAAAATACTACCTCGCGAAGATAATAATGAATTCGCATTACTACCCTGAGCAAGCGTAGTGCTACTTCCACCAGGGCCAGTTGAAGTGCCAGTAGAAACACTTCCACTATTACTAGCAGAAGCACTACCTGTACTTCCAGAACCCTTTTGTTGAATCATTGACTGAATAGTTGCGGCCTGAGAATATTTCAAACGAATGGTCGCAGTGTCCAAAGGTTCAGTTGCTTCTTGAGTTTTCCTGCCTTCTTGTTGCAATTTACTCATTGCATCTAATTCACCAACAGGCGCAATTCTAATAACATTTCCATCGCGTTTCATCCCCAACCCTTTAGTTGTCAGAATAATTTGCAATGCCTGATCCCAAGGCACATTATTCAATTTAATTGACATTGAACCAGTAACACTATCACTAACTAAAATATTATAACCACTAAAATCAGATAATAACTGTAATAGAGCTCTAACATCAATATTTTGAAAATTAAAGGTTACTTTATCTGTTTTGTTATCACTAAGCGTTGGAATCGAACTATCTGATAGAGTAACTTTACGAATATTGATAATTAATTTATTCTGCAATTGATATAATGCGTAATCCCACTGATTACGATTAACAATAGTCAAAAATAATTTGTTATTTCCAGATTTGGTATCTATATACTTAATCGGCGTATCAAAATCAGTAGTATCAATACGTTTAATTATACTTGAATTAAAACCTACTGCATTTAAAGTCAATTTTAAGCTATCACCAAACCGCTCTTCTTTTACATCAATTTTACTATCGCCAGTATAAGGAATTTCAACAACACCACCACCGTTATCATCTCGAGTAAATTTAATATCATTAATTTGAGTAGCATAATTAGCAGCTGACTTTTTAGGCAAACCAATCAAGCCTACATTTTCATGACCAATCTGACTTTGTCCAATGCTATTCGTAAAGCTGAGATTAATAAAGGTTCCATTTTGGTTAACCTGATATTTATATTTAGCACCACCAACAATAACTGTTCTGGTTCTGCTACCGACCGTCACTAAATCTACTTCTCTAACAAAACCACTTTCAAAGGTATATGTACTTTGATTAGTTGAGGTACTAATATTTTTAAAATCAACAATTAAATCATTTCCTGCTACAAATAGCTTTGGCACAGCATTACCCGCAGCATCAAAGCCAAATGAGATAGTTTGGCTTTGATTTGCTACGTTATTATTAACACTTTGCAAAGTAAGTGCACCAGCATAGGTATTTATCAACAGAAAAAGAAGCGTGTATTTTTTCATTTTTGGGTTAACTTTGGTTGTTTCTTCGCTTGATTATTTTGATCTAGCTTAAGCATAATTTTATTAATAAAGGTTTTTTTATCTTCAATTTGTGGCTCATCAATTTGAGCAGAAATAGGTGTGATTAAGGTAACTTCACCATCTTTTATCTTATCGCCAACTTTCAGTTTCAAAGTTTCATAAGGTGTTTTAATAAAAACATAATCCTTGCCCTCATACTTTAGATATCCTACCATCTGCACTTGATTTAAATTATAGCTTTGCAAAATATCCGACTCTCTTTTATCCAAACGGTCTTGGCTAAAAATATTATCATACACTATCATTTTATAATTTGCTGGCTTAAATGTAAACTCAGGTAAGGCTGGTGGTACATTGGTCGATGGTTTTGCCCGCAAATCCTGAACAAACTGCTCTAGATCGCTAGTATCCGCCATAACCTGCGTTACCATTAACATAAATATAACGATTAATTTGAGCACTTTAGTCACTATAAAAAATAGTTACGTCACAACTAATACTAATCTGAGCATCATCAATCCGAGACATTTGAAAATTAGATAACTCCATTACTCGAGGGATTTTAGCAATTTGATAGAAAAATTTAATTGCATCATCAAAAGTGCCACTGGCACTAAGCGAATACACTCTTGAGTTGATTTTATCACCTTTTGCTGCTGACGAATCTTCTTTTACTGCAGCAGGAGATTTAGGAGTAAAATTCTTTATTTTAAAATCAGAGTCTTCAGAGACCTGGTTAATCTGAATCAAAACATTCGGAAGCTCTTCTGATGTTGGAAACTGTAGCCCAACTTTGGCATAAAGATCATTTAAAGCTGACTCTTTTTCCCTATATAAATCAATACTATTTAACAATGAAACTTTACGAATGAGATCGTCTTTTAACGTTTGTTCATCTTGCTGTAGTTGAAATAATTTATCTTTATTTTCATAAGTAAAGTTCTTATAAATTAGAAAAGACAATACCAACATTAATATCAGAGTAAATAAAATTAGTGTTGTTAATCGCCACATATAAATGGGCTTTAGCTTCAGCTTACCTAAATTAAGACTTGCCATCGGGAACCGCTACCAAATTAGGTTTAATTTGAACTGTTATCATAAAATCATAACTACCATCTGCTCCTAAATTATTAGAAACTAATTCAGGATTATCGAATATTCCTTTTTTATCTCGTAACTTATCCAAAAGGCTCGCAAGATAAAGGGGACTCGCAGCAGTCCCTGTTAATTGACACATCATACCATTCCAAGTAATCTGTTTATAATAAACTTGCTCTGGAGTTACCTCTCCCAGCTGCTGGAAAAAAGTCACAGTATCATCACGTTTATCTTCAACAACTTGCAGTAAGCGCACTTGTTTTCTAATTAACTCTACTTTTTTATCAAACTCTCTAATTGGTTTTAACTTATTATCTATCATATTGATATTTGTAGTTAGAAATGCATTTCTGGTATCTTGATGTATGATATGAATTTCATAATAACTATAAATAATAAAATTAAAAAATAAGGAAAGCACAATTCCAACACCAAGAAAAAAATAAACCCTTAATTTACCAAAATTAACTTCTTTAATTCGATAATTATAAAGATTAATTCTATTCAATTTTTTGTCCCCAAGTAGCGAGAGAAACTGCTGTTATTATGCGTAGCAAATCTACTTCAGGAATATAAGAATTTCCACCTTGAAATAGGCTAGCAATTGATTTAACATCTGTTTTAGTATAATTTATAATCTTATCAATCAGTCCCGGGATAACTGTATTTCCACCCATTAATATAATTGGTACATTCGCAGATAAAGAAATCTTTCTTTCAACTAGTAAGTTAGATCGAACCAATTGTAATATCTTACTTATATCAGATAACATTAGCTCAACAAGTTGTTCATCCGTAATTTGTTTTTCATTTAATAACTTTAAAGTCTGACTATAAATATCCGCAACATCTTGCAATCTTACTTTTTGATCTAATTTTAGAAATATCTCTTCAAACATATGATGATAATTAACAGCAATCTCATTAAAGATAATTGATTCGCAATTGTCAAAAACAAAAACTCTAATTTTTGTTGCACCTAAATCCAATAAAATCACTTTACCATCAATCTTATTTCTACTTAAAAGCAACTTTAATAAATGTTGTATTGCAAATGGTTCAACATCAATTGCTGCAACCTGAATGCCAGTCATTTGAATAATAGCCTGATATTCCTCAATTTTTTCTTTTTTAGCTACCACAACTGATAATAATTGTTCATTTGCTTCTTTATTGATTATTGAATAATCAAAATCAATATCATCAGTATCAAGCTCTTTAATTAACTGATCTAAAATAAATTGGTCTAACTCATATTTATTTTTAAAAAGCGGCGCTTTTACTTCTTTAATAATTATTGCATTATATGGTATTGAGATAGCTACGTCACGATGACTTGGATTTAATTTAATCCATTGATCACGGATAATATCAGATACTTTTTCAATATCATTAATCACACCCTCATTAACCATATTTTTTGTTAATGGAGCAATTGTATATTTAGCTATCTTCAGCGTATTTGGAACCAACTCAACCATTTTTATTGCAGTAGACGCAATATCCAATCCAACACAAACTGGAGTCTTATAGCCAACGATAATACTTTTTATTTTACTAATATACTGATGTATTTTTTTCATAATTTACAACAAAAATTAGCCAAGCAAAAGCTTGGCTAATTTCAGTAACTATTGAATTACTTAGCAGCTGACGCTTCCGGAGCTGACGCTTCTGCAGCAGCAGGAGCTGACGCTTCAGTAGCAGCAGGAGCTGACGCTTCAGTAGCAGCAGGAGCTGATGCTTCAGTAGCAGCAGGAGCTGATGCTTCAGTAGCAGACGCAGCAGGAGCAGAAGATTCTTGATTGTGAGAACAAGCAACTAAAGCAAGACCAGCAACTAATACAGCTAACAATTTTTTCATATTTAATTTACCTTTCAGAATTATATTTATTTTATTGTTTTAAAACAATCACCATGAGGCGTATTTTATCATACAAAGCGCTACAAAGAATAAATTAATCCATTAATGAAATTAATTTATCCAATAAAATATTAACTTCTTCGTGATTGTTTATTTAAATAATCAACAGCTTTCAACTGTGCAATTATTAATTCTAATGCAGCATAAGCTTTAACATCATCAACGTCCATACTAACATCAGAACGCTTAAGTCGTTCTTCTGCAATACGTTTTTCTTCTAATAATTTAGCTTCATCTAAATCATCAGTACGTTCAACAACATCAGCCAACACTGTAACTTTATTACCTTGGATCTCCAGATAACCACCAGAAATAACATAAACTAAATGCATTTCTTTTTGTGGTAATTTGACACGGACAACACCAGGGTTTAATTTACTAATTAATGGAATATGGCGCGGATAGATACCAATTTCACCTTCAGAACCTGGAGCTATAAGAAACTCAGCTTCACCGGAAAAAATTTGCTCTTCCGAACTAACCAAATCAACCTGCATGGTAGTCATAACATCCCCACTAATTTAATTTTTTAGCTTGTTCCACAGCTTCTTCAATTGAACCAACCATATAAAATGCTTGTTCTGGTAAATGATCATATTGACCATCTAAAATAGCTTTGAATCCGCTAATTGTATCTTTTAATGACACATATTTACCTGACGAACCAGTAAATACTTCTGCCACAAAGAATGGTTGTGATAAGAAACGTTGAATTTTACGCGCACGAGCAACAACTAACTTATCTTCATCAGACAACTCATCCATACCCAAAATTGCAATAATATCACGCAATTCTTTGTACTTCTGTAATGTCATCTGCACACCACGAGCAACGTTATAATGCTCTTCACCAACAACTAATGGATCTAGCTGACGAGAACTTGAATCAAGTGGATCTACCGCAGGATAAATACCAAGTGAAGCAATATCACGACTCAATACCACTGTTGCATCCAAATGGGCAAACGTTGTTGCAGGAGAAGGATCAGTCAAATCATCGGCAGGTACATATACTGCTTGAATCGATGTAATCGAACCAGTTTTAGTAGATGCTACACGCTCTTGAAATTTACCCATTTCTTCTGCTAACGTAGGTTGGTAACCTACGGCTGATGGCATACGTCCTAATAAAGCAGATACTTCAGTACCAGCTAATGTGTAACGATAAATATTATCAACGAATAATAATACATCACGCCCTTCGTTACGGAACTCTTCTGCCATTGTCAATCCAGTTAAGGCAACACGTAGACGATTTCCAGGAGGTTCATTCATTTGACCATAAACTAACGATACTTTATCCAATACGTTAGATTCTTTCATTTCATGGTAGAAGTCATTACCCTCACGAGTACGCTCACCAACACCAGTAAACACAGAATAACCGCTATGCTCAATCGCAATATTACGAATCAATTCCATCATATTTACTGTCTTACCAACACCGGCACCACCAAACAGACCTACTTTACCACCTTTAGCAAATGGGCATAGCAAGTCAATTACTTTGATACCTGTTTCTAATAATTCAGTAGTTTGAGAAATTTCATCAAATTTAGGTGCAGATTGATGAATTGCACGACGTTGTTCAGTTGGAATATCACCCATTTCATCAATAGGATTACCAAGAACATCCATAATGCGACCCAATGTAGCTGTACCAACAGGAACTGATATCGGACCACCCGTACTAACTACGTCAAGACCACGTTGCAAACCATCAGAACTTCCCATCGCAATTGTACGGACAATACCGTCACCAAGTTGTTGCTGAACTTCTAAAACAAGGCTTCCACCTTTAGTTAATTTTAATGCGTCATAAATTTTTGGAACGTCATTACGTGGAAATTCCACATCGACCACAGCACCAATAATTTGGACTATCTTTCCTTGTACCATATTTTGTATTCCTACAAAAGTTACTAAACTGCTGCAGCACCAGAAACAATTTCTGATAGCTCTTTGGTAATTGCAGCTTGACGAGATTTATTATATGCAAGACTTAATTGATGAATTGCTTCACCGGCATTATCAGTAGCAGAACGCATTGCAATCATTCGTGCAGCTTGTTCTGATGCCATATTGTCTGCTAAACACTGATAAATCACAGATTCAATATAACGACGTACTAATTCATCCAATACTTCTTCAGCAGAAGGCTCATAGATGTAATCCCAAGGCATTTTAGTATCTAATTTTAAGTCACGATCACTAAGTGGCAAAATCTGTTCGAAAACAGCTTGTTGCTTCATGGTATTTACAAATTCAGAATAAATAACATAAATAGCATCTAGTTTTTGATCATAAAAATCTCTAAAAATTCCAGTCAATGGTCCAATAATTTTTTCCATTTTAGGAATATCGCCCAGACTTACTGCAGAACTAACCACTTCAGATTTTAAGCGCCTTGCAGCAACTAAACCTTTTTGTCCTAAAGTACTGACTTCAACAGCAATACCCGCGTTTTTATACTCACGTAACTTTTCACTAAACACCTTTATAGCATTAGTGTTTAAGCCACCACACAAACCTTTGTCAGCAGTAATCAGAATAATTCCGACTTTTTTAATTTCCGCTGGCTCGCGCAAGAAAGGCGAAGAGCGTCTGGCACTAGAATTAACTTGCGCCAAATGAGCCATTACTTCGCGAACTTTCTCTGCATATGGTCGTGCTTGACGCATTCGCTCTTGAGTTTTACGCATTTTGGATGTTGCTACCATTTGCATAGCCCGGGTAATTTTCTGAGTGTTTTGAACACTCTTTATCTTAGTCCGGATTTCTTTTCCAGCAGCCATTTTATATCCTTATGAAATAACAGCTAATTAAACCGCAAAAATTGTTTTAAACTCATTTAACGCTTTAACTAAAATCTGTTCATCATCTTTAGACAAATCACCACTAGCTTCAATCTTAGCTAACATTTCAGCACAATTAGATTCAGCATATGCCATAAAGCCAGATTCAAAAGCCAATGCTTTATTAACTGGAATTGTTTCATAGAATCCATTATTAATTGCGTACAACGTTAGAGCCATTTCAGAAACTTTTAGCGGAGAATATTGCTTTTGTTTCATTAATTCTGTAACTACTTGACCATGGCGTAATTGTTTACGAGTTGCATCATCCAAATCAGAAGCAAACTGAGCAAATGCTGCCAATTCACGATATTGGGCTAACGCCAAACGAATACTACCACCTTGTTTTTTAATAACTTTAGTCTGTGCAGCACCACCAACCCGTGATACAGAAATACCAGGATTCATTGCTGGACGAATACCAGAATTAAATAAATCAGTTTCCAAGAAAATTTGACCATCAGTAATCGAAATTACGTTAGTTGGTACAAATGCAGATACGTCACCAGCTTGTGTTTCAATAATTGGTAATGCAGTCAAAGAACCAGTTTTACCTTTTACCGCACCATTAGTAACTTCTTCAACATAATGAGCATTAACTCGTGCAGCACGCTCCAACAAGCGAGAATGTAAATAAAATACATCTCCAGGGTATGCTTCACGTCCTGGTGGACGACGTAATAGTAGTGAAATTTGACGATACGCAACTGCTTGCTTAGATAAATCATCATAAACAATCAAAGCATCTTCACCGATATCACGGAAATATTCACCCATTGAACAACCAGAATAAGGTGCAAGATATTGTAATGCAGCAGATTCTGAAGCAGATGCAGCAACTATAATTGTATGAGCCAATGCACCATGCTCTTCAAGTTTACTAACCACATTAGCAATTGATGAATTTTTTTGACCAATAGCAACATAAATACAAGTTACACCTGTACCTTTTTGGTTAATAATTGTATCAAGAGCAACAGCTGTTTTACCAGTTTGGCGATCTCCAATAATTAACTCACGTTGACCACGTCCAACTGGAACCATTGAATCAATTGCTTTCAAACCACTTTGTAATGGTTGACTAACTGATTGACGCGCAATTACACCTGGTGCCACTTTTTCAACTGGCGATGTTAATTTTGAATTAATTGGACCTTTGCCATCAATTGGACGACCAAGAGCATCAACTACACGCCCAACCAATTCAGGACCTACTGGAACCTCTAAAATACGACCAGTACATGATACTTCGTCGCCTTCTTTGATATGCTCATAATCACCAAGAACTACAGCACCGACAGAGTCGCGCTCCAAGTTCATTGCCATACCATAAACATTCCCTGGGAATAAAATCATTTCCCCTTGCATAACTTCTGATAAACCATAGATACGAACAATACCATCAGTAACTGATACTACTGTACCTTTACTGCGGTAGTCACTACTATTTTGAGTGCCGTCGATCTTTGATTTAATAATATCACTAATTTCAGAAGGATTTAATTGCATGAATCGCTCCTATTTTTATTTAGTAAGTTGAGTAGATAAATCACTTAGTCTACCCTTAACGGATCCATCAATAACTTTATCATTGATAGTAACTTTGATTCCAGCTAATAATTCGGGATTAATCACCACTTTTGCAGTAATTTTTTTACCAAATTTTTTAGATAGTAATTCTTCAAAGTCTTGTTTTTCTGTCTGACTCATCGCATAAGCTGACTCAATAATTGCATCACCACGTTTTTGATCTTCAAGAACTAGATCACGAAAAACTTGATAAATTTCAGGTAAAGCTGAAACTCGGTTATTCTCAATTAATACACTCAAAAGATTTGTAACTTCTATTGAAGCATTATCCTTTAGCAACGTATTAATTACAGAAATAACCTGTGAACCCTCAATTTCTGGATTGTTTAATAACTCAGAGAATTCAGGATTAACAACAACTTGTTGCAAATCAGATAATCTGCTAAGCCAAACATCTTCCTGCTTGGTTTGCTTTGCCAAGCTAAATAATGCCTGTGCATATGGATGCGCAATTACACTCAATTCTGCCATGATTATTATAACTCCGCTTTAAGTTGAGCTAATATTTTCTCATGTCTAGATTGATCAATTTCAACGCGCAAAATCTGCTCAGTACCGCGTATTACCAAATCTGAAACACGTAGTCGTAAGTCCTCTTTCATGCGTACAAAATCTTGTTCAATCTGAGCTTTAGCATCAGCAATAATTTTGTCACCTTCGATACGAGCACGCTCTTTTGATTCTTCGATAACTTGATTAGCTCTTTTTTCAGCATTAGCAACTATTTCACCTGCACGAGCTTGAATTTTTTTCAACTCTTCGGCAATATTTGCTTCAGCGTCTAATAACTGTTGCTTACCTTTTTCAGCAGCAGCTAAACCGTCAGTAATCTTACTTGCACGTTCTTCAAGCATACTACTAATCGGCGGCCAGACAAATTTCATTGTAAAGAGTACCAACAAAATGAAGGTAATCATTTCTCCGAGCATTGTTGCATTAATATTCACGAGGAATCTCCTTTAAATATTAATTACGACTAGTGAGCATTTTTCAATAATTCTAATGCCGTTGACAAGATTGGATTACTAGTAATTAACCAAAATGCCACACCCACACCAATCATTGCAATTGCATCCAATAAACCGGCAACGATGAACATCTTAATCATCAAACCAGTAGCTAATTCTGGTTGACGAGCTGATGATTCTAGGAATTTACCACCTAGAATACCGAAACCGATTGCAGTACCACAGGCACCAAGACCAATAAGCAATGCAGCAGCAACAGCAGTTAAACCAGAAATATTAGAAATAATAGCTTCCATTAAAGGCTCCTAAAAAATTAAAAACAAAAAACACACCAAACAATAAAAAACTAGTGCTCCTCAACTGCGAGGCTTAAATAAACAACAGTTAACATCATAAACAAAAATGCTTGAAGAGTAATGATTAATATATGGAAAATCGCCCAAGGAGTACCAAGAATCCATTGTAGATACCATGGCAATAATGCGATTAGAATAAAAATCATTTCACCAGCATACATATTACCAAACAACCGCAGTGCAAGTGAAATTGGTTTTGAGAATATTTCAATCAATTGAAACAAAAGATTAAATGGCAATAACCACTTACCAAAAGGTTTTGTTAATAATTCTTTTGACCAACCGCCAACACCTTTAGCCCAGATGCTATAAACGATAATTAAGATCAATACTGATAAAGAAAGAGCAAACGTCATATTTATATCAGCAGACGGAACCAATCGCCAGTGAGCACTTGGATGACCAAGGTTGGTTGTGAAAAAATTAATAATATCAACTGGTAAATCATCCATTAAATTAAATAGAAAAACCCAGCAAAATATAGTTAATGCAAGCGGAGCTATAAACTTACTCTTCTTATGATAAGCATCATTTACCTGAGAACTTACCATTTCAAAGACTAACTCTATAAACAGCTGAAACTTACCTGGATTGGCTACCTTAAAACGTCTTGCTACAATTACAAAAGTAAGCAAGAACAATAGACCTAGCACCCATGAAGTAACCAAAGTATCAATATTAACCGTCCAAAAGCCACCAGGATTTCCAGATAATGTAACCGTATTGAAGGTCAGGTGATGATCAATATATTCAGTTGCTGACGCCATACTTCCTCCAAATTTTATTTTTTTCCTATCAAACCAAGTAAATTGGTCCAATAACCACTAAGCGCAATAACATAAACTACAAACAATGCTAAAGCATTAACATTTTTAAAGGCACTAAATACTAAGAAAAATCCCAACATGTTAGCTATAAACTTTAACAATGTTGCCTTTTTATGTTTGCTATATTTGACACTATAATTTTCAACATTTCGTGATGACACAGTTATAGCGTACACGATAGTCGGGAATATAGCGATAAACATTCCAAGCAGTGAAGAAATTAATGTGTTCAAATTTTGATAACATGCTGTTATAAAAATAGATGCACACAATCCCTGAATCAGTTGATACTTAATCACTCTGTTCACAGCTTGTTCCAAGCTATTTACTTTATTGCAAGTCACGATTATAGCATAAACCAAATTTTTTTATTACGTAAAAGCTCATAGTTTACGCCAAATTGTGCCATTTTTACTATCTTCCAAAACGATATTGTTGGATAATAATTCATCACGAATTTTATCTGATAGAGCAAAATCACGATCTAGGCGAGCTTTATTACGTTTTACTATCATTTCTTCAATAACTTGCGCCGATAACTCCACGCCTGATTGTAAAAATTGTTGTGGATTATTACTTAATAAACCAACTGTATTAGCTAACGTATAAAGCAATTTAGCTAATTCAAAATCTTTAGTACGATTAATTTCATTAACTAATTCAAAAAGAATGCTAATTGCTAATGACGTATTAAAATCGTCATCCATAGCATTTTTAAAGTTTACCGCATAATTAACCGACCAGTCTATTTTACTAAAATCACAAATATTGCTACTAAAATCATACTCACGCAACGTTTGGTAGAGTCTAGTAAGACTATTTTTTGCATCTAATAAATTATCATAACTGAAGTTTAACGGACTACGATAATGAGTCTTTAGTATAAAATATCTAATCACCTCAGGATTATACTGGTTTAGCACATCACGCAATGTGAAGAAATTACCTAGTGACTTGGACATTTTTTCATCATTAACATTTAAAAATCCATTATGCATCCAATAATTAGCAAATTGACACCCATTATGAGCTTCACTTTGAGCAATTTCATTTTCATGGTGAGGAAACTGTAAATCTTGACCACCACCATGAATATCGAAATTTTTACCAAGAATCTCTTCTGACATTGCTGAGCATTCAATGTGCCACCCTGGGCGACCATTTCCAAGAGGAGAGTCCCAATAAACTTCGTTTTCTTTTGATGCTTTCCATAATACAAAATCAAGTGGATCTTCTTTATTAAGGTCAACATCTACACGTTCACCAGCTCTTAAATCATCTAAAGATTTTCCAGATAATTTACCATAACCAACAAATTTACGTACGCGGTAATACACGTCTCCATTTATAGCTTGATATGCATAATTTTTATTGATTAAATCTTGAATGAGATAAACCATCTGAGTAACATATTCAGTAGCTTTTGGTTCATGATCAGGACGCATAACACCTAAAGAAGCAAAATCTTCATGCATGTATTTTATGTAGCGCTCGGTTAATTGGTAAATAGTTTCACCATTTTCTTCAGCACGTCGAATAATTTTATCGTCTATGTCCGTAATATTTTCTACAAACACGACTTTATATCCACTAGCAATAAACCAACGGCGCACCATATCAAACACAACGGCTTTACGAGCATGACCTAAATGACAATAATCATAAACAGTCTGTCCGCAGATATACATTTTAACTTCGTTGTGTTTAATTGGAATGAAGTCTTCTTTTTGTTTAGATAAGCTATTAAAAATTTTCATAAATTAACTATACTATTATCCGCTTAAATATTATTTAATTTTGATACCTAAATTTTTAAATTTACGATATAAATGAGCTCTATCTACACCTGAAACTTCTGCAATTTTAGTTATATTACCTTTTTGCTTATTCATATGATATAAAAAATATCTACGTTCTAAAGTTTCTTTTATACCTTTTAGCTGATTATTTAAATCAAGCGTAATAATTTCAGAAATATCTTCTAGAATTCCATCACTATTAGTACGTTCTTTTAAAATATGCTTATCGACTAGTGGTAACAGCTTACTTAAAGAAAGTGGTTTTTCAAGAAAATCTCTAGCACCAATCCTAATTGCTTCAAGAGCACTAGTTATTGAAGCGTGCCCAGACATCATGATAACTGGAGCAGTGATACCGTTAGATAAAAATCTTTTAAACAATGATACACCATCCATATCAGGTAACCATACATCCATCAAGATTAAATCAAAACGATGTTCCTTAACTATTTTATCAGCTTCCAACGCATTTTCAGCTAATTTTACAACATAACCTTCATCCTCTAAACACTCACGGAGTAACTCGCGAATGCCAAGCTCATCATCTACAATCAATATTAATTTATCCATTTATTCTAACCTATAATACAGTATTTTGACTAATAAGTGGTAATTTTACTACTACATTGGCACCGTTGTCATTAAATACTTCAATTTTACCATTATGTTCATCAATAATTTTCTTCACAATTGCCATTCCTAGGCCACTTCCTTTAACTCCTTTCGTGGTACGATATGGTTCAAATAAGTTCTCCATTATTATACTTTCAAAACCATTTCCATTATCTTTAATAGTAATTCCTAAATATTCATTCTTAATATCTAAAATAATTCTAATTGATTTATTTTCAATATTTTCAATACTTTCTATTGAATTTTTTAATAAATTATGAAAAACTTGCCTTAATAAACTTGAATCGCCCATAATAGAAATTTCATTTTCCGGTATTTCTATCTCAAATTTAATATAGTTAATATTTTCATATAAAGCCAAAAATTGATTGAAGAAATGAACCATTTCAATTTTAGATAAACTAGGTTTATTTATATTTGCAAAATCTCTGAATTTATTAACTAAATCTTTAAGATCTTCCACTTGAATGATAATTTGTTTAACTAATCTTTGTAAAAATACCTGATCATCATTTGATAATTTAGGCATTAATTTCATTTCAATTCGTTCTGCTGATAATACAATTGGTGTTAATGGATTTTTTATTTCATGAGCTAAACGTTTTGCAATATCAGCCCAAGCTTGATTTTGTTTGGCTTTAATTAAATTAGTTACATCACTTATCAAAGTCATGTATTGGCTATTTTCGTGAGTTTTAAATTTTATTGTCTTAATATACAAATTTTTTATACTATGTTTATTGCGAACAATTACATTTTCTTCCCATTCATTGTTTTGCTTAGAATTAATTTCAATTATATTTATTAAATCCTCAAGATGTGGGTATAAATTTCCCCATTGATTTAGTGGAGTTCCTCTTACATTTTCTAACTCTATATCAAGTATACTGTGACTTATTACATTAATACTCTTAATAACATAATCCTGATCATAAACGACTACACTTAAATTAAGGTTATTTATTAAGTTTTCAAGGAAATTTTTTGATGCAGTTATTTGATCTTTTTGGAATTTTTCTAATTTTCTTACTCGATCTAAATTATGGCTCATTTCATTAAAAGACGTAATAAGTTGTGATAATTCGTCATTACCTTGAAATGAATTATTATTTGAAAACGAACCTTGTTTAATTAATTCAATATTTTCAATCAAATTACTTATTCTTTTGATTAAAAATTGAGAGAAAAACATTGATAATAATACGGCTATTGAAATTGATAATAGCACACTAATAATTAATGTACTAGTATATACATCTTTTAAATGATCTTTATTATTAAGTAATCCTAAATATAATTCTTTATTTTGGATTAACTTGGTATTATCTATTCGAATAAAATCTGGAGCAAATTGAGTTAATGCAATAATTTTATTATCATCATAAAATTGATAATAGTAAAATAAATAATTACCGCTATTATCTTTATTAATTTCATAATAATAACCAGAATTTTTTATTTTATCAATAATATACTTTGGTAATAACCTAGGGAAATATTTACTATCATTTTGTTTATCTTGTAGTTCTAATATACCATTTTCTTTATAAATGGTTAAACTAGTAACATCCAAAATATTTCGAATTTTAGCTAAGTCTGCTTTATCATCGTTTTTATCAACTAACTTCAAATATTCTGCTGCAATTACCGATTTCTTTCGTAACTCTTTAGAAAAATATTTAATACTTTCTTCAGCTATATTAAAACTATTATCAAATAATTCTTCTATTTGCGGATTAAATAAGCGATTGACTGTATTATCAATAAAATAATTTGCAATTTTGATATTTATCAATGAAGGTATAACTATAACTGAAGATAAAAGTATAAATAATTTTTTTGTTATCTTTGAACCAAAAACATAACTACTTCTAAAAAAAATTTTATATACAAAAAATGCAATAGTTATAAATAGTAACACTTCAATAATACGATTAAGTTGAATAATTTCCTTATAATCATTTAAATATAACATAACATCATATTTTGAATAAATTGTTACATAAAAATAACTAAAAATTATTAATATAAATAATACTATTAAAAACCCAATGTTAGTTTTTTTCATTTATTAATACCTAAATATTGATAACTTATAATATCTCAAAATTTTATTACTATTCCAGTAAATATAAATTTATTTATAATAAAAATCTATAAATCAATTTTTTTTACTAATGCATAATATAATGAATCATTGTATTCCGTTGGATAAATTTGTAATTCATCTATTATACTAAAACCTTTAATATTATCTCTAAACCATAATAAATTATCTTGATTTTCTTCACTAAAAATTGAACAAGTTATATATAGTAAAAATCCATTATGTTCTAAACAATCCCACATATTTATTATTATTCTACGCTGAGTTTCTACAAATTTTAAAACATCATTATAATTCCGATTTATTTTTATATCTGGATTTCTTTTTATTGTTCCACTTGCTGAACATGGTACGTCAGCAACAATTAAATCAACTTTCTTTGTATTCCACCAATCTTTGTTTGCTGCATTACCAACTAATACCTCAGCTTTTAAATTTAAACGCTTTAAATTTTGATTTACTTTTTCTAATCTAGTATTGCTAATATCTAAAGCAATTAAGTCACAATTATAATTTTCTAATATTTGACAAGTTTTACCACCCGGCGCAGCACAAGCATCAATCACTTTTTTTGGAATAACATTATTTCTATTTAATATATCTACTAAATATTGTGCTGCTATATCTTGTATACTAACATCACCAATATTAAAATTAGGTATATCCTCAACATTCAGTGGTTGTTTCAAATAAATTTTATTTTTTATTAATTTATACTTTATATCATTATT
Organism: Burkholderiales bacterium; assembly: GCA_035438765.1. Taxonomy (GTDB): domain Bacteria; phylum Pseudomonadota; class Gammaproteobacteria; order Burkholderiales; family UBA11063; genus Aquella. The sequence goes on along the minus strand of DAORIZ010000018.1, from coordinate 1,686 downwards.
ATCAAGAATAGATAAATAATCTTCTAATGATTTATTTTTAATATTTACTCTCAAACCAAAAGCTGGATGAAAATTAAATCCTTCAAGAAAATTCATATATTCTTTTTTATATTGTTTTTTTAAAATATCAATCATCCAATTTGGAATATTATATTTTATAGAATAATCTTTCTCAGCCAATTTTCTTAATAATTCTGAATTTCTTTGATATTCACGCAACACCCAATTTATAAATTTTTTATTATTTATAGTTGAAATACTTACTAGATTATTTACTATAGCATACTCTGGTTTATTACTTTCATTTAGCTCAAATATTCCTATTTGAACTAAAATTTCATTTTGTTTTGATATATAGTTTGTTATATTTTTTATATAGAATTTAATCAAAAAATAATTACGAATAACACCATAAACTAAAAACCTTATTTTTGCTATATTAGCATTACTTTTATATTCAAATAATTCTTCATTTAAATTTTTACCACTATATACATTATTTAGTATATTTATTGTAGCCTTATATTCATCCATTTATATCTACTACTTATTCATTATGTTTCACATGAAACATTTTATTTTACCAATAATTTTCAACTGCCATATTACCTGGATTTCCACGTTTAGAAACAGTTAACCCTTTTTCAGCTAACATATGTCTAGTATCACTTACCATTTCTGGATTTCCACAAATCATAATTCTACTATTTTCAATTGTAATTGGAATATTAACAAATTTCTCAAGTTCACCATTTTTTATTAATTCTGTAATTCGTCCATATAAATCACCACCAGAATTTTCACGAGTAACAACTTTAACATATACTAATTTATCTCTAACTAAGTCACCATAATATTCATGAGTAAAGAAATCATTTATTGTATCTTGGTATGCTAGTTCTTCAGCAGTTCTTACACCATGGACTAATATAACTTTATCATATTGTTCCCATATTGTAAAATCATACAATATTGAGATAAAAGGTGCTAAACCAGTACCTGTTGATAAAAACCATAAATCTTTACCATTTTCAAAGCGGTCTGTAGTTAGTAATCCATAATTAGTTTTATCTATATATATATCATCGTTTAAATTAAGGTTTTTTAAACGTTGTGTAAATTCACCATCAGGTACAACAATTGAATAGAACTCTAATTCTTCATCATAATCTGCAGAGACAATTGAATAAGGTCTCCAGACAATACTATCATCTTCTTTTTTTACACCAAGTCTAGCAAATTGACCTGGAATAAATTTAAAAGCTTCATTTCTTGTAATTTTAAAACTAAATAAATGATCTGTCCATTGTTTTAAATATGTTATTTTTTCTATAGTATACTTATTTTCTTTACTCATGTTATATATCCTCACTAATAACAATCCGCAATTTTATCATTTATGTATTATTTATTTAATATATATACTTTATTATAGTTATTAATTACTAATTTTTCTGTTAACATATATATAATATTCAATTAAAACAGAATATTAAAGTTATATAAAAATAGTTAATAATTAAATATTAGTTTAATCATATTTTGTTAATATAATTGGATATTAAATTTTAAATGTTAATAAGTGTTAATTTATTAACAGACAAATTTTGATTAACTAACAAGTTATATTAATAATAGGTTTAAATATATTAACAAATGATTAAGTTAGCATATACTGCACAAGTG
>DAORIZ010000017.1:0-62450 GCA_035438765.1 Burkholderiales bacterium | reverse complement strand
TCTTCATTTTTTATAAGACCTAATAATAGTTAATCTAAAGCAATAATAGTATATTGCTTAGTTTAGCATAGACTTTCAGGATTATTTTATCCGAAACGGATATTTATGACAGATTTTTAGATTACTTAAGTGCAACGCTGTTGGGGCAATTGAAATAATGAAATTAGGCAGTGAATATAAATTTAGAAAATAAAACCCACTCGTAAAAATGAGTGGGTTTTACAAAATATCAACGTGGTTTAGTCAACCTGCAAAATTGCCAAGAAAGCAGTTTGTGGAATCTCAATATTTCCAACCTGCTTCATGCGTTTTTTACCTGCTTTTTGTTTTTCAAGTAGTTTTTTCTTACGGCTGATGTCACCGCCATAGCATTTTGCCAATACGTTTTTACGCATAGCTTTAACCGTTTCGCGAGCAATAATGTGCGCGCCAATTGCTGCCTGAATCGCAATATCAAACATTTGACGCGGAATTAGTTCACGCAATTTAGACACCAGCTCACGCCCTCGATATTGTGAATTGGCACGATGCACGATGAGCGATAAAGCATCAACTCGCTCGCCATTTACCAGTACATCCAATTTAACTAAATCCGAAACACGGAATTCTTTAAACTCATAATCAAATGAAGCATAACCACGCGAAACTGATTTTAGTTTATCAAAGAAATCCAACACTACTTCATTAAGCGGCATTTCATAACAGAGCATAACTTGGCGCCCCATGTATTGCATATTCATCTGTACACCGCGTTTTTGCGTACATAAGGTAATCACTGCGCCGACATGATCATTCGGTACTAAAATATTAGCGGTAATGATTGGTTCACGAATTTCCTGAATCCGGCTTGGATCAGGTAATTTCGCAGGATTCTCTACAGTGAAAACCTCACCAGTTTTGTCCAAAACCTGATACACCACGGTTGGTGCGGTAGTAATCAAGTCCATGTCAAATTCACGCTCTAGACGTTCTTGCACAATTTCTAAATGCAATAACCCTAAGAAACCACAACGAAAACCAAAACCTAATGCTTGCGAAACTTCTGGTTCGTAATTTAGCGAAGCATCATTAAGTTTAAGCTTCTCTAATGAATCACGGAGATTTTCATAATCATGCGACTCTACCGGATAAAGCCCGGCAAATACTTTTGGCTGAATCTCTTTAAACCCAGGTAATTGTTCGCTAGCTGGATTAGCATCTAACGTCACGGTATCGCCTACTTTGGCATATTGTAATTCTTTGATACCAGCTATAATGTACCCTACTTGTCCTGCGGACAATTGAGCTTTTTGAATTGCTTTAGGTGTGAAAACACCAACTTGCTCACACAGATAAGTGGCTTTATTACTCATAAATTTGATTTTATCTTTGGGTTTTAACACCCCATCAACTACGCGTACCAGCATTACTACACCGACATAATTATCAAACCATGAGTCAATAATCAACGCTTTGAGCGGTTTGTTAACTTCTCCACGTGGTGGTGGAACTTTGGCAACGACTAATTCGAGCACATCTTGTAGCCCAATTCCATTTTTCGCAGAACAATGCACTGCGTCCATCGCCTCAAGTCCGATAATATCTTCAATCTCTTGCGCAACCCGATCAGGCTCTGCTGATGGCAAATCAATCTTGTTTAAAATAGGTAATACTTCAACGCCCAAATCAATCGCAGTATAACAATTGGCGACCGTTTGTGCCTCAACCCCTTGTGAAGCATCAACTACCAACAGCGCACCTTCACAAGCCGATAAAGAACGCGATACTTCATAGGAGAAATCAACATGTCCTGGAGTATCAATCAAATTAAGATTATAAATAATTCCATCTTTTGCTTTATAGTTTAGTGCTGCCGTTTGGGCTTTAATCGTGATTCCACGCTCTTTTTCGATATCCATTGAATCAAGCACTTGCGAATCCATCTCGCGTTTGTCTAATCCACCACAAAACTCGATAAAACGATCAGCCAGCGTAGATTTGCCGTGGTCAATATGGGCAATAATTGAGAAATTTCGTATATGTTTCATGTTGTCCTAAAATCAGTATTTGTACAAAATAAAATATGCGGATTATAACACATTGTGCCGCCCAATTTATCTGAAATACAAAACCCCGGAGATATCCTCCGAGGTTTTAGCTAAATTACCAATAGGAACTTAGCGAGCAGACAAACGTAGGCAATTCATAGCTGCTCTTATAATCTACCCACGGCCATTCACAGTTTGGCACAGTTATATTGTAAGGGGATGGCATATTTGGCGTATACCCCGTAGGATTAAGGCTTAAATAAGTGTACTGTCCTGGATAAGTATGACCATAAAATGAAGCACCATTACCAGAAGGGGAACCATTAACAAATAATAAGTTACCGTTAAGTAGAAGCCCGCTAACATAACTATTATTTCCTGATGGATTGGTTGAAGTTAAAGTTACATTTAGAAAAGCCGGAGCCCAGTTATAGGGCATTCCATCTGGATTACCCGGATAATTCCAGCGCGAATACTCACTATTTATGCTTTCACCATTAATTTGAACTATATCAAGGTTTGGATTATAGGATATCCCAATAGTATTAGTATCATAGCTTGCGCTATTTTGAACTGGATTAATACCAAATGAGGCAATGAAACCATCCGGGAATGTTGTCTGCACTCCCGCGGGAACAACAACATAAGCATTTTTTTCATTAGCATTACCAAATCCGCCCACACTAATATTATCATATGACGAACCAGCAACCAAAGTTGAACCATCATACCAATTAGTACCAAAATTATTGGGATCATATGAGTACATATAAGTTATTGGACGAGAACTTGTGCTCTGAGGATTATTAGTAAAAAGAACCGTTGTCCACGCATTACCTGCTAAGTTAGCAAAAACCAACATATGCGCAGCTAAATACGCAAAAGTACTATTAGAGGCAGTATAACTTATCATATTATTGTTAATACTACCTGAAACATCAGATTGATAATAATTTGTTTGCCAGTTACCGCACATTAAATATGGAACGCCTTGAGTGCCTAAAGAAAAAGTGCCATCTGCGCCATTGGGAACATACCAGTATAGATTATAACCAGGGATTTGTCCAACCGCGGATGGATTGCACGCACTAAGGTTAATGTTGTTAGCCAAACTACCACTTGCTTGTGGGTATGACTCGGGTGCAACATAATACGGCATCAGTGATTGATTGGTAGTTTGATAGTTCAATCCATTTGGATAACCCGTCGGTGTGGCTAAATAGCCCGGAACAACTGCTTGGTTAAATTGCACAAAAGATTCACTGCCATTGATAAATAGCTGTGGCGCACTTTCATAGTTAGACGCAATTATAGACAATAGTTCAGCACTTGACTCAGTATTGGTGGCATTATAGGTCGAAACACTTTGTGCCCATGTTCGAACATCGTTAAGACCATAGTACTGGTAAATCATAGTTGTTGAGCTTAGATTTTGTAAAGATGTACCAAGTGCCGAAGTATAGCCTTGAACTCCTGAACCCGAAGTTGCTTTATTTAAATTAGCCAGCAAGAAACTCATTGGGGTCTGCACAGTAGAACCACTTGCAGTCTTCCCACTACTTAATAAAGCTGCGTAATTTGGAGGATCATTATCAGTAACACTCTGACCATTTACGACAAAAGTAGTCGAACCACTTGGGTAAGTTTGTGCACCCATTATCTGATCAGTAACGATATATTCAAGAGTATTTTGAAAGGCTTGATTAATATATGCCGCAAAAAGTAAGGTTAATTGTTCTTGGGCGTTTACATATTGCTGCTGAATAGTACCAACACTTTCCCCCACAAGCTCAGAACTATTATCAATGTAGAAAATAGTTGCCGGAACATTACCATAAGATAAAGATTGATTTAATGTTGATGTACTATTGACATAAGCCATTGCATTATTATAATTAACCTGATTATTTAAGTACTCTAAATAATAAGCTTGTTGCATAGCAAATACGCTTTGTTGATAAGCCTGCATTAAAGTATCGTTATACTGATCATATAGCAAAACATAATTATTATAATTCTGAGTCTGAATTTGACTAACTAGTGTAGTGTACAATTGTTGATACATTAACAATTGACTACTGGTAGTAATACTAGCCTGAGTTACACATTGATAAGGCTGGCTACAGGTATCACTGGTTACTGCTCCGGACAAATTAACTAAACTATTTTGATAATCTTGTTGATTCCCATCTTTAGTTACAGCAGGTAAATACGTATTGGTTAGCCACGCTGGATTTGCTGCCATATATGCAGCCAAATCAGATTCGTTCATATAATTTGCAGTGCTTGCTCCATTGCTGGTACTACTATTCCAAAACTGAATATCATACATGATATTCCCCATTAATCCAATCTCATTGGTTGATACCCCATTATTAGAAATGCCCGTAAAATAACTAACTGACTGTTGGAAAAGATACTGATCTGTAGCTTCATTTGATAGGGCGTTTAAATAATTATCCATATAAAAAGTATTATTGGATAAATTTAACGCATTGGTAATATTTTGAATTTGTGCCTCTTGAACAGCCAATTGCTGAATAATAAGATTAAATGCAGATTGAATACATGCATTACCTGCTGTAGTCCCTTCAAGATTTAGAACACTGCTACCCGCTTTGGCTATCGCACCCAACGCAGGTCCTGCAACAGGAATAAAACTCACAAAACTGGAAGCTACAGTAAGTCCTGTTGCAGCATCATTACTTTGACCACAGTTGCCCGTAGTTGAAGATTGTAATCTCCTGGTTGATGAGTTCATCATGTTTGATGTTGGACTTGGATTAAATAACGCCTGGATTGCAGGATAGGAATTAGGACCTTGCGGTGGATTGTGTGTATTAGCAGTATTGTTAGAAACAGTTCCAGCTCCGCTACAAGCAGATAAGCTTACAGCTAGCATTAAGCTAAATCCGGAGTAGATTCTTAACCAGTTTTTTATCTGCGTTTTCATAAATTAATTTCCAGCAAAATATTTTGATAATTCTAGCACAGTAAAACTGACTAAAGCGATATATAACTATGACTTTAGCCTGATAGAGATTAAAATCTCAGAACTAAACAAATATCATACTGATTTAAACTTAAATATTTAGCGCGTATCTAACAAACACTCCATGAAAAAACTTAAGAAGAAATTGAAAAAAGTACGCTTAAACTAAACGTACTTTTAAGAGTATAAAACTTTAAATTAATTTATGTTTTGACCGCCAATAGTAAATGGCAAAAACATAGTAATTGTCCGTTGCGAATCGGTACGCAAGATTTTCAACACGATTGTCTGCCCATTTTTATAACGATCTACTATTTTCACAAATTGATCTAACGAGCTAACTGGAGTATTAGCAATTCCAAGAATAATATCACCACTTGCCAAGCCCGCGAATTGGGCATCACCGTTTACGCTTTGGATAACCAGAGCAGAATTTAGCTTCAAGCCGAGCTGTTGCAATTGCTTAGCATTTAACTGCGCTACTGCAATACCTAATTTAGTAATTTGTTTACTGCTAACGTTATTAGAATTATTACCATTATTGCTAGGTGATGACGTTCCATTTTCATCAGATGCCATCGTAGTTGCGGTTAGATTAATTTGCTGGTTATTACGCCAGATTACCAGATTAACTGGTTTATTCGGACCTAAATTACTTACAATTTGCGGAAGCTTAGATGTATCGCTAATTTCTTGCCCATTAGCTTTTAATATTACGTCACCAACTTCAATTCCAGCTTTTTCAGCTGCAGAACCAGCATCAACACCATTAACTAACGCTCCCTTGGCACTACTTAAACCAAATGAAGAAGCTAATTCTTCGGTCACAGGCTGAATTGCAATCCCTAAGCGACCATGAACTACTTTACCAGTTGATTTTAACTGATCAGCTACCCGCATTGCGTAATCGATCGGAATAGAGAATGAAATTCCCATATAACCACCGCTCTTACTGTAAATCTGTGAGTTAATTCCAACTACTTCGCCGTTGAGATTAATCAGCGGACCACCAGAATTACCTGGATTAATCGGTACATCGGTTTGGATATATGGAACTGCGCTATCATCCGGAAGACTTCGTGACAAAGCAGAGACAATCCCTTGAGTGATAGTATTTTCTAAACCAAATGGCGAACCAATTGCCACCACCCAGTTACCCGCTTTGAGATTATTAGGATTGCCAATTTTGACACTTGGTAAATTTTTAGCAGCGATTTTAATTACCGCCACATCACTAGTCATATCTACCCCAACAACTTTGGCTTTAAATTCACGTTTATCGCTAAGTTTTACAGTCACACTATCAGCATTATTCACTACGTGTGCATTGGTTAAAATATAGCCATCGCTGGACAAAATAAATCCTGAACCTAAGCCTCTTTGTTTATATTTTTGTTGCTGCTGAGGTACCATCCGTTTGAAAAAATAGTCAAACATTGGATCGCCCGTACTACCGAACTGACCACCTTGTGGAGTAACATTCTGCGTTACATTAATATTAACTACTGATTTACCAACATTATCATAAATTGCTGAAAAATCAGGGTACGCAGAAACTACACCTGATGCAGAAGAATTGGGAATAGTAGCAGCAAAAGATGTTGTGCTGACAGAAATTGCAGCAACCAAAGCCAGAATTAATTTTTTATTCATCATCGTTATCACCTTTGCGGATTAGTTAAAAATAAAAAACCTCATACTCTCCAGCTATATTAACTGTGAGTAACAGCATACTCGAAGTATTTGATTTTTGGACGCGAAGTATTTATAAAAAAGACGAACACTCGTGTTACGCACATGTACTCAGAAGTACATGACGAGTCTTTTTTGAAATACGACAAAGTACAAAATTCAAAGACGATGAGTATTAGACGTTATTTAATCACTAATTTAAGAACCACGCAATATTTTTCAAGAGCTGATAACTAATCTTTTTAAAATACCAGCAAAATACCCAACACATAAAAGCATTGTAATACAAAAGCTTGCTGGCAAATCAAATATATAAGAAATATACAATGCAATAATAATCGCTAAATTCGCGCTAATTACGCTAATTAGGATAGTTGCGGTAATGGTTCTACCCCACTGCATCCCAATTGCACCGGGAATAATCAATAGAACAAAAACCAATAATGCTCCCACCACCTGACATGCCATTGAAACTGTAACTGCTAATACCAGAAAAAATACTACCGAGAGCAATTTGAGCGGTACATTTTTAGAACTCGCCACGACTGGATCAATTGAAGCAAAAATTAACGGACGACTGATAATTAGCATCGTTAACAAAATCAATACTGCCAAGGCGCTGAGTTGAATCAATTGCGCATGAGATACCGCAAAAATATTCCCAAATAAAATACTCATTACGCTACCAGCATAATTATTCTGAAATAGGAATAAAAAATAAGCCCCAAGCCCTAAGACAAAAGTTAAAACCACGCCAATAGCTAAATCATTTTTTTTAACCTTCTCACCCATTAAGCCCATGGCAACTGCGGCAACAGCATTTAGTAATAATTGTCCAACTAGACCTGATACACCCAACAAAGCAGCACCTGCAGCACCCGTTAAACTCATATGCCCTAGTGCATGCGCGGCAAAAGCAGTTCTACGTAGCACCACAAAAACACTGACAATACCACAAATAGTTGCAACGATTAAACCTGACAACAAGGCATTTTGCATAAACTCATATGCCCACATAGCTATCCTCTTTGACACATTCAATTGTTTCACAAAAATGTACACCGCTACCGCTAAAGTGAATGAATGCATCCAAATGGCTGGCAATTTCATGCATATCATGCGAAATAATAAATAAACCCAGCTGCTGATAGCGATGAATCTGCTGTAAGGCTTCAATAAAATGCTGCTTGGCATGCGGGTCAAGATCAGCTAATGGTTCATCAAGCAATAGCAAACGCGGCTGATTAATCAATGCTTGCGCTAGATAAATGCGTTTTTTCTGCCCTCCAGAGAGCGTATTAAATGCCTGATGGGCATAAGCGGTTGCGCCAACTAACTCAACTAGTTCGGCGGCACGCTGTTTCAGTTGCTTACTGTATAAAGCAAGTCCCCAGAATTGCCCTCGATAACTACTCAGAATTAGATTCAAACCACTCATATTGTCACTGAGATTGATTTCGCGCTCTTGGGGAATATACGAGATCAGATGATTAAGCTTACCCGGTATATTTCCCAAAATCTGTAACTCACCTGAGTTAGGTGCTAAGTTCCCAAGGATGGTTTTCATAAAGGTAGATTTACCAGCCCCATTTTTACCAATAATCCCAATCCATTGATTATCATCAATCGTTAGATTAAATTTGGGTGTAATCGGCTTATCATAACCTAAAATCAAGTCTTTACAAATAATCATCTTAGCGTGACTTTGCCAATGCTGTATTAGTAGCACTAATCTCTTGATTTAGCCAAGCATTGATTGTTGTATTTGCGGGCATAGTTTCGCTGACACCAACTATTGCAACACCATTTTTACGTGCTAAATTCTGCATATTTTTGGTAATTGAGTCGGATACTTGATTATTATAAAAAAGCACCTTAACTTTTTTAGAGGTGATTAGGTTTTGATAATCCGCAATCATCTTAGGAGTTGGTTCGCTATCATTCATAATTTTCCATTGAAAATCCAATCCCTCCATTTTTAAGCCTAGCGCATCAGCCATATAACCAAAAACTGGCTCAGTAGCAGTAACTTGTGTGCCTGCATATTTAGCTTTGCTTGCTGCAATATTCTGAGTTACTTGCTGATGTTCCTGATTAAATTTTTGTAAATTAGCATTAGTCTGTGTTTTAGCAGCTGGTTCAAGCTGATTAATTCGTTCAGCTAATAATTTTGCTAGTTTAGGAAAGGTTTCTGGCTTATACCATAGATGCGGATTTTGTCCAGATTTTACACCTACCAGATCAGCAACATTAATCACCGTAACTTTAGATTTATCAACACCAGTTAGCATTTGATTAATCCAGCTATCATAATCAGCTCCATTATAGATTATGATCTGTGCTTGTCCTAATGCTTTACTGGTTGAAGGAGAAGTTGTAAATAAATGTGGGTCAGCATCTGGATTACTGATAATACTTTGTACACTAACCGCCGAGCCACCAATTTCCTTAGCCAATTCACCATAGAAATTTTCAGCCGCGACAATATTTACTTCTGCAGCAAAAGAACTAGCACCTAAAATTGATAGTAATGCTACTAAACCTAATTTTTTCATATTAAAGACCTTTATAAAATTATTTTCTAATAAATTGAAATATACTCGAAATATTTGATTCTTCGAAGCGTAAAATTGATAGAGTATATTACTCATCAACAAATGCCCAGCGTGGGAATGGATCTTCAAACTTCAGCCAAGCATCAACTCCTTGATTCATTTCAGAGTCATTCAGTAAACAGCTATTTAATCTTGAAATTAAATTCTCTTTATCAATTCCAATGCCAATAAAAACCATTTCCTGGCGACGATCGCCCCAGCGTGGATCCCAATCTTTCTGCATTTCAATTAATGCTTCTTCATCAAGCTCTTCTGCCGGACAACTTGCCCACCACATACCTACAGCCTCATGCTGTACCGCCATTCCAGCTTGGGCAATTTGCCCGACCCAATCATTACGCGAAGCTAACCAAAAATACCCTTTTGCCCGGATAACACTACCCCAATCACTTTCAAGAAACTCGTAAAATCGCTTGGGATGAAAAGGTTTTCTTGCTCGATAAACAAAGCTAGTAATCCCGTAAGCCTCAGTCTCAGGAACATGTTCGCCGTTTAACTCTTTAGCCCATAATGGTGAACGACTGGCTTCGTCATAATCAAATAGTCCAGTATTCAAAATCTCTTTTAATTCTACCTGAGCGTAATCAGTAATACGTAATCTTGCTGTCAGATTGAGACCTTTTATAACTGAGATAACCTGCTCTAACTCATCTTTATCAAGAAGAGAAGCCTTATTGACAATAATTACATTGGCAAACTCAATCTGGTCAACTAGTAAATTCACGAGACTTCGTTCATCATCTTCTCCAAGGCTTTCCCCAACATCTTTGAGAAACATATCCGAGCTATAATCTTTAAGTAAAGTTTCAGCATTAACAACCGTCACCATGGTATCAAGATTGGCAACATCTGAAAGCGACTTACCATTTTCATCACGAAACGCAAAAGTTGCCGCAACTGGAAGTGGCTCTGATATACCCGTAGACTCGATTAGCAGATAATCAAATTTGTTACTACTGGCTAATTTCTCAACCTCCACTAGCAAATCATCGCGCAAAGTGCAACAGATACAGCCATTTGACATTTCAACCAGTTTTTCATCGGTTTTGGATAATTTAGCCTCACCTTTTTCAATGATTGCTGCATCAATGTTAACTTCTGACATATCATTAACAATAACCGCAACCTTTAATCCCTCACGATTATTTAAAATATTACTCAAAAGAGTTGTTTTCCCAGCTCCAAGAAACCCAGACAATACTGTCACAGGTAATTTCATCATAATTATACACCTTTCTGTTACAAAGTAACATTATTTATCTACTATTTACTATTAGACTCTAACTAATATAAATAACTAACCATTAGCTGCCCCTGATAAACGCCGTTACCATCGGAATCGGCGTTGGTAACATAACCATAACCACCAAAGAATGTTAACCCTTTAACCTGTGGTATACTGTAGCTCACTTGAAGATCATATTCACTACTTGCTGGAACTAATGTTGTTGCATAATATTGATAACTAGGCGATATGATTAAGTTATTATCAAGTAAACTCAAAGATGGGGCAATTTTATAAGCTTGTCCAGATGATCTTTCAATCATCCCCTGAATCCATCCAGTTGTATACAATGGATCAGTTGCATACTGATAAGTATATGGTGAAACCAAGCCGCCAGCTTCATATCCATCTGATGGACCCCAGATATTGTTATAACCCAATTGAAGACCAAATATTGAGTAATTAAAGCCAAGTTGAGTACCAACCATGTTGCTGCTTACACTATTACCATACCCATTATTGTTAAGAATATTCCCATCTCCATTTTGCCCTTGCATCGCTCCCTGAAAACCCAGAGTAAATCCAAGATCGTCATTGATAGGAAGTTTTATAGTCGTATCCGCATATGCCATATTTGCGTAATCAGCAAATGCATATCCCCATAGGCGGAAACTCAGCATCTGTCCTGGAGTACTCCAACTAGCACCCGCCGCTACCGTAGATGAACTACCTGCATCTCCAATATTTCCAGTACCCGTACCATTATCAAAACTACTGTTGTACATTGTCTGTTGACTGAAACCTTGCTCACCAAGTAGCTGTGCACCATTGATTGCAAATCCAGTTAATAACCAACCACCTCCCGGATTTACATTTACTATTGCTCCTTGATAGGTTACCATATTTAGTGCGTTATTCTGGTAATAAGTCATCCATGGACTATTACTAATTCCGATCCATCCAGCATCTGCTTGAATAATATTTGAGTACTGATACTCCGCAAATAATTCCTGTGGTGTAACCTGTTGTGCAACTGAAAGTCCTTGCGCCTGATTCTCTGGTTCAGCGGGATTCCACTGACTACTGAAAAACGGATTGGCAACAGTCAATAGACCACCAAAGGAAAACCCTGCGACTTGCCCTGTTTGTCCAAAGATATTTACGGCGTAACCATAGTTATTGGCACCATTTTGATCGACATAACTGGCAGCGCCAAAAACATTCCATGTTCCATCTGTAAACCATTTTTGAGCAACATTATCTCGAGCAAACTCACTCTCACTGATATTTTGAGTACCGCCACCACTTGGCATACCAACATATGGATTCTGGGTATAATTACCCCTAAAGATATAACCGTTATCTGTTGTCTCTGGTTGGCTTTCTGCTTCTTTTTCCTGAGTAACCACTTGGTCCGTTTGCTGCTCATCTGCATAAGAAAACCCGCTAGCTACCATTAAAATAACGGGTAATAATTTTTTCATCTAGTTTACCTTTATAATACTTTTATGTTACAGTGTAACATTATAACATAATATTAGGAAAATATATGGGAAAATACAAGAATAAAATTAAACACTTACCTAACTGGATTTAGATTTATAATATTGTCATTAACATAATTAAGTATTTACCTTTATATGCAACCTAAATTTGAAACAATCATTGACTATTGTAAGTCAAAAAATATTCAGCTAACTAATCAGCGATCTCTGATTATTAGGATAATTGCAACCACACCGGATCAATTAACCGCAAATGAAATTTTAATCGACTTACAAAAAGTAAACCCAAAAGCAAATCGCATGACAATTCATCGTGCACTTGAGTTTCTTACGGATGCTGGCTTGATACATAAAATAGCATTCAATCACACCTACAAATTGTGCGCTCATCTTTATTGTAAACATGATCACCACTGCCAGATATTGATCTGTCAAAAATGTGGCAATCAAACAGAGATACATAATCCACAGATAACAGGGGCTTTACTAGAAATAAGTAAAACACATAACTTTAAACTTGCCAATCCAGTAGAAATAACTGGTTCATGCGCAAAATGTCAAACAGAGGAAATTTTATGATAACGGTTAATACAAAATTTGATGCTGGAAGTATCGTAGTTCATGATGTAAGCAATCCGCAAAATTTACGCTTTGGAATCCGCAACGATACCAATTCACATTTTGCGCAATGGTTTTATTTTCAACTTAGCAATGTTAGAGGACAAGAGTTGAATTTAAGTCTTGAGGGTCTGGATAAAACTGCCTACCCTGATGGGTGGGATGGTTATAATGTTTGTGCCAGCTACGATAATCAAAACTGGTTTCGCATTGATAGTAGCTTTGCCAATAACACGCTAAGCTGGTCGTTAACCCCAGAATGCAATAGCATCTATTTTGCCTATTTTGAGCCATATTCTTATGCTCGCCATTTGGAATTAATCGGTTTTGCTAATGAATGTGAAAATGTTCAACACCAAATTATCGGACAAACTGCCGAAGGGCGTAATTTAGATTTATTGATTATTGGTAATCCCAAGGCAGAACGCAAAGTATGGATTACAGCCCGTCAACATCCAGGAGAAAGCATGGCGGAATGGTTTATGGAAGGATTAATTTATCGTTTATGCGATGAACAAGATGCAGTGAGCATTAACTTACTAAAAAACCATGTATTCTATTTAGTTCCTAATATGAATCCAGATGGCGCGTATCATGGCAATTTACGCACTAATACCACAGGAACTAATTTAAACCGCGAGTGGTTGACTCCAAGTATTGATAAATCACCTGAAGTTTATCATACGCGCAATAAAATGCTTGAGACTGGAGTTGATATATTCTTTGATATTCATGGTGATGAAGCACTTCCATTTGTCTTTACCTCGGGTTGTGAAGATAATCCTAGCTTTAGTACTAAACAAAATGCATTACAACAACAATTTGAAGAATTATTCCCATTAATTAACCCAGACTATCAAACTAAAGTTGGTTACCCTAAAGGACACTTTAGTAGTGAATCAGCTACAGTGGGCACTAAATGGGTTGGAAATCAGTTTGATTGTCTGGCATATACTTTAGAAATGCCGTTTAAGGATAATGCAAACTTACCAAATGATTTGTATGGCTGGAATGGTGAGCGCTCATCATTGCTAGGAGCTAGTTTATTAACTATGCTTAACTTGCTTAGATAGCCATCTCTGATAAATTACTTTCAGGTATAGAAAATCAAGCTCTTTGAATTTTAGACCAGGGGTAATAGTAAATTTGAATACAAAATTACAAATCAGGATCTTATGTTAAAATAATGTATGACAGTACCACAACATTGCCAATGTTTTAAGAATCTAACAATGACAAATCAAGAGTATATAGATAAAATAATTGTAACTAACTTTAAACCACTTGTTACTCAGAATTTTTATTCATCAATTATAAACACTAATTATGAAATAATAATTTGTACCAACCTATCTGCCCGAGCTTTTGGCTTTGATAACTGGGAGGAAATGGTAAAATTTAAACTAACATTAACAATGTATAATGACCCTAAAGTTGCAAGAGCAATTTTTCAAAACGCATATACGCCAGAAAATGCAAAGCAGATCCACGAATATGTTCATAAGCTGTTTCTATTACAGGAATATGTCTTTACTTCGGGGAAAATAGTAAGCTACATTGACATGCTTCCGTATAACAATCAGCTTAGAACATATTTGGTTACCTTCACACCACTATACTATCAGGGAAAAGAAATAGTTGCCTTACAAACATTTAGTAGTGAAATTAATCTGTTTCGAATTCACGACTATTTAATTCTTGATGATAGAAATTTTACGAAACAAGCCAGCACCGCTCTTCAAAATAATAAAAAACTAACCAAAAGAGAAGAAGAAGTAATGTTCCTGATTTCAAACAATATAAATCAGGAACAATGCGCACAAATTCTAGGAATAACCAGAAATACAATAGCTACAATAATTCGGAACTTATGCGCTAAATTTGATATTGCAGGAGCAAGTACTAAGGCGCTATACCACATTGCTATTGAACATGGATTCTTTCAAACAATACCTGATTCACTATGGAAACCATGCATCATAGTAACAGATCAGGCGGCAGTTGATTACATAGGTCAAAAATTTTCCAAGTAATCAGTTACATAGATAAAACCTATAATCACTCGACATACTGGAGAAAGCTTTAGCACTCCAAATAGATTCTCAAAAAACTATTTACAAAATTCTTTGGTACATGAAGGCTCAATTGTATTCTTATTGTTATAATACTTAGGATCCCAATAATATAAATCTTCTTTCCCTCCATTTATCTCCGCCCATTTATTGATACCAACTCCATAATCATCACTATATTGTGAAATATAGTGCTTGGCGAAGGCTGCAATTTTCTTGCCATGATCTATGTTATAAGGAATTTTTTGTAGATTTAAGCGTTGTTGTATGGCTGTCATTTGTTTCATTGAGCCTTTTGGATCTATCCCTGTATAAGGTTGATCTTCTCCAAAGTAAATTTTACAGCTTGCTTTACTACCCAGGCGCCTTACTGCAGTGATTACTGCTTCACGAACGATAAAATGATCTATATGACTGCCATTTGCCATTAATACAAACATTGCACAGCTAGGCGTCTGTAGTTTATTCTCAAATACGGGTACTAATTGCTCGTAAATTGAGATTTCTTGAGCTCTAAATGTACTGAAGTTCCCCGCAGGAGCTCCGCCTAAAGTTTTAGGACCTTCATAGTGACGAATTGGAGCATCAGGGTAGCCATATGTTTCTATCCGTGCTTTATATCTGAACATTTCATTAACGGCAGCGTTTTCTTCGACATAACGTTGCATGCTTACCTTAGTGATACGATTATCAGATAAATCTTTGGGATTGGCATTTTCTGTCCATTGTGATAGAGTAAATATCACGCTATGCGATATATTATGCTTAGTAAACCCGTCGTTATTATCAATCAACCCAGCAAAAGTTAATAATATATCGTCAGGATGTGGAGATACAAAGATTAGATTTTGTGGAAAATCAACTGGTGTATCCGTTGACGCAAATACAGTGTTACTCATAGCTAGAGTCAAACTAAGTGACATTAAGAGTTTTTTCATCGCGTTGTCCTTAAAAAATTAAAAATATCGTTAGTAATAAATTTTTTCATCATTTAAACCTTTTTATTCTTTCATAGAACCTGAGATCATTTTACAGTTATTGCTATTAATTCAACATCTATACAGAAAACATACTGATACGTTTGCTTTTTGCTGATGTTAATGTTACAAAAATCGAACAATCTAACTCATTAATTTTCTACCCACGAGATCATAACTTATCTTCTTGCTACGTGTATATCACCAATTTTGGTGATATACACGTTTAACCTAATTTTATATAATTCGGCTCTAAACACATGCATTCGTAAACAATTAGCTCCAGATGAGATATTGTCAAATTAATATCTGGACCGTTTATTTATTAACTTTTTCATATAAAGGACACTATAAAATGAAGAAAAAAAGTACTAATTTATTGCTATCTGCAATTCTTTCCTCTGCTTTATTTGGCTGTAATAGCGGTGGTGCTGCTAACCAACCTTCAAATACGCCAGATATTTCAAAGAACAATGCAAACTTAACTACAAATACCACAGTTACTAAGAATATTAATAGTATTACTCCTTCAAACATCTGTAATAGCCTTCTTGAGTGGGATAATAAAAAACCCTACGCAAACCCTGGTCAAGTTGTTAGTTATTTAGGTAAAGAATATAGAAATAATTGGTGGACACAGGGAGACAATCCCGCACAACACAATGGCGTATATCCAGGAAGCGGACAACCATGGACTGAAATTGATCAATGTGCCGATAATATTGCAACTCCTGCCATAGTTCAAGGTGGCACTAGAAACACATTCGTACTAACTCAAGAAGGTGATATCTACGCTAGTGGAAAAGGTTATTACGGAGTTTTAGGTAATGGTAGTACCGCAGATAGCAACACACCTGTAAAGGTTCAAATGCCTGTTAAAGCCGTGAAAGTAGTAAGCAATGACACTGGAAATGTCGCATGTGCAATTGGTACTGACGCACAAGTATACTGCTGGGGTGGCAATGGAACTGGATTACAAGGAACAGGCGATACAAATGGTAGCGTTCTTACTCCACGATTAACTAAATTCCCTTCTGGCGCAAAAGATATGGTTATAACAAGTGATCTTACATCATTAGTATTAACAAATAATGGTCAAATTTATGCAAGCGGGAAAGGTAATTATGGTATTTTAGGTAATGGTAGCACTGCAAATGTTACAACTCCAGTACAAGTCTTGCTACCCGATTCAGAATATGCAATTAAAATAGTAAAAAGTAGTTTAAATGATGAAGGTGATGATGCTTGTGCCCTTACAAAAAATGGAAATGTTTACTGCTGGGGTGGTAATGCCCACGGTATGTTTGGTGTCGGAGATACAAAAGAATATGACACTCCAGTTCAGGTTAAATTAAACAAACCAGTGTCAGATATCGTGCTTGGTGGTTATTCAGATCTATTTATGATAACCAAAGATGGTGATATCTACGCTAGTGGTAGTGATGCTTGGGGCGCATTAGGCGATGGTAAAGATACAACAGATAGCTACTTACCTGTAAAAGTTAATATGCCAGCTGGTATTAAAACCACTAAGGTAGTAAGTAGCGGTTATGATTCATGTGCACTTGGCTCAGATAATCAGATGTATTGTTGGGGTGGTGATGCCAGCAGCATGTTTGGTATCGGCAATCATGACAAACAACTTAGCCCTGTTCTAACTGGATTTCCTTCTAATATATTTGATATCGTAATGGGTAAGAACCGTATTATGTTTGCGTTAACTAGGGATGGTTTACTTTATGCAAGCGGTTATGGTGACTATGGTGTTTTAGGTAATGGTAACAATAACGATACAAATACCTCGATTCAAACTAGTCTGCAAACTCCAGCAATAAGTATAGTATCAAATGGTGTAACCTCTTGTTCACTTGATCAAAATCTAAACATATACTGTTGGGGAGGAAATGCCAATGGTGTTATGGGTAATGGACAAAATGCAGGAAGTGTTATGTCTCCGACTAAAACACAGTTTGCTATTTACTCCATGTAACTTTCCGAATAAAAATTCGAGTATATAATTTATTAGTATCTCTTAATACCTAACTATTTGATACTAAGTGACTCCTAATAATTACCAGTTAGTTTCCCTAACTGGTAATTATTTTAAATACTTTACAAACATTATTAATTGTAACTTACTGACAGGAATAGAGTTCTTCGAATTACATAAGTAGCAACACTAATTCTCTGTCATAATCAACGCGGATACAAAAACTAAGTGTTGTTTTGCATATATTACAAACGCAAGAAATAACACCGTATGAAATTAGCAGTAGCAAGAGAAGTCTAAGAACCTGTTCAAGATTAATTTACTTAGGTTAAAATAACTCCAAATAAATTATGTTAGACCACCCAAGTAATATCACACGAGAATAATTTAAATTAATCAGGGAGGATTTAAAATCTGCACTTAATAAGACAAAACCGAGAAAATTAGACGCTTATGAAGTATTTTGTAGAATACTATACATATTAAAAAATGATTACCAATGAAGGATGCACCCAAAAGATTTCCCCAAATGGCGAAGTATTCATCAATATTTTCTGTTATAGAGTTACCAAGAAAGAACAAAAACTCAGGGTTACCCCCTGAGTTTTTTTATAGCATAACTACTCAATTATATTTGTACGTTTGTGCAAACATGCTATAATCATGCAGTGATAATAAATCTAATTATAAAAAAGAAGCTAACTATATGGAAAAAATTTTTAAGGCTCTAGGTGAACGGACAAGATTAGAGATACTATTATTAATTTCATTAAATCCTGATATTTGCCTATGCCATATTGAAGAATGTTTTCATTTATCTAACTCAAACTTATCTCGCCATCTAAAAGAATTAGAAAGCAGTGAATTAGTCATGACTTTTAAGCTAAGCAAATGGAAGCACTACCAGCTCAGCCCTCTTGGCAAACAAATGGTCGAATTAATAAAAGCTATTGATAATGAAAACCTCTATCAACAAGTAAGCAAACTAAACCTGTTATTAAATAAGGAATCATCGTGCTAAATATATTATTCCTATGTACTGGAAATTCTTGTCGTAGTCAAATGGCAGAGGCTATTGCACGTAGCTTATACCCTCAGCATAATTTTTATTCCGCAGGCATAGAAACCCATGGCATGAACCTATATGCGTTTAAGGTATGTAACGAACTTGGTTTGGATATGTCCAACCAGAGTAGTAAACATGTCGATACATTAAAAGATATTAAATTTGATGTAGTTTTAACTGTCTGCGACCACGCCAATGAGTCATGTCCGCTGTTTGCTGGATTAGCTCAAAAATTACATCATTCATTCCAAGACCCACCAAAGTTGGCGACTAACTTAGCTTCAGAAGAAGAAAAATTAGCTATCTATCGTAAAGTTCGTGATGAAATTAAAGTTTATTTACAAACTGATTTGCCTCAGCTTGTTAGGGGGTGGGAATGAAAAAATTAGCTTTTGTTGAACGTTATTTGACTTTGTGGATATTCCTCGCTATGTTTATTGGCTTAATGTTAGGAAAGTTTATACCTTCATTACCAACATTAATTAATGATTACAGTATTGGAACTACTAATATTCCAATTGCTATAGGTTTGATACTAATGATGTATCCACCATTAGCTAAAGTTAACTATGCTGAAATGCCATTGGTTTTCAAAAACACTAAAATACTCTGGGTATCATTATTCTTAAATTGGATTGTTGGTCCAATATTAATGTTTAGCCTTGCTTTAATCTTTCTACATAACGAACCAAATTATATGATTGGCGTAATCTTAATCGGGTTAGCTCGATGTATTGCAATGGTAATTGTCTGGAATGATTTAGCTGGTGGAAATCGTGAGTATTGTGCAGGGCTGGTAGCTTTTAATAGTATTTTTCAAGTATTCCTATTCAGTCTCTATGCTTGGATCTTTATTTATTGGTTGCCTCCATTTTTTGGCTTGCATTCATATCATGTAGATATTGGCATTGGTCAAATTGCAGAGAGTGTCTTTATTTATCTAGGCATACCGTTTCTTGCGGGGTTTATTACTCGTTGGGTGTTAAGTAAAATCAAAGGACTGGCTTGGTACGAACAAACATTCTGTAATCGTATTGGATACCTAACACTCATTGCCTTGCTATTTACCATCATTGTGATGTTTAGCCTAAAGGGTGCAGTAATATTATCAATTCCACTCGATGTAATAAAAATTGCTATTCCATTGGTTATTTATTTTGGCATAATGTTTGTATTGGGATTATTTATTAGTAAAAAACTTGAGGCGGATTATTCACAGTCAGTAACTCTTGCATTTACTGCTGCTGGGAATAATTTTGAATTGGCGATTGCTGTTGCGATTGCTACATTTGGATTAAGTTCACCTGAAGCATTTACAGGCGTAGTTGGTCCATTAGTAGAAGTTCCTGCATTAATCATATTAGTAAATATTGCATTAAAATTGAGGAAATTATTTCTCAGGGAATAATTGAAATAGAGAACGGTAACACTTATATTTATCAAATGAAGGGCTTTCATACATAATTTAGTACTCATAGATATACGCAAAATATAATTTTTCAACTTAACTTGACCACATCCTCTGACTACATTTACCCATAGAAATCTTCAATTGTCCTACAATAAAACTGCTTAAATAAAGTTAACTTAAATATGCAAAAAAGCAACCATATAAATGGTTGCTTTAGTAAGAATTAGATTTATTTAATCAAAGTCCATGCATCAGACCAAATAGAGCCAGTCCCTGGTGCATAAGCAGAGATATTACACCAGCCACTATACGGCCAAGGCTTACATTGATATACTTTACCATCAGAACCAGTAACCTTGCTACCTGCAGAATACTTCTCACTTGAAGAATATGCAGGATAACCACTTGATGGCGTCGGAGTCGGAGTCGGAGTTGGAGTCGGAGTCGGAGTTGGCGTAGAAGCACATTCAGAAACTAACTTCCATACCCCCCATTGTCCACTACTTGCTGGATTATCACCTTGTGTCCACCATTTAGCCTCATAAATTATGCCACTATATGCTACTTGTGCCCCTCCCGTATATACATTATTCGCACTCCATTCTTCAGTCGTACAAGTATTTCCACTTGCGCCACCAGATCCAGTATTTTGAGTGTTGGTACCTAATTTATTAGTTGCCGCTATATATAAAGAACTATCTTTATCCGCAGTTTTATAGGTATCGTTATGAATATCCCAAAACCATATACCTCCAAGTTTATATGGCGTTACAATTTTATCAATCTTTTGACCAAGTGTACTTGGCGTATCATAACTAAATACCGAATATCCATTATATTTTGCATTTATATCAACGATAGCATTTGCTATGGCAGCAGGAGATTTGACCACATTATAACTCTGATCAAATGCCCAAGCGTGACCGACACCTAAATCCGCACTAGCTCCAGCGATCTCGGTTACTTGTAAATCAGATGGAAGAGGCTGTCCAAAAAGTCCTCTATTATCTGTTATACTTGCAGTTGAATCAGGAGCCGGACAATAATCTGAAGACAACTTACCCAGTTTATATTGAATACAATTATAACTATAAACTCCTGTATTATCAACCATTCCCCCTGCTGGATAATAATCTTCAGCATTTGGCGCATCAGTAAATAGCATTGGCTTATAAACCGCAAGCCCAATTTTTGTCGGGTCCATATTACCAAGATAACCATAACTATTTGAAGCAAATGGTTTATCAACAATAAGCATTTGACGGGTATAGTTTGGAGAACCAAGAACAATTCGGCGAGAATCTACCCCAGAATCAAGTAGGAAATTAATTGCCTTAACCAATTCCCCCGTTGGAGCTTGGTCCATGGCTTTCATCAAATTAGAATCAGCAGCATCAAATTGCCCATGCGCATCAAAGGCCATCAAATCAATCCAGTCAAAGGTATCTTTAAGATCAGACCAATTGATTGAATTTTTACCAGTCATCTTTGCTGGTGCAATAGGTAGAGCAACGGTCAGGACTTTGGTTGTTCCAGTATCAGACTTAACTAGATCAACACGTTTACGTAATTCTAAAACCAGCGCCTTAAAAAACTCCGGTTCTTTTGCTCTTGAAGATGGAATACTACCATCATGTCCATACCCAGGATACTCCCAATCAATATTTATACCATCAAATTTTGGATAAGTTGCACCGCCAGAAAGACTTAGTGTACCTCTTAGTAGTTTTTCAGAAGAGTCAAGAAATGCTTTAGCAGTAGCTGAATTTACGTCATAATTAGCATCTTTTGCAAACTGACTAAATCTAGCCGTGTAAGACCAGCCACCAACAGAAGCAATCAATAAAGTACCTGAATTAGCTTTCTTGAATTTACCTAATTCAGTATAATTATTTTGGGCAATATTTGCTTCATAAGCATTATCTAAATCACCTATAGTACCATTTGCCTGACTAGACCAACCAGAACCAATTGCTCCGCCACCATAACCCTGAGTACTGGCGCTATCTGAACTTACTTTAGGCGCAAAGAAAGCATAGCTAATATAACTAGGAGCTTTAATATCAAAAATATCAAGATGTTTTACTTTTCCAGCACCTTCATTGCTAACTTTTGAATCACGCCACTGATGCCAATTTGTAAAAAAAGCACCAGTCCAAGTTCCATCAGGAGTTACTAATGTTTGACTTACTGCTGCTGTCGTGCTTTTGCTGGACGTAGTGCTGATATTACTACCATTTGGATTACCTCCACCATTATTACAAGCAGTTAACATTAGAGCTGAACTAATTGTTGTTACCAATAAGCGCTTTTTCATCATAAAGTTCCCTTTAAATATTGACAAAATAATACTTCCAATCAATATTGTAGCCACCCATGTAAATTTCAACAATCGCCAATTTTGACGATTGACAATTTACATCACACATATCACACTGTATTATTTAATATTTTAATAGATTAGTCAAAATACGACAATCAAATACAATAGAAAAATACAATAAATCAAGCTAAGTGTTATTTTATACAACAATAATATATCGTAGTTACCCGATAATTTACAATTGAGCAGACAACAGTAACAAATAACCTAAAATTTCAGAAGTAGTGAGTAACTTTTTGTTTGGAGCGCTGCAGAATCAAGCATTGAATCAGGACAGAGCTTACATATACGAACAGCTAGAACAAATCACCGGAGCAAAGGTATATTTTGCCAACCCATACAGTTCATGGAAACGCGGATTTAACGAGTACAAATGGATTAATCAGAAATTTCTATCCAAAGAAAATTGATTTCAGGGAACTCAGCGATAAAAAAGTCGCCAACATAGAAAATAATTTAAACAACCAACCAAGACAAGCTTTTGGAAATAAAATACTAATGCGAGTTTTGCACACTACCATTTAGCTTAGAATGAATTAAAAGACTATGCACATCAATATCAGCCTCGATTTTACGAATAGTTTCAGTACTTCCATAGTCATAGTTACGATGTATATCTCGTAATAGTTTGCGCTGAAAGGCAATTAGGTCATCAACCGCTCTTAGTCTTTGTGCTATATAATCTTTGCTTATTGGCTCATCAATCACGTGATAATTAAGTTCATCGACAATTTTTTGCTTAACATCATCAATTATTGCGGATGGATAATGATTAATCAGTTCATTATCGAGATATTCCAAACTATCAATAAAAATCTGATGGCGTAATTTACGCTCAAGCTCCGCCAACTCCTCACTCTCAGGAGCCAGTTTTAGTTTTTTAATTACCAGTGGCAAGCTAAGTCCATGCAAAATCAAAGTTATACTAATTACCACAAACGCTAATAGAATTATCTCATTGCGCATTGGCAAGATAATACCATCAAGCAAAGTTAGAGGTAACGCCATTGCAATTGCTAATGAAACCATTCCACGCATTCCAGACCAGGCAATTACAAATAAGTGTTTATTAAAGTTAGGTCCAAGCACAATTTTTTCTTCATTATATTTATTGTGTAGTGAGACGTTAATATATGACACAGGATACACCCATACTATCCGCGCGATAATTACAACCAGACTAATAATAAACCCATAGCCAATTAAATGCCATAATTGTTGACTATCAAACTGCTTGGTTAACTCTGGTAATTGCAGACCGAGTAAAATAAAAATTATACCATTAAGTACAAAAATCAAAACTTCCCAAAATTCTTTCATTCTGAAGCGCATTTGAAATGAAGTTATTTCTGAAGCATGCCAAGACAAGTGTAAACCGCAGCTAACAACAGCCAACACACCTGAAATATGTAACTTCTCAGCTAAAACATAGATAATCATTGGCAAAAGTAGTGATATGATTGTAACTATCGTTGCCTCATCTAGTTTCTTAAGCAAGTAAATAAAAAGAAATGATGCGCACAAACCAAGCAATACACCACCACCTGACATAACAATAAAATTAAGGGGCAAACTAACCCAACTCAATTTACCACTGGTGATTGCCAAAAGCGCAAATTGATATAAAATCAAAGATGAGGCATCATTTACTAAGCTTTCACCTTCTAGAATTGTCGTTACACGTTTTGGGACTGGAAGATTTTTAGTAACGCTGGTAGCAGCAACTGCATCAGGTGGCGCCACAATTGCACCTAATAACAACCCAGTGAGTAGAGAAAATTCAGGAATAAGCAGATGAACTGTAAGTGCTACACACAAAGCAGTAAAGATAACCAAGCCAATGGCTAGGAAAAATATCGGTTTACGAAAGGCTTTAAATTCGTGCCAAGAAACATTGAACGCAGCTTCAAATAATAATGGTGGTAAGAAAATTAAAAATACCATTTCAGGACTAACGCTAACCAAAGCCTCAGTGGAGCAAAAGCCAATAAGTAATCCGGTTATCATTAATAAAATAGGTAAGGCAATTTTAACTTTATTTGCGATAAAACTCACCAGAATAATCACACCAATTAATAAAAAATAAATTTCTAAATCATGCATAGTCACAACCAAATAAACCAAATAAATTCAAGCAAATAATCATAAAACGGACAAAGAGGAACCAAAAATTTGCCAGCATTGTAACATAAAAATGACTTAGTATTTGCAGATTAGGAGAGATTATAAATTTTAAAAATCTAACATTTATCGACTTGACAAAAGCCGCTTGCCTTTGATAAAATCTCCTCGTAGTTTATTCAAACTAATCGTAAGCGTTACCGTTATTCAACGCACTATTATAATGCCGTATGGTATTGTATTGTGCGGCTGCATTTTTATAGAAAGAACGGTAATGATTAAAAAAATCCCCGCAAAGTATGTTAATTTCGTAATGCCTTTAATTCTATCTCTATTTATGACATTCATCGTCTCAGGGATCGCTACATTCAAGAATTTAGGTATTAGTTACAACTCATTGTACGCATGGTTTAGTGCATGGGTGACTTCTTTTCCGATTGCCTTCCCGGTATTACTAGTAGTGTTACCATTTGTGAAGAGAATTGTAATGTTAATTGTAGAAACCCCTAGCAATCGCTAATTTTTTTGGGATGACTTATCATGGTTAGGGTGTCTTAGACGCTGCGCTAATGCACCCATTTGTATGATTTATCCCGAAGAGGCGCATGTGAACTTAGAGCATCCAGATCGTAACTAAGCCAGATGCCCTACGACATTAACCAATTTGACCAGTAATAAATGCTTGTGACCAATCTGCAAATGAAGCAACTGTAATCACAATCAAAACAATAAACAAGCCAACTTCAAATTTATTATCAAATAGTGATTTGGACTGCTCTCTTCGTGCAATAAAATAAAAAATTGCCCCAACCAAGTATAATAAAGATGACAAAGCTAAGAACATCATTCCACCAGAATAAACTAGCCAAACGCCGTATAATACTGCCAAGACACCTTTAATAAATGATAGGCGATCAATTTTACCTTCGGCAATAACTAATTTGAGTGCAAACATTGCCGATAATAAATATGGTAATAAAACCAAACTTGTTGCTAACTGAATCATTGCCAAATAAACTGCATTGGTAAAAAATGCAACCACAATAAATACCTGTGCTGCGATACTACTAATAACTAACGCATTAATTGGTACATTATTTGCATTAAGTTTCATAAATGATTTAGGCATAGTTTTATCTTCAGATGCCAAATAAAACATATTGCTCGCCAGCAACGTCCATGCAAGTAAAGCACCAAGAACACTTATAACTACAGCCGCTCGAATTAAATTGCCACTATTCTCACCATAAAGTTGTGCTAGTATCCCTGCCGTAGATGGTGTAGGAAGTTCCCTAATTTCCTGTGCAGACAAAATACCAAATGGTAATACAGAAATCAAGGAAGTAATTAAACACACTACAACTGCAGCCAGCATGGTCGCTCTAATTACATCTTTCATACGTTTAGCGCGTAGTGCAAAGATACAAGCCGCTTCAATCCCGGTAAAATCCCATACGGTTACCAACATCGTACTTTTGACCTGATCAAACCAATTACCCAGATGTGGTTCAAGATGTAGATTCGTTTTAAACTTTGCCCAATTAAATGCTAAAACAAAAACAATAATGATGCTTGCCAAAACCAGTACTTTAATAATCGTTAAAATTACATTTACAATTGAAGCTTCTTTGATTCCATTTCTGACTAAAAAAAATACACCCCAAATCATCACAGATTCTGCCACTAGCGAACTAATAGTATTTCCATTACCAAAAAATTTGAACAAAGCAAAGTTACCCAAGGTTGCACAAATGTAAATTAGATAACTCGCATTAGCCAAAAGTGCGTTTAAAGCATAACCCCATGCCGAATTAAAGCCAACATAATCACCAAAACCATGTTTGGCATAACCATAAATTCCACTTTGGATATCTGGGCGCTGATTAGATATGTAGCCAAATGCCCAACTTAAAGCTAAAACCCCAATTGCGGTAATGATCCAACCAATACTAATAGGAATAACACCTGCACGATGCGCTACATTTTGTGGAACGTCAAAAACACCACTCCCCATCATTGAACCAACAATTAAAGAAAACAAAGCTACAAAAGATAAATCTCTAACATTCATCTTTTCATTAGTTGATGGAGTCGACATGATTGTTCCTTAAAAACTACTTAAATTATAAATTACTTGATTATACGATAAGCTTATCATCTATTATACGTTAATATGTCAAATTTACACTGAAACAGAACACAAAAAGCAAATTAGCCATATAACAGAACAGCGCCTACAAAATTATTTACGTTAAAAACTCAGCCGCGTCCTAACATCTTATCAAGCTGCTGAGCAAATAATTTTACTGCCGTAGGATTCATTGGCGGTGGACCACCTGAAATTTGCTGATTATCACGAAGCTCAGATAGTAGATCGCGGGTTGCCAAAGCCTGCTTGATATTGTTAGCATCATACAATTTACCACGTAGATTAATTACCCGCGCCTGCTTTTGTATTGCCAGATCAGCCAAAGGAATATCATTGCTGATTACCAGATCCCCAGCAACCACAGCTTCAACAATCCATTTATCTGCTTCATCAAACCCCGACGGAACTTGCACCATAGTCACAAATTGAGAATGTGGTAACTGAAAGAAATGGTTTGCTACCATCAACACCGCGGTTTTAGTCCGTTCACCCGCGCGATAAACAATTTCACGAATTGCTTTAGGACACGCATCTGCATCAACGTAAATTTTCATAATATAAACTTAAACATAATTTTTAACCATAATTCCGTTCTCTGCAATTTGATCCGCCAAATTAGTTAAAAATTCAGGCGAAACCTGAGAGATATTATTTCCCTCGGCTAATGCAGGATTTCTAGCGGTTGAGTAAAGTAATACTCCAGCAATATACGGTTTCAATTGCACCATCAAAGCAACAAATTCCGCAACTAATTCGGCTGAAGGTTCGATTTGATCAACTCGAAACCAGCAACTCTGCACATATGTCTTACACAATGAGCTGGCTAACTGTAAGCGTTTAATCACGCCATTAATATCAATGCTCACCTGATTTACCAGATTAATTGCACTAGGATTAGCACGATCTATTTTAAACCATAGTTCACCATTATTTTTGGCAATAATTTTGAGACCTTGCTGAACATTTTTTCTTAAAATCTCACTACCATTGCTAATCAATACTGTTTTTATGTCTGCACCAATAGCATATTTTTGTCGTAACTCTGCGATTATTTCACAAACCGCAACAAAATCCTCGGACAAAGTTGACTCACCATTACCCGATAAACAAATATCATTAAAGCGCTGCAAACCAGCTGGTGCATATTCCTGAATAAACTTGCCATTGACAATCCAATCCAGCATCATATCCAGCTCAAATTTTAAACGTGGCAAATCAATTCGCTCAGGCTTACCACGCACCAGACCTTCAACTTGGCAATACACGCAGCGCCAGTTACAGGCATTATTGATATTTAAATTAATTCCTAGCGACACACCTTGCGAGCGCCTAGATACTACTGGGTAAACATAAATGCAATCTTTAAAATGTCGTGAATGATCGCTAAAAGTCAATACATTATTTTTCATGATATATACGCTTAAAATAAAAGATGGGCAGCCTCAGCCACCCACTCATAAATTCTACTGATAACTGCCAGAGAATAGTTACTAACTTTGCTTATGTTTAGTGATAAGTAATATCGGAATCTGAGTCTCATGTGCCAAATCTTCGGCAATTCCACCAGTAATAAAATGAGAGAATGAACCCAAATGATGTGAACCTAAAATAAATAAATCCGCACCGAATTCTTTAGCATCTTCGGCAATCAGACTACCAATATCAGAACCATAATTTTCAATTAATTTCACTTCTGCGGGCACGCCCTCTTTAGCAATACGCTCTTTTACTTGCTCAATTAAGGTTTTACCGATATTCAACAAGGCGTCTTTTAATTCAGCAACACCAACCATTTCAATCCCAAAAGTAATTTGTTCAAGATTGACTACATGGCTAATTCTTAATTCAGCTTTAGTCGCCTTAACTAAGTCAATTGCTTCTTGCAATACTTTATCAGAAATATCTGAATTATCAATCGGAACGTAAACTCTTTTAAACATTACAAACCCCTCTTTCGGATACAGTTTAATACTACGTAATTATAACAGAGCTGTCTTAATTATGTTGTCCCAGATGAAGATATTTTATGCTTAAACATTTATGATAAAAATATTAGCAATGAAATATTATTGACATAAAATGCTATAATTGCGCCATAATATATTGATTTATGAAAGGCTAACCTTAAATAGTATTACTGGCAGACATCTAGCAAATGCTGGCAGCTCTTTTGGCTAATCAAAGAAATTTGGAAGCCGACCCATTGCACATGTACTAATTAACCTCAAGGAGACTCACATGCATGATTTTACATATTACAACCCAGTTAAAGTTCTATTTGGTAAAGGGCAAATAAAACAACTTTCGCAATTAATTAGTCCGAATAAAAAAATCTTACTCACTTACGGTGGTGGCTCAATTAAAGCCAATGGCGTTTACCAACAAGTTGAGCAAGCATTACAAGGCTATAAAGTTATTGAATTTAGTGGTATTGAAGCTAATCCAGACTATGACACACTGATGAAAGCAGTGGAAATTTGCCGTAGTGAAAAAATTGATCTGATCTTAGCTGTTGGTGGTGGTTCAATTATTGATGGTAGTAAATTTATCGCTCTGGCTGCTAAATACAGTGGCGATGCTTGGGATATTTTAACCAAACCAGATGTTGTGTTTAATGAAGCAATTGATTTAGGTGCAATTCTAACCTTACCTGCCACTGGTTCAGAAATGAATTCAGGTGCAGTTGTATCACGTCGCAGCATCGGTGCCAAACAAGCGTTTATGAATCCGCTAGTTTTCCCTAAATTCGCAATCTTAGACCCAGAAACCACCTATAGCTTACCTAAACGCCAATTACAAAATGGTATTATTGATCCATTTATCCATGTTACTGAACAATATCTAACAACTGATGTTAATTCATCGATTCAGGATGGATTTGCCGAAGCGGTGTTAAAAACTTTAATCAACGTTGGGCAAGATATTGTTAATGGTACTCAGGATTATGATACACGCGCAAATTGGATGTGGGCAGCTACCAATGCGTTAAATGGAATCATCGGTATCGGAGTTGACCATGACTGGGCAACTCATATGATTGGACATGAGTTAACTGCTGCATATGGCTTAGACCACGGTCAAACACTAGCAATTGTTGCACCACAGCTATGGCGTCAACAAAGCACCAATAAAAGTGCAAAGTTACTCAAATTTGCACATAATGTTTGGGGGCTAGAAAATAATCATCCAGATGTTGCAATCAAGCAAGCAATTATTAAAACTGAAGAGTTTTTCCATTCTTTAGGCGTGAAAACTAAGTTTGCGGATTATGGCATAACTGTAGATGCAGATAAAATTGTTGCTAATCTATTCAAATACAGTAGTAGCAATCTAGGTGAACATCAAAATATTGATGCTGTCGCAGTTAAAGAAATTTTAGCTACGGCTGGATAATCTTTACTTTATGAAAAAAGCCCATGATACAATATCATGGGCTTTTTTAGAGGCGATTTTATAATGCCATGCGACGTAAATCTGACAAAATTTGTGACAAATAAGTTGTAAATTTAGCAGCCAACGCACCATCAATAATCCGATGATCAAATGATAATGACAAAGGTAACATCAAACGTGGCGCAAACTCTTTACCATTCCAAACTGGCGCAATTGAGGATTTTGACACCCCTAAAATAGCCACTTCTGGAGCATTGATAATTGGAGTAAAGGCTGTTGAGCCTAAACCACCAAGACTAGATACTGTAAATGTACCACCTTGCATATCAGTTGGTTTTAATTTACCATCGCGCGCAGCTTTGGCTAAAGCCGAAGTTTCTTGCGCAATCGCTACCAAACCTTTTTTATCTGCATCTTTGATTACCGGCACGGTCAAACCATTTGGCGTGTCTGCAGCAAAACCAATATTGTAATAGTTTTTATAAACAATACTATCACCATCAATTGACGCATTAAACTCTGGGAATTTTTTCAAGGCAAATACCGCAGCTTTAATTAAGAATGCTAATGGCGTAACTTTGATTTCAGCACGTTTATACTCTTCGTTTAGTTGTTTGCGGAATTCTTCCATATCAGTAATATCTGCATTTTCAAATACAGTTACGTGAGGAATCATCACCCAGTTGCGCGCCATATTGCCACCGGAAATTTTCTTAATCCGGCTCATTTCTTTGCGCTCAACATCGCCAAACTTAGCAAAATCAACTTTCGGCCATGGTAATAAATCCAAGCCAACACCAGAACCATTCGTAGGAGCAGCACCAGTTGCAATTTGACCAGACATTACACCTTTAACAAAAGTCTTAACATCTTCTTCAGTAATACGACCTTTATTACCACTACCTTTAACTTTACCTAAATCAACACCCAGCTCACGAGCTAATTTACGAATTGCCGGTGAAGCAAATGCTTTGGCAAACGCAGTTTCGTCAACTTTTGCTGGCGCAGCTGGAGCTGATGCAACAGGTGCTGGCGCAGCAGCAACCGGAGCCGCAGTTGGTGCAGGTGCTGACGCTGCTACTGGAGCTGCAACAGCAACTGCAGAAGTAGTTTCAACCATCAGAATCAAATCGCCTTGACTAACCCGACCACCTAACTGAACTTTAATTTCTTTGACAACACCACCAACAGTTGCTGGAACTTCCATTGTTGCTTTGTCTGTTTCTAAAGTAATCAAAGAGTCTTCTTCGGCAATCGTATCACCAACTTTTACACTAACTTCGATAATTTCTACATTATCATGCCCACTCAAATCAGGAACAATAATCGGCACAACTTGCGAACTAGCCGCTGCGGCAGATGCTGGTGCAGTCGCTGCCACTACAGGCTGTTCAGCAACTGGAGCAGCTACCGCTGCAGCTGGGGCTGCCGCAACGGCGCCCGCAGCTTCGACTTTGACAAATACATCACCTTCATTGATTTTAGAACCAACCTGAACTAAAACTTCAGTAACTACCCCAGCTTTTTCTGCAGGAACCTCCATGGTAGCCTTATCGGTCTCCAACATCAACAGATTATCGTCAATATTAATTGTATCGCCAACTTTAACGTAAACTTCGGCAACATTAACATCGCTATGACCACCAATATCAGGAATTCTTAATTCAATTACACTCATTATTCAACCTTTTTAATTAGAATAGTTACCGCGGGTACACACACCGCTCTCATCACACGCACAACCTGTAGTTTTATATGCATCACAAGAAGGATTATCCCCTTGAGTACAGGCTGCCGACAAATTTTGGCATAAGTTATTTACCGCCCCTTGATTACGTCCCGGGTCTGCATAACACACCACCGCACTAAATAAAGCAACACAGAAAAATAACTTACGCATAATTTGTATCCTTATTAAACTTCCCAAGGATTAGCTTTATTTGCATTAATACCATATTTGGCAATTGCATCAGCAACCACTTGAGCACTAATTAAACCTGCATCAGCAAGACCTTTTAATGCCGCTACCGCAACATAATAACGGTTAACTTCAAAGAACTCACGCAGTGCCACACGGTAATCAGAGCGACCAAAACCATCTGTACCTAAAGTAACATATTTACCAGGAACAAATTCACGGATTTTATCTGCAAAACTACGGATGTAATCAGTCGAAGCAACTGTAACTTGCGCACCAGTTTTTTCTAACTGTTTAGTTACAAAAGCTTTGGCTTGCGGCGCAGTTGGGTTCAACATATTATGACGATTAACTGCCATACCATCACGGTGTAATTTATTGAATGATGGAGTTGAGAATACGTTTACTTTCAAGCCAAAGTCCTCTGCTAATAAATCAGCAGCAGCAATAACTTCGCGGAAAATAGTACCACTACCCATTAAGTTAACTGAAACATTAGCGTCACCAACGGTTTTAAATAAATAGCAGCCATTAACGATATCTTGCTCAACACCTTCAGGCATAGCTGGATGAGTGTAATTTTCATTCATTACAGTTACATAGTAGAATTTATCTTTGTTTTCTACATACATTTCTTTCATCCCATGATTCATAATCACAGCTAATTCGTAAGCAAATGTAGGATCGTATGATTCACAAATCGGAATTAAATCCGCTTGAATATGGCTATGACCATCTTCATGTTGTAAACCCTCACCATTTAAAGTAGTACGCCCAGCTGTTCCACCGATAATGAAACCACGCGCGCGCATATCACCAGCAGCCCATGCTAAATCGCCTGTCCGTTGGAAACCAAACATTGAATAATAAATGTAGAACGGAATCATTGGCACGCCGTGATTAGCATAACTTGTTGCCGAAGCAATCCACGTACACATAGCCCCTGGCTCATTGATACCCTCTTGGAAAATCTGACCAGTTACTGACTCTTTATAGTACATCAGCTGACTGGCATCTTCAGGAGTGTAATTTTGTCCAACATGAGACCAAATACCTAATTGACGGAACATACCTTCCATCCCGAAAGTACGTGATTCATCTGGCACAATTGGCACGATATGCTTGCCTAAAGCTTTATCCTTAACAAGTACATTCAACATCCGCACAAATGCCATAGTAGTTGACATTTCGCGTTCGCCAGTATCTTTAAGCATCGCTTCAAATGCACTTAACTCAGGAATTGGCAAAGTTGTTACCGCAGGTTTACGTACTGGATAGTAACCACCTAATTTCTCACGTTGTGAGTGTAAATAGTTGTACTCTGCAGTACCTTCTTCTAGTTTTAAGAATGGTAGTTCTTCAATATGCTCATCAGTTAGTGGAATATTGAATTTATTGCGAATATGTTTTAAGGTATCAACTGACATTTTTTTCTGTGAGTGAGCTGTATTTTGCGATTCGCCCTCACCTTTCATACCAAAACCTTTAACTGTTTTAGCCAGAATAACCACTGGTTTACCTTCAGCATTATGTACAGCTTCGTAATATGCAGCATAAATCTTGTCTAAGTCATGCCCACCACGAGTCAATGCCCAGATATCGTCATCTGTCATATCGCTAACTAAAGCTAGAGTTTCAGGATATTTGCCAAAGAATTTAGAACGCACATAAGCACCATCTTTAGATTTTACATCTTGATAAGTACCATCGACAGTTTCCATCATCAATTGTTTAAGTTTACCAGCAGTATCTTTTTCTAATAGACGATCCCAACCTTTACCCCAGATAACCTTGATAACTTTCCAACCAGCGCCAGTAAACACCGCTTCCATTTCTTGGATAATCTTACCATTACCATTCACAGGTCCATCTAGGCGTTGCAAATTACAACTCATTACAAAAATAAGGTTATCTAATCCTTCACGCGAAGCAATATTCAAATTACCTAAAGTTTCTGGCTCAGAAGTTTCACCATCACCGATAAAACACCAAACCTTACGTCCTTTGGTGTTTGCAATTCCACGATCATCGAGATAATGCATAAAACGTGCTTGATAAATTGCCATCAAAGGTCCAAGTCCCATTGAAACCGTTGGGAATTGCCAATAATCAGGCATTAACCATGGGTGTGGATATGAAGACAAACCTACTTTAGCTGATTCTTGACGATAATTACTAATTCGATCTTCACTAAAACGTCCTTCAACGAAACTACGTGCGTAGATACCAGGTGAAGAGTGTCCTTGGAAAAATACCATATCTCCATGTTGCTCACCATGTGGAGCTTTCCAGAAATGGTTGAAACCAACTTCATACAAATAAGCAGAACCCGCATAAGATGCAATATGCCCGCCTAATTCGCTACTTACTTTGTTAGCACGCATTACAATTGCAGCAGCATTCCAACGAATATATGCCGAAATTCTTTTCTCAATGTCTTTATTCCCTGGGTAAATGGCTTCCTTATTCGTTGGAATAGTATTCACGTACTCGGTATTCATATTTTGATGTAACTGAATTCCTGTTTTATCGCTCAGATGCTTTGTCACTGCTTTTACTATATATGCAGCCCGTTCCGGCGAATCATACTCAATTACGTTATCAACTGAATCTAACCACTCTTTGGTTTGCAATTGATCTAAATCATTACTCATTTACAACTCCCGCCGCAACAGCGACAAAACAATGTTATTGAAATTCTCCCATAAGTATAGCATAAGATTTTTAGATTACTCTCTAGATTAATTATTGCGCTGCACTAAAAAAAATCCTCCTAGACCCTAATGCTGTCGGTATAATAGATATTTGAAAAACATACTATGAAACAAGGATATTTATAATGACAAGCAAAATTGCAGCAATTAAGCAACACGGGCAAAAAATTTGGCTAGATAATATTTCACGTGAGTTCCTAGCTTCTGGAAATTTACAAAAGATGATGCAAGAGGATGGCATAGCTGGAGTGACATCTAATCCGGCTATTTTTTATAAAGCAATTTCCAGTGATTCTCGCTATCAAGAACAGCTAAGCGAATTAAAAAAAACGAATCTTACACCACTTCAGCGCTATGAGAAAATGGCAGTTGAAGATATCAAGCAAGCCTGCGCGATTATGCAACCATTGTATCAATCTTCAAATACAGAAGATGGTTATGTTAGCTTAGAAGTATCGCCTGATTTATGTCATGATACAGATGGCACGGTAAAAAGTGCTTTAGAATTATGGAATGCAGTTAATGCACCAAATCTGATGATCAAAGTTCCAGCAACACAAGCTGGAGTAGCAGCATTTGAACAATTAGTGATATTGGGACTTAATGTCAATATTACGTTGCTATTCTCACTGCCACAAGTAAATGCAATTTGGGAAGCATATATCAGCGCATTAGAAAAACGCGCCGAGCAAGGTTTGCCGATTGATAAAATCAAAACAGTGGCTAGCTTCTTCTTATCTCGTATTGACAGTGCCGTTGATCCTAAATTACCGGAAAGCTTGCAAGGTAAAACAGCGATAAACTTAGCACGAGCTGCGTACCTTGACTATCAAAAGATTTTTAACTCACCACGTTTCAATAAGCTAAAAGATTTAGGCGCTAAAGGTCAATATTTATTGTGGGCAAGTACTGGTACTAAAAATAAAAACTACTCTGATGTATTATACATTGAAGAATTAATCGGTGGTGAAACAATTAACACTGTTCCTGATGCAACGCTAGATGCTTATCGCGATCACGGTGATGCAGCGAGCCGTCTTACTAATGGAATTCAAAATGCAGCTACTATTTTGGCACAAATAGAGCAAAATGGAGTTAACCTGATTGAGCTGGGCGATAAATTACAGCAAGAAGGTTTACAGTCGTTTATTGAAGCCTTTGATAAACTAATTGAATTAGTAAAATAAACTGTGTATTATCAATTTCACAGCGTTCTGTCGCCTGCCAAGCTTAATTTAGGGCTCAAAGTGATAGGTAAACGCCCAGATGGTTATCATTTACTCAAAAGCGTGTTTTGCCTGATTGATTTATATGACAAAATCGACATCCAAATCACACTCAATGGCAAAGTATCGCTGATTGAGCATCAGCAAGCATGGTTCTATCAAAAAGATCTAGCATACAAAGCCGCTATACTCTTACAGGAATATAGTGGCTGCACCAAGGGCGCTAATATCAAGATCAAAAAGGTAATCCCATCTGGTGCTGGAATGGGTGGTGGCAGCTCAAATGCAGCTACGGTGCTAATCATACTCAATCATTTATGGGAAACTGGGCTAACTACGGATGAGCTACTCGGGCTCGGAGCTCAGCTTGGTGCAGATGTACCCTTTTTTATTCGTGGACGGAATGCGCTTGTCGAAGGAATTGGTGAAATAATCACACCGATAGAACTTCCTGAGCTTTATTTTGTAATTATTAAACCAGATTTTCATGCACCGACCAAGGATGTTTTTGCAGCGTTGGAGCTTGATTTTGAACAATGTAATACAAAAAACATTTTAACAACACAATTAATCTCTCAAAAAGAGAATGATTTAGAGGCTGCTGTACGTAAAATTTACCCACAGATTAATGACATTTTTTCTGAATTAAATCAATATGGAAAAGCTGTTATGACAGGTTCAGGAAGTTCCATATACCTAAGCTTCGCTGATAAAAATTCAGCAAAAAATGTTGCAAATATCTTAAGTCCAAGATATAATACCTTCCTCGCAGCAAGTTTAGCGGTTTCACCGGTTGCTTGTGATTGAAAAGATTTTTTTATTGGGGTGTCGCCAAGTGGTAAGGCATCGGATTTTGATTCCGACATTCGTAGGTTCGATCCCTACCACCCCAGCCATTATATAAAAAGAGCGTATGTCATCCCGATTCGATGATGTGCGCTTTTTTTTTGCCTGTCCTTAACCCATGGCAACCTGCAACGGCTGCTCACAAACAATAGAGGCCTATATGTATATGCGCAAAAACTTAATGATCTTTACTGGTAATGCTAATCGTCCATTCGCAGAACAAGTGGCTAAATGTTTGGACATCAAAGTTGGTAAAGCTAATGTATCTAAATTCAGTGATGGTGAGATTGCCGTAGAAATACTTGAGAATGTCCGTGGTTCTGATGTATTTATATTGCAACCAACCTGCAATCCGACCAACGATAACCTAATGGAGGTTTTAGTTCTGATAGACGCATTAAAGCGCTCATCAGCCGCGCGAATCACCGCTGCTATCCCATACTTTGGTTATGCTCGTCAGGATCGTCGCCCGCGTTCTGCTCGTGTGCCAATTTCAGCAAAATTGGTTGCCAACATGTTAACTTCTGCTGGCGTGGATCGTGTTCTAACAATTGATTTACATGCCGATCAGATTCAAGGTTTCTTTGACATTCCGGTTGATAATATCTATGCGTCGCCAGTTTTACTTAAAGATATCAAATCTAAGCACTATGATGACTTGATGATTGTATCGCCTGATATGGGTGGGGTAATGCGCGCTCGTGCTTTTGCGAAAGGCTTAGGTACAGAGATGGCAATTATTGACAAACGTCGCCCGAAAGCCAATGAAGCAGAAGTAATGAATATTATTGGTGATATTAGCGGCAAGAACTGCATTATCATCGATGATATGATAGATACTGCCAAAACTCTGTGTAAAGCTGCTGAGGCGCTTAAAAACCGCGGAGCTAAGCAAGTTTGTGCCTATGCCACTCACGCAGTATTTTCTGATGATGCTATGGAACGGATTGAAAATTCAATTTTGGATGAAGTTGTAGTAACCGATACGATATTACATGCCAAGGTAAGCAGCAAAATACGCATTGCCAGTATCGCAGATTTGGTAGCAGAAACAATTCGTCGAATTAATAACGAAGAGTCAATTAGTTTGTTGCTTAATGACTGATATTTCGATTTAAAATAAACAAGCGGCATTTATAAATGCCGCTTGTTTTTATTATAATTTTTGTAACTATAGTTTGCCTTCTTGCTCTAGGAAACGGATAAACCCTGCGCTAGCACGCAACGAAATTTCACCAACTTCCGCAAAATCTTCTTCGCTACCATAATATGGATCAGGAACATCATAGAATTCTCCGGATGCCTCATCAAAAGTTCTGAACAAATAAACCTTATCATGGTATTCTTCATTTTTAGCATATCCAAGCACTGCATCATAGTTTAAATGATCCATGACTAAAATGTAATCAAACTCTTTAAAATCATCAGCTTTAAACTGGCGCGCACAATGCTTAAGCGTAACATTATATTTCTTGGCAACCGCTAGCGCACGTTTATCAGGACAATCACCGACATGATAATCTGAGGTGCCAGCAGAATCCAAAATAAATTTGTCAGTTAAATTTTGTTGCTGTAAATGAGCAAAAAACACTCCTTCTGCCAAAGGAGAACGACAAATATTCCCCATGCAAACAAAGAGTACTTTTAATTTATAATCAGTTGTAGACATAACTTACTAATAAAATTAACGAGAGAGCTATTTTATCAAACTTACGCATCACAGAGTTTTTTTTAGTAAACTTAGTGCTTAATTTTCAGCGAAAACGGAATTTATCAATGTTTGAATCATTACGCGCGACTTTACGAATTAGCTTACTTCTTGTAATTACAATACTTTCCAGCATTCTTTGCCTTACAATTTACTGGATTTTGCCCCGCAAAATATGGGGTAAGATTGTCCGTATCTGGGCATATACTATCACGAAAACCAGTGGAATTAACTTAGAAACTGTAGGGAAAACTAACAATAATTATTTTTTAGATAATTATATGGTGGTTGCCAATCATATGAGCTGGCTCGATGTTATGCTGCTTGATACGATTTATTCGATCAGTTTCATAGCTAAGGCTGAGTTACGTTATTGGCCACTATTAAATATCATAATTAAAGCAGGTGGTACTATTTTTATTAATCGTAATCGCAAAAGAGATATAGTCCCAACTAACCATAAAATTAGCAAATTATTAAGCAATGGGGGCTGTATTGGCTTATTTCCAGAAGGAAAAGTGAACAACGGTAAAGAAATTTTCCCGTTCAAAGCACCACTTTTGGAAGCCGCGATTCAATCACAAAGTAAAATAATCCCCATTGTATTACTTTATTTTCGTGAAGATGGACAATTAGCTCGTGAAGCACTTTACTATGGACACAATCTATGGCAAACAGTGCGTAATACAGTGAAGGCAACGCGATTAACTGTCAAAGCGATTGTTCTACCTGAAGTAGATGCAGGTCATTTTAAATCAAGACAAGCACTATCTGAGCATCTGCATCTCATAATGAGTACAGTATTTAATGAGCGATTAGAAAATATAAAATGAATTTAATTATTTAAGTATTACGAAAATTGCCAAACCACCATAAATGATATTTAATAGAGTAAACAGCAATCCACTCTTGATGCCTTGCTTGAATAGTATAAAACTATAGCAAGCACAACAAACGCCACCAATCGCATATCCAATTGGGTTAAGTGTCGCATAACCAAAAACCAGACCAAATAAACCAGTAAAACCAATGGCAGTCATAAAATTGCGATAAGCTGGATTTTGCAAGATTCTAAGTACGATAACAACAAAAGATAAAATCAGCGCAGTCCAAGTAATTTCGGAGCTAACGCCAGCGATTTGGAGAATTGTACCAAGTAAAACAACAGATTCCAGATAAAAAAAGAATGTATTTTTACCTTGCCAAGCATAAATAATTAGTGCTGAAATCCCTAGAACATTAATTCCGTTTTGTAAGAGACCAGGAGGTAAAGGAATTGCGACACACAGTGCAATTAGTCCTAAAACACCTATGATATTTTGCTTAATTAAGTCCATTTTCTCACCCACAAAGAGATTATATTATACGCAGCATGGATTTTAACATATCCGTTAGGTGTTTAAATTTTGACGCTAACTGAAATGAGTATAAAATTAATTTCGCTGAAAATTGATGACACTTTGCCCTGCTGGTAACTCAATTTTATTGCGATCTTTCCAACCATGCGCAACAAACACTTCCAAAGTTAATTTAGATTTATTCTTGAATCCTGCGGTTAACTCGCTAAATTGTCTCTTGGTAATATTACGACGTAAGCTTGAATCATTTGCCGCACCGCAGCCGAGCAAACGAATATCCTGAAGCAATGTCTGCAAATCGTCATAATCCAGCGTAATATACTCAGTATCGACTACTGGATTGCTAAAACCAGCATCAATGAGCATATCTCCAATATCATGCATATCTGGAAAGCGATAACTACTAAAACCAAGCGCGCGCAATTCTTTTAGTGAATCAACACCCAACCCAGCAAAGCAAAATGCTCCGCCAAGCGCTAGCACGCGACGCATCTCACGAACAAATGTCGGAATATCACTAATATAGGGTAATAATAAGTTGGAATAAAAAAAGTCAATGCTTGCGGTGGCTAGTGGTAGATGATAGGCATCACCACAGACAAACTGTCGACTCACTGATTTACGCCATAACGACCACTTAGACTTAGGCGATAATTGAGAACGCAAGATTTCCAAGGCACAATCAAACTCGATTAGTAAACTTTCAGGATATTTCTGCGCGAGTAACTCACGATCAAAGCCCAAGCCACTGCCACAATCAAGTATCCTCTTTGGCGTTAACTTGATATAATCTAATCTGGAAATAACCCGAGTGGCTAATTCTTTAAAAATAAAATCCAAAGCCAGCAGCTCGCTAGATTTACGATTGAGGACTTTCCGAATTAGCGGAGTAGAAATAGTTATGTTATCTGTCACTAAATTATATCGCCTATTAAATAATTATCTGGATAAATTGATTATTCCAGAGCCGCAATGCGTATTATGTACTTCGGTTAGTCAGGAAGCAATTTGCCGTGATTGCTATCATGCTTTGGTGAAGTTACCACTCCAATCACGCTGTCCGCGCTGCCTGTGGGCATTACCACCCAAGGAAATTGCTTGCAGTAATTGCAAAGAGCATCAATTTCAGTTTGAGCGAATTATTGCATCGTATAGTTATGCATTTCCATTAGATAAAGTACTGCAACAGCTAAAATATCATGAGAAAATTGAATATACTACTGCACTAAGTCAGCTATTTTGGAGTGCTATTGCGCCACACCTGACTAAATTGCCAGATGCAATTATACCAGTACCACTCCATCATAAAAAACATAAAATTCGTGGGTTTAATCAAGTGCATGAACTTTTGCGTGAATTTCATCAGCTAAATCCTCAAGTCCCAATCTTGAATATTACGCGTCATAAAGAAACGCAACCACAAGCCACGCTTAATCGTTTACAACGGGCGCATAATCTTGCCAATGCTTTTGAAATTACGGCTGATTTACGTGGCAAACACATTGCGCTGGTCGATGATGTTGTGACTACAGGCACGACAGTCAATGAATTAGCCAAATTATGCAAACAACAGGGCGCAGCTCAGGTGGATGTCTGGTGTTTGATGCGCGCCCTTGAATGATTAATATTCGTCGCGTTCACAAATTAGCATAGCGATTATTGGCGTTAGCGTATTTAGCATCAAGGCTAAAAATAGAAAATTTAGTTCCAATGTCGTACATATCTAAGCCTTCGGCTTGTTTGAGCCTGCGCGCCAAAGACAATGATACTGGTAAACCACATATTTCGATAAATACTTTAATTGCCCACATAGTAGCATTAAATACCAATAAATCATGCAGCGGCATCGTACCATAAAAAGCCAGAGTTCCAAATAAGAAACTATCAAATAAGGAGGCTACTGCAGTTGACATGACAAAACGCAGCCACATAATCCGCCCGCCAGTTTTGAGTTTTAATTTTGCCATGATGAACGAATTTAGCGGCTCAGCACAGAGATAGGAAATCGTAGAGGCAATAATAATCCGTGCATTAAATCCAAGCAGGCTATCAAATTTGGCATTGGTATCCAAGGCATAAGTAGGACTTGGTAAATGGATAATCAGTTGCCCATAAGCAACAAAGATAAAATTAAACATAAAGCCAACCCAAATCGCCCGACGGGCAAATTTGTAGCCATAAACCTCGGTAATCAGATCGGATAAAATAAAAGTGAACGGGAAAATCAAAGTTCCAGCATCGGTCTCGATATTGCCAATTCGGATCATGCGAATATCAAACCAGTTGGCAAGTAAAATCACTGCGGTGTAAGACAGTTGGATAAACCACAAATAACGCGGATATTGCGCAATAGTATTTTGTTGCATAAATATATGTCCTGTAGGATTAAAAACAGTTAAACTTACAGCGATCTGACTATACTCGTCAGATCAGATTTTTCTGGCAAATTGCAATGGTCACACAAAAGCCGGAGTATTACAGAGCAGAATTATAACAGCTCTTGAATAAGTAACATTTATATAAAGATAGACAAGGCTATCTCCCCTATAGCCGTAGCTAATATCATTTAGTAACCAGTTTAAGGGCTACAGGCATTTGTGGTGGAATGCTCTGCTTATTGGCAATATGTTTACTGGCTTCAATAGCCTTTTCACCAATTAGATCTGGTTGCTGAGCAACAGTTGCTGACAACTGCCCATTTTGAACTGATTTCAAGCCATCCTGACTACCATCAAAACCAACGATAATTATATTTTTACCAGCACTCTTGGCAGCTTCATAAGCACCCAAAGCCATTTCATCATTTTGGGCAAAAATCGCCTGCACATTATCATGTGCCTGCAAAATATTTTCAGCCACAGTCAAACCTTTTGCCCGATCAAAATCAGCACTCTGACTAGCAACTACATTTAATTCTTTGTCCGCAATCAGGTGAAAACCCTGTCCACGCTCGCGGGTCGCCGAAGCACCTGGTATCCCTTGCAATTCAGCAACTACAGCTTTCTTACCTAATTTACTCACAATAAACTGCGCTGCCATCTTGCCACCTTCGATATT
Source organism: Burkholderiales bacterium (assembly GCA_035438765.1). Lineage (GTDB taxonomy): Bacteria > Pseudomonadota > Gammaproteobacteria > Burkholderiales > UBA11063 > Aquella. The sequence goes on along the minus strand of DAORIZ010000017.1, from coordinate 19,387 downwards.
ATTGGAAGCGATGAAAGTAACCACATTACCCTTGCTGGCTGACCTATCAATAGTAATTACCGGAATCCCGCTTTGATTAGCAAGCAAAATTGCTGATGAAATGGCATCGGAATCTACTGGGTTAATTAGCAATACATCTACTTGTTGCTGAATTAGATCCTCAACGTCATTATTTTGTTTCGCAGAATCATTCTGTGCATCGGCAATTTTGACTTGCATATGCTCTTTTGCAGCAGCAGTCGTAATTCCTTCTTTTATCGAAACAAAGAATGGATTATTCAATGTAGATAATGATACACCAATTGTCAGATGATTCGGGTCTATCTCGTGCTTGGTTTTTGCCCATGCTGGTGGATCCATACTACAGCCATTGATCAATGCCAACAAGATAAAGGCATAGAATATTTTTATAAGATTTCTCATGATGTAGCCTTTCTGCGATCGATAAATACGGCAATCAGAATGACTACCCCTTTAACGATTAGCTGGTAAAAACTAGAAACTCCAAGAATATTTAAGCCGTTATTTAGCGTACCAATGATTAATGCCCCAATCAGCGTTCCTAAAATTTTTCCATGCCCACCAGTCAGACTCGTACCACCAAGTACAACTGCAGCAATAGCATCCAACTCATAGGAAGTACCAGCGGTTGGTTGTGCCGAATTAAGCCGTGAAACAACGATACTTCCAGCCAATGCCGCCAGTAAACCATTGATTGCATAAACCATAATTTTTATCTTGTTTACTTTTACCCCAGAAATGATTGATGCTTTTTCATTGCCACCAATCGCATAAATATGCCGCCCAAATGGCGTTTTATTTAGGATAATCGCAGCAATCACAAAAGTAATGATTACCGTAATAGCCGGAATCGGCAAACCAAACAGATAACCTCGTCCAAAGACCTGAAACCAGAAGCTATCACTTAATCCAGTAATCGGATTACCATCGGTATAGACCATGGTTAGCCCGCGATAAATTGTCATCGTCGCGAGCGTCGCAATAAATGGCGCAATCTTGCCTTTGGTTACCAGTAAACCATTCATAGCACCAAATAATGCACCGATAAGGGATGCAATGATTATCGCTAAAATAGGGTCACAACCATGTAGCATAATCCCTGCCATCAGAGCACTGGATAAAGCCAGAATCGCACCAACCGATAAATCAATTCCACCAGTTAAGATAACAAAAGTCATCCCAAATGCAATCAATGCGTTTATTGATACCTGACGCAACAGATTAAGAATATTCATCGGTGCCAAAAAATCATGGTTAAGACCACCAATAACCGCAAATAAAACCGCAAAGCCGATAAACGGCAAAAATTTTTCAATGAGCTTTTTATGTAAATGCATTTACTTCCCCTGTTGCCAAACTTATTATTTTTTCCTGAGTTAGGTTTTCACGTGCCAAAATACCAGCTACGCTGCCCTCATGAATTACAACCACCCGATCACTCATACCAATAACTTCGGGTAACTCAGAAGAAACCATGATTATTGCCACTCCATTTCTAGTCAATTCATTCATCAGCTGATAAATCTCTCGTTTGGCATTTACATCAATGCCGCGGGTTGGTTCATCCATTATCAGTATTTGCGGTTTATTCCCAAGCCATTTGGCAATAACTACCTTTTGCTGGTTACCTCCTGATAAACTCCCCACATCAAGATTAACTGACGCCATCTTAATTAGCAACTTGTCGGTCAATCCAAGAATAAATTTATTCTCTGCCTGACTATCAATCAAGCCCGAGCGAACATAATTGTGCATATTATTAATCGCAATATTATCGCGGATTGAAAAGCCTAAAATAACCCCCTCATCGCGACGGTTTTCGGTAATAAACCCGATACCATTTTTTATAGCATCCTCTGGAGAATTTATTTTTACCTGCTGAGCGTTAATCTTGACTACTCCACTTATAATTGGATCAAGTCCAAAAATAGCGCGCATGATTTCTGAACGCCCAGCCCCCATCAGCCCAGCAAAGCCAAGAATCTCACCATGCTTTAATGAGAAACTGATATTTTTAAATTTACCACCAGTCAAACCCACAACTTGGAGAATCTCATCACCAATATTAGCATCACGCGCTGGAAAGCGCTCAGATAATTCACGTCCAACCATCTCTCTAACCACCTGATTAAATGAGGTAGCCGCTATCGGGCTGGTACTGGCACCTACACCATCACGCATAACGGTAATCCGGTCACAATGGCTAAAGATTTCTTCCATCCGATGAGAAATATATACCATGGCTACTCCATTCTCTTTCAGGCGCTGCATCACCCGAAACAGAACATTTGCTTCGCGTTCGGTTAATGCCGAAGTTGGCTCATCCATGATTAGAACTTTAGCATTAGTCATTAACGCTTTTACTATTTCTATCATCTGCTGTTCACCAATTGAGCAGTTACTAACCTGCTTGTCGAGCTCCAATTCAATACCTATTTCAGCGAGTTTGGCATTGGCAAGCTTCTTCATGCAAGTTTTGTCCAGTAAGCCGATTCGGTTACGGATTTCTTTGCCCAAAAACAAATTCTCAAGCACGGTCAAATTTTGCCAGACATTTAATTCTTGACGGATAAAGGTAATTCCATATGCTTCTGCTTGTTGCGAATTTTCAAAGCGCATAGCCTTACCATCAATGATAATGCTGCCATCATCCGCAGGAAACATTCCTGTTAGTATGTTCATTAAGGTAGATTTACCTGCACCATTTTCACCCATTAGTGCATGAATTTCACCATCAAGCAGCTCAAAATTGACTCCGCTTAAGACCACATTACTGGCAAATTTTTTGTGTATATTGTTTAGTTGTATTTTCATAGTGATAAATCAGAAGATTACTCCAGCATGTAAGATAACATTGGCATACGGGGTTGCTTCGCCAGTTCGGATAATAGCCCGCGCCTTGTGAGTAAGAAGTTTAAATTCTTCATGACTTAGCTCTTCCAGCGAAATCTGCTCACCAAGTGTTTTCTCCAAACTCATATAAGTAGCAGGGTTTTTGGCATGAATTTCACTGGCAATCGTCGCTTTCTCAATTTGCATATATTGAGTCAATAACTCTACTACCTCAATAAATCCAGGAGTACCAAGCTTTAGTGCCAAGTCAATCTTTTTTACCCCATCTGGTATCGGTAATCCACAATCAGCAATCACCACCATATCGGTATGCCCCAGATCTGCAAGTACTTTGCAAATCTCACTATTCAATATTCCATGCTTATTCATGATTTAACATCCTTTCGACTTCTTCACGCTGCGGCATACCACCTTGCGCGCCAAGTTTCTGCACAGATAATGCCGCAGCAGCGTTGGCAAATGTGATACTCGCAGCAAATGATTTTCCTTCGGCAATTGCAACCGCAAAAGCAGCATTAAAAGTATCGCCTGCTCCAGTAGTATCAACAGCAGAGACCTTGAATCCACTAACCAGAGCTTGCTGAATCCCATCGTGATATAGCGCACCATTTTTACCCTGAGTAACTATCAGCTTATGTGGGTTTTTAGCTAAAGCAGTCTCCAGAGATAAGCTTGGAAAAAGTGCCGCTGCCTCATGTTCATTTGGAGTAATATAGCTAGCGGCAGCAATGACATTAGCTGGAATCTCGCGAATTGGAGCCGGATTAAGTAGTAATTTCACGCCCAAATCATGACAGATTTTACTAACATGCTCAATCACCACGAGCGGGATTTCCTGTTGAACCATAATAATATCAGCGGTACGAATAATGTCTAATGCGGCATCAATCATTGCTGGAGTTAACTGCATATTAGCAGCAGGTACAACCACAATGCTATTATCACCCTCAGCCAAAATTATATGTGCAGTTCCACTAGCTACATTCTCAAGTTGGTGCACATATTGAGTATTTACCTGATTACGTTTAAGATTATCGACAATCTCATTTCCATAACTATCTTTACCAACCGCACCAACAAAAGCTACCTCAGCACCAAGTCTTGCCGCCGCGACTGCCTGATTGGCTCCCTTACCTCCGGGAGATAATACTAATTCTTGACCAATTACAGTTTCACCTGCTTGTGGGCGTTTATCGGATATAACCGTCAAATCAATTGATGCACTACCAATGACAACTATTTTTGCCATAAAATGTTCCTTTAATTTAATGTAATAATTACCGGCGTATGATCCGAAGGACGCTCCAGTTTGCGTGGCGCTGTATCAATAATACAAGAGCTAATCCGTGCCATCAACGCTGGACTTGCCAGCAAATGATCAATCCGCAATCCTTGCTTACGACGAAATGCCATATTACGATAATCCCACCAAGTAAACTGGCGCTCTTCCTGATTAAAATGACGGAAACTATCGGTTAATCCCAAATCAATCAAAGCTTGAAAAGCTGCACGTTCTGGCGCGCTACATAATACTTGCCCCTCCCAGATCTGCGGTGCATAAGTATCACGGGCTTCTGGTGCAATATTATAATCCCCAAGCAATACCAGCTCAGGATATAGAGCTAATTCTGCAGCCACATAACGCTGCAATTGTGAGAGCCAAGCTAGTTTATACTGATATTTATCACTAGTCAGGCTTTCACCATTGACAATATACGCACAAATTACCCGCACACCATTAATCGTCGCGGCAATTACCCGCTTTTGGACATCTTCATACTCAGGAATATCCATCACGACATTTTCTAAAGGATGCTTACTGATTAACGCCACGCCGTTATAGGTTTTTTGCCCGTTATAAACATAGTTATAACCAATCGCGGCAAATTCGGCAACTAGTTTAGCATTAGCAGCGTTATCCATTTTTAACTCCTGAAGTCCCAAAACATCGCAGCCCGTGGTTTGCAACCAATCCAAGACATGCGGTAGACGAACTTTTAGAGAATTTACGTTCCAAGTAGCTATTTGCATAGTTTATTTATTCCTTTATACTATTTCAAATAATTCAAAATGTTATTAATCGTTTTGCCATAAATTTTATAATTTAGAAACTAGTTATTGAATCGCGCCAAATAGCTAACATCTGCAGTCCAATATCCTTAAATTTGTGATTTAACTCTACTTCTTGTGTCAGCAGCTCACTAACTTGTTTGATGGCAGCAATAACTTCCTCAAATATTTGCGATGCCTGCGCATTTGACAGCATACATGACTTAGTTGCAAATGCTAATAGGTCATCTCTACTAGCCCAACGCTTACTACCATTCAAGGTAAGCGCCATAATATCTTTAGGTAAATATGCCGTAGTAGTCACAATATCATAGATTGGCGCAAGGTTCACTATGCTGCTAGTATCTTTATAAATTAGTCCATAATTTTTTAAATGTGCATCACCATTGCGCAATAAGACATTCACTACCAATGATTTAAAGTAATCAAATAATGCTGGTTTTAAATTTATTGTACTTTCACCAACTAGGTTATTCTTTATGCTCTTGGCAATTTGTTCATAGCTACTGTCATATTTCTCACGGGTACGCTTGGCTTGTAACACACAAAAGTCTTCAAAACCATAATAGGTATTGTCAATGAGATCAAAACGCTTTATTATCAGAAACTTACCATTATTTGTTAGCTCAATTTCTGGGGTTTTTAAACCAGCTTTCTTAGCAACTAACATACAAAAATATTCATTAGTGGCTAACTCGGGATAACTACCCTCACTCCATGATTTAATAATATGAGTGGTATCTTTATAGGTCAATCGATCTAGCTCACTCAATTTTGGGTTAGTCGTATCGCCAGTATCAAGCACCATAATTTTGGGCTGTACTCCTGCAATGCCTGAATTAGCCCCATATTTAAGTAACAATGACTCTAATAGCTCTTCAGTACCAGCATAGGTCTTAAATTGGGTTAAATTTAAGCCAATAGTATCAATAACCGAATTTTTATCTGGTTCAGTTGCAAAAGTGATACGTCCAATTTGATTTTTACCAACTATTTTCAATAAATCAAGATCAGAAAAATTTATAATTTGCTTGCGATAGATAGTTTTTAATTTCTCAAGCAAAATACCTTCTGGCAAGTTCATTTCAAAAATAGGATGTAAACCATGCCAAAAATCATACTGTTCATTGATCACTGGCATTGTCAACGATACCGCTTCACTAGGTAATGCAGTTGCGCTATAACTAAAAATAAATTTACTTGAAGTCGTTGATTGGAAAAGCTCGCCAACTTTATTGCTAGCTGTAAAAACATTAAGCATGATTGTTTTTTTCCGCTAAAAGCTGCTGGAGTGTCGGGCGACTTGATTTCTCTTTAATGACAATCTCTAAGCTTAAAAGCTGACAAAGAGTAATTATCTTATTGATACCAATTTCGTTTATCATGCCATTTTCAATAAGTGATAGTGTAGTACGACCAATACCAGCCATACTAGCTAAAGCACCCTGAGTTAGCTTGCGTTTTTTTCTCGCGGTGGCTATTAACTGCCCGATTTCAACCAAGTCCATTTTTTATCTTTGCACTATATATTAAACATATTGCCATTTTAACACAATTTTGTTTAGTATACAATACATTTTATGCTTACCCAACGTAATCATTTGCACACCAGCAATTAGCCTCATCTCGTTTAATTGGGCACTAAAAGATTTATAATCAATCTAGTCAATAGATCTTTTTGCTGCGGATCTGACTCGGCAATCAGCAAAGCCAAAGCGGTAAGCCCGATATTATCAATCTTTAGCGGTAATTTATTCAACTGAATATAGAGCAAAAATAGAAAACTGCCGATGCGTTTGTTACCATCGCTAAACGGATGATCTTTTATCACCATATAAAATAAATTGGCAGCCTTTTCTTCGACACTACGATACAACTCTTCACCAAACATAGTTTGATCCAGATTGGACAAAATAGATTGTAACTGATCATTGCGCTCATTACCAAACAATTCCGTTGCTTCGCCTATTGCCAGCAAACTGGATTTAAACTCGTTAATCGCGGCTAATGCATTTTCGTGAGCTAAAGCAATGCTACTTTGATGCATATTATTTGGGATTAATAAGCGATCTTCATCGTACTGCAACAACGATGTCCAAGTAGTCGCATAATCATTAATCAAATTAATTATACTCTGCCCCTGTGGAGTAATTAGCTGATTATTGGCTAAAGTTTTACCCAGTAGGTCAAGTAAATTTTGATATTCATGATGAGTTTTATCAAGCAGATTATTATTTAGCGCATAGCCTTTGAGGAGATAATCTTTTAGAACTGAGTTTGCCCATTTTCTAAATTCTACTCCGAGTTTAGATTTTACCCGATAACCAACTGAAATAATAACATCTAAGCTATAAACTGAGACTGGTTTGTCAGAATTTGCAATGTGCAAATTTTGCACATTGCTTTTTTCATCTAATTCTTGCTCTTTAAAAACGTTGTTAATATGCTTAGTAACTACAGAGCGCTCTTTGTCAAATAGTTCAGAAATTTGCTTCTGAGTTAACCAAACTGTGTCGTTTTTTAACTGTACATCAACCGTTACATTACCATCGGTTGAGGTAAATAAAACTAATTCTTTGTTATTCATAAGGCTAACCTTAAATATATTTCAACTGTTGCAAAAAATGCAACAACTGAACCTACCAGATAATCAAAATAAAATCAATGGTGTTAACATTACATCACCATTAGTACATCTTTATGGTGAAACTGCCTAGTATTCTCAAAAAACTCCTGAAGTAACTCAATAATACTTGCTTCCGGTAACTTAGATGACTCATCAAATTTTAACAAATATGGATCGCTATTCGGATTTTGTGTACTACTATATGCAGTTGCAATAAAAATATAGCCTGATTTTTCTTGTCTAACTACTCTAGAGGAATTTTCATGGTTTAATGACATCATTTCGCCATTTATTTCAGCCACTCCATTTTCATACTCATTATAACTGATCATGTGTTCATTATAAAAATGTCCCACATATGTCGCCTCTCCTTCATATTCAAAAGGCTCGTCTTGTAGATAATGAAAAACAATAAAGCTATTATCATAATTATGCGACAACAGCAGGTACGCTTCATCAAAATTATACGCAGAAGCATTTAAGCAGACTCTGCCACACACCAGTTTTTTTATTATTACATCACAATTACTATATCCTTCTAAAAACCATATATGGCTAGAAGAAATATGCTTATAATCACCATCATACATTCTGTCCTGTCTATCAATATCCTCATTAATGATTGATATAAGACCAGTTATTAAATTATCTATCTTTTTAGGATCATTTACTTTATAAATTCTATTTTGCGTTAATTTTGGTGCAGTAAACCGAATCAACTCATCAAATTTATTTAATAGCCACATAAAGGGATATTCGGGATATTTCTTCTGATTACTTTTAACATATGCAACCAATTCGCCGATAGATTGGAACCTATCTTCTGGATTTTGTGCAATACATTTATTAATCACTACATCATAAAGAGATAAATCAGAAAATTTCTCAGATAGTTTCTTGTGGGATGTTCCGTGGATAGTATCGCCGTATACAAAATAGTACAGAACTTGTCCTAAAGCATAGATATCCATTGTAGCGTGCGCAGTGGTACCAGAGTTTGATTGTTCAGGAGCAGAAAAACCTCGGTTAGCGATACGTTCTCCATTAGATGTATCATGCTTTACCAAACCTAAACCTGCATCAAAATATGCTACCCCAAAATCACAAAGTGCATAATCACCATTGCCATTAATCAAAATGTTTTCTGGTTTAATATCACGGTGAATGATACCAGCTTGATGAATTTTTTCAATAGTCTCTATTAAGAACTTATATAATTTAACAAAATCATCTTCGTCTGAACAAATCTTCCTTTTCAATGAACTATTATATTTATCCATTAAAATGTAATGAAATTTATGACCATCAACTTCAATAATTCCGTAGTGATAATAGTTTGGCACTGCGTTTAATTTTAACGAAACCACATTAAAATAATCAGCAAGGAATCTTTGATATTTACTAGTTTCAACAGTATTAAGTAAAAACTTAATAGCTAAATTTTCTTTTTTATCAAAATCGAAATCTAAACTACATTCATATACAATCCCATTTCCGCCTTGCCCCAGCTGATTACCAAGACATAATTTACCGAGTGATATATCAATGATACAATCTTTTGATTTAATATATTTGCGTAGTATATCCAGTGTCATAATAATCCTCTAAAGGCTTGGTTTAAGACTAAGCAGATTTTGCATTTTTTGTTGTTGCGCTGATTTTGCTTGCTCAAATTAGGTGTGATTAACTTTGCTTTGGTATCTGCTTCACTATAAGCCATAGCCCTCTTTCATTCTAACTACAATTTTGCGACAATAAATAGTGTTATATTTTAACACATCACCCCTTATAGCCACATGGTGATTAATGCTGCAACTGCTTAATCTTACTGGATTTTTCACAAAATTTGATTAAGGGCATGCTATTGAGGCTGATTGGGCTATCTGAACCCATAAAAAAGATAAAATTTTCAAACTTTAAGATGTTATACAATAACGGTCAGTGGGTTTTTTGATAACAAAATAATCAAGGTAATCGTTATGAATAAAATTATTTTATTTTTGTTGACAGTTTCATGTTCTGTTTTTGCACTAGGTGAAGATTTGAAAGATAATGCTTCTGCTAGTCAAAAACAAAATCAAGTAATTAATGTGGCTTCTTTTAAAGGTGTACAGGTAACAGGTATAACAGTTACCAAAGATGGGCGAATTTTTGCCAATGCTCCGCGCTGGCGCAAAGGCGTACCATATTCTGTGGTAGAAATAATGCCCGATAAAACAATCAAAGCTTATCCAAATGAATCAATGAATAATTGGGAAATTGGTGATAACATCAGTAATAAATTTATTAGTGTCCAGTCGGTTGTTGCGCATGGTAATTATTTATATATTCTTGATACTGCCAATCCAATGTTTAATGGGTTAATTGCTGAACCTAGGCTTTATGTCTATGATTTGAATAGTAATAAACTATCGAAAACCTACACTTTCCCACAGAATGTGGTGAAGAAGAATTCTTATACAAATGATTTGAGGGTTGATGATAAGAACAATAAAATTTATTTTACCGACTCTGGCGCAGCTGGTTTAATAATACTAGATCCAAAAACCGGACAATTTACGCGAGTTTTAGATAATCATCCATATACCAAAGCAGAATTTGATCATTTAACGATTAATGGCAAAGAATGGAAACATGCCATTAATGCTGATGGCATTGCGCTTGATAATAAAAATGACATCCTATATATCCATGCCCTGACAGGCTATACGCTCTATGGCATCAAAACAAATGATTTATTAAATCCCAACGCACTAAAAGATGCTAAACCATTTGTTATGAAGACAAGCGCTCCTGATGGCATGATTCTTGATGATAATGGCAATCTCTATTTTGGTGATTTGGAACATAATAGCATTTCATATCTTACGCCCGATAGAAAAGAAATAAAAATGCTCATTAATGGTGATAATGTAAAATGGCCTGATACTTTTAGTATCTACAATGGGTATCTCTATTTTAGTAACTCACGCATTAGTGAAACAAGCGGAGATATTAGTAATCTAGTCTTTATGATTAACAAAGTTAAACTACCGACTAAATAATTTGAAGTCATAGATAGCTAAAAAGTGTAACCTTAAAAATCATGAGGTTACACTATGCGTTTACCTAAACACATTTTATTTGCTGATATAAAAACACTAAACCAGCCAAGCTTATGTTATAATCCGCCCGATCAGGCAGATTGGGCTACCTGAACCCATAAAAGAGGACATCACCCAATTCAAATCATTTAAGTATTTATTCATACTTTTATATACGCCAATTATGGGTTGTGGCAAATAACATATAGGAGTTTTTTATGAATAATTCTTCACGCATTATTTCACTATCTGAAATCAAAATTCAGGCACAAATTTTACTTAAAAAGATTAATTCTTCCGAGCCACAGCTTAAAGCTGATGCGCTGGCAAAAATTGCAGGCTATTTAAAAAGCATCAATTCAGAATTAGCCGCAGAAGATATCCAGCTCAAACATTGTCTGGGTTATTTTGCCGCTGATTATGGTTTTGCAAATTGGGCGAATTACAAATTTTATTTTGAGCATTCACAGTTAAGTAAATTTATTCCGCAAGGTGGATTTTTCAATCAATGGTTTAGCAATTATAAAGAAGCCAAAGCGATCTTAAAAGCTTCTGGCGGTTATCTATTACCCTACCAGCAACAATTTTTCATTTGTGAGCGCGGTTATATTGAATATCTGGGCTTAAATCCCGATGACGAAAATTGGCGCAAAATTGCTTATAACTGGGTCGAACCAGAAAATCTAAGCGCATGGCAAAAACTAAATCAGGCTTACGCTAATCTTAGACAATAATTTTTAAACAGCTAAAATATCCGCGGTAAATAATTCCGCGGATACAGGTTAAATCAAATCCACTTCTTACGCCGAAAAAATATCAGCATCCCACATGAGATTAAGCCCATCACCAACAGCGCACACGGATAGCCATAGCGCCAATCCAGTTCAGGCATATATTTAAAATTCATACCATACAGACTGGTAATAAAAGTAATCGGGATGAAGATGGTCGAAATTATTGTCAATACTTTCATGATCTCGTTCATTTTATTGGTTACCAAGGACAAATAAATATCCATGATACTTGAGACCATATCGCGCAGAGTTTCAACCGCGTCAATTGCTTGTACTACATGATCGTAAAGATCGCGCAGATAAAGACGGGTAAATGACGTGATAAATTTATGATCCGCCTGTAGTAAGTGGCTAATTTCTTCGCGAATGGGCCAAATCGCCTTACGTAGCAGCAATATTTTATGTTTTAACTGAAAGATTTCCCGCGCATTATCCTGTGTTGGGCTGATAATAATATTTTCTTCAACCCGTTCAATCTTATCGCTGATTTTTTCCAAAACCACAAAATACTGGTCAATTGTCGTATCCATCAAGCGGTATGCCAGATAATCGCTGCCATTTTCTAGTAGGTGCACACTATGCCCAGTGCGTAGACGTTCGCGGATAAGATTAAACGCAGAAAATGAACCTTCGGTAAAGGATAAAACAAAGTTTTCACCGATAACCAAACTCAGTTGCTCGGTATTCATTTTATTCAGTTTGTGACTCCACGTGAGAATCTTCAACGTAATAAAAATGTAATCATCAAAATCTTCAATTTTGGAGCGCTGCGAAACATTCAAAATATCCTCAACCGTGAGCGGATGTAACTTGTATTGTGTAGCGATTTGCCCAATCAAATGAATATCATGTAATCCTTCAACATGCACCCAAGTGATATGACTATAACGCGCTCGAATCTGCTCATCATCTACCTGAGTATTAACATATTCGTTAAACTCCTGATTATTGTAAGATGCGACGGTAATAGTCGGTGTAACCTCCAGCCTATTTCCAGTATAAACAGGTGTTCCTGGAAGCTGTCCGGCTTTTTTAACTCGCTTTTGAATATCTGTGCTCATGCTGTATCCTATCTTATCAACCTGATCAAAACACTATCTAGCTCTCATTGATGCCTGTGCTCGCTTATGCTCCTGTGCATGTTTAGCCAAATCCAGATAAATCAACTGCCCGTTATCGACCAATAATTTACCCTTAACCATCACTTTATCTGCACGAGTTGCACCGCAAATAATCAGCGCAGCCAAGGGATTATCCGCTCCCATAAACTGAATTTCATCCAACTTAAACATCGCAATATCGGCTTGTTTGCCAACAGCTAATTCACCAATGTCTGTTCGACCCAGCGCCGCTGCACCACCTTTGGTTCCCCAGCGTAAAATATCATTATGGCTTAGAGCAGAGCTGTATTGCAAACGTTGTAATAAAAATGCCTGACGTAATTCAAGCATCATATTTGAGTGATCATTGGAAGCAGAACCATCAACTGCAATACTTACTTTACAGCCAGCACGCTCCGCTGCAACACCACGAAACATCCCTGAAGATAAAATCATATTGGAAGATGGACAATGCCCCATACCAACTCCTGCACGACCTAAACGAACTAACTCTTCATCGGTATAATGAATAGCATGCGCCAGCCAAGTTCTATCATTCAACCAGCCCACTTGTTCCAAATAATCTAGCGGGCGACAGCCAAACATTTTTAAACAAAACTGATTTTCATCCTCGGTTTCAGATAAATGAGTATGCATCCGCACATTGTGTTTTTTAGCCAAAATTGCCGTATGTTTCATAATCGATTTACTTACTGAAAACGGAGAGCACGGTGCTAAAGCAATCTGTATCATCGCACCATCACTATCATCGTGGTATTTATGAATCAGCCGTTCACAATCCGCCAAAATTACATCTTCATCCTGCACCACGCTATCTGGAGGTAAGCCACCATCTTTCTGAGATAAATTCATCGAACCACGGGTTAACACTGAACGTATCCCCATTTCGCGCGCTGCTTTCACCTGAATATCAATCGCATTTTCTAATCCACGCGGAAATACATAATGATGATCTGCCGAGGTAGTACAGCCTGATAGTAATAATTCCGCCATTGCCGTTTTACTCGCAATGTGCAGGCTCTCAGGTGTCAGGTTTTGCCATACTTTATATAATGTAGTTAACCAATCAAAAAGCTCTTTGTCCAGCGAATCATTAAATGCGCGAGTCAAGGTTTGATAGTAATGGTGATGCGTGCTTACCAAACCGGGAATTACGACGTGCTCACGCGCATCAATCACAGCATCGACGACCATGCTTGGTTGATTACCTCGCGCAACTAACTCAATAATTTTATCATCTTCAATCACCAGACCATTTTCAGCCTGTTGAGCCAAAATAGCCAAGGGATTTTTAATCCAGGTTTTCATGATTTATAGCTTTCCTTAATAAACAAACTAATCGTAAATGCTTGTAAAATAGCGAAGAAAAACAAAGATAGTGCCACGCGATCAGAAAATAGTATATTTTGTACAAATTTTATCTCGATCTGCAAAACAGAAGAAATTACCAAGCTCATTAGTGCACCGCTTAAATAAACGACAGTATTACATACCCCAATACCAACGCCTTGTGCCTCGGCAGGTAACACTTCCATTATTACCGTATATGACAAAACTGCAGTACTACAACACAAGCCAAAGCCAAAATATAAAACCATTGCCGCAGCATGATTTAATTGCGGAGCAAAAAGCAACACGCCCAATAATATCGCAGCACTTAGACTTCCAGTGACTAATAATTTACGGCGTGATTTTAGTTTACCCGATAAGATGCCCATTAGTGGGTTACCCACCGCCAAACCCAAAAACATAATTGAATTAATTAATGCGGCACTGCTTAATGTATTTCCTGAAAAGCTCTTCTGAAAGCTGATATCCCAATTAGCACCAAGATTAAACAAACTCCCCAAGAGCAAACCAGCAAATAAAGTCACTATCCAAAATTGTTGGTTTGTCAGTAGAATTTTGAAAAGCTGCGAAATACTTACTGTTGACTGAGTTACTTGAGTTGACGTCACTTGTATTGCTTTTGGGCGGGTTTTCACAATCAAAAAAAGCCCGATAGCTAGAGCAAACCCCAGCAAACTTAAATACCAACTAACGTGTCGCCAACCATGAACTAAATTAATTATTTCAGGCAAGAACATATTAGCAGCAACTACGCTGATATTTCCGCTACACTGAGTTAACCCAAACAGAACAGGAAACTTATCTTTGGAGAACCAGCGCCCAATCAAAAGAGCTACACTTACAAAAGCAAATGCGGAGCCAACCGCAACAACTATCCTCGCTAATAGCAACATTTCCAGTGATGTAACATTTTGATACAGAAGCATACCCAAACCAACTAAGGTTGCGGCAAAGCTTAAAATAATTTTGACCGAGTATTTGGAAACCAAGATACCCGCGGGAACCTGACAAAGGGCGTAGCTCACAAAAGAGACTGAAGCCAGCAAACCAAGTGCGCTACTATTTAAGCTCAGCTCATGTTGTTGTAATGCTAATGAAACAGCATAAAAACCATTGGTAATAAACAACTCATAAACAACAAAGACTGTCGCTATCAGCCAAATCAAGCATGCCCGCAGATTAGTTTTCATTAATTTCTCTAATAAAAAAACATAAAATTAAGCATTAACGCTATTGATACAATTGATACGATTTGTACCACAAGTCATAATCAGATATTAATTATACTCCACTGTAATAAGTAAAAATAGTTGTCCGTCTTTTTTAGTTATGATTAACTATACTCACTAGATTTTTACCGAGGTTACGAAGAAGTAGTGCTATAATTATTAATTGCCAAAATTCTTCCACCGATCAAACCCAAATATGATCCGTGAGTATAATCAATAATCTCTTGGTGTATATATGCTGGATGATTTATCTCTTTTTGTTACTTTGGTTGAAAGTGGTAGCTTTGCTAAGGCTGCAATACGCTGTGATATTTATCAATCTAAATTAAGCCGGAGATTACAAACACTAGAACAAAATTTGGGTCAGATCTTGGTAGATCGGTCGGTCAAAAATACAGTTGTACTGACTGAAGCGGGTATAATCCTTTATGATAAACTACACGAAAATATTACCCGCATCAATAATAAGCTTGATAATCTCAATGATTTATTTAAAAGCCCTGCTGGCGAACTAAGATTAGCGTTACCGCCAATCTTAGCCAATGAGTTTATTCTCCCAGCTTTAAATGATTTTATTCTGGAATACCCGCATATAAAACTAACTATCATCTACTCAACACAAGATGTTTCATTTCTGGATAAGGGATTTGACTTAGCCCTAACTAGCATCATACCTAGGCGAGGTGATTATAAAATTCGTACTGTGTGTTCAGCAAGCTCAGGATTATTTGCATCAATTAAATACCTTGAAAAACATGGAACTCCACAAGAGCTAGAGGACTTAGAGCGACATAAAATAATACTCCCTATTTTAGATGGAAAAGTTTTTAATCGCTGGGTTTTGTTAGATGAAGATAATGTGTCACACAATCTATATTTTGAAACACATTGCTTAACTTATGATAGTTCATTAGCTGGAATAAATCTAGTTAAAAATCACATAGGAATTTCCCCACTATTACACTTTAACGCCAAAAATATCCTTAAAAGCGGTGAAGCAGTACAAATATTGCCTAAATATCATTTTGCAGAAATGCCTTTTTATATAATTAAACCTCACGAAAATAAAAGCACGCACATTTCATTGGTTGAAGTATTTATAACCAATACCCTCCAAAAAATCAACCTATCAAACTGATATAGTTAAATAAATCCACTCACATGAATTTAATTCGTGATAGGTCGCCACTTTTTCTATAAATAGAATCCCAGTTCTAAAACTGCAAATACTTATTTGAATCTCTAAATGTATAATTACCCCCTTAATCACAGCTATGTTAGCGTAGCACAAAAAAGGGATAAGCAAATGAAACGATTTAAGAATTATCAAATAATTTTATTAGCACTAACATTTTATTACACTTCAGCACATGCTTTAAAATTCAGCTGTTCATCACCTGATATTCCAGCACAATATTTACCATCTAGCTGCAATGCTAGCTCTTCGGGAATCACTGCAAATAATAGCAATGGTCAATATTATGCATCATGCTCAAGCGGTTCTCCAAGTTTTTATATCTCTTGCCCAGGAATGAACACCTACAAACCAAACGCCACTGGAGTACTAAGTAATGGCGGGACTATTTCACCTGCATCTTTTCAAAACATATACAATTACAATGATGCTACTACTAGAAATTTAATGACAGAAGCTTCTCCTCAGCCAACACTAACAAAAGATGGCGAAACAATAAATCTTGACCAATATTGCCCAGCAGGAACCAGAGGCATAATCGCAAAAGATAATTATATTAATGACTATATGATTGCTTGTAAGTAAAAAAAGCCTACACTAAAATATTTGATTATTGGACATGACAGATTAATAAAAAGACAATACAAGGTAGATAGAACTACGGAAGAAGGCTTTTTTAAAATCCGATAAAACTCAATATTCAAGACAATGAGCATGTTTATCTATTCTTAATACATAACTACTAAATGGTGTGAGGTTCAATGAAACAATCTGGGTTTACTATAATTGAATTATTAATAGGGATTGCTATTATTGGCGTATTGGCAATAATAGCAATCCCAGCCTATCAAAATTACGTAATACGGGCTAAGATGTCTGAAGCAATACTTTTTGCCGATAATGTAAAAACCTCCGTTACAGAATATTATCAAAGCATGGGTACAATGCCAGATAATAATTCACAGCTAGGATTATCGATCAATAATACAACAGGAAGATATGTTAATGGTATTTCCGTTGGAGCTGGTGGTGTTATTACCACGACAGTAAGTATTGAGGGAGTTTCTGGAAGCTTAATTTTCACTCCTGAATCAGAATAATAATATTAATAATTATAGAATTCTCACTATGTTAAAAAATTACAGAATATGTTTGATGCTATTAAGTTACATTACGCTTAGTTATGCAGATTGTAAGCTGCAAATTAGTGATTTTAGTTTTCAGAACCAACAACCGTTTTCATCTTATGCCAAAGGTAAATGGGGGTACAAAGCAAATCAGTTTAGTTTGAATAGCGAACAGCAACAGTGTGCAACAAATCCAGACTGGAGTCGTCAAAGATTACTTGCTGCCGCTGATTATTGGATAAAACAAAAGTTAAATTATTGTCATCATCATACTCCAGACTTTCGTACCACCGACCGCCAAATATTAAAACAGCAGACAACAGGTGATGAATTTTGCGCTAATAATTTAAATTTAGCAAATAATCAATTTAACGGGCAACAAATTCGCTGGAATTATTCAGGAGTAGGCAATGAAACGATTACAAACTGGCAAAATAACAAAATGTGGTATGGATTTGATTGCTCAGACTTTACAGCATGGCTTTACAATTTTGGATTAGGGATATTCTTCACACCGTCAATTTATTTACAAGCCGGTCTTATTGCAGTTGATGATGGTCGTTCTCCAAATATGCAACGCAGCGCTGGTAATTTTCAGAATGGGATGGCACCCGGAAAATTACTATGTCGTGATGGCAGCCTTGAACAGAATGAATTATGTACTTCAGGATATTTTTCAACAATTGATAAAAATGGTTTAAAGACTATTCAATTAACAGATAAGGATTATGCTCATCTTAACGCTGGAGATCTAATGTATGTTGGAGCAACCCAACACGATTTTAATGGGCTAGCAAATGGGCAAAATATTGTTACTCATGCTTATATGTGGACGGGGAAAAAAATCGGCAATGGCATTAATCAAGTACCAATTTCAATAATTGCGCCGCACAAACCATATGAACAAGATTCATGCAAGCCTCAAGCTGGACAATGGGTTATTATTGACAGCACTTACCAAGGTCCTGATTACCGTGCATTTTGTAGTTACTATAGTAAAAATATTTGGGGGGTTCGACGAGTTATTCGATAGCCTATAAGACAGCAGTTGCTCACAGATAAACCCTACTAAATAGTCGAGAAACATCGAGATATTCTGTCTCAAACTCTCCCTGATAGCTCTCGGCTATTTAATAGGTTTTATCAACAAACTCTGATTGCTCATCTTTGATAAATAAAGAACAGATAAATCATCTGTGAATATGATAGCTCTGCATGATACGTAGTATCATCCAAAAAATTTAGCTCAAATATTTTAAAAGAATAGATTGAGAAGAATTAGTGATTTTATTTTAGGTAATGTTGTGGCTCAAGATATTGTCTCTTGATGCTCTTAATTTTTGTAATTGTATTAGAAGGAAATATAGTTCATGAAAACAAAAATATCATTAAGTCTAATAAGTTCTTTATCAGTACTACTGTCTGCCTGTAATAGTGGTGGCTCTAGTTCCCCTACTCCGCCAACTCCAACTCAATATGAATTTAGTGAGTTTAGTTTTACAAACTCATCATCGAACTGTTCAGGCGTAGATGTGTTTGGCACTGCAGAATGTTCTGCAAATAATAGCACAGTAACATTTAATATATCATATAGTAGCAATCCAGCCTCCTATTTAGTGATTCCAACGCAGGATACGTTACCTCAAGGAATTACAATTTCAACTAGTGGTCTATGTTCTAGTAGCTCCGTTCCATCATATAGTTGTATTATTACGTTAACTGCGGAGAGTGCAAATATTGGTACTGTAGCTATTCCTTTGAATGGGTCATTAGGTCAGGAAAATTTTATAACTGTCAATTTTCAATAAACTACAAGGGTGACGTGTCTACAATTGCTTTACAATAGCTAAGCTAATAGACCCCTTGGGTAATACCCCCTAAAAAAAGTGCTATTGATAAGTAGAGAGATTTACAATAT
>DAORIZ010000016.1:0-66166 GCA_035438765.1 Burkholderiales bacterium | reverse complement strand
GGGCTAACTTGAAACGTTGCATTAGGGCAAATGATAATCGACAGAATAATTTAAGCTTAGCTATTGAACAATCTATCGCTCAATTGTTTATAGGATAACTATATTTAAAACTTACGCATTGACAGAGATTTATAATTATGCATATGCCATACCTGTAATGCTGTTGTATTTTATACCGGACTTTGGCACTTTTTAGTCTAAATGAAATTGATTTTAATTTGATAGTAAGTTGAAGAATTAGCTGCTTGGAAGGTAAAAATGGCAAAGTCAGTTATACTTCTTCTAGAGTTTCAGAACGCACCAACACTATGAAGATTAGGGTCTCGCAAAACTGGTTGACTTTCCCCAGGCACAAGAGGATAGAACTCTGGCGCTAATAATGGATTAATAAAGGCATAATCTGCAACATAATTACCACCAATATTACTAAAGTAAATTGCGTCATCAAAAATATTAGTCGTAAGCGTAGTTCCGCTAGTGAGAAGTGGATTATTTACGCTCAGATGGTAATCATTTTGATTTGCAGCAAAAAATCCCGGTTCACTACCACTAAGGCTACTAGCGAGAAACTCGCTTGGTAATTTAGAGCCAGTTTTAAACCAGTTATTTCGTGCTACAATTTGCCTCCCATTTGACCAACGCAGATCTGAATTGGTTTGATGTGGATCATTATTCGCATTGTAATCATTGAAATAAAAACCAATACTCGTACCATATTGATTATAAAAAATATTGTTATAAAACTCTAAGCTACCTACCCCAAATTTAATTTGACCGGTATATGAACGACCATCACTTGGATTAAAATTATTCACAAAAGTATTATTCACAAAACGATAACGCCCAAAGCTGGTACCATTTCGCGTCGGGCCTCCTGATCCGCCATCACCACCAATGGTTAATGATTTTATCTTGTTATTACTAATCACAACATTGCCGACAAAATCGGTATCTTCTCGTAAATAATTTTCCGCATAATATGGATCAATTTGACGAAGCTCTTCTTGGGTGACATGTTTATCTGAACTATAGCCAGTAATACTGCCATTCTTGTCATAAATAGGGTCGCTTCCTTCCCCCAAATCTGCTCCATACATATCTACTTCTGACTGAGCATTGTTCGCAAACCAATTATAATAAATCTCATTACGTGAGGTGCGTGTTTTAAGCCCTGCTCCTTTTAAGGAATCATGTATATAATTAAAGCGGATTGTCGTTACTGAGTTTGGCACCCTAACGCGATCGGAAGCAATATAGATATTATGTTCACCCTCGGCATACCCGTTAGAGTAAATTTCAGAATATTCGATGGTTAAATTACCGCTATATAAGTCTGAAGCCATAATTCCATTACGTGCATTGTGTACGCGACAATGGCGAATAGTTAAATCATTTGAAATCTGATTGATCCCGCGAGTAGTCATCAACGCTTTGTTGCTAACTTCACTCATATTGCCAACTATCTCAAAATTATCTAAAACATAGTGATTACCATAAAAGACTAAGAGGTTTTGATTGGATTTGGTATCTGCGCGAATTACTGGCTGCTTGCCATTGATAGTAACTCCAATGATACTTATTGGCTGGCTTTCGGTTCCATTATTAGAAAAGCTAACTCCGCCAATATATTCTGCATCACCATCAACAAAAACTGTATCACCTGGCTGTAATAGCCCGCTAACTTGTTTCAAAGTGGTATAACTCTGTGTCGGACCAACATGATAGATTTTAGTATTCGATGTTTTTTGGGTGATAGAATTGCTAGTAGTAGTGTTCGTTGTATCTGCTTGATTATGCCCACCATTACAAGCGCTTAGTGTTAAACAACTAAACGTAAAGGTCATATAAAGTAACTTTGATAATTTTGACATAATTCACCAATAAAAAATTGCGCAATAGAATAAAATTAAGAGGCAAGAAAACCGATGTATTTCTTCAAAAAAATCAATAAAATAATAAGCAGCGATTTTAGCACAAGTTTAATGATCATATTTTAGATAAATTGCTATGAGCTGGAATAAAATTGATGTAAAAAAGCCACCGTAGCAACCCAGTGGACTTTAATTTAGTTCGCTTTAAAATTGATTGCTATCAATTACTATATTGTATTGTTGCCAATCCTGCATTGTTTGGCTGATTGATATTTGCTAGTGAAAGTTGTAAATTATCACCATTAGCAAACTGAATACTATCATTTGTGCGAGTTGCCGATAAATTCATATCATTTAATGTTGCTGTACTTCCACCAGGTGCATTGGTACAATCAGATAATCCCGGGATACAGGCAAATGCTATTCCACAGCCTGTTCCAGAACCAGTACCTGGTATAGTAGCACATGTAGCTTGCAACATTAATGCATGATAATTATCATAATATATAGTTGGTAGGGATCTAACAACAAGTGAATTACTATAGTAAACATTAATTACATTTAAAGGGCCTTCCATATCATACGTACCGCGTGGAACAGTTTGAACATTTTGAGCAACAGTTCCTATAGAACCAGGTTGAGTAATATCAAATATACCAGAGCTAGAGCCTCCCATTACTGAAAAGCCAGTGGTGCCATTATTATAATCGGGTAAAATAGCTTGCATTGTACCAAGATAATAAGCTGGCAATGGAACAAATATATATGCCCAGCTGTATTGGGATTGAGCTATATTAGGAGCAAATGTTCCATTATTCGCAGCCGCCATTGTATTATTGATATTGTTATTTCCTGTCTGATTTCCATATTGGTCAGTCTCATTATTCCAGTCATTGGAGTTTGTGCCACAAATTATATAACCAGCTTTAGTAACTGTTAAATCACCATAAACCCCATTACTATTTGTATTACATGGTAGTGATGGAGTAAAATTGGTATTTATTACTGGTTGGATATTTTGCCCCTGTGACTGGAAAGTTCCGCCATTGCAGCTAATCGTCAAGTTAGTACCATTCCAGCTACCTAGGCTAGAACCATTACTCAATGATGACAGGTATGTATTGTTTAAATTACACGATTGAGACAATCCATTACCCAACACTCCCATAAAATTATTCCAAAAATTAGTTTTATATAAGCTATCTAAATACATTAAGAAAGCAAACCGTTGTTGATACGCATAAGCTAAATCTGCACTAGCTGTTGCATAATTATTCAAATCTCCATAATAAATTGAAGCTGGTGGAGATATTTTAGTTTTTAAATTCATTGATAAAAATAGTCTCAATTGATCAATCCGATAAGCGGTATTCAGATTTTGCATTAATTGTAGGATCGTTGAATCTACCGTATTATTCCATGCTAATTGATTTTGAAATAGATTAGTACTGCCATTAGATTGTGAAACATATGAATTGTATGCCGCTTGTAAACTAGCTATCAGCTGAGTATTCGATGCTGTTCCATAGCTCTCTGGGTTGTTGTGCAGCGCTGGATTATTAACTGAATAAGAAGTTGCATTATCCCCTGCCAATGTGATTTCAAGACTGTCCAAGCTATTAATACCTTGAACCCGACTTACCATAGTACCAGTATCTTTCATTAATACCGCTATTGCTGACTCGGGAATTGTTCCAGATTCGGCATTATTTAATAAGGCATTAACCTGGTTTGCCTGCTCTTGCGGCAATGCTAATGAAATATATGAATTTAACTGGTTTAACATTATTTGCAATTGATTTTGTGCTTGTGAAATTGCTAGCTGGGTATCTATTTGTTGATCTTGATAAATTGAGTTTTGAATACCAAGCAATAATGTTCCTTGAGCATTAAGTTCGGTATTTATATTTTGTAAATTTGACTGAATTTGAGCAAACATCTGCGCGTTTTGTGCTTCTAGCTGCTGTAACTGACTTTGTGATGGTTTGGATGGAAAGGCACTACCAGTAAGCAAACCTAATAATTGAGTACCAATTTTAGCTACCCCAGAACTTGGATCAATTATCGTATCAATAATATCACCACCAAGCATGTTGATTGTACTGGGTAAATTGACACTTCCAATCACGGGAGCAGAAGTCAATGTAGATTGGGTAACATTATTTCCCGCTGATTGTGAATTTTGCGCTGAATTACTTACACTACCGCTAGCGCCAGAATTACAGCCAACCAGAGTAAAAGAAATAATTCCAGCTAACATCAATGTATTAATTAATTTGTTTTTCATGATTTACTCCAGTTATTGTAAGAGATTAATAATTGGGTTATACCCATCTTTGTATGACGGTATAATATCATTCTAAATTAAGGAGTGGTTTCCCACATTTGCATAGCTTGTTCCCATTTTTGCAAACAAGAAATCATTTAACTCACAGAGGTAATTATTTAAAAAAATTAGTGCCTTACTTAAGAGAGAGAAAAGAAATAGAGAATTGGAGCTAAAGTTTAAAATTTAGTCAACGAATAAAGGATAGAAAACGAATTAGTAAGAAAGCTAAAATTACCGAATATAAAAAATATCCGGTAATTTGCTTCAATTAAGCTTTTTTAGCAATTTTACGCATTTCTAAGACGTGCTGCTCTTCTGAGCCAATCATAGTGCGCGCATAATCTTCAAGATAAACTGACTTGTCTTTTACTGCGTCCAATAATTGGTGATACATTTCTGCAGCCTTAGTTTCGTGTTCAATTGACTCGGCAATAATACTTACTAAATCATGTTTATGAGTTTCTTTAATATCCGCAACCTTGATTGTTGGATGTCCATTAAGACCAGTCATTAATTCACCAGCTTTTAATGCATGATCCAATGATTCTGTTGCATGAGTTTTGAAGTATCCAACTAGTGACAAACGCTCTAAACCATATACAGTTAAAGCATAGTGAGTATAGCGACTTACACCAGCTAGTTCATGTGCAATAATTTGATCTAAAATATCACAGACTTTTTTTTCATCAATATTTAACATTTATTTATCCTTCTATATATTACAAAAAGTGCCAATAAGCGCCGCTATTATATACCTGAATATAAACCTTATACAAGTAGTTTTTAATATTCATAGAATTCATAGATACTATATAAAATCATAACAACGTATTACAGAGAATTATATGATTTAAGATTGGAGAATAAGAATCACTCTCACCAATAACTCGTGTTAAATTATCTGGATTACAGCAAGCTTTATGTTTTAATCGCAACATATCTGCAAAGTAAGCCATTCTTTCTTCTTGATTTTGCATTGGTAAAACATCCTGCATTTGTTTACCAACCAACGCTTCTGCTGAGCTAGCACCTAACTCATATAAGCGATTTTCTCCAGCAAAAATAATTACATCATTCAAATCCAATACCAAACAATTTGAACTGTCGGGATAAAAAGCACTTAGCAGCATCTTTACTTTGCTCTCATTCATGAATCACTCCTTTCAGTAGCAACAAGAATAATTTGAATTCTATCATATACTCATCTTCTATGAATCTTAGATTTTATCGGATGCACAACAATGCCGTGCTGGACTATTTTAAATTGCGCTCAAAAGGTACTATTTATTTCACTAATCGCAAATTTCCCAGTATAATTTATTGCAAATAAGAATCATTCTCATATATACTAATGTCCTTATATTAAAAGCAGCTTTTCAATTTAGGAATATTTTACTATTATGCTCAAGAAAATTATGCTATTCAGTTCTGGACTGATTTGCACAAACACTTACGGGTTAACTCCCGAAGAAGAGTCTCAAGAACAAACAACAACCGTGGCAAGTGGCTATTTAAGTCGCGGAAATTATTTACAAAATCCATATTTAGGTTTACCCAGCCAAGGCGGAACTGCAAGCTTGAGCGAAAGTCAAATTGCCAGCGATGGAATTGCAAAACGCATCTTCGGCAATGGAACTTGGAATGTGATGGGCGTTGCCAGCTATTATGATCAGAATGGCGGAAATAATTATGGTTATGGAGTAAATATTTTTGCGCAAACTGGTGAAATAGCTGGATTTTCTATCGGTGGATTTTTAACTGGCGTTAACCCCTACACAGCACAAATAAACCCCAGTGATCCAGATCAGCAAGCTCTTGGCTTATCCACTAAAGAACAGCTAGAGATGCAGGAGCTTTTTGTTGAGTATAAGTATTCTGACATGCTGCAACTTGATGCGGGTAGAATCGGGATTAATAATAGCCCATGGCTCACCTATTACCAAAATAATGCGCTCAATTTAGTTACTTATCAAGGAGCATTGGCAAATATTGATCTGGGAAATCATTGGCTGATTACCGCATTAGCGTTCAACCAAGCCCAGATGCTTGGTGAAACTGGTTTTAATAATCAAACATATTATAATAGCTCGATTGACCCGAGTCTTACGCCTGATGGAACCTCAAATTCAACACCAGGAACAATTGCCGCAGGAGTATCATGGAATACACCGACAGAATTATTAGATTTTAGATTATGGGGCTATAAGTTTTATGATTATTCCAACCTCATTTACGCCGATAGTAATCTAAAATTAAAAGCTAGTGATAAATTAGGTTTTGAAATTGGTGTTCAAGGTGCATTACAATTTGGTAGCGATCAAAATATATTGAGTAACAATGGATTAGCCAACAATATAAACAGTAATATGCTTGGTTTACAACTAACCATGAACTATGATTGGCTTGAACTGAAATTAGGCTATAACAATATCTGGGGACCAAATGACTCATTTGAAGGCGGAAATATTGTATCCCCTTACACCTATTCGCTAGCAACCGATCCACTCTATACTACGAGCTGGATGCTAGGTTTAATTGATAAATCTGCAGGCCAGGCGTACAAGATTGCACCAACGGTGAAATTTTTAGATGATGCGCTTGAAGTAGGAGTTAGCGCAGCACGTTATAATACAGTGATTATGCCAGCTAGTAATGAATATGATATTACGTTCAATTATAATGTGCCACAGATCAAAGGATTTACAATCTTTGCAGGTTATGGTTATATTGTTCAACCACTAGATAATGAGGGCAATGGTGGTAATAATTTTGAGGGACAGATTATGCTTAGCTATCTGTATTAGACGGAATACATGATGTAAAAAGGGTTGATAAATCAACCCTCTAGCATAAACAGCAGACTTGAGAATTCTAAAGAGAGCATTATATTCTAAAGGCTGCTGCTTATTGCTTTACGTACTATTTAGCTGGTGCAGCTTGGCAGCTAGACAAGATAATGTGTCCTTTTTTCTCTTGACACATTACTTTCTTACCAGAATTCTCATCTAAAAAGCCTGCTTTACCTTTACCAAATTTGAAACCTTTACAAATCCCTGTCAAAGTATCCGTATTATCACCATCTTTAACAGTGTGCTCGCCACATTTCATTTTGGTGTTATCAAACTGAGGTGCAGTTTGACTTGTTACTGAAGAAGCAATAGGAGCAGCAAAGGCAACTGAAACTGCTGCTGAGGCAATAACGGCAAGAAGAATTTTTTTCATATTTATAAGTTCTTTCTAAAAGTTAAGTAATTATTAATGTGAATCTATCAAATAAATCATATTAATACTTGCTTAGATTTTCATTAATGATACTTGAAGCATTTGATTTTTAAACAGCGCGTATTGGTAAAAAACAGATAAACGTATGTTAGCAGTCTTTGTATAATACAGCAACATTTAAAAATCTCAATAACTTCAATATATAAGTAGTGTATGATACATACTGTTAATTTTTAAGATAGCATGATATCATGAAGCCACTCATTGTAATTAAATAGCCCTAATTTGTCAAGCTCTATTTACGGCTTTATCGTGCCCGAACAAACAAAAAATAAAAAATAATTTGACAAATACAATTTTATCTTGTTACAATCCCCTCACTTAGCTTTTTTAAGTAACCTCTTTTTAAACGAAAGGTCTGATTCATGAAATCAGCACAATTACTCCAGATTTTACAGATGGAATTTGTCCAGCAAGTACAAAATACAATTTCGTTATTTAACAATACTACTATTGCTCAATCTTCTGCTCCTTCTTCTCGACGACGCTAATCTTATTTCTTTCATTGACTAATCAGAGATAGCCTTTATCATCTGCGTTAGTAAACACTATTTTTCCAAATTTATAAATTTAAAGTTTTAGTAATAATTACTTAGCTTGGTATTTCATTTTTTATACTCTTCGTCTTTAAATCTTGTACTTTGTCGGATTTCAAAAAAGACTCTTTATGTAGCTCGTCTTTTTTATCAATCCTTCGCTCTAGAGTATCAAATACTATAAGTATATTTTGCAATACAAGTTATTAGAACCTAAAACATTGTGAAATTTTAAGCTATCTGTTGTAGTTTTATTTAAGCAAAAAATATTTACTACATCTATCGCTCAACATAATTTCATTATGTTTTATATGGTTTTTTATTTAAGTAATTATTCCTAATCCTCAGCATAGGGTATTACTATCATGACAATTGATCTACACAACAGAAGCTTTTTAACCTTACTTGATTTTTCGCCAGCTGAAATTCGTTATTTATTGGACTTATCTCATCAGCTAAAACAAAAACGTAATGCTGGAATCATTGGTAACAGCCTACGGGGCAAGAATGTTGCGTTACTCTTTGAGAAAACTTCGACCAGAACCAGATGTGCTTTTGAAATCGGTGTAGTGGAAGAAGGTGGGCATCCGAGTTTTATTGATGTCTCAAGTTCACAATTTGGTAAAAAAGAATCAGTAGAAGATTCGGCACAGGTTTTGGCTGGTTTTTACCATGGGATTGAATTTCGCGGCTATAGTCAAAAAACGGTTGAAGATTTGGCAAAATATTCTGGCATACCAGTGTACAACGGATTAACTGATGAAGATCACCCTACCCAAATACTAGCCGATCTAATGACGATTGAAGAAGCATTACCTCACAAACCATTAAATCAAGTTAAGGTAGTATATGTTGGCGATACCAGAAATAACATGGCAAATGCTTGGATGTATGGTTGTGCAAAAATGGGCATGCACTTCGTGGCTTATGGACCATCAGAACTCCACCCTGCCCCTGAAAGTTTAAATAAAGCCCTTGCTTGTGCTAATGAGCATGGTGCAAGCATTGAAGTTAGTTCTGATCCAGCGTGTTTAACTGGTGCAGATGTAATTTATACCGATGTGTGGGTGTCGATGGGTGAAGAAGATCAGATTGTGACGCGAGCAAATTTACTTAAAGATTATCAAATCACCATGGATATGTTAAAGCAAACTAATAATCCAGAAGTTTTATTTATGCATTGTTTACCTGCTTTTCATGATTGCCAAACTAAATTTGTTAGTGATGCCTGGCAAAATTTTGGTGTGGATGTGCGTGAGGTTAGTGATGAAGTCTTTCGCAGCAAACATTCTATCGTTTTTAATGAAGCCGCAAATCGCTTGCACTCGATTAAAGCAATTTTGGTTGCAACACTTGGTAATCCTAATCATAATCAACTGGGAGCATAATCATGAGTAAATTTATTACACTAATAGCCGATCAAAATGTCTGCGCACCGCAGGGATTTAAAGCGGCAGGAATTTCAGCTGGAATCAAAAAATCCCACAAATTGGACTTGTCCTTGATTTACAGTGAAGTGCCAGCTGTTGCAGCTGGAGTTTTTACCAGAAACCAAGTTAAAGCAGCCCCATTGTTGCTCACTAAGAAACACCTTAAATCAGGCTATTTGCAAGCGATTATTACCAATAGTGGCAATGCTAATGCCTGTACTGGTAAGCTTGGTGCACAGCATGCCAAACAAACTGCCGTTACTTTAGCTAAAGAATTAAATATTGACAGCAGTTTAATTGGAGTTGCCAGCACTGGAGTAATTGGCGTTACCTTGCCGATTGAAAAAATCCTGACTTCAATCCCGAAACTAAGCGCCAAGCTCGACTCAGCGGAAGATCAGGAAGCAGCAAAAGCAATCATGACTACCGATACTTTTGCCAAACAAGCTGCGCTATCGGTGAAACTTAGCGATGGTAGCATTATCAAAATTGGTGGCATGGCAAAGGGTTCAGGAATGATTCATCCCAATATGGCAACCATGCTTGGCTTCATTACCACTGATGCCGATATTAGCGCCGAAGCATTACAAATGGCCTTAACCAAAGCTGTAAATAATTCATTCAATATGATTAGTGTCGATGGTGATTCCTCAACTAATGATATGGTTTTGGTGATGGCAAATAAATGTGCTGCAAATAAACCAATTGAAGATATTAATCATCCAGATTGGCAATTATTTTATGAAGGATTACTTTGCTTATGTATTAGTTTGTCGAAACAAATTGCCACCGATGGCGAAGGTGCAACGACCTTAATTGCGGTAAATGTTTGTGGTGCTAAAAGTGATAAACAAGCTAAATTGGTTGCAAAATCAGTGGTTTCATCATCCTTGGTTAAAGCAGCTGTTTTTGGTAATGATGCCAACTGGGGACGGATTGCCTGCGCTGCTGGCTATGCCAATGCCGCGATTAATCCGAGTAAACTAAATATTTCACTCGAAGGATTGATGCTCTTCAAGCATGGTGTTCCATTAGAGTTCTCAGAAGATGAAGCACTGAAACTACTCCAAAATAAAGAAGTTAATATTAATCTTGATTTAGGTTTAGGTGAACATAGCAGTACTGCTTGGGGCTGTGATTTAACCTATGATTATGTAAAAATTAACGCAGCGTATCGGACATAAATCATGAAAAATAGAAATCCAAATTACGAATCATACTCGACGGATTTGATTTTTGAACGCGAAGAGCTAAAAAAAAGACAACGCGGTGTAAATGATCTACATAAGGAGTCTTTTTTGATGCACGACAAAGTTCAAGAGTCAAAGGCTAAGAGTATATTAGTAATTAAGTGTGGTGGTTCAATTGTTAATAACCAAGCTGAACTAATGAACTTAATTGCAGATATCCAGCAATTACAAAATATTGGTTATAGCATCGTAGTTGTCCATGGTGGTGGTCCAGATATCAATCAATTATGCCAAAAATTAAATATTAGCTCGGAGTTCGTGGATGGTTTACGGGTTACCAGTGCAGAAATTTTAGTGGTCACTCAAATGGCATTGCTCGGTAAAACCAATGCTATCTTGGCGCAACAGTTTAATCAAGCTGGAATTTTGGCATTAGGACTATCTGGGCATGATGTCAAATTATTGCAAGGTGAGTTTGTTAATCAGAACAAACTGGGATTTGTTGGTGAAATTACTGATGTGAATCACTCATTTTTGACCCAGTTGCTGGCAATGGGAATAACCCCGTTAATTGCACCATTAGCAATTAAACAAGATATCACCCTCAATATTAATGCGGATCTAGCCGCGGCTGCCATTGCTATTAGCCTGCAAGCAGAGAAATTAATTTTACTGAGTGACATTGATGGTTATTATACCAATTACCCTGACCCAACAAGTTTGCTAGCACAAATGGATAGTTTATATGCGACGCAATTACTGGCAGCTGGAGGGATTGTTAATAGTGGAATGCGCCCTAAATTAAGCGCCTGCGTCCAAGCTGTTGAGGCGGGGGTAAAAACCGCACATATTCTCAATGGTAATACACCGCATCTATTAATTGAATTATTGCAACATAAGCAAACTGTTGGCACAACTGTTTCTAAGGAACAATTATCATGAAAAAAATCAAAGCCTCGATTATTGGCGCATCGGGTTATACCGGAGTAGAATTAATTCGTTTGCTTAGTGCTCACCCACAAATAGAATTAGCACACTTAGTTTCTGAAACTTATCAACAGCAAGAATTAGTACAGGTTTTTCCGCACTTAACTCATCTCATGCACCAATTTGCCAGTCTGCATCTTACGCAATTGGCACAACAAAGCGATATTGTCTTTTTGGCATTACCACATACGAAAGCAGCAGCTATCGCGGCGGAGTTATTACAAAAAAATTGTAAAGTAATTGATTTAAGTGCTGATTTACGTTTAAATGATGGTGCGACCTATGAACAATGGTATCAACACCCCGCAGCGGATAATGCATTGTTGACTCAAGCAGTTTATGGTTTATCCGAAATCGGTTATCGTGAGCAAATTGCTGGCGCGAATTTGATTGCAAACCCAGGTTGTTATCCAACTGCAACCCTATTGGCTCTTGCCCCACTACTTAAAAATAAATTACTGAATTTATCTACTGCGCCAATTATCATTGATGCCAAATCAGGGGTATCAGGTGCTGGGAGGAGTTTGAGTCTTGCTACTCATTTTTGTGAAACCAGCAATAATTTTACCGCTTACCAAGTGGGTGGAATCCATCGCCATACCCCCGAGATTGAGCAAGAGCTTAGCAAGTTGGCAGGGGGAAAATTGATGATTCAGTTTACACCGCATTTAATTCCGATTCCACGAGGTTTGATGGTGACCGCCTACTGCCCGTTAAATGCAAGGCAGGATTTGAAGCAAATTAGTCAGCTTTACACCGAGTATTATCAGGATAGCTATTTTGTTTCGCTCAACAATCAGGAGCGCACAGGTGTAAAACCCGTAATTGGAACTAATTTCTGTCAGGTTAGTTTGCATCTTGATGTAAGAACTAATTATCTGGTAGTTGTTAGTGTGATTGATAATCTACTCAAAGGTGCATCTGGACAAGCTGTGCAGAATATGAATCTGATGTATCAATTACCCGAAACCACTGGTTTAACCGCTTTGGCAATTTATCCTTAACAAGTTTATGCTACAAAATTAATTTTTAACGAGTAGTGGAGAAGATTAGAATTTGTTGACGCTAAGAACGTAATTCTGCGAATTGTTTGAGCGTTAGCGAGTTTTTCGCAAAATAGTTCTAAGAAAATACAAATTCTTAGCTTCGTAGCTTTCGAGTGGTAAATTAATTTTGTACCATAAAATATATTCAAGCATAAAGAAGATGGAGAATAATAATGACTAAACTTTGGGCTAAAGGCTATCAACTGAATCAGGTAGTTGAAGATTTTATGACTGGCGATGATCCTCAGTTGGATTTACGGATTGCGCGTTATGACTGCATTGCGAGTATCGCTCATGCCAAAATGTTAAGCTCAATCGGGATACTTAATGCAGTTGAATGTAAACAACTGGTTACAACGCTCGGTGAGATTCTTGAGTTAGTTGACAATGGTAAATTCACCATCGAAAACTCGCAAGAAGATGTCCATACCGCTATTGAAAATTATCTGGTAAATGCGCTGGGTGATGTCGGAAAAAAAATTCATACCGCGCGCTCACGCAATGATCAGGTGTTAACCGCACTTCGTCTATACAGCAAGCATGAACTACGGACAATTATGGCTAAGCTAATTGCAACTATGGAAGTTTTACATGATTTTGCGGTTAAATACCAAAATATTCCTTATGTTGGGCGGACGCATTATCAAAAAGCAATGCCTTCATCAATGGGTTTGTGGATGGGAGCTTTACTCGAATCATTGCTTGATGATGCCACACTCATAATTGACAGTTATAAACTGATTGATCAATCACCGCTGGGTTCGGCAGCCAGCTATGGTGTATCTTTGCCGATTGATCGCCAGCTGTGCAGTGATTTACTTGGTTTTGCCAAAGTGCAAAATAATGTACTCTATGCCAATAATAGCCGCGGTAAATTTGAAAGTGTGATTATTCATGCACTAAGTCAGATTATGCTAGATTTATCCAAACTCGCGACTGATGTGATTTTATTTAGCGCACCCGAAATGAGCTACCTTAATTTACCGCAGGAATTTTGCCCGGGTAGCAGCTTAATGCCAAATAAGAAAAACCCTGATCCGTTTGAGCTGATTCGTGCCAAAAGCGCTACGGTGATGGCAAATCTCTGGCAGGTTATGGAAATTTCACGTGCGCTACCTTCTGGCTATAACCGCGACTTGCAAGAAACCAAGCGTCCATTATTTGACAGCTTAGATACGGTTGGACAAACGCTGGAAGTAGTTGCAATCATTATGGCGCAAGTTAGTGCTAATGAAGAAAAATGTTTGGCAGGCTTTAGCCCAGAAGTATTTGCAACTGATTACGCGCTACAACTCGCCGTGCAGGGTGTGCCGTTCCGTGATGCTTATGGACAAGTTGCAGCGAATTTGCAAAATTCAGGACTAAATGATCCCGTGCAAAATATTCTGGCAAAAACCCATCTCGGCGCAACCGGTAATTTGGGTTTGGATACTATTAAAAATCGAATAGAGGAGTTAAAGCAGTTTAAATTTTAATTTTTTTTAGAGTCAGCATAAACTTTAAAGCGAATAGTGAAGAATTTTAGAGTTTGTTGACGCCAAGAACGTAATTTTGCGAACTGTTTGAGCGTTAGCGAGTTTTTCGCAAAATAGTTCTCAGGAAATACAAACTCTCAAATTCGTAACTTTTGAGCGGCAAAGTTTATTCTAACTCTAAAACCAAAGACACAAATATTTAATTTTTAGGAGACTATCATGCAACAACAAGTAATTTTGGCATACAGTGGCGGTTTGGATACTTCAGTAATTTTAAAATGGTTACTCAATAAAGGATACGAGGTTACCGCATTTATTGCTGATGTTGGACAGGAAGAAGATTTTGCGGCAGCTAAAGCCAAAGCTTTGGCAATCGGCGCTAAAACGGTAGTTATTGAAGACTGCAAAGAAGAATTTGTGAATGATTATATTTATCCATCGCTACAAAGTGGTGCATTATATGAAAATCGTTACTTACTCGGTACTTCTCTTGCCCGTCCGCTAATTGCCAAAAAACTGGTAGAGTATGCACTTGCCCACGGAATTAAAAATATTTCGCATGGTGCAACTGGTAAAGGGAACGATCAAATTCGCTTTGAATTAGTGTTTATGCAATTCATGCCAGATGTAAAAGTAATCGCCCCGTGGAAAGAACCCGAGTTTTTAGCACAATTTAAAGGAAGAACTGACCTACTTAATTATGCAGCTGAACAAGGAATTCCGGTTACCTCTACTTTACAAAAACCATATAGCGTTGATGAAAATCTGATGCATACCAGTTATGAAGCAGGTATTTTGGAAGATCCGGAATTAGCACCACCAGCCGAGATGTTCAAAAAAACGCTCGCTCCACAAGATGCGCCAGATCAAACCTTTGAGATTAGCATTGAGTTTAAAAATGGGCTACCAGTAAAAATTACCGAGCACGCCAGCCAAAAAGTAATCAGCGGCACGCAACTGGAAATATTTACCTATCTTAATAAAATTGGTGGTAACAATGCGATTGGCAGAATTGACATCGTCGAGAGCCGTTTTGTCGGAATGAAATCACGTGGAGTTTATGAAACACCTGGTGGAACTATTCTCCATAAAGCTTATCAGGATTTGGAAACGCTAGTACTGGATCGTGAGGTTATCTTGCTGAAATCTTGCGCAGCACCTAAGATTGCGCAGTTAATTTATAATGGTTTTTGGTTTAGTCCTGAAATGAAAATGTTAATGGCAGCCAATCAAGTAAGCTTAGCGGCAATCAATGGCGTAGTTCATTTGGCGCTATATAAAGGTAATGTGATTATTCTTGGCAGAAATTCACCAAATTCGCTCTATAATCATGATATTGCGAGTATGGATCGTTTGGGAGATTATGACCAAACTGATGCCAAAGGGTTTATTAAACTTAACGCCCTTCGCCTCAAAAAACAAACCATTGCTCCGAATATATCGTAATAACGTCGTTACAAGGCTCCTTGTGTGCTCTTTGAATGTACACTGCGGAGTCTTGCGCCTAGTTATAACTTCATATTCGGGAAATTAACCAATTAGCTAAGAATATTTATGTTAGGAAATTTCATGAATTCCGCAACTTTGATTTTAGATAACGGTAGCCACTTCAATGCCGTTGCACATAATTTAGCCCACGAGCTAATTAGTGGCGAAGTGGTATTTAATACTGGAATGACTGGCTACGAAGAAACTTTGACCGATCCATCTTATGCTGGGCAAATTTTAGTGTTTACCTATCCGCTACTTGGTAATTATGGAGTTAGTAGCGCGCAAAACTGGGAATCGATGCAAATCCAAGTTAAAGCAGTGATTTGTGCCAATTTAATTCATGAAACGGCACATCATGACTGTGAACATTCCTTATTAGATTGCCTACATAAACAAGGTATCCCCATTTTAAGTGGAATTGATACCCGTGAACTGACTAAAGTTTTACGCGATAACGGTACGATGAATGGGCAAATTAAACTAACCAGCACAGCTATATCAGCTCAAAATCACCCCACAAGTGCAGAAAATTTTGTAGCGCAAGTTTCAACTAAAGAAATCATCTATCATGGCACAGGTGAGTACCAAATTTTGCTGGTCGATTTTGGGGTTAAGCAAAACATAATTCGCTCACTACTGAATTTCGATGTAACAATTAAACAAGTACCATTTGACTATGACTATAGTCTCGAGCAATATGATGGAATTTTACTTTCCAATGGTCCGGGAGACCCCAAAGCTTGTAACCAAAGTATTGACAACCTCAAAGCTGCACTAGAAAATAACATTCCAATTTTTGGAATTTGTCTTGGTTCACAATTACTTGGCTTAGCCGCTGGCGCGGATACCTATAAATTAAAATTTGGTCATCGCGGACAAAACCAGCCAGTGCAAGATACACAAAGTTTACGTTGTTATCTCAGCTCACAAAATCATGGTTATGCACTGTGTCACAATAGCTTACCCGAGGATTGGCAAATCACATTTACTCATCTTCATGATAATAGTATTGCTGGTATCAAACATAAGAGCAAACCATATTCGGCAGTGCAGTTTCATCCAGAAGCTGCAGCTGGTCCGCACGATACCGCATTTTTATTTAACGATTTCATGCAGCAAGTTATAATTGGAGCGCAACAAAAATGAGCAAAATATTAGTTATTGGTTCGGGCGGACTAAGAGTTGGGCAAGCTGGTGAATTTGATTATTCTGGTTCGCAAGCGATAAAAGCCTTTAAAGATGATGGACATCAGGTAGTTTTGGTAAATCCAAATATTGCTACCGTGCAAACCGATAAAAACATGGCGGATAAAACCTATTTTGTACCTTTACAAATTAAGGAACTTGAGCAAATTCTAATTGAAGAAGAAATCGAGCTGCTGGCACTAGGTTTTGGTGGGCAAACAGCACTTAATCTGGGCTTAGAATTGCATAAAAGCGGAATCTTGCAACAATACAAGATTGAGGTGTTAGGTTCGTCAATCGCTTCAATTTTAGCCACCGAAGATCGTGAACTTTTTCGTGATACCCTCCTAAAACATCAAATCAAAACACCAATCAGTAAATTAGCAACTACTTGCGAACAAGCAGTTTCAATGGCACAGGAAATTGGCTACCCGTTGATGATGCGTTCAGGATTTTCACTTGGTGGACTAGGCTCAGGTAAAATTAGCTCCGAAGAAGAATTAACCACTAAAGTAACTCAGGCACTCAGTGTTACTCCGCAAGTTTTACTTGAAGAATATCTGGCTGGTTGGAAAGAGTTTGAATACGAAATCGTCCGTGATACGGCGGGTAATGCACTAACTATTTGCAATATGGAAAATCTTGATCCGATGGGAATCCATACTGGAGAAAGCATAGTGGTTGCCCCAGCACAAACATTGAATGACCGCGAGCATCAACAATTACGCGATGTAGCTCTTCAGGCTGCCGAGATTTTCGCAATTATCGGTGAATGTAATATTCAATTTGCGGTCAATCCAACCAACGGTGATTATCGGGTAATTGAAATGAACCCACGCCTATCGCGCTCTTCAGCCCTTGCATCCAAAGCAACTGGTTATCCCCTTGCTTATGTGGCAGCTAAATTATGTCTGGGCTATCAACTCTACCAGATCCGTAATCATATGACTGATGCAACCAGTGCATTTTTTGAACCAGCACTGGATTATATTGTGGTAAAAATTCCGCGTTGGGATACTCATAAACTTCGTGAAGCTGAACGTAAAATTGGCAGTGAAATGAAAAGCGTTGGTGAAGTAATGGCAATTGGTCGGAGTTTTCCAGAAGCATTACAAAAAGCGGTACAGATGCTTAATATCGGTGCTTCATGTTTGCTGGATTATCCACAGCAAATTGCTAATTTAGCCGATGAGCTCGAATATGCCACCGATAGAAGGATTTTTGCACTCTACCAATGGTTTGCACAAGGCAATAGCATTATTCAGGCAGCACAACTATCGCATATCGATCCATGGTTTCTCAATCAAATCCAGCAAATTGCAGATTTTAGCAATGAGCTTGCTAAGCAAGAACTAAACGCAACTAACTTATTGAACGCCAAACAATTAGGGTTCAGTGACAAAGCAATTGCGGGGCTTCATAATCTGGATGAACTTGCTATACGCACATTACGCCTTAAATATGGCGTGCAGCCAGTTGTTAAACAAATTGATACGGTTGCTGGCGAATTTCAGGCCCAAAGTAATTATTTATATCTCACCTATCACGGCACACATCATGATTTAGCACCCTCGTCTGAGCATATCTGTATCTTGGGTTCTGGTCCGTATGCAATTGGCTCATCGGTGGAGTTCGATTGGTGCACGGTCAATCTCGCGCGTGAATTACGCAAACAGAAGCAAAATGTAATCATCATTAATTCCAACCCTGAAACCGTGTCAACTGACTATGATGAATCCGAACGGCTCTATTTTGAACCATTATCGCTAGAGCGGGTGGCTGATATTTTGGAATTTGAAAATCCGCAAGCTACCGTAGTGAGCGTAGGCGGACAAGCAGCTAATAATCTGGTGCTACCATTGAGTAAATTAGGTCATAACTTCCTGGGAACCAGTGCGGCAAATATTAACCAAGCTGAAGATCGGCAATTATTTTCGCAATTACTCCACGATGCCGAAATTGATCAACCGCGTTGGATTAACGCCACCACTAGTCAACAGATTATTGATTTTGTAACCGAAGTAGGTTTCCCAGTAATCGTGCGGCCGTCCTATGTGCTCTCGGGTGCAGCCATGAAAGTTGCAACTAATCATCAGGATTTAACTGAATATTTAGCCAACGCACTAAAAGTCTCGCCAGCTAATTCGGTAGTAGTCTGCCAATTTATTAGTGATGCAGCAGAAATCGAAGTTGACGGCGTAGCAGCAAATGGAGAAATCATTTTTAGTGCAATTGCCGAACATATCGAAAATGCAGGTGTTCACTCAGGTGATGCAACTTTAGTTTACCCCGCACAGAATCTGTCTGCTGAAATAATGGCTCAGATTAATACTATTGCTAGCAAAATTGTTACAGCGCTAAACATTCATGGTCCATTTAATATGCAATTATTGCTTAAAGACAAGCAGCTCAAAGTTATTGAATGTAATGTGCGGGCTTCGCGTTCATTTCCTTTCATCTCAAAAGTTAGTGGTTATAATCTAATTGAATTAGTCACTCAGGTTTTTCTAAATCCGCAAGCGGTAGCACCAATAGCAACACCACAGCTCAAACATCTGGGGGTAAAAACTCCAGTATTTTCCTACAATCGTTTCAAAGGCTGCGATCCGGTGGCACAAGTCGAAATGTCCTCAACTGGTGAAGTTGCTTGCATTGGTACAGATTTACTAACTACCTTTTATCGCTCATGGCAAGCAGCTGGACAAACGATAAATGGCAAACGTTTACTAATCGGTGCACCTCAAAGCGTACTGCAAAAATTAGCACCATCACTAACTAAACTGCACAAGCAAGGTTGGTTAATCAGCGCGGATAATTCAACCTCCACCGAACTAAATGCTAAAGCTAAGAATCTTATACATTTAGTAGCTGACATACCTAGCGCAATCAAACAGCAACAATTTGATTTAGTTATTAATATCCCTGAGAATGTTTATGATTCACATCAAAATCAGGAACAATTTACTATTCGTCGTCAAGCAATTGATTATCATATCCCCTTGATAACTAATTTACAACTGGCTAATTTAATTTTACAATGTCTAATTTTGGAGCAATAACATGAGTTCAAATTTACGTCAAGAATACCCGAATTATTTCCTTGATATTTATGGTCAAGTGGATTTCGTGCCCGTGCGTGGAGTTGGCTCACGTCTTTATGGTGCGAATGATCAAGAAGTTATCGATTTTGCAGGTGGGATTGCAGTGAATGCCCTCGGTCACGCTCACCCAAAAATGATTGAAGCTTTAACTATACAAGCTCAAAAACTGTGGCATGTCAGCAATATCATGGTTAATCAGCCCGCTGTAGAACTCGGCAAAGCATTGGTAAATGCCAGCGACTTTAATAAAGTATTTATCTGCAATAGTGGCACTGAAGCAGTTGAAGCGGGGCTTAAGCTTGCCAGACGCTATGGCTTAGTTAATTTTGGCGCGTATAAGCACAAAATCGTGTCCTTCAAAAATAGTTTTCATGGACGGACGCTTTTTGCGGTATCGACTGGCGGACAAAGTAAATATAGCGCCGATTTTGCACCGTTACCCGCAGGAATAGTTCATGGTGAATTTAATGATTTAACTAGTGCCGAAGAGTTAATTGATGAAAACACCGCTGTGGTGATTGTCGAAGTAATTCAGGCAGAGGGTGGAATCATTAAAGCATCTACCGAATTTTTGATCAAGCTTCGTGAGCTATGCGATAAGCATCAGGCAATCCTGATGTTTGATGAGGTTCAAACTGGAATTGGGCGCACAGGTAAACTCTTTGCCTATCAGCATTATCCAATTCAACCAGATCTGATTAGTATCGCCAAAGCTTTGGGTGGCGGCTTTCCAATTGGTGCAATTTTAGTAAAAGAAAAATTTAGTTCAGGTTTTGCCATCGGCTCACATGGTACAACTTTTGGCGGTAATCCACTAGCGTGTGCCGTTGCGTTAAGCGTATTTAATATTATCAATACATCTGAGGTTTTAGCGGGTGTAACCCAACGCGAACAGGTTTTTCGGGAACAACTGAACTTACTAAATCAGGAGCTGAATTTATTTGATGAGATTCGCGGACAAGGATTATTAATCGGTGCGGCACTTAAACCACAATACCACGGACGAGCGCGTGAAATCATGAATCTGAGTTTTATACACGGCGTTGCGCTACTAAACGCATCACCGAATGTAATTCGCTTTACCCCATCACTAATAATCCCAGAAGAGGATATTATGCTTGGTATGAATCGTTTTAAGACTGCATTACACAAGTTTAGTGCAGAATAAGTCAGTTAAATTAGAAAAAGACAACGCAGATATAAGTCATGCGTTGTTTTTTATTGACAAAACACTAGATTAGAAACTTAATGAATAAACTGCCGAAGCACTGCCATTCGCAGTATATGCATAAACATTTCCATTGTACCCAGCAGAGAAATTATAAATTTGTGAACCAATCAAAGGATTAGGAATTGCAACATTTAACCAAGCATTGGAACCATTTGGTAATACATAGACCTGATTATTGAAAGTACCCACATAAATGTTATTGCTGTAATCAACATACACTACCGATACATTGGAAGGAACATTGGAATACTTAGTGCTATCCGTCAGATTAGCTAAGCCATAAGCTCCGCTGGCACTACTAGTTAGCGTAGCTGAGTAAACAGCGCTATTCCCTTGAGTCCAAGCAATAATTGTATTGGAATTATTACTGCCTTGAGGAGTTGCGGCAATTGCATTGACTGCACCCAGAGTGTTATACCCGCCTGTAGCTTGATATGAATTTGCGGTTACTGGTGATGATTCAAAAGTATAGCTTGCACCGGCAGCTTTAGCTATTGCAGTCAAATTAACAATGGAAGCAGTGGTAAATGCGTTAGCTTCCGCGTTTGCAGGGATTATACCGACACAGACATCACCAGAGTTAGTTCCAGCAAGAAACAATGGATTATTATGGAAACTTGAAGCAGCAACGGCTGAGATTGTGGTTGCACCTTGATTCGCAACAAGACCACTACCGCTTGCAACACAGGATGCCAGCGAAACATACGATTCCGACTCAACAGGAGTACCGCTACCTGAATTATTTGAAAGCATATTATATCCAATCGATTCTGCACCAGAAACACCCGGTAACCCATAACCAACAAACATAAACTGAGTATTACCGCTATTACTGGTAACCAGTCTTGCCCCAGTAGGCGCATTGCTTCCGGCACAGCCACTAGCTCCAGCTTGCGGATTACCAAAGCAGATGGTACGATTAACATTAGTTAGTGTCGCTGATTCCCAGGTTGCAGTATTACTAGTAGTACTTAAAGGTAAGCTTAGACTAGCAGTGAAATAAACTGCAACATCACTAGGAGCTGGGGCTGGACCAAACAAGATATTAGCGGAAGTAAGCCATGCACCAATAATACTTGTACCAGTAGTCATGCTTAAATCTGCAGTTAACGGAGCAAATACCGAACCTGTCGCATTCCCAAGTAGGTACAATGGATTTCCTGTTGTAGTATTAACAAACACAGAACCAGTTCCCATACCCGCACCTAAATTTTGTGCGGGTGCTG
Organism: Burkholderiales bacterium; assembly: GCA_035438765.1. Taxonomy (GTDB): domain Bacteria; phylum Pseudomonadota; class Gammaproteobacteria; order Burkholderiales; family UBA11063; genus Aquella. Next base: position 43,786 of record DAORIZ010000016.1, on the reverse strand, counting down.
AACCAGTAGGTGCAGCAACAGAAGTTATCGTCAAAGTAGCAGCAGGCGAATTAGTGCTGCTGCCGCCACCTGAATTACATGCGACTACCGCTGCAATCAGTGTCGTGGCAGTAATTAATTTTATAATATTTTTCATGGCAGATTTCCTTTTCTTGGTTAGTTTTTTCATATAAATACTTGAGAATACCTGAGCGCTCATTTTTTACACTTAAATATTTGCTTATGATTAAAAAAGCTCAAACTCTGGCAGATCAATATAATAGCAAATGATCACCAGTAACGGTTTCCCATTTCTGAAAATCTGATTCCCATTTTTGCATTGAGTGTTAAACACTATAACTGTAAGTATAGTTTTAAGCTTGTTTTTTTGTTTTCATCTATCAACAAGTGCTTTTTCGCCACATGAATTATATTCTCTTCGTCTTTGAATCTTGGACTCTGTCGGATTTCAAAAAAGAATCCTTATGTAGTTCTAACTACACTGCGTCGTCTTTTTTATCAATCCTTCACTCTAGAGAATCAAACACTGTAAGTATATCACTACACAAGTTCTGCCTCTTTTAAACTTAATCAGGATATGAATTTGATATTCAATCAAATTTAATGCGTTACAATATAGTATTCAGTAATCGAAAAGTATTATTAGCAATGAAAAAATATTTAATTCCCATAACATTGGCTGTGGTTGTTCTTGGAGCTTATTACTTGACTAATAATTCCACAAGCGCATCAAACACACCGCAAGAGAACAAACCAGATGCTAGCTCAAATATGTTTGACATGCAAGATGGAACAACACCAATAAATAAGCAAAAACAAAACAACTCTTCAGCAGCAACTATTAACACTTCGAATGTTGCTGGTTATGTCTATATTTCTAATTCGGATAGTACAACCGTATCACAGTGCCAAGTTTTACAAAATAGTGGAGCATTGGGAAATTGTGAAACTACGGGTAGTGGTTTTGTAGCACCGAATGGAATAAATCTAGTTCTTTCACAAAATATTGCTTACATAGCTAATGGCGGCTCAAATAGTATTTCATTGTGTACTATTAATCCCCAAACCGGCGCTTTTGAAAATTGTCAATTGACAGGATCTGGATTTAGTAATCCATCAGGAATTATTCTTGACCAACAAAATTCTTTTGCATATATCACTAATCAAAACAGCAACTCTGTCAGTCGTTGTGTGCTCAATTCCGGTGATGGAAGTCTAAGTAATTGTCAGCAAATACTTGACGATTTGAGTGCGCCTACTGATATCAATTTTGGCAGCAATTCGGTTGTATATATAGCCAATAGCAACAGTGACTCAATTAGCATCTGTACTTTGCATCATAAAGCAGGCACATTGGTCAATTGCCAAACCACAGGCAATTCTCTGGACTCACCACAATCTGTTACAGCTGACGCTAGCGGACAATTTGCCTATATCACAAATCAGGTTGCAAACAGCGTTAGTTTGTGTACAATCAGTACCAGCAATGGTCTTTTTGAAAATTGCACACCAACTGGTAATGGATTCAACGCCCCATCTGATTTTAGTTTTAGCGCCAGCCATAAACTCGCTTACATAAGTAATGCCAATAGCGTTTCAGTTTGCCAAGTAAATCAACAAAATGGAACTTTATCCAACTGTAACAATTATAATGGAAACTTTAACCATTCAACCGGAATCAGAGTTAACGCTAGTATTTAATTTAGATATAATTCTACAACATTCTGTGCAATCATTAACTCTTCATTAGTTGGTATCACATAGACATCAATTTTTGAATTTGGTGAACTGATTTTATGCGTTATACTACCACCAACAGCCTGTTGGTTTTGTTCATAGTCTAACTCAATACCTAACCAAGTCAGACGCTCACATATACGTGTCCTAAATTTAGCATCATGTTCGCCAATACCCGCGGTAAAAATTAATGCATCAAGACCACCCAAGGCAGCAGTATATGCACCGATATATTTTAGTACCGCATATTCAAAATAAGCTAAAGCTTTTTTAGCATGCTCATTATCGCTAGTTTCAAGAGTGCGCATATCTTCCGATAAGCCAAGTGAAGCGCCCAATAAACCGCTATGCTTCTCTAATTCTTTTTCAAGAGATTCTACATTATAAAAACCTTGTTTTAATAAGTAGAAAATTGCATCAGCAGGAAAATCTCCCGAGCGAGTCGCCATAGGTAAGCCAGTAATCGCACCAAATTGCATGCTGGTCTCAATACTCTTAAAATCTTGCATAGCGCACAAACTTGCCCCACCACCGAGATGTGCAACTATTGTTTTTTTTGCGTGAGGAAACAATGTTTTTAATTGAGAACTAATGTAAGCATATGAAATTCCGTGAAACCCCCAATGACGCACACCATGATTAGTAATTGTTTCGGGAACGGGATAAAATTCAGCAACTTCTGGCATCGTGCGATGGAATGAAGTATCAAAGGTCGCGCTTTGTTTGATATTGTGAAATACTTTAGCTAATGCACGCGCACCCATCACTTCATAATATTGATGAGTAGGCTCAATTTGACTCAGACTTTCAAGGTAATCTAAGCTTTCATCATCTAGTTTGGTTGCGGTTAGATATTTATCACCGCCAAGCACAATCCGATGTCCTGCATAAGAAATATCTAGGTCAGGAAATTTATCTTGTAAAATAGTCAATAGTTTTTTCAAAGCTGCTTCATGATCAACATTATCTTGATTAGAAAACTTGAGATCAATAAACTTAGCGCCAGATGCATCACAGGCAGAAAGCGTTGCATTTGCTGGCATACCAGCAAAACCGCCTTGGGCAACAACGTGTAACTGGTTATTTATGTAAGAGTATAAAGCAAATTTCAAACTCGTTGAGCCAGAGTTTAAGACTAAAATACCTGCATTACTCATAATTATTTCCTTGTATTATGTGCGATTAGTGCGGCGGCAGCTATTGAATGCAGACGCGTAGCTTCATCATCTGAGCGACTAGTTACCACAATTGGCACTGCAGCACCTAATATTACGTCAGCAGCATCAGCTTTACCCATAAATACCATTTCTTTATATAATGCATTGGCAGCTTGTAAATCCGGCATAATCAAAATATCTGCATCACCCATAATTGGTGATTTAAAGTGTTTAATTTTGGCTGACTCTGGTGAAATGGCAATATCTAAGTCAATTGGACCATCAACAATACAATTTTCAATTTGACCACGATCAGCCATCTTGGAAATAATTGCTGCATCAACCGTAGCAGGCATTTTAAGATTTACTACTTCAACTGCAGCAATTATTGCTACTTTTGGTTGTTCCCAGCCAAGAGCTCGCGCCATATCAACAGCATTCTCCAAAATCTGAACTTTTTGTTCTAACGTTGGAGCAATATTCATAACCATATCTGCTAAAAATACCATTCGTTCATAAGTTGGTAAATGCATTAGACAACAACTACTAATTAAACGTTTGGTTCGTAAATTATACTGTGGTTGTAAAACCGCGTGCATAACTACATCAGTATGTAGGCTACCTTTTATTAAACAGTGTACTTCTCCAGTGCTCGCCATTTCGGCTGATTTGGCTGCTGCCTCCTGATCATCTTTGACATCGACAATTCTGAGCGCGCTAATATTGAGCCCTGCATTACTGGCAATCTGTTCAATTTCGGCTTTAGGTCCAACCAATACAGGTTCCAAAATACCTTTTTCAAAGGCTTGAACAGCACCGCTTAAAGACACTTCAGAACGAGGATCAACGATTGCCGCCTCAATACGCCCAAAAGCTTGACACTTTTCTATCAAAAAGTCTAAATTCATTTCAATGTCCTTTATAAGTGAGAATATGATCTCTAACTAAATACTTTAAATCAAGTAACCAACTAAAATCATTATTAAGAGTATTGTATTATAACATTATTAACTTTAGGGTGTAATGACTAAAATCATACATTAACACTATTTCAAAGTATTTAAAATTAACTTAAATCCTAAATACTCACCCACGAAAACGCCTCAAAATTTGTATGCGAAATACTACGCTATAGAGAATAAACACCCACCATTCAACATTGCAAAATTTGCATTCAATGTGCCAATAATTGCATAAATTAAATAAATTTAATATCATATAATAATGTCATCATCAAACGTCTAATTAACCTCAAGCTATTGATAATTTTTATTGTTCTTAAAATTAAAACAATTTAAATTACTTTACCTTGAAGATGATTTGCTGTAAAAATTTTTTAGATAAGGAATCAAAATGAAATCAAAAAGTTTACTTCTTCCCATAATAGCAACCGCAGGGATAATTGGTTGCAGTAGCAGTAGTAATGGTCAATCAAGTGGTGGAGGCTCAGCACCTGGCACAGTTTCTTACAACGAAGTTCCATTAACTATTTCAGCGCCAAGCATTATTCCGGTACTAGGTAAAAACGCTACCAACACAGTAATGTTTGTTCATAATAATACAACAAAATCAATTAGTAATATTAACTATTCTGTACTTGGTAGTAATGGCAGCAATAAAATTGTAATAGATCCTAAAAGTGCAGGTGGATGTAGTGTGATTCCTGCTGGTGGTGTTTGTCGTGTTGGGATCGTTACTCCTAGCGGCTCTAGCCAGGGCTCAAACTTGATTCAAGCTCAATATCAAAACCCAAATAACAAAACTAAGGCAACTTATACTCAGCTCTTCCAATATCAGGAAATGAATAACTTGAATAACGGAGTACCTTTCACTACAAATACAGGCTCTTTAGCTTTAGATGGAAAAGGCAAAGGTTCGCGGGCACTTTATTATTATATACCTGGTAATTCAACATATAAAGTATCTGCATCAACAAGCTCTCCGGCAATAACAATTAGAGACCGAACTTTAGCTGATACTCAAGAAGCAGTTGGTAACATGACTGTTTTTGCATATGATATAGATGTCCCTCTAAGCGTTGAGGGGTCTAAGCTTTCTTCGACTGGTTCATATCTTATAGAAGTAGATACACAATCTACTTCTGAAGGGAAAAAATTTAGTAGTGTTGAACTAGGAGCACAAACAGTAGCTAGCACTCCAATAATCTCTCTTGGACTTACTTCAGTTGCTAATTCAACTTTAGAAAGTCAAATACAGGTTCCAGTAATTAATAGCGGTACAGCAACAGCTACTCAAATACAAGCTTCTTTGACTGCTACAAATACTGGTGCTACTATTCTAGCCAATAATTGTGGTTCTGAATTAACAGCTAATTCTGGCTGCCTTGTGACTGTTGCTATTCCTCAAAACTCGACGAATACTGATAACCTAAGAATTACATATGCACCATCCGGCTCTGAAACCGTAAGTTCAGCTAATACTTCGTTAGCATGGTACAAATCAGCTAAAGAACCAGTTATCGGTTATACCTATACTTCGCCGACATTCTATGCTACTCAAGGTACTAATCTGGATGTAACTTTAACTAATCAAATAACAGGCTCTCTACCAGTAACCGTACAAAGCATACAGTTTGTCTCAGGTGCAAGCTCTGCAACAGCAACAGCGTCAGTAAACCTCACAGGAGGAGTAAAACCTTGTAGTTCAAATCTGCTAAGTGCCGAAAGCTCATGTACATTTAGCGTAAACATAAACGATAGCCTAGTTCAATCTAATGGTAATGGTGTATTCCTACTTACAGGTAAAAAACCAGATGGAAGCTCATATACACGTTATCTGAATGTTAATTATGTTGCTAGTTCTTATAATAGTCTTTTAGCACTAACTTCATCTGAATCAGGATTTAAAGTACTTGGTGACTCTGCTTCAATTTCATCAAAAATCTTTACCCTAATAAATACAGGTGCAGCACCAGCGGTATTAGAAAGCTTTATAACTGGTGAAAGTACAGTCAATGTTCAAACATCATGGTTTAGCACCAAAGAATCTGGTGGTCCAGTAATCTGTAAAAAAGGTGTAACACTTAATCAGGGTGATAGCTGTAATTTCACTGTCGCTATAGGTCCTGTTGCTTATTCAAGTATTGCTGCTCCATTGACTGATATGGGTATAGTTCCAGTTAAGGTAACTTATTATCAAACAGGTGCTCCAGATCTAAAATCAACGTCAAATCTATATAATTATACTATATTGGCTAATTCTCAAGATGTTGGTATTAGTAACTTTAGTATAACAGGTACAGCTAGTGGTGATGGTAGTCAAGCTAACCCTGCGACATTTAAAGGCTCCGATACTTCAGCAAAAACTGTATCGATAGAATATACCAATACTGGAACAAATCCGATTTCGATTATATCGCTGAATAATACAGCTAATCCATTTATGTGGAGTCTTGGTGGAACTTGTACTGCAGCTACTACATTACAGCCTGGTGACAAATGTACGATTACTTACACTAGTGTGGTTGCTAGCTATGCAAATAGTGGGTACTCTGGTTATTCAGATAATACGAATATGAATATTACAACGCCAGAAATTGCTTTAAAAGATACTGTTACTGGAGAGATATTTGTATCATCAGACGACACCTTCCCTGCACCTATCAATAGTAAAACTTTGTATGCAAACACACAGTTAGCTAAAGTAAATAATGTGGTAAGTCAGTCTTCTGGTAGTACTATGCTTTATCAAACAGTTACGAATGCTACAGGTTATGCACCATTCCAGATTACTTTTGATGCAGAGAACTACTTTAATAACCCAATAGCAGCATCTGGTTGTAGCTTCACTTCGACAACATCAGTACTTAGCCAGACTTGTACAGTAAGTGGTAATGGAACATTCTCACCTACGCTACAAAATGCATCTTGGGCTGTTGGTGCACTATTAAATATAAACTTCGGGATTTCTAGTACAAATGGACAGGCAGTATTAAACGCACCAACCTTTGTACAGTCAACCATACAATCAAACGGAGGAGAAACAGCAGATTTTTAGTCGCAAAAAGACTATACAATAGTCTAAAACCTTGCCAGTATCAGATAAACTGATACTGGCAAGGTTTTAGATAATAATCGACTAGAAGATCACATGAATTTAGTAACAATTCATAGATGGAGAACATAATGTATATAAAAAGAAAACTATTAGTTTCAATAACGAGTTTAGCAATAAGTGTATTGGTTAGTTCCTGTAGTTCAGGTGCTACAAGTCAAGCAGCTAGTAATCAAGCGAATTACCTGACTTTCTCAAAAACAGGTGTAATACCAGTGTTTTATGATAAAACAAATGACATTAAGATTCTAGTTAGTAATACTACCAGTTCAGATATTCATAACCTTGAGTTTGATAATATGCCAGGTAGTCCAGTTACAATAACCGGCTGTAAGACAATTAAAGCACATGCTGATTGTACATTAACCGCACATGTGGATTTACAAAGATCTGCAAACCCTAGCCTATCATATACGGCACATGCAAATCTTGCCCTAGGTGATACTCCGGCTAGTACTGAGCAATTACTTGAGTTTCAGGGAGTTACTGATGGGACACAGCCTGGAGTTTATCTAGCGAATACTTTCATTGATAATAATAGCAAATCGACAACTTACCTTTATGCTACAGGTAATCATGATGCCTCTTATGATTTAAACAATACTGCTTTTGTTGGTCATGAAAGTGCAATTATCAATCATAAAGAACTTACCAAGATCAAGGCGGGCGAGATAATTCCAGTTTATATTGATGGAACCAAATTAACTCCAGGTAATGTTAGATTCCTGAGTAATATAATCAATAGTGCATCTAAACAAATCACGCGTTTAGACCAACTATTAAACGTAACTGCACCAAGTAAAAATAAAACAGTTGTGGTTAGCTTTACTACAGGGGCTTCAGTGATAAATATTGCTGGAACAATCGCCGCCAATATTACCCATACTATAGCAAATAGCGGTAATGTACCAGTAACGATTAGCCGTGGAGACATTGAGTCAGCATTATCGTTTGGTATTGAATCGGGAACTGGTCTTGATTATGGAACGTGTTTTAAAAACGAACCAAATAATATCCTAGAATCAGGTAGTCGCTGTACAGTAAATGTAACACTGAAGAGTTCATCACAGAATGCAGGAGCGGCAACATTTAAGGTTCTTGCAAACTACAAAGAAAGTGGAGTGACTACTCAGAGTGTGACTCTTACGCAGTATGTTGGCTGGCAGCGTACGATTACTAATGGTAAAGTAGTTTTAAGTAGCCCAATCCAGACTGTAAATATCGGTGTTGAGACATCGGCAACAACTACGATTAAGATAGACAACTTATCTAATCAAAGTGTTAGTATCCAAAACTTAGCAGTAAGTACATCTATCCCAGCTAATACCACGCTAAACTGGAGCAGTTGCCAGATAATTGCAGCTAACTCTTCATGTCAGGCAACTTTGACTATACGCGGTAACGGTATTAATTACGGCGTTAGTTCGATAAATGCGGTAGCTACGGTTAATAATGGTAGTACTACCTATAACTCAGTTTTACGTCCGATCACGGGTAATTTAACTGATGATAAAAAAACCTTGACTTCATTTGCTGTCTATGGCGGAAGTTCGACTATAGATAATACAGCAAATACGATTACGCTTAATCTACCTTATGGTACATGGCTAACAGATCCAGCAGGACATGCCGCCACCTTTAGTTTAACAGGTAATAAAGTACTTATAAATGGAGTAGAACAGATCAGTGGCGTCACTAAAAATGACTATCTGGCACGTTATGGCAATCCATCAACTGGTTATACCAAGCCATTTACAATTTCGGTAGTGGCTAAAGATGGCAGTAAAAGAGACTATACGCTAATCGCTAATCCAGACATAGTCCAGTTCAGAGGTAGTACATTTTACTTACGAACTACTGCAGATACAACAAATGTAAAATTTTATCAATCAAAAGACTGTAAAATAGCCATAGACCCAGCTACACAGCGACTTACAACTTATTTGCCAAATGGCTCAAAGTTTTTACAAGTTAACACAATATCAGCATTCTATGTAATGTTCCAAGATGATTATAACCTTGTAGGTTATGGAGATGGTGTTGGTAGTAGTAATCCAACATTCGCAACAATGGGGCAATGGGGAGCTGGTATTGAATTTGTTCTTTATGGTTGTGATTTCTTCTTACAGGATAATGGACGTAGTGATCTTATGGCACTTTTTAGTGATGGTTACTATCGCGGAGTGGTTTGCGATTCATGGGGTGATAGAAAATGCACTCCAATAACTAAGTTACAATAAACTTCTCCAAACGTAACATAAGGTGCACGTGCTGGTGCAATATTAAAATTAACCTTGCTTCTGGACACTAATGAAAATCTGATATTAAATACTTCATCCAGATAACTTTAATAACAAAAATCTAACCTTTTGGCTAGTGTCAGTTCATCCCTGATACTAGCTATTTTTTCAAATAACAGGTTTGTAAAGTTAGGGATAAAATGCATTACAATGACAAGATAACAACAGACTAAATCCTCAAAATCTACAGGCAGTAATAAAATAAGCCACTTACCGTCTGTAGATCTTTTTCCTTCTAGCTATCTACTTTTCTCCACACATTAGGAGCTTAGTCTAAAGCAATGATAAAGAAAATCAATAACAATATCTTCTTCTGAAGATGTTTTTTTATTTGTCACGATATGAAAATTTAATTCATAAAATGACCAATTAGGGAGAATAGGTATGACAGTACCATTTTTCAGCTCAGTATTAACAATTGACTTAAAAGTACAAAATAAATAGTCTAGGCTATTACCTATTCTATATTGCTGAATCCCACTGTTTATATTCAGAAAATTATGCCTTAAATCTAAAATATGTTCTTTTTTTGAATCAAGATGAGATACCTTAACGAACTCCATCGGCTGAAATTTATCATCTACCATACCAATGATTTTATGATCTTTTAGCTCGTCAATTTCCTGAGGTGTGCCATTTTTAATCGCATAATCAGCAGAACAAAATAACTGCATATATTCAGTTTTGACAAAGCGATTTAGCAAATTATTGCCTTTTACATAAGCCGGAGATAAGACAATATCAATATTTTCAGATGGCCATTTACTCATGTTATTGATACAACTTATATTGAGGCTGATATTAGGATATTTGGCAAGAAACTCTGGCAATCTCGGTGTAATTATTTTCTCTGCGACGGGTTCACCACATGCTAAACTAATAGCTCCGCTTATCTGATTGGTCTTAACAACCCGATCATACCTCTCTAATGTATAATCTACAAAATCTGGCAAATGTTTAAATTGATTGTAAATATAATTACCAAAATCTGTCACTTCAAATGTTTTGGATGTCCTTACAATCAATTGTTTGCCTAATTTATCCTCTAAACTCTTAATACGTCGACTAAACGTCGAAGCTTGTAAATTTAGCAGTGACGCAGATACAGAAAAATTTTTGGTTTCACAAAGGTGGAGAAAGAGAATAATATTATCTACCATACTGCCCTCTAATAATTTTTAAAAATTAATCTATCATGCGATTATAGCACTAAATAATTCTCTAGATTATCAATTTTTGTTATAGATAAAACTCTTAAAAAAAGTGCTCTTGAAGAGTGGAGAGATTTACAGGATCGACTAGCATCAAAAAAGTATTAAACATGAATGGCTCAAAGTTTACTGAACCACAAATAATCAACATTCTAGCTTGAGACAGAGAATAATAGATTAAAGCGAATGTATGCTGAATTACAGATGGATCACGATGTCCTAAAAGAGGATATGACAAAAAAGTGTAAAGCCATCACAAGGTAAATTGATGGCAAAAGAAGTAGTGCTAAATAAAAGCCAAAGACATAAAACCTAAAGTCAACTAGCTTCGTCGATAATACCATCAGAACGTGTTCCTGATTCAGCATAGGTAACATCACCAGCATTGAGTAGTTCGATTTCAGGTTTTTGATACGCTAATTTAGCTAAATTGCTAGTATTCTCCATATAAGCCACTCCAAAAAAATTAAACAGGGGCACATTTTAGCATAAAATCATAAATTAAATGAATCACTTTTTGTTATAATTCAGCACCATAAACCATAAGTAAAATATAAACGATGAATAGAATAATCGCACGCCTAAATTTAAGTGACACTTCTTTAAGTAATCACAACAAATTATCTGAATGTACTTTTGATACACCACATTGGCAGCCAGATCATCACGCCATCATTAAAGATGAGAAAATTGGTCTATCCGCAACGCAAAGATTTATCACTCCACAATGCACCGATTGTTTAATGCCCTATCAGGATCAAGAAAGCCAAATCTGGATAAATGCTGATGTTTATCTGACTAATCATGATTATTTGTGTGAGTTGCTTGACGTAAATAAATCAACTGCGGATGCCAAACTAATCTTAAGCACATATCGCAGATACGGCTATGATTGTTTAAACTACCTATCTGGATATTTTTCTTTTGTTATTTATGATCCAATTAAAAATGAATTATTTGCTGCAGTTGATCAATTCAGTAATAATCCTCTTTATTATAGCTATGAAGCTGGCAAACAGTTTATTTGCGCCAATGAGTTTTCACCATTTAGAAAGCTATCTTCGCAACTTACAATTAATGAACGCCATTTCTTAGAAATAACTTTGGATACTTTTTCCATGACTGAAACTAGCTATCAAGAAGTCTTTAGGCTTAAAGGTGGACATTATTTAATTGTCAATCAAACAGAATGCAAAGAATATTGTTATTGGGAACTAAAGAAATCCAAATTACCCAAGATGAGTCGTGAAGGATATTATCAGGAATTTAGAAAATTATTCTGTAAAGCAGTAACTTCATGCCTAAGAAATATCAATGAGAACTGTAGTCAGATCAGTGGCGGAATGGATTCATCATCCGTAAGTGCACAAGCTGCGATAATCCTTGCTAAAGAAAATAGAAAATTATATTCATTTACGGCACTCCCCAATGGCTTAGAAGGTTCGAGCAATCGCAAAAATTGGTACTATCATGAGATGCCAATTGTCGAATCAGTATTGAATATGTATCCCAACATTATTCATCACAAACATTATTCTAAGGTTGACGAAGATATTTATCGAGAATTGGATGTACTCAATCTATATATTGACCAGCCAATCCGCAATGTAGCTAATATCGAATGGATACTTAGCTCCTATTATTTTGCGACGGAAAATAACTCAAGAGTTATCTTAACTGGAGCAGTAGGAAATTCAACCATCTCATGGACTGGCGAATCATTCCGCAATAAGCTCGGTAGAATTCGCTCTTACTTAAGATCAAAACTGAAGCCCCGCAATGTATTTAATAATTTCTTTGACTATGTAAACCAAGATCTTTTAGCAAGCAAATTCGGGCAAGAGCTTATATTTAACCGAGGATTTATTTCAGATAGTCAAGCATATATGCTCACTAAATCACCAACAGCACTGAAATCAACGGCTTATGCTCTCCAGTTATGGTACGGAACAAAAAGCCTTGATCCGACAATTGACAAAGAGCTGACTGAATTTTGTTATAGTCTACCACAGTGGGTTTTCTATAAAGACAACAAAATGATAAATCGTCGCCTATTAGTCCGCGAAGGTTTAAAAGATATCTTACCAAGTACCATTACAGAGAGTGTTTACCGTGGTGAGCAAGCGTCGGATTTTTATTTATCTTACAACATTTACCACCAAGAATGGCTGGATAGGTTAAACAACCTTAAACCTGCGACACAATCAATAATTTGGAAATATTTTGACAAAGATAAAATGTTTGGCTTTTTTAAAGAGTATCCGCAAATCCCAGATAAACCAGATAATCAAATAACAACTCGCTTGATGGTTTTATCACGCTGCATATCTTTCGCTGGTTATCTCGACCAATAAGCTAAAATGCGTTAAAAAATGTATTTTATTTACAAGTATAAATAGTCATTTATTAGCCAGATATAATCAAATCAAATTTACTCAACTTTTACGCTTGATTTATTTAACTACCAAGTCCACCACCAAGACCATCATCACCAGCACCATTTGCGGATTGGATAGAATCAGATAAATCGAATGACTTTAATTCAGGTTTTTGATATGCTAATTTATTTAAATTATTATTTTCCATAAATTTATCTCTCATAAAATTGATGTACAGTACCAAATTGTAGCACATAAATGTCTCTTAGCTTGTATACATAGCAACATTTTTTACGGTACAATAAAGCCTGAAGATAGAGAAATATCAAAATAAGAAGGATTGTTATGCCACGCAAATACTTAGGGCTTCACAAAAATCAGCTACCTACACCATGCTTAGTCATTGACAAGAGTAAATTGCTAAGTAATTTATCGCTAATGCAACAATTAGCCAAAGATAAGGGTGTCAATGTTCGCCCGCATACCAAAACACATAAATGTAGTAAGATTGCCCAGCTCCAGTTAGAATATGGAGCGATTGGTATCTGTGTTGCCAAGCTTTCTGAAGCGCAGGTGATGCTACAAGCGGGGATCAACTGCATATTAATAACTTCGCCTATTGTAACAGATAATAAAATCAATCAGCTAACAGAAGTTGTTCGACAAGCTCCAGATACAATGCTGGTAGTTGATAATCTTGACAATGCCGCAAAACTTAACCAAGGTTTCCAAGAGCGCAATTTAACACTAAATGTCTTACTGGATATTGATGCTGGAATCGGACGCACAGGAGTTGCTTTGGATAAAGCGGTTGATTACGTACAAAAAATAAGCCAATTTAGCAATTTAAAATTTAAAGGCATACAATGCTACGCCGGGCATTTACAGCATATCAGCGATTTAGTACAACGTCGCATGCTCTCACATCAGATATTACAAGCCGCAGGTGAGATTAAAACTCAGTTATTAGCCCAAGGAATTGATTGTCAGATTCAAACAGGTAGCGGCACTGGAACTTTTAGTCTTGATGCCGAATTAACCACAGTTAGTGAAATTCAGCCTGGATCGTATTGTGTTATGGATCAGGAGTATAGCGATATTGAATATAAAGAACAGCAATTTTTACCAGCAATGACAATGCTCACAACCGTAATCAGTAATAATCACCCAACTCATGTTACAGTCGATGCTGGTACTAAAGCACTTTATAGAGTTGCGACTAAGCCACGAGTCATTAGTCACGAAAATCTTCATTATGATTGGGACGGCTTTGGTGATGAGCATGGTAAAATCACTGCAGTTAGTGGAAATTTGCCAGCTCTTGGAGAAGTTCTTGAATTAGTTGTAGCTCACTGTGACCCAACAATTAATCTATTTGATTATTTTTATATTACTGAAAATGATTATGTGGTTGATATTTGGGCAATTGATGCGCGTGGTCGCTGTCAATAAAATTTACACAGATGCAATCCAGCTCTGACAATAATACATTTTTATGTTGCTCTCAAGATTTGTGTGGGCAACGACCCTTTTTTAGCAAGTTACTCAAACTCAGGATAAAATTTGTCTATGCATGATGTATGCATCAGATTTCATGACTATTTTCTCTAGCGCACAGCACAGGCAAAAAGTCAGCTACTTTTTTCACAACTTCAAGGTTTATTAGTGCGCAGCCGATTAATGCATGACACAACACAATTTAACAATCTGGAACTTCAGATAATTAAATTCTACTTATAGAAAATCTGCTGATAACGTTCCTAACTGCTGTAGAAATGACCTTATAGAACCTTGTTGAATCTTATATAAAACAACGCGCTAATAAGTATTGGAATAATTGAGATTATCATCAAATTAGTCAGTGGTGCAAACTTTAACAATGTTACGCCATAAGTCGCTAAGCTGTTACAGATAAATCCAATGCACAGATTAAGTCCAAGAGCTTGTGCACTATGTGGCGCAAAATTACTCATAACTCTAATCTGGGTTGGAGGAATAATTATCGCATTAGCTGAACGCATAAAGATTACACCAAGTGTAACCATTATAATCAAACAAATACCGCCTAATAAATTAGCACATGCAATTATAACAATACCAATAAATGCAGAATAAACGCCAATGCCGATAATTCTAGCAGGAGACAAACCATTTTTATTTAATGCTCGCATTACATAATTGCCCGCAAAATATGCAGCTGCCAATAACACATAAATATACGAGAAATTGATCGGGGATAAATGCCAAAAATCAATATATAAATAACTCGAGATTCCAAGAAAGGCAAAGTAAGCACCAACAGTTGTGGCATAAATTACCGTCAGGGCAATAAACGAAGTATTTGAAAATAACTGCTGATAAATAGTAAGGTATTGCTTTATGCTAGCTAATTTTTTTAGCTGGGATAAATTAGTTTCTGGTAAACACTTATAGACAATACAGGTCATTATAATGCCAATAACCGAACTAAAAACGAAGCAATAACGCCACCCCAGGTATTGGCTGATATAAGCACCGATAACTGGAGCGATTGCGGGAGAAATAATCATTCCGAGTAATAGCGTTCCATTGGCATTAATTTGCTCTTTTTCATTCATCGTATCCCTGATTATCATCCGTGGAATAATTATAAAACTAGAGCAGCCAAGTGCTTGAATTAGCCGCAGTAAAACAATGCAATAAATTGAAGAACAAAGAGCAATAAAAAACGAACTAATGCTAAAACAAATTATGCCACTTAAAATTATCTTTCGGCGTCCAAAGCGATTGCTAAGTTCTCCAATAAAGAGCACTCCAATTGCAATACCTAAAGTATAAGCAGAAATAGTTAGATTTACCGTATCTGGCAAAGTATTAAACTCACGAACCATTTGCGGAAGCGATGCAATATAAATATCAATAGCAGAAACACCCAGAATAACTAGCGTCGCCATCAACATTATAATCTGCAATTTATTAAAATGAGTTTTTTGCATTAGATTATGTTTATAAAGAGGTATAGTTGTAGTGATAAGTCTATAAAAACCACCACAACCATAATATTTATTGGTTGACTATACTCTCATTATAATTTGGAGATAGTACAAAATTTAAAAATCGACCAGTACCCGATACATATTCATAACTATGATAAATATTGGCAGGAATATAAACCGATGCCGGACTTTCAAAGGTTTGTGTGGTTGCTTGTTCACCTTCGCCAAACGTTACGCGAACAGTCAATCCAGTTCCATCTGCAGAATTACCCATAAAAGCAAAAACGCTATCACAATTATGTGCATGTGAATCAACATGGGGTTGTGCTTGACCAGCATAGTCTTTATCAAAAGTTCTTTCAATGATATACACATGGCTACGTTCATCAACCCGGCTATCCATGAAAACCCATCTAAAACCAACACCATCGCGATGATGTAATAATTCAGATGCACCCTTAATAAATGGTGTCTTGACCACAAGATCGTTACTCAGCCGCTGCTGATCTTTCCGCTCCAAAGTATTAGCGGTAAAGCCTCTGCTTCGACCGTAATAACTTGGATTAAGCGCCTCATATGCTTCCGGATTATTATCTGCTGCTTTAACATGATATTTAGAAACATGAGTAAATGAATTTCTACCAACTATTGGGTGATTATGCTCAATAGAACCGCTGGCTATGCGAGTTATTGACTGAGCTAAGTCTTGAGCATATTTAAAATCATAACTATTTACATTATAATGCTTGTCCAAGATTGCTGCAAGCGTAATTAAATCACAGATTCCGGCACGCTCACCCAAACCAAGAACTGAAGCATCAATAACTGACGCACCGGCATCAATTGCCGCAACTGCATTAGCATGAGCTAAACCAAGATCATTATGCAAATGAACTTCTATCTCGCGACTAAAATTCTCAACCGCAAATTTAACCGCTTTCTCGCACTCTTTAGGATGCCAAATCCCTACTGTATCTGCTAGGCTGATTCTATCAGCACCAGCATTAACCGCGCTCATGCCCAAATCATGAATAAGCTCTAAGGAAGTGCGCGATGCATCTTCAATACTAAATCTGACCATAAAACCTAGTTCTTTCGCCAGAGAGATTGACTGAGTAACTTGTTCCTTTATCCATTCACGTGAACGATTGCTAAACTTGGTAGCTAGCGAAATATCATTATATGATGCCCAGATACCAATCCATTTAGCGGAAGTTTTTCTTGCCGCCAGAATATCTTCACGGTTAGCTCTAGCATGTACTAACAAATCAACATCCGAAACAGCATCACAAATTGCAATACATGCATCCGTCTCAGTCTTTGAAATACCAGGCTGACCGATCTCAATAATGCTTACCCCAAAATCACGGAGTTTTTGCGCTAATAATATTTTTTCCTTGACAGAAAAACAAATACCACGAGATTGCTCACCTTCACGCAGTGTACTATCAAGTATAATTACATTTTCCATATTCCAACTACTTATTCAAAAATTCTGCAACATCATCAACAAATTCAGCTCTGGTTTTTTCATAAATCAGCCAGTGTGTTGCCTCGTTGAGTACTATCTCTTGCTTAGTTTTAACATTAGTTAATTTAGAATATAATTCATGATCAGCAAATAAATCCTGATCACCATAAATAACTAAGGTAGGCGTAGTTAACTTACTGATATCATATATCGGCTGAGAATTCCAGATTGCAAATAAATCTTTCATTGGTCCCATTGGTCGTCGTAATGAATTTGCTATAACTGGCTTAGGATCAGCACTAACATAAACCTTGCCAACTGCATCAATAGCGCTCTCGCTCGCAATAGTTGGGTTACTCTCTAACATCATATTCCAGTGAGTATTTATTACTTTCCATGGGATATTTTGATATGCTGGCAAACTTTGACTAAACACACCAGCTGGAGACTCAAATGGTTTAATAAATATTGGTTGAATAGATTCCGCTAATTTTGAAGAATACATTGAACCATAGAGTACCAAATGATTAACTTGCTTAGGGTGCTGAATCGAATACATCGCCGCAACGACAGATCCCCACGACCACCCTAGTAAATCAACTGATTTTTTGCCAGTTTTTTTAGCTATATAATCCACGCCACTCTTCAGTTCTTTAACTGCATCTTTGGCCTCAAGTGGATACACGCCGCTAGGTGCGGGAGACTTACTCATCGGAACAGGATAGGATGCACTACCTTCACCCGTAAAGTCAATTCCCCAAACATCATAACCTTTTGCAGCTAATGCATCCATCAATGAATAACCTAGTACATCAAAAGCACTTAACGCCGGAATGCTTAGAGGATTTATTAATACAATAACTTTACCAGATTGAGTTGTAGATAATCTCTTTTCTTTGAGATGAAGTGTTTGCCCTGATGTATATGGAATAGTATATTCATTTGATATGATTGTAGAAGCATACGCATTCGAAAACAAGACCCCGACAATTCCAGCACATAGTAGTTTATAGCTCTGCATTATTCCAACTTCCGTCTACTGGTGTTTGTACTTGAACCATATTGATTTGCGACAAATCAATTTTAACCAAATTTGGTGCATAGGTTGGTTGCAAATCATTCCGTTTAAGGATTACTTTAAATGCTTCAAAGCTAGCACATATTCCGACAATATTTGCTACCGGGCAAATGACTGCCCAAGGTGCATTATTGTTTAAATAATTTTCCGCCCAATCAGCCAAGGCACCATGTTCAACTGATACTCTCGCACGCTCATCTTTAATTGCCGAAACTTCTTTTACCACTTCAGGCGTTAGCTCTTTACCATACGATGGATGTCGCAATACTAATTCATAAGCTGGTGTCTCGTGTGAAAAAGTCATTACTCCACCTCTAAATGGCGGAGTAACCGCTATCCACACTGATGGCACTTTTAATTTTTGCGCTGCACGATGAATGATTACCCGAGCAATTAAATTATCCGTCCCATCAATAACAACATCTGATCCAGCGATAATTTCTTCGGCATTCGCTTCGATTAATTTCTCTTTTCTAACCGTTACATTGATATCAGGATTTATATCCAGAATCGTATCTCGTGCACATTCGGCTTTACTTTTACCAACTCGAGAAATGCCAGATAGCATCTGACGATTAATATTGCTATAATCAAATTCATCCATATCAACAACTTGGATATTACCAAAACCCATCCGAGCTAAACTAATTAATGTAATACCACCAACCCCACCAGCACCAATTACAGTAACTTTGGCATTGGTTAGTTTTTGTTGCTCTTCATGGGTTACTACACCATAATTACGTGCGTAAATTTCTTGTGATAAATTATTCATTATATATTTCCTTAAAACTATATTTGATAAGCTTCCCAGTGTCCACACTCAGGATTAATTACTGATACCGGATTAGTTAAATTATCCATATCAATATATATGCCCTTAGGAGCTGCAGCTAGGGGTTTTTGACCAATTAATATCTGAACCGCTTCATGACAACTAAAGGCGGCTATCAAAGTTGCGCGAATTGGTGTAATTATCCAGCCAGCTTTGCCACTACAAAAATCATCAGCCCACGACTGAGGTGCGCCCTTAGTTACCGAAAACTGGGCACGTTTCTTCTTAATTTCTTGTACAAATTGAGTAACTTCAGGATCAGAGATAGATTTACCTTGAGTTTGAATATTTAACGCTTCTTCATAAGAGATGCCATCAGGTAAAAAAGCCGAAACAAAACCGCGATGTGGTGGACTACCAGACATTGAAATACTAGGAATGCCAAGTTTACGAGCTGCACGATGCACTACAATCCGCGAAGGCATGTCATCAAGAGCTTCGAGCACCAAATCATGCCCGTGTATTAATTCAAAGACATTTTCTTCCGTTACTCTAACATTTTGAAAATTAGTACTCAAATATGGATTAATATCTTTCAAATGGCGTTCAGCAGCAACACTCTTATATTCATTCATGGTTGAAGTCATTGCCAACATCTGGCGATTAGTATTCGATAACTCAAAAATATCAGGATCAACACCACTAATGTGTCCTATCCCGCTTCTTGCACATAAAATTGACTCCATTCCGCCAACGCCGCCCAGACCAAAAATTATTACCTTACTATTACGTAATCTTGCTTGTTCTTCTTCCGTATATACACCAATATTTTTTTTAGTCATTTCCTGATAAAAATCGTCAATTGAGAGCTGATTAATCATTGAAAATCCTTCCTTAGATAAGAGTAAAAGCATAGTATATTTAAATAATGGGGCATTATATCATAGAGTATCTTAGTTATATTTCAACAATTATGTACAAATTTGCTATGACAAGTACTAGAAATAAAGTAGACCCTCAGCTTTTATTATTATAAAACAAAAAGTAAAATATTTTAGATTTTTCTAAATTAAACCTTGACAACTCATATTAGATTATTCTAAAATACTACCTATAAATGAACAATTATTTATATTTATAATTAAATTAAGGAAACTATCATGGCTAAGATTATTGAAATCACTCCAAGCGAATACCAACAGCTTACAGCTAATAACGAAGTTATTCTTTGTGATATTCGTGAACCAGATGAACACAATCGAGAGCGAATTGCTGAAGCAATCAATACCCCCTTGTCGTCATTCCATCACGATGATTTACATAAAATAGGCAAAGGGAAAACTTTAGTTTTTCATTGTCAATCTGGAAACCGTACTAAAATGAATGCCAATAAATTTGCCAATTTAGAACATGATAAAGTGTATATTTTAACAGGTGGTGTCAGCGAGTGGAAAAAATCCGGTTTTGCAACGATTCAAGATGAAAAAGCGCCCTTACCAATAATGCGTCAGGTGCAAATGGTTGCTGGAACTTTAATCTTATTAGGTGTAGTTTTAGCTTATCTAGTAAATCCTGCATTTATTTTATTAAGTGGTTTTGTCGGTGCTGGGCTATTTTTTGCTGGAGCGACTGGATTTTGTGGCATGGCAAATATCTTGATGTTCTTACCCTACAACAAAAAACAGTGCCAAGCTAATTGTATAAAGAAATAAGACAAATGAAAAATTCGCTGGTTTTTATACCAACGAATTTTTTATGGGTGATCTGGTCCGCATGTCCATCTAGAATTTGGATCGACCACAAAAGCACCATTTGCCCACTTTTGGCAATTCCAAATAATCGGATTTGAAGAAGGACATACTCCTGCACTAACTACCGAACCAATTTCAATCATATAACCAAAGGTATATCCAGGGCTGTAACCATTGCCACACTGTAACGTTTGATAAGCGTTGCCACTAGTATTCTCAACATACCAAGATTCCTGCATATTTTGCAAGTATTCGGAATAAGAATTATAAACCGTGGCAATTTGATCGTTAGTATAGCCAAAACGATCACGCATATATTCATACATATTTTGTACGAAATCAATCGAAGAATTTGACAAAACTCCAGCCGTACTGCTTGATTGATACTCTGGACATGGATAGGCAAGTTTCTTATTTTGTCCATTAACAATGCGGTTAATTATTAATAAACCATTCTGGTTATAAATGATATCAGTAGTCTTACATTGGCTAGGTAACCATTCATTAGGAATCAAAATCCCATAGCATCCCCAATTAACACTTCCCGAAGATGCACCAATCGTAGGTACATATTGCAACGCTCCAGTAGTCGGATTACCACCAAACAAGACCTGAAAAGCACCACCATTTTGCATACATACTGAAGATACATAATTTGCTTGTACATTTTGTGACGGTGTACCAACCTGACCAAGGTTATTGGGAAAACTACCTTTTTCATTATAATATTCGGCAATAGCAACCGTGTAGTAAGAAGCAAAATTATATCCCTCACTAATTTTGGCACGATTTACATAACTTTGATACGCAGGAGTCGCAAGCGCAGCAAAAACACCAATGATAGCTATTGCCATCATTAACTCAATTATCGTAAAACCCGCTTTTTTCATCATTCTCATCATTCTTAACTACTAACAACAATAATTTTACATTATAAACTAAAATTAATTCATGTTAAATCAGTAAAAACCGGCTAAAAGCATCCCTTAAATGAAGGAAATTGAATATCACGCAGCTTTAAACAACAAAAACCCCGCCAAATTGATGACGGGGTTCTTTTTATTTACTTACAATATCTACGCGTTCGCGAAGTTCTTTTCCAGCCCGGAAATACACCACATGGCGCTCTCCAGACTCAACTGCAACACCATGACGCGGATTACGAACTTTTCCAGCAGCACGATGTTTCAGAGAAAAACAACCAAAACCACGTATCTCAATCCGTTTACCAGTTGCTATACTAGAAGCCATTGAAGAAAATAATTCTTTGACTATTACTTCAATTTCTTTCCGGTTCAACTTCGGATAAAGTTCAGAGATTTTTTTGATAATATCTGAGCGATTCATAATTAACCTTGAGACAATTTATCCTGTAGTAATGAACCTAAGTTAGTCGTACCAGAAGCTTTTTCGGCTTGTCTAACTTTCTTAACGGCTTCTTTCTCTTCTTGAGAGTCTTTAGCACGAACTGACACGTTAATTACACGAGTTTTACGATCAATATTAGTAATCATAACTTCAAGCGCATCACCAACGTTCAATACCTTGCTCAAATCATCCACACGCTCAGAAGAAGCTTCACGGGCAGGTAGAATTGCCTCGATACCTTCGCTTAGTTCTAAAGTAGCCTGCTCAGCAGAAACTTCTTTAACGGTACCATTAACAACTGAACCTTTGTCGTTAGTATTCAAGAACATTGCATATGGGTCGTTATCAAGTTGTTTGATACCCAAAGCAATACGTTCTTTTTCAACATCAACAGAGATAATTACAGCTTCAACATCCTGACCTTTTTTGTAGTTACGGATAGCAGCATCACCAGATAAAGTCCAAGAAATATCTGATACGTGTACTAGACCATCAATACCACCACTTAAACCAATAAACAAACCAAAGTCAGTAATTGAACGAATTTGTCCAGCTACACGATCACCACGTTTAAATTTATCAGCAAAATCAGTCCACGGATTAGCCATGCATTGTTTCATACCTAAGCTAATACGACGTTTGTCAGCATCAATTTCAAGAATTTGAACTTGAACTTCATCACCAAGTTTAACTACTTTAGATGGATTAACATTTTTATTTGTCCAATCCATTTCAGATACGTGAACTAAACCTTCAATACCTGATTCTAATTCAATAAACGCACCGTAGTCAGTCAAGTTAGAAACTTTACCGTGTAAACGAGTTCCAGCAGGGAAACGTTCTGCGATACCAGCCCATGGATCGTTAGATAATTGTTTTAAACCTAATGAAACACGATGTTTTTCTTGATCAAATTTCAATACTTTAGCTTCGATTTCTTGACCAACAGTCAATACTTCTGAAGGGTGTTTAACACGTTTCCATGATAAATCTGTAATGTATAATAGACCATCAATTCCGCCAAGATCAACGAATGCACCGTAGTCAGTGATATTTTTAACAATACCTTGAACCACGTTACCTTCTTGCATGCGCTCGAATATAACTTTACTATCTTCACCAGTTTTTTCAACTAAAACAGCTTTACGTGAAATAACGATGTTGTTACGACGACGATCAACTTTAATTACTTTGAATTCTACTGATTTGTTATCGTATGGTGCAAAATCACGCACAGTACGAACATCAATTAATGAACCTGGTAAGAATAGGCGTACATTTTTGTACATAACACCCAAGCCACCTTTTACGCGACCATAAACCATACCATTTAAAATATCACCACGCTCTAATGCGCCTTCTAATTCTTCCCATGCCGCAATGCGACGTGCTTTGTCACGAGATAGACGGGTTTCACCGTAACCATCTTCAATAGCTTCAATAGCTACTTTAACTACATCACCAACTTTAACTTCAACATTACCAAGATCATCTTTAAATTCGCTAACTGCGATTGATGATTCAGATTTTAAACCTGCTGTAACTGTTACATATTTATGATCAACTGCTACTACAGTTGCATCAACTACTTCACCTTCACGCATTTCTAATTGCGCTAAGTGTTGTTCAAAAAGACTTGCAAAATTTTCCACAAATACTTACCAAAAAAACTAAAAATTAAACCACCACATCCACGCCAAACGCGCAAATGCACCTTTTATCTACCAAGTTCACCCCACCAACTAAGGATTAAATCAATGGTTTCATCAATCCCTAATTCTGAGTTGTCCAGTACTTTAAACGAGGAATCATAGCTAAGTGGTGCTACACTCCGTTTGGAGTCTTGCTCATCACGTACCACAATATCCTGCAAAATAGCCCCAATTGTAACAGATTTATCAAACTGCTGCAACTGCTTATAACGTCTTTCTGCTCTTTTCTCAGCACTCGCGGTCAAAAACACCTTTAAATCAGCGGCGGGGAAAACCACACTCCCCATATCGCGGCCATCGGTCACCAAGCCCGGATCAACTGCGAAATCACGCTGAAACTGTAAGAGTCGCGCACGAACTTCAGCAATCGCGCTATATTTCGATGCTAGCATTCCAACAAACTCTTCGCGTAAATCCATCGTGACATCTTCGGAATTGAGCCAAATTTTGCCACTATGAAATTCAAGTCGCATCTTTTCAATTAATTCAAGCAATTGAGCAATACTTGGCGAGTCTCCAAACTGATTTTTATGTATCCATAAGCCAAGCGCACGATAAATTGCACCAGATTCAAGATAATGAAAGCCTAAACGTTCTGCAATTACACGGGCAACAGTTCCTTTTCCGGAGGATGCCGGACCATCAATAGTGATAACTTTCATAGCAGCGTATTATTTACAACTATTTAACAAGGCTTTAGGATCATTGGATGGGAAAGAGCAAGTAACTTCTTTCTTAGTTGTATCATTAGTAAATTCAACTTTATATAGACCTTTTGAAGTTTCTTGTTTTTTAATCACGCAATTATTTTGCACGTCACTAAGGGTTGTCGCACTATTAATTTTCAAACTTTTACACGCCAAAGTAGACATATCTAAAGAAGCGGCAAAAACAGAACCACAAGGAATAAGCACTAATAATAATTTACGCATAATAAAACTCTTTCAATAAGTTAACAAAGACGGAATTATACACTTAGTTAATTACAAATTAAATCAATTTTTATAAACTCCTCAAGCTAAATCAGCCGCGCTTTTTTAAACAGCATAAAAAAATTACTCTTTGTAGCTGAAGCCAATTCAGCAAGTTGAATCTGGCGTAAATCAGCAATATACTGCGCGGTATGTCGCACTAATGCCGGATGATTTAATTTCCCCCTAAAAGGAACAGGTGCTAAATATGGAGCATCAGTCTCCACTAGCAAACGATCTAACGGCACAAATTTTGCAACCTCTTGTACTACTGTCGCACTTTTAAAAGTAACAATTCCCGAGATAGAAATATAACACCCCAAATCTAAAAATTTACGCGCCCAGTCAATATTTTCGGTAAAACAATGCATCACTGCACCACAGAGTTCTACCTGACCATCTTTTAACATTTGAAGACAATCTGCAGCAGCATCACGAGTATGAATTACGAGGGGTAAATTAGCAGCTTTAGCAACTTCAATATGGGTTTGGAAACGTTCATGCTGCCAGCTCATATCTTGATCTTTATTCCAATAATAATCTAACCCAGTTTCGCCAATTGCGATAACGCGAGGATTTTTGGTAAACTCAAGTAAATACTCATTGCTTAGCTTAAAATCTGGTAATTTTTCATCAGGATGAATTCCAGCACTTGCGTATAAATTAGGGTAAAGTTCTGCAAGCTTAATAACATCAGCTATATTATCTGGACGGGTGGCAATACACAGTGCATGACTAACTTGATTAGTTGCCATTTGCTGCAAATAATCACTTAGATTCTCTTGCAATTCAGGAAAATTCAGATGACAGTGTGAATCTACTAACATTTTAATGCCTTAATTTGATAAAATAATAGGTTCCATTAGTGTAAATCTTACTTATGATTTACTTATGAACCGAAATTGTAGCACAAAACACTAAATCGCCAGCAAACAAAGGCGCTCCTCAAATATACTTTTAGGAATAAAACCTGATTAATGAACCGCGGAAGAATATACGTAATTGCAGCACCATCGGGTGCAGGAAAATCAACTTTAGTCAATGCATTGTGTAAAATAGATCCACAAGTCCAATTATCTATTTCGCATACAACACGCCCAATGCGAACAGGTGAAACAGACGGGGTTAATTATTTTTTTGTAACTGTTGATTCATTTAAGGCAATGATTGAAGCTAATGAGTTTTTAGAATATGCTCAGGTTTATGATAATTATTATGGCACCAACATAAATACAATTAAAAAATTTTTGGCTACCGGAAAAGACATCATACTGGAAATAGACTGGCAAGGTGCCCAGCAAATTCGAAAAATGTTTAATGATGCTGTTTTGATATTTATCTTGCCGCCATCATTGGAAGTGCTTGCACAACGGCTTAGTGCACGCAACACTGACTCTCAGGAAGTAATTGAAAAACGTTTATCTCTGGCAATGAGTGATATTAGTCACGCTCCAGAATTTGACTACTTAATCGTAAATGATAACTTTGAAACCGCACTACAAGATTTGTGTAGTATAATCCGAGCACCACGAAACAAAACTGTGCGTATGCTGGAACAAATAAAAACCCAATTCAACTTTTAAAAGGAATTTATCTATGGCTCGTTTTACCGTAGCTGACTGTATGGAACAAATAGAAAACCGCTTTGACATGACGATTGCCGCAGCCTTAAGAGCTCGCCAAATTGAAAAAGGCAGTGACATCATGGTTGAACATGAAGAGGGCGATAAACCAACAGTTATAGCCCTACGCGAAATTGCAGATCATAAAGTCGATAGTCAAATTTTAAACCGCGTGGAATAAATCCTTTTGGGGGAACTTAGGGATGGAAATCAATCATGGTGAATATCAAGCGCTAGTTGACACTTTGCGCCGTAGGCTTTTGCAAACAGCTCGCCAAAATATGCATGGCAAAGCCATTGAAACTATTGACTTGGCATTTCAGGTAGCTAACCACGCTCACTTGGGGCAGTTTCGCAAAAGTGGTGAACCTTATATTACTCACCCGATTGAAGTTGCAACATTTATTGCCGAATGGGGCTTAGATGAGCAGACCATTGCTGGCGCTCTGATGCACGATGTAATTGAAGATACCCCGGTTACCAAAGAAGAACTCACGCGTATTTTTGGTCCAAGTATAGCAGAGCTAGTTGACAGCGTGACCAAATTAGATAAGCTTCACTTTGAGTCTGAAGAAGCTGCACATGCAGAATATTTCCGCAAAGTAGTTCTGGCAATGGCTAAGGATATTCGTGTTATCCTGATCAAACTAGCTGATCGCATGCATAATATGCTAACCCTAGGTTCAATGCGTCCAGATAAGCAGCGCCGCATTGCACTAGAAACAATGGAAATTTATGTACCAATTGCCGATAAAATCGGCCTACATAAGGTTCACTTGGAGTTAGCTGAAGAAAGTTTCAAATACATCTACCCTTACCGTTATCAAGTTTTGTCTGCTGCTGCAGAAGTTGCCCACCAAAATCGACTACCAATCATTCAGGGACTTATGTCTAACATTGATGGGGCGCTTAAATCTAACGGAATCAAAGGTGAATTCAAATACCGCCAACGCACAATCCATAACCTATATAGCCGCATGCTTAAGCGGCAGCAATCATTTGACCGTATCTATGATATTTTTGAAGTTAAGGTAATCGTTGAAACTATTGGAAATTGTTATCTCACTCTTGGAGTGATCCACAATTTATATCAACCAGTACCCGGTAAATTTAAAGATTATATCGCAATTCCAAAGAGCAATGGCTATCAATCCTTGCACTCAACAATGATGGGACCAAATGGAACGCCAATTCAAATCCATATCCGTACCCGTGAAATGGAAGAAATTGCCGAACAAGGTATCATTAGCCATTGGCTGAAACAACAAACTGACGATGTTGATAACAAAGCAAAAACTCAGGCATCTACTTGGCTAAATAATATTCTTGACATTCAATCGAGCACATTCTCTGCAACCGAGTTTTTAGAAAGTATCAAAAAAGATCTTTCACCTAAAAATATTTATGTATTTACTCCGCGTGGGAAAATTATTCATTTACCACAAGGTGCAACGCCGCTGGATTTTGCCTACACTATTCATACCGACATTGGTAATCACTTCCATAAAGCTCGGGTAAATCAACGCCAAGCAGCGATCAATCATCCATTACAAAATGGCGATGTCGTGGAAGTCATGACAACTATTGAAAGCGAACCAGATCCAGAATGGCTAAGTTATGTAATTAGTGGACGAGCTATCAGTAAAATAAAACAGTACCTCAAAGAGCAGAAATACGATGAGGATATCAGCAATGGAGTACGCCTATTAGGCTTAGCACTGCACATGGCAGGTAGTGAGATTATTGCAGATGATGAAGCACTCCAAGCACTAATCAAGCGCAATTACAAACGTCTGAGTGTTGCTGATTTTGAACAAAAAATCGGAGTTAATGAGATACCTGTTCTTAAAGTTGTAAAAGAGTTATTAGGCATTGCCGAAAATGAGCCATTACCAATTAAAGTCACTAATTGCAATCTACCAATAATTCAAGACGACGCTTGTTGCCCGTTACCCGACGAGATAATTTTAGCTAAGATAACTCGCAAGGGTGAATTAGAGCTACATCGCGATAGTTGTGCAAAAAATCGTGCAATTGGTCTTGATAAATTAACCACTGTCACCATATTGAACGATAATGAGATGGAGTTTTTAGCCAAAGTATCAATCACAATTGATAATTTGCCTGGTACGTTTAATAAACTCTCCTCAATTATTGCGGAGCGTCAAATTAATATGGAAGAGATTTTCCAAGAACGACGCGAGAATCATGCATTAGTTGTGGTACGCTTAACAATTACCACACACTCTTCTAAAGAAATTGATGATCTTTTGACTAGTATTGCCGAGAATGATTTTGTAATTAAAGTTGTTCGAATTTAACACCATGGCGTTGCACTCAAAGAAACAGACTTGGATTAACACACACAAAATAAAAGGAAACTTATGATTTCACAGGACAATAGTAACCTAGCTAATGAAATTGATATTGCCAATGATTTAGTACCAATTATTCCACTTAAAGACGTGGTGATTTTTCCTAATATGGTGGTTCCACTTTTTGTAGGTCGCCAAAAATCGATTAACGCATTAGAAATAGCTGATAAAAAAGATAAGCAAGTAATTCTACTTAGCCAAAAAAACCCCAATGACAACGATGTGAACCCAGAAAACTTACATACAACAGGTACACTCGCTAAAATTTTGCAAATATTGCCGCTACCAGATGGAACTAAAAAAGTTTTAATTGAAGGTAAAACTCGCGCTAAGGCTTTACACATTACGGATACTCATGGCTTTTTGGCAACTGAGATTGAAGAAATCCAAACTAAACAAGATATTACTAAAATTGAATTGGAGGCGCAACGCCGTGAAGCAATTCAATTATTTGATGAATTTGCCAAACTAAATCAAAAAGTACCTGATGAAGTAGTTTCAATAATTGCTAAAATTACTAACATTGAGCAACTGGCGGACGTAATCATTACTCATGTTATTGTAGATTTAAGTATTCGTCAAGAATTACTCGAAACCGCATCACTAAAAAAACGTTTAACATTATTACTTCGTGAACTTAATCGCGAAATTGAAATTCTCAATGTTGAACGTAAAATTCAAGGACGCGTTAAGCAACAGATTGAAAAAAATCAAAAAGAGTATTATTTACACGAACAACAACGTGCTATTCAACAAGAACTCGGCGAAGCTGAAGAACAAAATGAAATTCAAGAACTAGAAAGCAAAATCCATAAAGCCAAAATGCCGGAAGAAGCGGAGAAGAAAGCATTAGCCGAACTTAAAAAACTCAAAATGATGCCACAAATGTCTTCTGAAAGTGCGTTAGTGCGTAACTATATTGAGCATCTAGTTGAGTTACCATGGAACAAAACGACTAAAGTCAGTACTGACTTGGACAAGGCACAAAAAGTACTGGATAAAGATCATTATGGCTTAGAGAAAATTAAAGAACGTATCGTGGAATACCTAGCAGTACAACGCAGGGTAGAAAATAATAAATCGCCAATTTTATGTTTTGTAGGTCCTCCAGGCGTGGGTAAAACTTCGCTGGGTGAATCAATTGCTAAAGCCACCAATCGCAAATATGTAAGAATTGCTTTAGGTGGTTTGCATGATGAAGCTGAAATTCGCGGTCACCGTAAAACCTATATTGGTGCAATGTCAGGTAAAGTTTTACAAAATATTTCTAAGAGCGGAGTTAAAAATCCATTAGTTTTATTTGATGAAATTGACAAAATTGGTGCTGATCATCGTGGCGATCCAGCAGCTGCTCTACTTGAGGTTTTAGATCCTGAGCAAAATAAAGCTTTTGTGGATAACTATACTGAAGTACCATTTGATTTATCACAAGTTATGTTCTTGTGTACCTCAAACTCAATGAATATTCCTGGTCCTTTGCGTGATCGGATGGAGGTTATTCGCTTATCAGGTTACACGGAGCAAGAAAAATTAAAAATTGCAGAACAATATTTAATTCCACGGCAAATCAAAAATAATGGTTTAAAAGCCAGTGAAATCGCAGTTGATGAAGCCACGATTCTTGATGTTATTCGTTACTATACCGCAGAAGCTGGTGTGCGTAACCTAGATCGTCAAATTGGTAAATTATGTCGCAAAGTTGTAACCAAATTAGATACCAAAAAGACAACTTCCAAAAAAATTAAAATAACTCAAGAAAATCTACACGAATATCTTGGTATTCAAATTAATGATTTTGGGGTTAGCGCCAAAGAAAACCGTATTGGTCGGGTGACAGGCCTTGCATGGACTGAGGTTGGTGGTGATATCTTAACCATTGAAGTAGTAGCGATACCAGGAAAAGGAGCAATTATTCGCAGTGGTCAACTGGGTGATGTGATGAAAGAGTCAATTCAGGCAGCTATCACTTTGGTGCGTAGCCGTAGTAACGCCTTGGGTATTGATGAGAAATTTTATGAAAATAAAGATATTCATATCCATGTCCCAGATGGTGCAACGCCTAAAGATGGACCTTCGGCTGGTATTGCAATGGTAACCGCAATTGCGTCGAGTTTAAATCATATACCAGTTAAATCAAGTGTTGCAATGACTGGTGAAGTTACACTTTATGGTGAAGTATTACCAATTGGCGGATTAAAAGAAAAAATGCTTGCAGCACTGAGAGCTGGTATTAAGACTGTGTTAATTCCAGAAAAAAATATTAAAGATCTGGAAGAAATACCAGCAGAAATTAAAGATCAATTAGAAGTTATTCCAGTTAAAATGATAGAACAGGTCTTGGAGATCGCCTTAGAGTATAAACCAATCCCACTGGAGCAAACTATCAAATTAACTGATGATGAAGCATTAGCTAATAACTCAGAGAAGGACAAAGCCAAAGCACAAGCTGGTGTTCATGCATAATCTGCATAAATGTATTTATAATTTAACAATATTAAAATTATAATAATTGATGAGGTAGTTTAAAACTACCTCTTTGTTTTTTGAGTAAAAAAATGTTATCACTAATTGGGTTTTTATTAGTAATTGGAATTTTAGTAGTTGTCCATGAGTATGGACATTATTTCTTTGCTCGTTTATTTAAGGTCAAAGTTATTTGCTTCTCAATTGGATTTGGTCCCAAATTAATAAAATGGCAAGGCAAACATAATCAATGGTGCATCAGCGCTATCCCTTTAGGTGGCTATGTACAGATGTTAGACGAACGCGAGGCGCCTGTTGCACTCGAATTACAGCCAATGGCTTACAATAACAAACCTGCTTGGCAAAAATTGTTAATTGCATTTGCCGGACCATTATTTAACATCCTCTTTGCTTTTGCTGCTTACTACATAATGGGGATTTATGGCGTTTACAATTTACGTCCGACAGTCCAAACATTGAACCCTACCCCATTGGTACAGAATTTAAAAGCTATTCCACTTGGAAGTACTATCACTGCAATTAATCAACATCCGGTAGGAACATGGAACGAAGCAGAAAATATTTTTGAAAAAACTACCGAGCAACAAAAAATACTTAATTTAACGCTTAAATATCAAGATAAAGAGAGTAATTTAAGTTTCAATCTCGAAAAATATTTTGCAAACAGTGACAGTCCAAGCTTAAGTGGTTTGGGTATTTATCCGTTTAAATATCTAAACACGATAAGTTATATTGAACCACAATCTGCAGCGGCAAGAGATGGGCTGAGGGAGCAAGATCAGATACTCGCGATTAATAATCAAAAAATCACTTCATGGTTTGAAGTATCACAGATAATCCGCGGTGCACCAAGTGAAAAATTAAAATTTACGGTATTACGTGATAAGCAACAGCTTGAATTTACTATAATCCCAGATTCAAGCAATGATGATAATGGACAACTGATCGGTAAAGTTGGTATAATGCCTACTTTAGACTCACAGCTTCTGGTGCAAAATAGCTACATTCAGCATTATACCTTACTCAGTAGCTTAAGCTATGCCTATAATTCTTGTGTTGGCATGGTGCAAAGTAACTTAACGATGCTCTACTATATGCTGCAAGGAAAAGTCTCGTGGCATAATTTAGGTGGTCCAGTAAGCATTGCTAAAGCGTCTGGAGCAGCTCTGCACCAAGGGGTTAAAGCCTTTGTTGATTTAATGGCGCTAATTAGTTTGAGTCTTGCTATAATGAATTTACTGCCAATCCCTGTATTGGATGGCGGTCACATTTTATTATACACTATTGAATTACTCCGTGGAAGACCAATTGAGCTAAAAACTCAACAATTTTTATTTACTATTGGTTTGATATTAGTATTAACCTTTACATCTCTGGCACTATATAATGATTTTCTCAAGTTGTTTAATCTGTAATGAAGCATAAACTTAAAACCATAGGTCTGAGTGGTTTGTTGTCCCTAAGCTTATGTAATGCTTATGCAGATAATTCGGACTTTGTTATTAAACAAATCCGTGTTGAGGGTTTACAACGAATTGAAGTTGGAACTGTTTATAGCTATTTGCCAGTCAAAGTTGGTGATACCCTCACGCCTAGTAAAACCGATGAAATTATTCATAAATTATTCAGCACTGGATTCTTTCAAGATGTGAGAGTTGAAGAACAGGGTTCGACCTTGATTGTCGATGTTGCTGAACGCCCCGTCATCTCTAAATTATCAATAATCGGAGCTCATGAGTTTGATGAAGATAAACTTGTAAAATCGCTCAAAGACAATGGATTAGCTGACGGACTGATTTTTGATCAAAGCGTTTTAGACAATGCAGTTCTAGGCTTAAAAACTGAATACTACAATCGTGGTCTATATTCGGTAATACTAACACCAACGGTGACTCAACTGGAACGTAATAGAGTAAATATTGAAATTACTATCTCCGAAGGTTCAACCGCAAAAATTGCCGAAATTGATTTTACGGGAAATCAAGTATTTAAAACCAATAAACTTCGCGATGAAATGTATCTGACAACAGGTAATTGGCTAAGCTGGTGGTTTAAGGATAATCAATATTCTAGTGATAAACTGGCTGGTGATATTGAAAAAATACGTGCTTTTTACTTAAATCAGGGCTATATTGATTTCCGGCTCAATTCAATTCAAGTACAACTTACACCGGATAAGAAATCAGTTTACATTACGGTAAATCTAAAAGAAGGTGCACAATACCGCTATAAAAGTGTTAAACTAGCTGGTGATTATCGTGATATCCCGGTAGCCGAGTTGGAGCGCCTAGTGACAGTTAAACCAGGTACAATTATTAATCAGGAAGTCCTGAATAAAAATGTTGAAGCCATCAAAACAAAAATTGGTGACTATGGTTATGCTTTTGCCAATGTAAACCCAATTCCTGAAGTTGATGCTAAGGACAAAACGGTGGCATACACTTTATTTGTCGATACTGGCAGAAAAATCTATGTTCGCAACATTAATATCAGCGGTAACGATAAAACCCGCGATGTGGTTATACGCCGCGAATTGCGCCAAGAAGAAGCCGCGCTATATAATGCAGCAGCAATTAAACGCTCTAAAGAACGCTTGGATGTATTGGGGTATTTTAAATCAACTGATGTTACAACAACTCCAGTTCCGGGTGTTAATGATCAGGTTGACATGAACGTAAAAGTAGTTGAAAACAATACTGGTAGTATCAATTTTGGTGTTGGTTACGCTCAAGGTCAGGGTATAATTTTAAATGGCGGAATCTCACAAAGCAATCTATTTGGTTCTGGTAAATCCGCATCATTAAGCGCATCAACCAGTGCCTTAAATCAAAGTGTCTCACTATCGTTTACTGATCCGTACTACTTGGCGAATGGAACCAGTTTGGGTTATGACATTTACGATAACAATTATACACCAAATAATGTAGGGATTAGCCCATATTCAACACAAACAATTGGTGCTCGTGTCAGAACATCAGTACCAGTATCAGAATTTGATAGAATTAATGTTAGTCTTGGTCTAGAAAATAACCAAATTAGTGTTAACAGTAATACGGCACCACTACGCTTTGTACAATTTACCAATCAATATGGTAATTCAGTAAATGCTATTCCGTTAACTGTAAGTTGGGCACGAAATACTACTGACAATACTTTGTGGCCAACTAGCGGAGCAAATTACTCTCAATCATTTACAGTAACGGCACCTGGAGTTGGTGCACAATATTATAAATTCCTCTCGACTGATGCTTGGTATTTCCCACTTAGCGATAGCTTCACTTGGAAAACTAATGGTGAATTAGGATTTATTAATGCTTATGGCGATAACCAGCAAGTTCCATTCTACCAAAACTTTATTGAGGGTGGTCCTGGTTCGATTCGCGGTTATTATATTGGTAGTATTGGTCCTAAAGATACCGATGGCTCATCTCTGGGTGGTACGCGCTGGGCAATGTTAAGTAACAACTTACTCTTCCCATTACCTGGAATTAAAGATACCAAATCTGTACGGATGAGCTTATTCTATGATATTGGTACCTTATATGGTGGTACACCATTTAATTTAACTCCAGAGCAGATGGTTCGTGCCAGTTATGGTGTGGGAATGCTTTGGGTGTCGCCAATGGGACCAATTCAAGTAAGTTATGCAATACCGATGTTCAACCAACCGCTTGATAATATCCAAAGCTTCCAGTTCACTATGGGACAAATGTTCTAATTTTTTTATTATTTAACTTTTGAAGGAAACTCTTATGAAAAAAACTAAATTAGCCTTAATCGGACTAGGTCTTGCTAGCTCTGTAGCTTTTGCTTCAGACTTTCAATTAGGTTATATCAACGTTGATCGTGTATTTGCCGAAGCTAAACCAGCTAAAGCAATTCAACAAGCATTGAAAGACAAATATGCGCCACAACAAGCTAAATTGCAAACAATGAATACAACCATTGTTAAAGAGCAAAATGAAATGCAAGCTATTGCTAGCAAAGCTCCTGCATTTGATAAACTATCTAAAGCAGATCAATCTAAATTAAAAACTTTAGAAACTCAATATCAAAAAGATCAAGCTAACTTCCAACAACAATATATGGCATTCCAACAAAGTCTACAAAAATCACAGGAATTGGCTTTATCATTGTTGATGACTAAAACTAATGGCATCTTAAAAGATCTTAGCGATAAAAAAGGTTATGACTTAGTTTTAACTTCTAATCAATTAGTTTATGCTAAAGCTAAATACGATGTAACTGATCAAGTTATGGATCAATTAAATACAATTGATACAACTGATATTATTAAACAAATCAATAATCCAGCGCCAGTTGCACCAATGGGTCAAACTCCTGCGGCAACAGCTCCAGCAGCTAAAGTTGCTGCTTCTGCCGCTAAATAATTATTGATTGAGAGGATTAAATAGGATGCAATACAAACTATCTGAATTAGTAGCAAAATTTGGTGGTCGTCTGGTAGGTGCCGATGTGACAGTTAGTGCTATTGCACCAACAGATCTGGCTGCACCTGGTGAAATAACTTTTCTATCAGATAATAAATATAAAAAAGCCTTGCTTGATTGCAAAGCTGCTGCAATTATTATTAAAGAAGAAGATGCAATTGATATTTCGCTGCCACAGATTATCACGCCAAACCCGTACTATTATTTTAGCTTGGTAAGTAATCTATTTAATCCTCGCCGTAAACTAGCAAAGGGAATATCTCCCCGCGCTTATGTAGATGATTCGGTAACACTTGGAGAGAATCCAAGTATTAGTCACAACGCAGTGATTGGTGTAAATAGCAAAATTGGTGATAATTGCCAAATTTTCGCCAATGTCGTTATTGGTGATAATGTAATAATTGGTAATAATGTGACAATTTACCCCAATGCAACGATCTATGATAATGTTACTATCGGAGATGATTGCGTGTTCCATAGTGGCTGCGCGATTGGTTCTGATGGTTTTGGCAATGCCCAAGATGAAAAAAGACACTATAACCGCATTCCACAAATTGGTGGTGTAATTATTGGTAATAAAGTTGAAATCGGCTCAAATACGACCGTAGATTGTGGAACATTTCAACCAACTATAATTAAAGATGGTGCACGAATTGATAATTTAGTTCAAATTGCACACAATGTAGAAATCGGAGCACATACGGGGATTGCTTCTCAAGTTGGAATTGCAGGCAATACTAAAATTGGTAATTACTGTATGCTCGGTGGAAATGCTGGAATCGCAGACCACGTAGAAATATGCGACTACACTGTTATTGGTGCAAGTTCAAACGTTGGTAAAAATATTACTAAACCAGGATTATACTCTTGCGGGATGACTGCTATGGAGTATCGTGAGTGGGCAAAAATATTTGTCAGCCTGCGCAATATTGAAAAAACTAACGGAAAAATCCGTGATTTACAAAATAAAGTTAAACAATTAGAAGGTAATCAAGATGAGTGAACAACTTGATGTAACACAATTAAATATTTTAGATATAATGAAGCGCCTGCCGCATCGCTATCCTTTTCTTTTAGTCGATCGCGTAACTGAAGTTAAAATTGGTGAAACCATTCGCGCAATTAAAAATGTTACAATTAATGAGCCTTTTTTTGTTGGACATTTTGCTGAGTTTCCGGTAATGCCTGGAGTGTTAATAGTTGAAGCAATGGCACAGGTAGCTGGATTGCTGTCTGTACTAAGTCACGGCGAACGTAAAGATAATGAGTTATATTTTTTTGCTGCAATTGATAAAGCACGTTTCAAACGTCAAGTAATACCGGGTGACCAGTTAGTCTTTGAAGTTGAAATCATAAAAGTAGCTCGTGGAATTGGTAAGTTTAAGGCATTAGCTAAAGTTGATGGTCAAGTTGCAGCAGAAGCTGAAATAATGATCGCAAAGAAAGAGGTTTAATTATGACAGTAAAGATTCATCCGACAGCTATTGTAGATAGCAACGCAGTTTTAGGTGATGGTTGTGAAGTTGGTGCATATTCAATAATTGGTCCTAAAGTTGTTCTAGGTGAAAATTGTTGGATTGGTAATCATGTAAATTTGACTGGAAATACTAACATTGGTAGTGGAACTAAAATTTACCACTTTGCCTCAATCGGTGAAGCACCACAAGATAAAAAATATCAAGGTGAAGATACTCGTTTGATTATTGGTTCAAATAATACCATCCGCGAATATTGCACTTTAAATACTGGAACTGTACAAGGTAATGGCGAAACAGTTATTGGCGATAATAACTGGATTATGGCTTATGTTCATATTGCTCATGATTGTATCGTTGGCAATAACATTATTTTTGCTAATGGTGTGACTCTCGCGGGACATATTACAGTTAAAGATTGGGT
This sequence comes from Burkholderiales bacterium, assembly GCA_035438765.1. GTDB lineage: Bacteria > Pseudomonadota > Gammaproteobacteria > Burkholderiales > UBA11063 > Aquella. The sequence goes on along the minus strand of DAORIZ010000016.1, from coordinate 5,997 downwards.
TATCTTAGGTGGGTTAGTTCCGGTGCATCAATTTTGTATAATTGGTGAACATGCTATGGTCGGCGGTCAAACTGCTGTTGCTCAGGACATTCCTCCTTACACAATGGCTTCAGGCTATCGCGCCGAACCTAAAGGGGTTAATAGCGAAGGTTTAAAACGTCGTGGATTTAATGCTGCACAGATTGAAAATATTAAGCAAGCATACAAAATTCTGTACCGCAATGGTCTATCATATAGCGAAGCAAAAACTTTCATTGAAGAAATGGCAATCGAAAACCCGGAGTTAAAACTGTATGTTGATTTCTTTGCGCAATCTACTCGCGGAATAATTCGTTAATGCTTAAAATAGCAATGATTGCAGGAGAGGCTTCAGGAGATATGTTAGCCTCTTCTTTAATATCAGCCATTCAAAAACTTTATCCTAATGAAGTCGAATTCGTTGGTATTGGTGGCAAAATGATGAGCGATGTAGGGTTTCAATCTTGGCACAATATGGAAACTTTATCAGTAATGGGCTATATTGAAGTAGTAAAATCTCTACCGCAACTCCTCAAACTCCGCAAAACTATACTCAAAGAATTACTCGCTTATAAACCTGACGTTTTTATTGGTGTTGATGCCCCTGATTTTAATTTCTATATTGAGAATCAGCTCAAACAAGCTGGAATTAAAACTGTACACTACATTAGTCCAACTATCTGGGCGTGGCGCTATGAGCGGATTCATAAAATCAAAAAATCGACTGATTTAATGCTGTGTATCTTTCCATTTGAAGAAGCTATTTATCACAAAGAACATATGGCGGCACGTTTCATCGGTCACCCGATGGCAAATGATATTGAAATGGATATTGATAGCTACAAATATCGCAGTAAGCTGAATCTGCCACAAGATAAAACTATTTATACTGTCCTCAGTGGTAGTCGCAAACGTGAAGTGAATAGCTTAACCAAAATCCTTGCTGATACCTGTACTAAAATTGCGCAAAAGGTACCCAATTGCCTGTTTGTATTTCCTTTTGCTAATGAAAGCACATTCAATATCATGCAGGAATATCTGGACAGAGCACAAGTTTCATTTAACTATCAATTAGTTTTAAACCGCACCCGCGATGCACTCAAAGCCTGTGATTTTGCAATTGCTAAAAGTGGAACCGTTAGTCTTGAAGCCGCACTATGTAAAAAACCAATGCTGATTTGTTATAAAATAAATAAGTTCACTGAATGGATGGTCCGTAAAAAAATCACCATCAAATATGTCGGACAACCCAACATCATTGCTGGGCGTGAAATTGTTAAAGAGTTTTTGCAAGAAGATGCAAATGCCGAACAAATGAGCCAATACATGATTGATTTATACAACAATAAAGCTCAACAACAAGCTATGATTAACGAATTTTATGCCTTACATCAACAATTGCGCCAAGATGCGAATATTGAGGGTGCACGCGCCGTTTTAGAATTGATTGGTAAATGCTAATTTGTGGCGTTGACGAAGCTGGGCGTGGACCATTGGCTGGTAATGTAGTTGCTGCAGCAGTGATTCTTAATCCAGATAAACCGATTGCCGGACTTAACGATTCCAAAAAGCTCTCCGAAAAAAAGCGTGAGCAATTATTCGAGCTAATTATCCGCGATAGCTTGGCTTACGCAATTGCTGAAGCTAGTGTTGCTGAAATTGATGAACTAAATATTTTACAAGCATCATTATTAGCAATGAAGCGCGCAATTAATGCGTTGAATATTACCCCAGACAAAGCATTAATTGATGGCAATAAAATTCCACCACAGCTCAGTATTGCCGCAGAAGCTATTATCAGTGGTGATGCGCTGATAGCAGAAATATCTGCAGCTTCAATTTTAGCGAAAGTTACTCGCGATCAGCAGCTAATTGAACTAGATAAACTCTATCCCGACTATGGCTTTGCTAAGCATAAAGGCTATGGAACAAAACTTCATCTTGACGCTATTACAAAGCATGGAGTTATCAATGGAATCCACCGCACTAGTTTTGCGCCAATCAGACAAGCAAATCTGGAGTTGTTCGAGTAGTAAAAAATGTTATAATCTCCGTACTTTACTTCACGTATTTGGAAATAAATTATAACATGAATTATCCTGCACCATCATTTGAACAAAAAATTATTCTCCCTCATGAATTATCTGTACGCCTAGCTGAATTAAAAGCTAAATCACCGCTGGTATTTACCAACGGCTGTTTTGATATTCTACACCGCGGACATGTGACATATCTAGCACAAGCTCGGGCACAAGGTGCTGCTATGATTGTTGCATTAAATAGTGATGAGTCAGTCAAACGCCAAGGTAAGGGTGATGATCGCCCTATCAATAACCTAGCTAATCGCATGGCAGTAATGGCAAGCCTTGAATCAGTAGACTTTGTTACTTCATTTGATAGTGATACGCCACTTGAGCTAATTTTACAAATTATGCCACAAGTTTTAGTTAAGGGTGGTGATTGGAGTATTGAAAATATCGTAGGGAGCAAAGAAGTACTGGCAAATGGTGGACAAGTTCACTCCATCCCCTTTTTATTTGATACTTCTACTACTAAACTAGTTACTAAGATCCGTGATCATGGAAATTAAATTACTGCATTGGTTGGATAAACATCAACCAACTTCAATCGCGGATATTGCAAAAGGATTAAAGCTCACCACGCTAGAGACATTAAAAGCAATTGCCAAAATCAATCAAATTCAAACTGGGTTAATTGTAAATAGTAATGCAACATATGCTCTGGCTCATCGCTTAGACTGGTTAGATGCGACAAAACTCAAAGAACTACTCCAAAATAGAAACCTAGATTATGCTCTCCATATCCAAGATAAGCTTGAATCAAGCAATGCCTATGCCCTAAAACATATTGCACAATTTAAGTCCAAAACTATAGTTAGTTGTGATTGGCAATACTCTGGACGTGGACGCTTTGGTAGACAATGGTTAAGTAAGATTGCTGAAGATATAACCGTAAGTATTATTTACGTATTTCCCAGTAACTTCAATATCGCACTCTTGCCAATTATTTGTGCAGTCGCAATTAACCGCTTACTTAAAAATCATTCAATCCAAAACTGCATCAAATGGCCAAATGATATTTATGTTAATGAAACAAAAGTGGCGGGAATTTTGGTTGAAAATCTAGTCCGTAATCAAGAGTACCACACTGTAATCGGGATAGGTTTGGATAATTTTGCGGCGCTTGATCGCAATAAATTATTGATTGAATTAGTTGCGAGTGTTGACGGTTTGATTAGTGAATTTAATCTTTTTGGTTTTGCCTTGCTACGCCGTGAATGGCTAGATAATTGCTGCCACTTAGGAAAACAAGTCGCTATCGTTCAAAATGGCAATAATATTGCGGATGGAAAACATGTTGATATTGATGAACAAGGCGCACTAGTTATCCAAAATACTTCAGGATTACAGACTTATTCAAGTTCGGCAATTAGCTTGTTAATTAAAAGCAAATAGTTATACTCGCGATCACTTAGAGTCTATACATAAAAGCTCACAAATGCGCGTTCAAAATATAATGTCATTTGTAAAAAAATATAAGCGTTATTAGCAGATTATACGTACATGCATTATTCTAAATCAAAAACAATTAGTTAAGACATTTTATCGGAGCATTATAAATGAAAGATATCTTAATCACCTATAATCACCGCTTAAATGAACAAAAAAAGCTTTTTCTAAATCGCTTAACCAGCATGTTGACAGAACAAGGCTATACCATCATTAATAGCTCGTCACTTGATGATACTATTTCTACACTCAAACACAATGCGCGAATTGTAAGCTATATCATGGACTGGGAGTTAATCTCATTAAATTCTGTAGAAGTACTCGCTGAAATTAATCCTGATCTCCCCATTTTTGCAATTTATACCAATCATAATGAATTAGACCTTGAGTTATCCAATTTTAAACTTACGCTGGATTTCCTCCAATATGACCAACACTTGATTAGCAATGATATGCAAAGAATAATCCGTGCGATTAATAATTACCAAGATAAAATCATTCCACCGTTTACCAAAGAATTAATGAATTATGTAAATTCAAATAAGTACACCTTTTGCACTCCTGGACATATGGGAGGAACAGCATTCACCCGCTCACCGATTGGCGCAGTATTTCATGACTTTTTTGGTAGCAACACTTTTAAAGCTGACATTTCAATCTCGGTTCCGGAACTGGGTAGTTTACTCGATCATTCTGGATTACATAAAGAAGCAGAAGTATTTATTGCCGAAACTTTTAATTCTGATTACTCATACATAGTTACCAATGGAACGTCTACTGCGAATAAAATGGTTGGGTTATTTTCAGCTGGTGAGGGTGATACCATCTTAGTTGACCGTAACTGCCATAAATCAATCTGTCACTTTATGATGATGACTGACGTGGTACCTATCTATCTACGCCCAACTCGTAATGCCTATGGAATGTTGGGTGGGATTCCACAGCGTGAATTTACCAGCGAAGCCATCCAAGAAAAAATCGAGCAATCCCCTATTCCAGCTAAATGGCCAAGCTATGCTGTAATCACTAATTCGACTTACGATGGATTACTCTATAATACTGAATACATCAAGAAAACGCTAAAAGTGAATAAACTACACTTTGACAGCGCATGGGTTCCTTACACTAATTTCCATCCGATCTATAAAGGTAAATATGGCATGTGTAATAGTGCGATTGGCGAGCAGATAATCTTTGAAACGCACTCTACGCATAAATTACTAGCGGCATTTTCTCAAGCCTCAATGATCCATATTAAAGGTAAGATAGATAAAGAAATCATGGATGAATGCTATATGATGCATACCTCCACCAGCCCGCTTTATCAAATAACTGCCAGCTGCGAAATAGCAGCCGCGATGATGCGTGGTGAACGCGGTTTTCATCTTATTAGCCGTTCAATCAAACGAGCGACTAACTTTCGCAAAGAAATCAAAAAACTTAGAGAAAGTGCATCTGACTGGTATTTTGATATTTGGCAACCAGATGAGATCAATGAACCAGAATGCTGGGAATTAAAACCAGAAGAAGCATGGCACGGTTTTAAACAGCAAGATGCGAAACATATTTATCTAGACCCGATCAAAGTTACAGTCTTAACCCCGGGAATCGAGAATAATACTCTTAGCGATTTTGGTATTCCGGCAAGCATTGTTACGATGTATCTAGATTATCATGGTGTAATTGTTGAAAAAACTGGTCCATACAGCATGCTATTCCTGTTCAGCATCGGAATTAGTCGCCCCAAATCAATGAAACTACTGACTATTCTCAATGATTTTAAAACTGATTTTGATGCTAATCGCTTAGTGAGAGATATGTTACCAAATCTGTATCAAGAATACCCTCAGTTTTACCGTAAAATGCGTATTCAGGAACTAGCAAAGAAGATTCATAGCTTAATGAAAAAATATGATCTACCTAATATGATGTACCAGGCTTTTGATTGTCTTCCAGAGATTGAAATGACGCCTCATCAAGCTTTTCAAAAACTAGTTAAAGGGCAAGCCAAAAGTATTAAAATGTCACAACTGGAGAATCATACCAGTGCCGTGATGGTTTTACCTTATCCGCCAGGTGTGCCACTTATAATGCCAGGAGAAAAAATCACGGCTAAATCACGCAAAGTACTTGATTATCTGATTATGCTTGAAAATATTGGACATGAAGTTCCCGGTTTTGCTACCGATATTCATGGTGCTGAAGAAGATGAAGATGGCGATCTAACCATAAAAGTATTGAACTGAGATAAAAAACTGCTCACAAAACCAGCACAATTATCGATGCATTTTACAACACACAAACAAGCAATCAGAACAACCAGTTAGCAAAAACAACATAATAAAGATGTAAAATACAGACCTAATATCATATTCAAATCTCTATACTTAGGTATATAGTTATCCTATAAACAATTGAGCGATAGATTGTTCAATAGCTAAACTTAAAT
>DAORIZ010000015.1:34018-67188 GCA_035438765.1 Burkholderiales bacterium | reverse complement strand
AAATTTGGCCAATTTGTTTCCTAATTACTGGTACAGCTTTTGGGGCGCATTATAGTATCTTATGAAGATTATTACCCAAATAAACTAGTTCTTGAGATAATAGCAAATCAATTACGCAAATATAATATTAACCTAATTTTTAAGGAGGACTCGTATGGTATTTGGATCTCAGAGTCGCATCTAAGATTAGAAATCCGTAAGTCATTGGGAACTACGCCAATTTTGCTATACAAAAGTGATATCTCGAGAGGTTTATTAGAACATGATTCTTTTGAAAAAGCCAGATATTATTATACAAAAGCATTATGTAGTAACAATATAGAGGAAGATATTATTCACTATTTAATGATAGATAAGATATTGTTGACAGAGTCAATATATGTTCCAATAGTCATTATACCAAGGGCAAGTATTTTTCGTAATAATGTTTTAAAAGAGTCGGTGTTTAGAGTCGGCTCTCCTGTTTACACGGTAACGTCTACATGATTTGGAAACTAAATGGCGCTATAATTGATAATAAAACTGCGATAATCATTTATGGCAAACAAAGTATTTCTATTGAAAAATGTAAATATAGTGAAGAAGTTCTTAACTTCCTAAGACTAGCTGAAAAAGGGATTGAAGAAGATAACTTACTAATATATAATGAAAATAGTAGAATTAATGTATTAATAAAAGCATTAAAAAAGAGATCGCTTTTTATTAAATTCGAAAATACTTACGTAGATACTGTATTAGATAAAAGTTATTATTTTTTAAACTATTTTCTAGGTAATCAATATAACATAGTGAGCTTATTGACTTTTAATAAACATATCACAATTTTAGGGTGTGGTGGTGTTGGGGCAAATGTTAGTTTGAATCTATTGCTGGCGGGATTTTTAAACTTAACACTTATTGACTATGATGTAGTCGAGCATTCAAATTTAAATAGACAGTTTCCGCTTAATAATGGAGATGTGGGCGAGTTGAAAGTAGATGCCTTAAGAAAACATTTGCTAAGTTATGTACCGAATGCACAGATTGCTGTAATAAATAAACAAATTTCATCAACAGGTTCTTTGTTAGATATTTTGCATGTTACAGATTTAATCGTTTGTGGTATTGATACACCACCAATTAAATCTCAACTATTTGCTGCTGAAGCAGCTTATACCAAAGATACACCAATTATCTTTTCAGGAGTCGGATATGAAAGTATTATGGTAGGACCTTTTTTAACTACAAATCAAGCAACTGGATCATACATTAAGAGATTGAAAGGTTTGGATGATGATTGCATCAATACGAATCCAATTACTGGATCACTACCATCAACAAATGCAATTTTATCTTCAATTGTTTCAAATGAGATTATTGGGTTCTTTTATAAAACCCATATAGGAATCTCTATAAATAAGCAGGTTGTAATAAATCCATTTAACTTAGGAATGAAGGTCATAGAATATTATGAGTCTTAGTAAACGTGATATATGTAAGATATCCTTTAATGTTCATGTATCGAATTACTTAATCAAATTATGGATGAAATATAAAGAAAGCAAAAAAGGAGGTTATCTTTTGTATGTAGATGAAGATAATTCACTTTGTTCAAACATACAGATTAAATATTTTGATGGAATAGATACATTATATGCAAAAGTTGTAGAGCGTGTATATAATGAAATGATCATTCAAGAAGCACCAATTGACGTTATTAAACCTAGTTCATACAGTGAAACAACCTCAAAATATATACTTGATTCACTTGAGTTGATCCGTTCAGTAGATTGTGATGCATATTCTTGTATAAAAAAATATGTCAGAATTATTTTAATTGTAAAATCTGAAGATTTAGTTGCTGCGACATCTTTGGATTTTCTAGGTATTGTTGTAATTGCGCCAAAAAGTGAATGGACATTAATTGATTTTGTTGAAAATATAGTTCATGAGGCTTCTCATATTGATTTATTTATGAGACAGCTTATAGATCCTATAGTAATCGGTGATAAATGCTTACCTAGTCCTTTTAGAGAGCATTTAAGACCACAAATTGGAGTTTTTCATGCTACATTTGTCCTCTGTCGAATTATTCATATATTCCATAAAGTATATAAAACACAAATAAAAGATGATTTGTTTAAAACGAGACTTAGAAACACATTAAGTTCATTTAGAGAATCATTAGGCGTTTTGGTTGAACATGCAGATTTAACTTTAATGGGTTATAGCATTTTACTTTTAATGATAGATGAATATAATGAGGTTAATAAAGTTAATAAATTAGAGTTGGAACCAATTATATTAAGTAATCAATGATTTTTGTATAGGTCATTTTGATGTAATGAATCGTACATAAATAACATTTACTATAATAATCAAAAAGGAATTAAATGTTTATAAATGATATTAGAAAGCGCTTGAAACTATTCAAGAATCACTCATATTCTTATTTCGTATTGAGCGGTGTCTTAGCAACATTGGGAAATGGTCTAATTTACATTACTCTTTCTTGGCAAGTATATCAAAATAATAATACGGTAGAGTCATTAACAATACTACTCTCATGTATATGGCTGCCTAGTATTTTATTTGGTCCATTTTTTGGAGCTTGTGCGGATAGATACAATCGTAAATATTTACTTGTTATTTCTAATTCAGTTAGGGGAATGTGCGTAGTTTGCTTTAGCTTATGCTATATACTATCCTACCATCCTAATCTTTACTTATTAGCATCTATCTTAGGAGTCTTTGTTTCTTTTTATATGCCAGCGGCATTACCACTAATGCAGGAGATCATTGACGAAGATCAGATTGTTAATGCGAATGCCACTGTTGATATATTGTATGAGTTAGGTACTGGAGTTGGTATGGGTATATCAGGTGGATTAATCGTATGGATTGGTAGTTATATAACGATGATGATAGGTGGTGTGCTATTTATTCTTGCAAGTTTTTTTAATGTAATAATGAAATATAGTAAATTATCCAATGAAAATCGTGGTAAAGTTTCATTTAGTGTGATTTTTGGTGATTATTTCTTTATTTTCAAATATCTAAAATTACAACAAAAATTGATACCTATTTATTTAACTCAAATGTTATTACTTATTTTACTGATGACCTTGCCTATATTACTATTACCATTTGTACAACAAATTTTACATGCAGGATCTAAGGAGTTCGCATTACTTGAAGTAATATTTTCTATTGGTATGATTTTTGGAGGAATATTTTCACCAACATTATCGAATAAAGTAGGCTTAAAATATGCTATAGGATTACTAATGATTCTACTGTCAATCAGTTTGTTCTTGTTTGCAGGTAATTATAATAAAATTAGCACATTTATTGAATATTTTTTTGTTGGCTTTGGTTTATCTGCATGGGCATTAGTTTTAAGTTATGGGCAAATGTTTACAGATAATAAAGTACAAGGTAGACTACAAGCCTCTTTTTTTAGTATATCAGGAATTGGGGTTTTGTCTCTGTATGTGTTACTAGATTTTTATAATACATTAATTTCGATTAGTGAAATTTATATTATTGAAAGTATTATCGTAGTTCTTGGATTAATATTTGTTTGTCTTATTAATTTACCACCACATGGAACTAAAAATTTAGCTATTAATGAATAGGTGAAATTACAATATTCCGTACATAAAATTTGGATGTTACTACTTTTGAGGCATAATAGAGTTGCACGTTTAAAAAAACATTTCACCTCGATAAATTTACTATATAAACTCAAGGTGATAAAATATTTCCGGAGACTCTCTGTAGAAATATCACTATTTTCTGAATTAGCAAAAAAAGTTTGTGCAAATATTATTTTACTTTAATCTTTATTTACAATTTATTTTTTCATATATACCTCGAAAAAATAAAGTTATCATTTATAACATACTTTAGTTAAACTCGGAATAAACCTGTAAGTTTCATAATATCTAGCTAATCAAATAATTATTGTGTCACTTACAGCGTGGATTATTATATCAACACAGTACGAGTGTATTACCACTTCCAAATTGTGGGTATGAATGAAATAAATATATACAATTACACGTCATCTTAAAATTTTGTGTTACTATAATATAAAAACTTACTAGGGAATAAGGTAATGACTTTTTTTAGCCTTTATAAACAATATCATACAGTACAGGATGATGGTTCTTTTTTACAAAATGTGGTGTCTGGATTCTATTATGGATACAATAATAATCACATCAGTTATATAAAGACAACCTCTAGTACGTATGCTGCGGTATCTAAGAAGTTCGCAGAATTAGTAGGCATTACTGTGGAAGAACTTATCGGAAAATCTGATTTTGATCTTCTTTGTGAGGCTAAAGAGCTCGCACAAACATTTTATATACAAGATAGAATGGTTGAAAAAACGAGAGAAAAACGGAGATTTTTAGATATAAACCATTATGCAACAGGCGTTGGTATCTATATTTTTCGTAAATCTCCCATAATAAATCCAACAACCAATAATGTACTTGGAACATACTGTGTAGTAAGCAAATTTAAGAGTTATTCCGCGATTAATGCAGTGCTTAATTTTCAGGTACATGAAAAGCATATATCTCAGGACGATTTAATTCAATATAGTGAATTAACCATTAGAGAACAAGAAGCTTTATTTTGTGTTGCAAATGGGATTACCGATAGAAAACTGATTGCAAGTTTTCTTTCCTCGATCTATCACAAAGATATTGGTATAGAAACAACCAAAAAAATTCTGCAGTCGCTTTATGAAAAATTTCCATGTGCAAGTAACATGCCATCATTAAATAAATATTTAGTACAGCATAAATACTACGAAGTAATACCAGAGAGTATTATTGGTAAGTTATCGTCTGGAATAACATTACCTTATGATTGATACTAATAATCAGCTCAAGCCATAGGCTTCAACCCCACTTCTATGATAAAATTACCCTTTGAGATATTCACATTGGGTAGTTCATGATAAAATTTGCCACATATGCAGTTAACTCCAGTCGCGGACGTAGTTTCGCTGAAGCTGTACCTCGTTATCGTAGTGATTTTCAGCGCGATCGTGATCGAGTAATTCACTCGAGTGCTTTTCGCCGCCTAGAATATAAAACCCAAGTTTTTATTAACCATGAAGGTGATTTATTTCGCACTCGTCTGACGCATAGCCTTGAAGTGGCACAAGTAGGACGCTCAGTTGCTAACGCTCTGGATTTGAACGTTGATCTGGTAGAAGCCATTTGCTTAGCGCATGACCTGGGACATACTCCATTCGGGCATAGCGGACAGGATGTACTTAACGAATGTATGCTGAAACATGGTGAGCATTTTGAGCATAATTTACAATCATTGCGTATCGTTACTGAGCTTGAAGAACGTTATGCCGAATTCAATGGATTAAATCTCACCTTTGAAACTCTTGAAGGGATTCTCAAACATTGTTCTTTAGCTAAAGCTCAAGAATTAGGTGTGCTAGGGGAGCGTTTTATCAAAAATGAGCGCCCGAGCCTAGAAGCGCAGTTAGCTAATATTGCTGATGAACTAGCCTATAATTTCCACGATCTCGATGATGGTTTGCGCGCTAATTTATTAACCTTGGAACAACTTGAAGAAGTTGAAATTATCAAAGAACAACTAAGTATTGTATTACGCAAATATCCGACGCTTAATGGTCGTCGCCTTCATAAAGAGTTGGTTCGTCACCTGATTAATGTGACGATTTATCAGCTTATCGAAAACACCGAATTAAATTTAAAAAAATATCAACCAGCCTCAGCTGAAGAAGTCCGTCTTGCTCCAGCAATCGTCCAATACAGTGATGAAGATTTTGCGGCACAACGTGAACTTAAAAAATTTCTACTTAAAAACTTATATAAACATTTTAGTGTCATGCAACTGCGCTTTAAGGCAGAGAATGTAATTCGTTCTTTGTTTAGCGCCTTTATGAGTGATGCGCGCTTACTACCAGATCAATTCCAAGCACATATTGATAAAGATGGATTACCGCGGGTGGTGGCTGACTATATTTCTGGAATGACTGATCGCTACGCTTTTCGTCAATACAATCGCTTGTTTACGGTTGAAACTGTCTGAGAGAACAAAATAATGGTAACAGTAAAAAGTAATTTTCATGATGTTAATAGTTGGCTGGATGTTCAACGCCAACATTTTTCTCCTGCCGAGATTGAGACTTTTCAGGCGGCAATTCATTTAGCTGAACAGTATTATCAGGGGCAGGTATTTTATCCAACTAATGTTGATTTATTGTTGCATTCTTTGAATTGTGCGAATAAAGTTGCGGAGTTACATCTTTATGCCGATGCAGTAACCGCAACTATTTTATATGCTTTGCCGCGTTATTGTGATAATTGGCTAGATGAATTAAAGAACTTTGATAAGAAAGTTGTTGAACTAATTGATGGCGTTAATCGTGTAACTCAGATTCGGAAGATTGGTGATTTAGATCTTGAATTAGATGAACAAGAGAAAAAGAGTCAGATTGAAGTAATTCGTAAAATGTTGCTGGCAATGGCAAGCGATATTCGAATCGTGCTGATAGTTTTAGTTGGGCGTGGCGAATTGATGCTTCATCTAAAAACCTGTCAGGATGTAAGCTTACAGCAGAAAATTGCGATTGAAACCATGGAGATATTTGCACCACTTGCCAATCGGTTAGGTGTTTGGCAAATTAAATGGGAGTTAGAAGATCTTTCTTTTAAATATATGCATCCCGAACAGTACAAGCGGATTGCAAAACTTTTGGATGAAACTCGTCAAGAGCGCTTAGACTATATTGAAAATATCAAAGGATTTTTAGCCTCACAGATGGAAGAGAGCGGGATTCAGGATTTTCAGGTTAGCGGACGCGCCAAGCATATTTATTCCATCTGGAAGAAAATGCGCAAAAAAAATTATGATTTTGATAATTTATACGATATTCGTGCCGTGCGGGTGCTAGTTCCTGAGATTCGTGATTGTTACACTGTGCTTGGGATTGTCCACACTAAATATTCACCAGTTCCTGGTGAATTTGATGATTATATCTCTAATCCGAAACCGAATAATTACCAAAGCTTGCATACCTGTGTGATTGGTCCAGAAAGTCGGGTGGTTGAGATTCAGATTCGTACTTTTGCGATGCATGATCATGCTGAATATGGTGTGGCGGCGCATTGGCGGTATAAAGAAGGTGGCGAAAATAATCCTCAATTTGAAGAGAAAATTGCTTGGATTCGCCAGATTTTGGATTGGCGTGATGAATTATCGGAGCGTAAAGACTTAACTGATATTTTTAAAAATGAAATTTTCTCGGATACTATTTATGTTATGACGCCTAACGGTAAGGTAATTACCTTGCCAAATGGTGGAACTCCGATTGATTTTGCCTATGGAGTGCATAGCGCCATTGGACATCGTTGTCGTGGTGCTAAAGTTGATGGGCAAATTGTACCACTTTCAACTCCGCTAAAAAATGGGCAACGAGTTGAGATTCTCACGATTAAAAATGGTGGGCCAAGCATTAACTGGTTACACGAAGGATGGGTCAAAAGCAGTAAAGCAATTGGGCATATTCGCCGCTATATTCGCGACTTAAATAATGAAGATTTCCTTGAAACTGGTAAAGAGGTTTATGAGCGTGAATTAGCCAAATTTCCCTCATCAATTCGTCCTAAAGTCGATGATATTGTTAGTAAAATGAATCATACTAATGAGAAAGATCTGCAAATCTCAATAGGTAAGGGGGATGTAATGCCCGCAACCTTACGTGACGTGATTGAAAAATTAATTCATGCGGCAACTCCGCAGCCCAAAGAAGATTTAACTGCAGTTGAGCTTGAAAAACGCTTACAAGAGCGCAAGGATAAACTAAAACCCCAAGCGAAGAGCGGCAGTATTTTGGTGGATGGGGTGAGCGGAATTGTGTCCAATTTCGCCAAATGCTGTAAACCAATCCCTGGCGATAATGTGGTCGGGTTTATTACGCAGGGTAATGGAATTGCCGTTCACCGTGTGGGTTGTCAGGACTTTAATCGTCAGGCTAAACTTCATCCACATAAAGTAGTTAGTGTTGAGTGGGCAAGTGCTGCTAAAAATTCTACCTTCAGTGCCGATATAGAGGTAATTGCTAATGATCGCCATGGTTTGCTCCGTGATTTGACGGATTTATTTGCCAGTGAGAAATTGCATATTGTTGGGCTAAGGACAGTCTGTCGCAATAATAAAGCAATTATGACTTTTACAATTCAGGTAAGCGGTAATGAATTTAATTTTACCTGGTTGATTGCCAAAATATTTAATGTTAATGGCGTGATTGAAGTATTACGTAAATAATCATAATTTTGAAAGAAGTTAATGATACGTTGTGCGTGCTTGGTTGAACTGGGTCCAATAAAAAATAAGTTACTGCTGGTTAGAGTCAGAGATAATGTTAAATGGTATTTACCAGGTGGTAAGATTGAAGCAGGTGAAACTAAAGAACAAGCTCTTATTCGTGAAATAAAAGAAGAGTTGAATGTTGATTTGATACCTTCGTCAATTGAGTTTATGACGATGGTAAGTGATAAAGCATATGGTATTGACGATGATGTAGAGCTGTATTGTTTTAGCGCAAAATTTACTGGTGAAATTACTCCTGTAGCTGAAATTTCAGACGTTCAATATCTTGATTGGCAACAAAATGCTGACTTACTTGCTCCAGCAGTACTTAAGCTCTGCAATATGGTAAAATAAAAATCCCCCTTTAATGGGGGATTTTTGATTAGAGCTTAGCTGGCATTATAAATCACATTCTGAAAATTAATTGCTGGACTGTGTCCGGTCATTGCAATTGGTGCTGGTGCTCCATTGTAGAACGTTTGGATGTTGTAATCACCGTGCCCCATCAATTGTGTTATTGTAATTTCATCACCATTGCTAAATAAGAGTGCTTGGTAATCGCCATATCCTGAGTTGCCATTTGGATAAGTGCCTTGTCCACTGCTATTCGGGAAAAATCCTTGGATGCAATTAGTATCGTTTGGAATACACATAATAATTGGTCTTGGGGCTTCCGGAGATGATCCTTTCCACGCTGCAGAAATTAAGTACGCATGAACTCCATCGTCCACATAGCTCCATTGACTGCTAACATTACCAGAACCAACATATGAATTTACGTAAACATTAACAAAAGTATTGCTTGGATTTTGAAAATTAGCTTCTAACCCGCCATTGTTATAGCCATTGTATTGATAATTCACTAAAGGAGCACCAATGAAATTTAACCATAAATTTCCATCCCCATCGTTACTAGCTAACATATAATCAAGCTGTTTACTTTTTGCACCATCATATTCTTGGAGTATAGAACTTAGTGGATCGGTTGGCTCTGGGCTACTATTGATATTGCTAGTTGAATAGTTTCCGTAATTGTTACCGCCACCGCATCTGATATAACCATTTGAAGAGCTCAAATTATACGAGCTATTAATTTGATTACACATTTGAGCAATACTGCTATTAGTTGTAATTGTGCCTGAAGTAGCTGCTTGCGTATTATTACAGCTCATGCGCAATGTCTTGCCATCCCAGCCATACAAATTTTTATTGTCTGACATATCTGCTGTTAAATAAGTCATTGACTCGATTGCTTGATAGTTAAAGTTACAATTATTTTGCAGGTTGCTTGAGCTAATACTACTAGCATAGTTGTTGAATGCTGCTGTTTTTGCTTGAGCAAACAAGCTCTGAACAAAACTAAGCCTTCTATTGTAAGCAATTAGAATTTCTGATTCAGCAGCAGCGAGATTGGCACCACCCTCCACCGTCAGTACTGGTGAAATGGTAGTTTGTGCCGAAGGTGACATGTTTAGATATAAAATTTCACGTAACTGATCGTCACGATAAGCCTGTGCCAGAGTATTAACAATCTGAACATATTTGGAATCAAGTAACTGATCGTATTGTTGTAAATTATAAAAAATATTACTTCCACTCGTTAATGATTGAGCATTTGTGAAATCTGTCAATGAAGAGTTAAGCGCCGATGCAAGCAGGCATTGACCAACGTCATTTGTCAAGCTTGGTACAGGGTGATTAGTTGCATTGCTTGCACTATTCAATGTATAGTAAGCTGGTGAAGAAACATCGCATGAGAGCTGCTGCTCTATTACGTCTAGGCTATTTGCTGAAGTTGTTGGTACAGTAAATAAAGAAAGTGAAGGTGAGTTATAGTTATTTATATAAGTTAACATAGATTGTAATGCTTGATTGCTGATTGGGGTTGAAGAGGTACCTAGTAATGCATTCTCGGTTATTTGGGCACTTTCAGGATTATTAATTGCTTTGACAAGAAAATCATTGATATCTGAGTTAGCATTATTGATTTCTTGAATATCCTGATAAATTGGCTGTTGAGCAGCAATATACGCATTAGTATTAATGTTTTGTGAGATAACATTTAATTCAGCATTTTCGGCAGTAATTTCACTTTCAATTTGCGATACACCTTGTAAAACCTGAGTTAAAGCTTGTTTATCCCATTGTGCAGGAGTTTGAGGCGATACTGTTCCTTTGGTAATCAGATTCCAAAATGCTGAGCCAACTTCCCCAACGATTGCATCTTCAAGGTTACCCGTAACGACGTCAAGTACCGCGCCACCAAGACCTTCACCTAATGATGCTTCTTGAGTGCTGACCATCGAACTAGTTGACTGAGTACTTTGATTATTGTTATTATTGCCACTCGCACCAGAGTTGCATGCGCTTACAGAAAATGAGATAACACCAGCTAACATTAAAGTATTAATTAATTGTTTTTTCATGATAGGGTCCTAAATAAATTTTTACTAAGATGAACGCTCCTCATCTGTCATGGCGCTATGTTATCACTTGGGTTATTGAGGTGGTTTCCCATATTTGGATAGCTTATTCCCATTTTTGCATAAAAGCTAAATTGTTCAAAATTTAGTATTAAAGATGCTGATTATTAGAAATTATTTTAAATTTACTAACTGATATCCACCCATGCAAAAACGCGGTTTTATTTTAAGTCTAAATTGTTTACACTTGCGCCTGTAAATTAATTTAATCTGGGATTTAAAATGAAACTCAACAAACTTTCTTTGGTATTATTAGCGACTACATTAACTGGTTTAAGTGCATGTAATAGCGGTGGTGCTAACAGCCAAGATTCTACTGCTCAAACGGCAAATCAATCCTCATCTTTAGATAGCAGCAACCAAGCTAGTAACAATGCAGGAATTGCACTGCCATATGTCCAAATCAATGTTGATGAATTAGATGATTTTAGCTGGACATCATATCATGTGCCATCACCAACGCCATCAATTGATACATCAAGCCCAGTTAGTAGCCTGGGAAGTTATTTTCCAACCGAAAGCGATGGAACACAAGCAACTAGCTATAGCTTATCTGGTAATAAGTTAATCCAAAATTATTTAACTTTTGGTAGTGGTTCTGCAGCTAGTCAGTTATTTCAGCAAACTCCATTGACTGAAAGTGGCTTTGCGGCATTAAGTGCTAGCCAAGGTTGTAGTATTCTTGATGGAGATAAAAATAAAGTTGCATGTAATCTAACGGTTACGGCTAATGGTGGTCTAAATGGTAGTACTGGGAGTTTGCCAGTTATTTTATATCGTGGATTAAGAGCGTATAATGTGGCTGAAATGATTCGTGATTTACCAGCCTATGATAGTGTAGCCGCACGTCCAAATCGCTGGGATAAAGATAATTCCGTAGTTAATAAATCACAGCCTTATTATATGGAAATTTCTGCTACTCCGAGTGACTTTAATACTTCAACTACAATAGTTGATTTACATAATTATTTTTATAGCCCAGATGGCAATGAAGGTTTTAGTTTTGATGCGAGTCAACTCAATAATGGTAACGCAACTACTTGTAATATTGTCAAAATTACTGGGGTTGATTCACAAGTTAAGGCTAATCCAGTTAGCTGTTCAGACTCGCAATTTAGTATCAATCAAGCTGGCTATTTATCTGCAACAGGTTTAACTGCTGGGGTTTATCAAATCAATGTAAAAGCCAGCGAACCTAGTGGTAGTGTAGTTGAAAATGCATGGCAAACTTTTTATCTTAATGTTGCTGCCACTAATCCAGATTTAGCTGCATGGAAAACTGGGAGTGTTGCGACCAATAATGTTTTAGGTGATTTTAATTCAATTTACGTTTATTCTTCACAAGATCCAGATAAACCCAATAGCGGCTGGCCGACTGACCTTCAAAGCTATGGTAAAGATTTAAAACAAATTAATAACAATTACTTAAATCAACGTCCAATTAAAACTGCATTGACTGAGATGATTGATATGGGGTATACCTACAGTGAGGCAGGAATGCCCAAAATTGGTTATTGGAAATTAGATACAAGCACGAGCAATCCTGAGAGTCAAATTACCGCTGCAGGGGTAACTACTAATCGTCCAGATCCTGAATTTGCTAAGTGGATAGGTACAGTGCTAGATCCATCTAGTGGTGCGTTTGCTTCGAATAATGTTGGTTTTACCCTTAGTTATGCTTTTGACAACGATGTTAAGGCGGATTTAATTGGCTATAACGATAAGCAGCAAGATTTATTAGCTGATGCTTTAGTGCATCCAGTATTGTACGCAAGCCAACTTAATTCTAGTTATAAGATAGATGGTCTGGCAATGGATTTGGAGGGTGGTTTTACTCAAACCCGTGCCGCGGAAGTTTTTAAAAAAGTTGCTGATCGTTTGGCTTATCACGGTAAATGGTTTACATTCTTCTATTTCTCAAGTGGTTTTACGCCTGTTACTTCAGCTGCGTTTGGTCCATTGGGTGTTGCTAATTTTTCGACTTATGATGTTGCAACTTATCGTGCACCGCTAAATCAAACTCCTGATGAAATTAGCTATGTTGATAATACCTTTGGTGGAGCATTTGCTTCAGAGTACGCTAATGCACTATATGCAGCTTTTAAAAGTGATACCGCTTGTAATACTACAGTCAATGGAGTTACTACTGTTACTAGCTGGTGTAATTCGACTTTAAATGATTCTGTATCTGAAAACTATCGGATGTTTAACGAAACGTATCACACTGTTTCACCGAGTGATGCAATGACTTATTTTGATGGGAAATATGCACCTGTATTGCCGTTAGCTACCTCTGCTACTCAATGGTCACAAGTAGAAATCTGGACACCTGATTTTACCAAACACACTAAACCAGGCGAAGTTTCAGAGATTATGTTAAATCAACCTGCATGTAATGGTTTAACCAATGCATTCTTCGCTGCAAATGAAAGCGCATTAAGCTCTCCTGGAACTCAGGCATATAATCAGTTAGCTTCATGTGTGATGCAAAATGTTAATATTGAATCAGTTCCCTTACAAACTTTTAGCCATTGTGGTAATAATGCTTCGGGACAGCCAATTCCTTATGCACAATGTATTATGGTTTCAGGTTTGCCAGGTAAGGGGAGTAACGATGCTTCTATTAACCATCCAGATGCATTAGCTTATGCTGAGAATAACTATGGTGTCTATGCATCAACTAAAGCTAATCAAGCAGGTTATGCGGTATATGCGCTACAAAATCCAGGTACAGCAACGCAAGGTGCATTTGGTGAAACTAGTGGTAGTAATTTGAATGTTCAAGAGCCATGGTATATTGGATTTAATTATAGCGGAACTCGTTATGACCCAGCATATAATGCTCAATCTAATACCAATGAGTGGAGTAAGTTTGGTGCATTTATTAATGCTCAGTAGTGACAAAGCTAAATGATAAAAACGCCATGTAAGTAAATTACGTGGCGTTTTTTAACAAATGGCATTTAATTAAGGCCATAAATAACAATAAGTTTGACTATTTGTTAAATTATTACCCTTGCTATCGTATAAGAAACCATTCAAATATGTCGAAGGATAGCCACTGGCTACACAGTTAGTATGTACCCAATCAAAGCCTTGTGTTGCAAAAGTCCCTGTTACAGAATATGGAACGTTGGATGGATTGCCACTGCACAAATAAACCGCACTGCCTGCGGTTAAGCTACTCTCATAACTGTTAGGAACAGCGCCACTAAATGGATTATAGTTATTTGCAAATACATTGTCAATTGCAACGTTATATATTCTGCCATCAATCGCAGAAGTCATTTCCATGTGGGTATGAGAGAGCGGAATAGTATCAATTGACTCGGTTGCTGGAGCGTAATTCAATACTTGTGAATAGTCGCTGCTTGGTGGTGCATTAATTATTCCGTACTGAAAGTAACCACCGATATCTGAACATAATCTGCTGTAATAGCTTGCATTTGCTAGTACAGCCGAATTATTGCTGGAGATTACACCACTATTACAGGCAGAAATCAATAACACACTAGACCCTAACATATAGCGCAACCAGATTCTCATACTGATCCTTGGTAGTAACACATTAGTAAGACTTATTATTCATAGCTTGGGAAGTCAATGCTAGCCAGAACTTGTCCATTTTCATCTGTAACCAGTAATTTTTGTAAATTAGCGGCGTGTACAGTAAATTTTTTGTCATCATTACTTGATTGTAACAAGTAGCTAACACCATTAATCGTACCGTAAAATTGTGCTTTTTTAAAGTATTTGGCTTTATTTACTAATACATTAATTAAATTACCATCACTGGTAACACTAATAATTTTACCATCTGCCGAAGGTGGAATTGTTGCGCTAAAAGGAATCACACTAAATTTTTTATCGTCAATGGTTACAATACTATCATTTTTGACTTTATATTCATCCAGCGTCCAAAATAAGCCAAGATTTGCACTGCTGCAGCTGGTCGGTTGTTTGGTATTATTGGCAATTTGCACTGGAATTTTTAATTCTTGTTGATCTATTTTACGAATTATAGGTTTATTATCCTCGCAACTTAGTACAACACTTTCTCCAGCTGGCAATAGGCGATCCTCATATACAATTGGAGTTAAAGTTTTTGTTGTGAAATTTTGAGTGCCTGATTCTAAGCTAGCTGATTCAATTGCGACTGTATATTGCGGTTCAAGGTAAATTTTGTCAGCAAAAGCATGGATTGAAGTAGTCGCAGCAAGTACGATGAGTATTTTTTTCATTATTTATAAGTTTCCTCTAAAGATTATTTTAAAGCCAGTTTTTTTGGCGAATAGATTTAAGAATCCCCGTGCTATCTAATCCGATTGATGATAGTAATAGCTTAGGGTCGCCATGCTCAATAAATTGATCAGGAATTCCCAAATGTAATATTGGTAGTTGGATATTTAAATCCTGCAATGCTTCTGCACAAGCGGATCCTCCGCCTCCCGCGATTACGTTTTCTTCGATTGTTACAATAAACTCGTGAGTTTTGCCAATTTGCAATAGTAAATCACGATCTAGAGGTTTAACAAAGCGCATATCGCAAACGGTTGCATTAATTTCTTCTGCAGCTTCAAGTGCGGCTTGCAGCATTGAACCAAATGCCAAAATAGCAACTTTACTACCTTCCCGAACCACACGTCCTTTACCAACTGGAATCATTTTAAATTCAGCATCCAATTCTCGTCCGATACCTGCACCACGAGGATAGCGTACCGCACATGACTGGTTGTTTATTCTAAAGCCAGTGTAAAGCATTTGGTAACATTCATTCTCATCACTTGGCGTCATAATTATTAGATTAGGGATGCAGCGTAAGAAGCTCAAATCAAAAGCACCAATATGAGTTGGTCCGTCTGCACCAACTACACCAGCACGATCAATTGCAAATAAAACTGAAACATCCTGTAAAGCAACATCATGAATTAACTGATCATAGCCACGTTGTAAAAAAGTTGAATAGATTGCTACAATTGGTTTAATTCCTTTAGTCGCAGCGCCTCCAGCAAAGGTAATTGCATGCTGTTCAGCGATTCCAACATCAAAAAACTTCTCAGGGTATAGCTTTGCAAATTCGACCATCCCCGAACCCTCACGCATCGCGGGAGTAATTGCAATAAATTCATCATCAATTTTGGCGATATCACAGAGAAATTTACCAAAAACATGCATATAGCTTAGTGCAGTGCTTTTATTGCTAACCATTCCCTCACTTGGATTAAATTTATTGACCCCGTGATAACCAATTGGATCATTTTCTGCTAATTTATAACCCTGTCCTTTTTTGGTTACGACATGTAAAAACTGTGGACCAGATAAATTTTTTAGTTCGCTTAGAGTATCAATTAATTGTTCTAAATCATGTCCGTCAATTGGTCCGATGTAATTGAAACCCAACTCTTCAAACATCGTACTTGGCATGACCATGCCTTTCATATGTTCTTCAACTTTGTGAGCTAGTTTTTGCATGCCAGGCATGACACTTAGTGCTTTATTAGCGGTACCTTTGACCTTATTATAAAATCTACTTGCCAGAATTTGCGACAAGTATGAGCTAATTGCACCAACACTTTCAGAAATTGACATTTCATTGTCATTTAAGATCACCAGCATATCGCTATTTAGCCAACCAGCATTATTTAAGCCCTCAAATGCGAGCCCCGCCGTCATTGAACCATCACCAATTATTGCAACTACTTTGTTCTCTCGTCCACGAAGTTGATTGGCAACAGCCATACCCAGTGCTGCAGAAATTGAAGTTGATGAATGACCAACATCAAAAGTATCATATTCACTTTCGCTACGTTTAGGAAATCCTGATAAGCCACCCATTTGGCGTAGACTATCCATTTTCTCTCGGCGACCTGTTAATATTTTGTGTGGATAAGACTGATGTCCTACATCCCAGACCAAAGCATCATCTGGTGTATTATAGACATAGTGTAAAGCTATGGTTAACTCGACACATCCCAAATTTGATGCTAAATGTCCACCTGTTTTACTTACATTGCTTAGAATGAAACTGCGTAATTCCTGAGCCAAGGTATATAGCTCTTGACGATTTAATTGCCTCAGCTGATGAGGGTAGTTAATCTTATTTAGTAATTGGTGATGAGTCATGTATATCTGTCTTTATTTGATTAAGAATTACGATAATAAACTGAGTCAGCTAAAAATTTTAGCTGTGAACTGCGTTCTAATTTTTTTAATAGTTCTATTACTTCAAGATGAAGTTTTTTAGCTGTTTGCTGTGCTATTTCAAGCCCGAGAATGTTGACATAAGTTGCCTTATCTTGTTCTGAGTCTTTGTTTGCAGTTTTACCAAGAGTACTTGTGTCTTCGGTGACATCAATAATGTCATCTACAATCTGAAATAACAGCCCTATTTTTTGAGCAATAACGTCAATAGCCGCATATTGTTGCGAGTCAAACTCATTTCCTGCGAGATAACCAGTTAAAATTGCTGCACGGAGTAACGCTCCGGTTTTTAAGTTATGCATTTGTTGCAATTGTTGCAAATTAATCTGCTTACCTGTACTGAGCCAGTCAATAGTTTGTCCACCAACCATTCCTTCAATTCCTATGGACTGAGCAATTAATGCAATAATCTGCAGTTTACGCTCTGGGTTGATAGTTAATTGTTCTGAGCTCAACACTTCAAAGCACAACGCATGGAGAGCATCCCCCGCCAAGAGTGCGACCGCATCACCATACACTTTATGGTTGGTTGGTTTTCCACGACGTAAATCATCATTATCCATAATTGGAAGATCATCATGAATCAATGAAAAACAATGAATCATTTCAATTGCACAACCAATTAATCGGCAGTTTAATGGATTCGCATTATTTAAGCTACCTGCAGCTATGGTGAATAAAGGTCTGATTCGTTTTCCTCCATCAAGCGTTGAGTAGCGAATAGCATCAAGTAAATATGGGCAGTTACTTGAGATAGTTAAAATTTGGTTTAAACACTGTTCGATTTCATCAAGAGTCTGTGCGCGCCATTGTTCTAAATTTGGCATATTATTCCGTTTGAAAATTCTTTAATTGATTGGTTTCGTGATCGAGGATCTTAATTTTCTGCTCGACATCACGAAGCTTGTCCTGACAGAATTTTACCAGTTCCATGCCTTGTTTATACTGATTTAATGCACTTTCTAAATCAATTTGGTCATTTTCGATGTGTTGGATAATGGTTTCTAGTTGGTTAATTGCACTTTCAAACGTATCTAAATTTTTTTTAGTCACTTAGTTGTTCCCTGAATTAGTTTATTAATTGGTTTAATCATTATCAAGCATAGGATAAAAATAAACATACTAAAGCTACAATAAATCATAAATGAATTGCGATAAATATGTTCAAGTTGATTTATGGTGCTATTTTCGGCGCTTGCAGCACTTTGCGCCAAAATACCCGCGAGTTTACCACCAAGTCCAATTGACATTAAAAATATACCCATCATGGCGCCATTTAACCGTTGTGGCGTTAGAGTGCTTACCATTGCCAAACCGATTGGAGCGATAAGTAATTCGCCAAACGCAATCATCAAATAGCTTATGATGATAAAAATTTGCAATAATTGTGAATTGTGGTTAATTGCATATTGTAAACTGATAATTAGGATAAAAAAGCTAAGGCTATTGAATAAAAAACTTAAGCTGAATTTCGCTGGAATTGATAAGTCTTTGTTACGACGTTGCAGCCATAGCCATAAACCATTAATCAGTGGACCAAAAATAATCACACCTAGCGATTCAAAAGCAGTCAGCGAACTTGCAGGCATACTTAGATTAGTTACTCTTTCGGCAGCAAGGCTTACCGAGAAAAACTGTTGAAAATATACAGCCCAGTATAGCCCGGAAAAAATGGTTAAGATAGCAAAAGCTGTGAGCTTTTTACGTTCCTCACCGGTATGCGTCTTGATATTATAGATTAAAAAAGCAAGACTTAGTAGTCCAATCAAAGTAAAAAATATATCGGACATGGTTTTATTGTGAATGCCACAGAATGCCGTTACAATCAAAAAAATGATTGCGATAAAAGCTTTAAATAGTTTACTTTTGTTATGTGCAATCTTCCGTGAATCATGCAGTTGATATCGTCTCTTGCCTACAAAAAAAGTGATAAATGCGATAGCTAATCCAATTGCGGCCGAGGCAAAAACAGCATGCCAGCCTAAATAGGCCTTAATAAATCCACCGAGAAAACTTCCACCGATTGCACCAAAGTAGATACCAACATAAAATAGGGTATAGCCTATTTCCTTTTTTTCAGGAGTTTTTTGATAAATCATACTGAGCATACTAGAAATGTTTGGCTTTAACATTCCTGTACCAACTGTTACAATGGCGAGCCCTAAAATGAAAATATTATGGTCCAACGCAAAGGTTAATAATGTGTATCCAATGCATAATAACGTTGCACCAGCCAAAATGGCCTTATCATAACCAATAAAGCGATCAGCAATTAAGCCACCAAATATGCTATTGACATAAGCTAAAGCAGTAAAAGATCCGACCATCGCATAAGTTTCTGAGTCACTGAGGTGAATCTGTTCCAACGCATAGAATACTAGCAACGATTGCAGAACATAAAAACCATAACGCTCCCACATTTCTGTTAGGAAGAAAATCGGAAACCCATGGGGTTGTCTTTGCTTTAGCATATATTACCTTTTATTTAGAATAAAAATAACTGCCGAATTATAGCACGATTTCAGTGGGATATTTTATTGCAGCGCAGTATAGAGAAGAGTAAATTGTAAAAAAAGTTGCAAAAGATAATAAACAGTGGTTATAATACCGTTCTCAACCTAAAGGAAGCTTGGCAGAGCGGTTGAATGCACCGGTCTTGAAAACCGGCAAGGATGCGAGTCCTTCGTGAGTTCGAATCTCACAGCTTCCGCCATCATGGTTATTCAACCTTTTCCTTTTGCTACCAACAATTTATTTCCAATTACTAATTCATTACTCGTTTGCGCTGTTACATGTATACTCAATCCGATTCATCATCCCAAGTCGTTGATTTATTCCTCACCTACTACGTGTAGGCTTCGTCATAAATCGCCCGCTAGTATTTCGAATCAGCTTGAGTGTACCTATTATCATTCGGCACAAAAGCTATCAAATCATGTTAGAATTATGCCAAATATTTAGCAGAATAAAATATGACACCTCTAAAAAAATACCTGATAATTTTGTTTTTTTGCAGCCTGATAGTGTTTGGCTTGAGTCCATACTTGGATCAGCAATACGCTATAATTCCCTTTGATTTTAATACTAACCATTTTTATGGTGAGGTAAGCCTTTGGTGTAAGGTGGTTTACTATGGTGTATCTGTATCAACTGTTTTACTGATTATTGTTCCGCTGCTTATCTTAATCCGTAAACGCAAATCTTCCGCTTTGCAAAAAAATGCGGTACGTAGAATGGTGTTGATTAGTTATTTGAGTTTGGCGCTTGGACCAGGGTTACTGGTGAATACCTTGTTCAAAGATAATTGGGGTCGTGCAAGACCATATCAGGTCATTCGAGATCATCACCCTTTTTCATTTCCCTGGCAACCTCATTTAGGGCGTCCAAAGGATAATAGTTTTCCATCAGGGCATGTTTCAATTGGCGCATTTATTGGTGTTCCATTTATCGCTGCAAGAAGGCGTAAACTAGGGGTTGCTCTGTGTGGGATAGGTTTTGTTCTGGTTGGAATAGTTCGTTTTTTACAGGGCGGACATTACATTAGTGATATTTTTATGGCGGCAATTTTAGTCTGGGCGGTGAATATATTGGTAACCAAATTAGTGGATAAGTATCTTATGAATAAGCAGGTGAGTTAACTATGGAACGGATGAATGTTAAAGTTTTGCTGCTGTTTGTTTTGGTCGTTTTTACGCATATAATGTTTAACCAGAGTTTACAACTACATTTTGATGAGGCCTATTATTGGGTATGGAGTAAAAATCTTCAGCTTTCATATTATGACCATCCACCAATGATTGCGTATCTAATTCGTCTAACTACCTTAGTCTCAGATCAAGCATTATTTATCCGCTTAACTGCTGTGCTGTGTAGTACTGTTACGATTATCATGATTTATTTGAGCACTAAGCGCCTGTTTGGACAAAAAGCGGCAGATATTTCTGTAATTATGGCGCTGGCATGGCCAATCTTGGAGGGGGATTTTTTTATTACCACCATTGATTGTCCACTGATGATGTTCTGGAGTGTAACGCTATATTTTCTAATTCAGGGATTAATATTTGAGAAAAAAAGTGCAATCTATGCATCTGGAGTTGCATTAGGTTGCGCGCTATTATCTAAATATACTGCGATTTTAATTTTACCCGGTGTGCTAATTTTCTTATTACTGAGTCCACAGAAGCGTCATTTGCTCTTCAAGAAAGATGTCTATCTAGCCTTGCTCTTGGCTTTGCTGGTGTTCAGCCCAGTAATTGTCTGGAATTATCAGCATGACTGGGTGTCATTTGCTTTTCAGTTTCATCATGGGGTAGCTAGTGAACGACAGGTAAATCTGGCTGGGCTTTGGGATTATATCGGTGCAACTATTGGTGCTGCTAACCCTTTTATTTCATTACCGCTGCTGACATTTTTATTTATTAAACGCAAGCAGCTTATTAATAATCCGAAATATCTCTTACCTGTAAGCATATTTGTCTTTGTGGTTTTATTCTTTGCTTACAATAGTTTATATAAGTTCATGGAAGCTAATTGGGTAGCTCCAGCGTTTATTAGCGGAATTATTTTTCTGGCGGCTTGTCTTGCAGAGTACAACATAAAATGGACATATCGTGTAGCGATTACACTGGTACTAATCTTACTACCGATAATTAAGATGCCGAAAATTTTTGTACCTCGTGAATACCGTAGCAAAATTCCAGCAATTAATGCTTTTATGGGCAATGCTCAGCTCTATAGTCAGATCAATAATAATTATTTGCAGCCTGATGATATAATTTTGGCTTGTGATTATGGCAATGCTTCACGCGGCTGGTACTATTTAAATCGCGGACGCACCTATGTGTTGAGTAATTTTAAATATAGCAATAGCTATAGTGACTGGAATAAGGATTTAAGTCTACCAATTAAAAATGCAGTGTATTTTTGTGATGGCAATGATCCAGTTTATCAAGAACAACTCAAAGCATACTTTAAAAATATTGAAGAGCTGCCAACAGTTGGCTATCGGGATAGTTTTGTGAATAATAAACTTTATGTCTATCGGCTAAGCAACTAGAGGATTAACTATGAAAAAAATGATAATTATTGCAACGTATAATGAAAAAGATAATATTGAAAAATTATTAGCTGAAGCGTTTAGCTATGTACCAGATACGCATGTTTTAGTGATTGATGATAATTCTCCAGATAAAACTTATGAAATCGTTGAGCGTTTGATGGCTGAAAAGTACGCTGGGCAGCTTTTTCTGATGAAGCGTGCGGGTAAACTTGGTCTGGGGACGGCTTATGTTGCTGGATTTAATTGGGGTTTGGAACGTGATTATGATTTAATTGGGCAAATGGATGCTGATTTTTCACATAGTCCTAAATACCTACCAGAAATGTTTAAAGGTTTAGAGAGTTATGACTTGGTTTTAGGTAGTCGCTATGTGGCTGGTGGTGGTGTAGTGAATTGGAGTCTGAAGCGTAAAATTATCAGCCGCGGTGGTAGTCTTTACGCAAAAATTATTTTAGGTCTGCCATTTAATGATTTAACTGGTGGCTTTAAATGTTTTCGTCGAGAGGTTTTAGCAACTATTGGGGTTAATGAGCTTCAGTCAACTGGGTATTCGTTTCAGATTGAAACAACCTACAAAACCTACCTAAACGGGTTTAAAATTAAAGAATTACCAATTATTTTTGAAGACCGAGTGTTGGGGCAATCAAAGATGTCAGGAAGTATTTTTAAAGAAGCAATTTTGATGGTTCTTAAACTTCGTGCTAATAAAAATAGTTTTATTCATCGTAAAAAGTGACTTTAATTTAACTAGTTGGAGCTGCCATGAAACAAAATATCTTTGTCCAATTGAAATTTGTTTTATCTTGTGCAACTTTGGTCTCGCTCTGGGGTTGTAGTGGCGGGGGCAACATTAACACAAATAGTTTGCAGCTGGTATTTATGACTCAACCAAGTAGTAATAGTACTCCAACTGGTACAAATAGCGTTGTTGCGCCAGCTATTCAGGTAAAAGTACTTGATAGTAAAGGAAATTTAGATAATAGCGCAGCTATTCCTATCACTTTAACAATTGGAAATCAACCAAATGCTGATTTGCCCAATGGCAAGATTTATACTGGCTACTTAAATGGAACAACTACGGTTACTTCTGTTAATGGAGTGGCTAGCTTTAACGATATTTCTGTAAGTCAACCCGGTGTTGGTTATACTTTAGCAGCTAATGCTAGTGGGGTTAGTTCAGCAACGAGTAATCCATTTAATGTTACATCTTCAATTACTGCGGCAGAGTCAGCTGGGTATAAAAGCACAGAAGCTAAAAGTGGCTATGAGGTTGCATATACCGGAGATATCGGTTCTAATTTCCAAGGTTTTGTCTATGTTTATATTGATTATGGTTCTAATCCAATCGCTAGCGATGAAGAGTTTAGAGCATTTAATTGTGGTGAAAGTTGGGTGCAAAATACGCCTCGTAATGCTGTATTTGACTATGCCAATACATTAGGCAGCCCAAACGCAGCAGCAGGTCCACTTCTTCCTTATACAGACTGTCAGGGGCACACTTGGGGTTTGATCGTTCAAAATATCAGTTATATCTGGCCATTTGAGTCTTCCGCATATCCTGCTCCACAACCTGTTAATGGCTGGCAAGCAGGGCAAACAGGTGTGTATGTACCGCCAGCTCAAGTAAAATATTCTTCAATTAATAAAAATCAGTTAATTTTATTCACTAAAAATGATAAGAATGGAAATCCAATTCTACGTTTCTTTGTGACTGACCAGTGGGGCAATGTATACATTATCAAATCAAGTAATACTGCTGATCAAACTACTGAGCAGATTGCTGCAAGATTTGAATCAGCGGTATTTCCTGCTGGCTGGAGCAAGTCTAGTGGCTATCTAGCACAAGATTTATATTCATCTCCAGTGTATAACAATTATGGCAATGAATCCTATCCAAGTGCTATTTTTATGGATTTACGTGATAATGTTGATCTTGGCTACAGTATGATTTACTGGAATGGCGGTAATGGCGGCAGTGTAGCACAACAGGCTATTCCAACAGGTGTATTACCATTGGTGATAACCGAAGCAGGCGGTAGAATTAATGGCACTTCAACTAATGATCAGATGTATGGTAGCAGCGGTAATGATCTATTTTATCCTTATTCTGGTGATGATATTATTGATGGTGGTAGTGGGTATAATGGTGTAGTTTTTGAATTAAGCTCAAGCTTATATGCGATAGGCACTGCAAATGGCATTACGGTTGTAAGTGGTATAGATGGAGTAAAAACATTGACTAATATCCAATATTTGGTTTTTAGTGATAAGCAAGTTGTTCTTAGGTAACTAACATCCGGCTATCGTTAGCAGTTTTTACCCTTGACGCGTGATAGTGAAATGATGTAAAATCACGTGCTTTATTGTTTAATCTTTATATTTAATAGGAAATAACACAATGGTAGTTATTCGTTTGGCACGTGGTGGTAATAAACACCGTCCATATTTCAGCATCGTTGCTGCTGATTCTCGTGCGCGTCGTGATGGACGTTTCATCGAGAAATTAGGTTTCTTCAACCCAGTTGCATCTGAGGGCGTTGAAGCTGTTCGTATTAATAGCGAACGTGTTGCTCATTGGACTTCAGTTGGTGCGCAAGTATCTCCTGCAGTTAAAAAACTTATCAAAAATAACGCTTAATTGATGTCTATACCTGCAAATCTGATTGACATGGGCTATATAGCCAATGCTTTTGGTATTCAAGGTTGGGTAAAAATTAAGACGGCGACAGAATATAGTGACTCTTTGGATGGATATACGCAAGTGTATCTCAAACTCAAAGATGGAACGATTCTAAGCAAAAAAGTTGAAAAAAGTTTTGCGCGAGACGGTGTGTTTCATGCAAAGCTCGCTGGAGTTGATGATCGGGATGCTGCCTTTGCTCTTAAAGGAACAATTGTTGCGGTTGATCGGGAAGAATTTCCAGATTTAGACGAAGATGAATTTTACTGGGTTGATTTAATCGGTTTGAATGTTATCAATGTTCAAGGTGAGTCTCTTGGGGTTGTAAAAGATCTGATGGAGACCGGTGCTAATGATGTATTGGTTGCCAAGCTTGAACAAGAAGAGCGTTTAATTCCGTTTGTTGCACAGTATGTTGTCAAAGTCGATATGCAAAATAAACAAATTATTGTTGATTGGGGTTTGGATTATTGATCTTTAGTGTCATTTCCATATTTCCAGAGATGTTTGCAGCGACAAACCAGCATGGTATTGTTGCCCGCGCATTGGCAAATAATTTGTATCAATTAGATGCGATAAACCCGCGTGATTTTACTACCGATAATTATCGTCGGATTGATGATAAGACTTTTGGTGGCGGACCTGGCATGGTCATGAAGATCGAGCCACTTGAATTAGCATTAGCTGCGGCTAAAGCGAAACAAGAAGCGTGTGGAGTTGCAAAACCTCTCGTGGTGTATTTATCGCCACAGGGTAAGCGTGCTGATCAAAAGCTAATTAATCAATTAGCCCAAGAGACAGGCGTAATTTTTGTTTGTGGACGCTATGAGGGCGTTGATGAGAGATTTATTCAACGTAATGTTGATGTTGAGCTCTCGGTCGGCGATTTTGTGGTTTCGGGTGGTGAGTTACCAGCTTTGCTGATAATGGACGCGGTTGTGCGTCAGATCCCTGGAGCGATGAATTCTCAAGAGTCGGTTGAATGTGATTCGTTTATGGATGGTTTGCTGGATTGTCCGCATTATACTGTTCCACGCGATTATCAGGATGCCAAAGTACCGGAAGTATTATTTTCGGGAAATCACGAACAAATTAGAAAATGGCGCTTGCAGCAAAGCTTGTGGCGGACTTATCAAAGACGCCCAGAATTATTGCAAACGCGTAAATTAACCAAAGAAGAATCTCGGCTACTTTCTGAGATGTTGGCAAAGTCGCAAGATTAAGCTAATACTTAGTAATTAAACATAAGTAGGAACAAGATAAGGAAAAAATAATGAATATCATTCAAATTCTTGAGCAGGAAGAAATTGCTCGTTTAAATAAAACTATCCCTTCATTTGCACCTGGTGATACTGTTGTTGTGCAAGTTAAAGTAAAAGAGGGTAACCGTGAGCGTTTACAGGCGTATGAAGGTGTAGTAATCGCTAAACGTAATCGTGGTCTTAACTCAGCATTCATCGTGCGTAAAATTTCTGCCGGTGAAGGTGTTGAAAGAACATTCCAAACATATTCACCATTAGTAGAATCGATCGAAGTTAAACGCCGTGGTGACGTTCGTCGTGCTAAATTGTACTATTTACGTGATCGCTCAGGTAAATCAGCACGTATTAAAGAAAAACTTGTTCGCAAAGTTGTTGCTGCATCTTAAGCACAAAGTTACTTTTCGCAATAAAGCAAAAAGCCTCATGAATAGCATGAGGCTTTTTTAATACTCAATCAGCTTCAAAATATTAGTAGACGACAAGCGACGAAGCTCACAGTTAGTGGTGAGGAGCTTGGCAACACCCCAAGATGATGAATCTGATTGAGTATAGCTATTTTAGTTTTTGTAAAGTAAGATTGAGGGTTGTCGTATCGTTGGTAATTAAAACATCATCCTCTTGAATCGTAAAACTCATTTTCATACCACGAGAGAACATTGCCGCTAGTTGTTTTGTATCTTCATCTGCCAGATTGATTACTTTTAAATTAGCATAATCGGCTACATTTAACTTGCTCCACCAAATTTCTGCAGGACGTCCACCATAACTATAAATAATTACCTTATCGGCACGAATTGAAGCCTTACGGATTAGTTTTTCATCGGGTAAGCCAACACTAATCCATAGCGCAATATGCTCATTATGATCGCGATCCCATAAATCTGCATGATTAGTATCGGTAATTCCTTCGGCAAAGCTGAGGTTGTCATTGGCATTAAGCGCAAATGCTAAGACACGTACCATCATTCGTTCATCGGTTTCCGAAGGGTGTTGTGCAATAGTTAATAGATGATCTTGATAACAGTGACGGTTCATGTCAGCTATTTGAATATTAGCTTTGAAAACGCGGGGTTTAATTGCCATTAAATATTTATCCTATTATTTATTTTAGTTAAATTATTCGTCAATATATAAAATTCGTTTTAGCTGCTTGATTGTGGCTGCAAACCAAAATAAATTGGCAAAAACACTTACCGCCAGCGCAATCATGTAAAACTGTTTATTTTGATCTAAGCCATGCTTATAAAATGCAGCACCAATTATCGCAGCACAGATAAAAAGAGTAGTACCATAGATAAAATACTTCCACTCTCTTTTTAGACTTAGATAAATTAATACTCCAACCTGAATTATACTTGCCAACGGTTGAAAAATTAGTGCTCCAATGGTGTAAAGAACGAGTAATGCATTTAGTTTAGCTTTTATGCTGATATTATTCATGGTAACCTTATTGTACTCTAAATGTGTTTATTTTTGATGGATATTAAACAGCAATTAAACAAGTATAAATTCTTGCATTTGTGACTCCCGTAAGAGAATGGTATGTATTACTACGTAGGTCTAAAAAGTAATTAAAGCTTGTTTATATCTATTGCTTCCAATTATTAGATTCCAAAATTTTTCCTTGTCTATAACTGAGCATCAATTGTTTCGTAGACCTGTAATTTTTACTAAATCAATCACAATTAAACTGTGCTGATATTTATTAGTGCTCAACATTGCTGGAATAAATTTAGTCATTTCCAACTCATTAACCGTAGCTAATTTTTCATAATTATAACTTTCTAATCGAGATAGACTATCATTTTTAATTGCAAGATAATATGGATAATTATTCGGCAATGGCAAATGAACTTCTGACACTGGCAAATCAGCATGAAACTCCAGATTATTTATCAATCCCGGAACTTCTAGATTATAAACTGTCGCAACTGGCTTATCTTTCAAATACTGAGCAATATTATACCCTGCATCGTAGCTGCGGTAGACGAAAGCATTAACCAGCATCAATACGATAAAACTCGAAGCCACCGCCAAAGCTGGTAAAGCTAAAATCCACCTGCCCATTGAGATTTTACTACGCTGAAAAACACAATATCCCATAATCAGAATCGGAATCAATGCACTGATTATTAACCAACTAGCTCTAAAAAAGAAGATACTTATCGCAAGGCTCAAACACAAAATCAGGAATGTTAGTCCTTGCTGAATTTTGACAATCACAGATAGCTTAGAAGCTTGATTAACTATATAATTAGCAACAATAATTGCCGCAAATGGCATGATAATATTGGTATAATGATCAAGCTGAAACTTGGTAGCGCTAAACATAATAAATGTCAGCCAGAAACTGCTTTGTAAATAGATTGATATTGCTCGCTGTGTAGTTACTTCAGCCTTAAAGCAGCGACATACTGCAATAAGGCTGGCGATAAACAGCAAAGACCACGGCAAAAACGCCCATAAGAAAGTATGAATAAAAAACCCTGGATTGCCATGATTATTGACAATCGGACCACTATTAAAAAAGCGTCCAAATTGACTACCCCAGAAAAACCAGCTGATTCCTGACACTTGATGCTGTCCAAAAACGAGTTTTTCAGGATGAAGATCAAATTGCACATAGAGACAAATTAACTCTGGTAGCGTTGCCAGCAGACTTAAAGCGTAAGCCAGCAACCATTTGGGCTGAATTATCTTACGCAATTCACCACTATATAGCCACACTGCAACTAAACCACTAAAAATCGTGACAACGACAAATAAGCCTTTAGTCATTAAAGCTAGCCCAGTAAATATACTGGCTAACAGCAGATTTTTTATTCCCCCAATACGGTCATAGCGCAAATAATAGTAACAGGCTGAAACAATTTCACCTAATAGAAATGCTTCCGCACGGATATCCATACTGGATAGGAGTAGATGTAAACTGCTAACATAAATTAATGTAGCCACAATTCCAGTTGCTTCTGAATAAAGCAATTTACCCAAACGATAGGTATAGATAGCACCGATACAATGAAAAATAAACCCTGGTAACACATAGGCAAAAGCAGAAATACCAAAGATCTTAAATGATAATGCGGTTAACCAAAATGGCAGATGTGGCTTATCTAACCAATCCTGACTAGCATAATAGAGATTTATCCAGTCATGATTGCTTACCATCGTCTTACTAATAACGGCATAAAAATAAGCATCGTTACTGTTCAATACTGGCGAAAACATCCCGCAAGCATTAATTAGTAATAATAGAATAATCAACCACCACCAAGAGCGGTTCAGATTAAGAGGTAATTGCTCAGTCATTGATTAATCAAGAAAGGAAATAATTTGCCAGTTATTTTCCAGTGCAATTTGGCGGAGTTTTTCGTCAGGATCAACCGCAATCGGATCGTCAACCTGCTCTAGCAACGGCAAATCGTTATGTGAGTCCGAGTAAAAAACATAATGTAGTGGATTATAATTATTTTTAGTCAACCATTCTTCCAGATGCACCAATTTCCCACGCCCCATACATGGCTCAAGCTCAATTTCACCTGTATACTCGCCAGAGGCATCACGCTTACCGCGTCCAGCAATCAAAGCATCCACACCAAAAAAATTAGCGATTGGACGCGCAATATCTTCGATAGTTGCAGTAATGATTACTACATAATCACCGTCTTGTTTATGCCGCTCAACATAACGTTGTGCTGATTCTGTTATCAGCGGACGAATTTTATGCGTAAAAAAACCTTGCAATAAATCATTACGTTCACTAAGCGGTAAACTTTTCAATAATTCTAATTCAAAACGATATGCCGCTTCAACATCCAACGTGCCATTCTGATAATCTTGTAAAAAAGCTGCTCGTTGCTGCGCTTTATCTTGAGCTAACAAATTTTGTTCACTGAGAAATTCTGCCCATAAAGTTCCGCTATCGCACGGCACTAATGTATGATCCATATCAAATAAAACTAAGCGCATTTACCTATCTTTTCTAAAAAATTTGCACGATTATAGCATATATCTAACTTTGCTGAATTGCTCAACGGTGTTAAAAAAAGCAACCAGATTATGGTTGCTCATTATTTATTTAGCCACAGTGACCATAGCCGGACGCAGTACCCGACCATTGAGTAAATAACCTTTTTGCATAACGCTGACAATGGTATTGGTTTCTTGCTCATGTTCTTCAACCACACTCATTGCCTGATGTAGATTAGCATCCAATTTTTCTTTAACTTGTGGATTTATATCTTTAATCTGATGCGCCTCAAACACTTTAATTAATTGCTGCAAGGTTAAATCAACACCCATTTTCAACATCTCAAAATTACCAGACTGATCTTTAAGTGCCATTTCAAGATAATCTTTAACAGTGATTATTTCTTTGGCAAAATTACTGATCGCATAATCACGTGCTTTTTTGGTTTCTTCTGCACCACGGCGTTGCGTATTTTGCATTTCTGCAATCAAACGTAAATTAGTATCTTTTAATTCTGTTAGTTCTTGTTCTAGTTTTAAAACCTGATTAGTTTCTTCCTGAACGATTTCTTCTAAAACTTCGGTAAAATTCTCAGCATTTTGGTTTTCTGCTGTCGTGTTTTGAGTTGCTCCATTTGATTCTTGTGTAGTTTGTTGCTTTTCCATCTTTATACTTTCGTAAAATTAAATACCAATGTCATAGTATATAGTGCATGAAACTTATTTTTCAAGGCAGCTTTAGACTATATTTTATATTAAGTTATAAAATGTTGTATTGTGGTTGTTTCAGTGATGGCAAATTGAAAGATTATGCTATAAACTATTTTTTAAGTAGAATGAATGGATTTATAAATGTATTTACTATGGATTTTGCTATAATATAACGTTTTATGTTGCTATTATATAAGAATGAAATGTTATGATGAAACAATTGAATACAAATATTCCTCAAGCCAAGTTAATAAAAACGGAAGCCAAATTGAGCTATGTCTCACCAAAAGTTACTGAGTTGTTTTGTGCTGATGTAATTGAAGGTGGTGGTCCCAATGCTCTTGAGAGCCAAGGTGGCGGTCTTTTATCATAATTTGTAATAAGGTATTGATGATGCGGAGATTATGTAAATTGATTGGTTTAATATTATTATTGATATCATGTAATAGTGGTAATAATGCAAATGTGAGTACAAATGCTACAAGTGTAAATCTAGAAGGCTATATCGGTCGATTAAATTATATTCCAGTTGAGAACAATGCTAAATATCAGTTTAATAATTTGAAAAGCTTGCTGGATCTGAAGGATTTTGCTAGTAATGGGAATCAAACAAGTATTTATGTTGCATCACCAGTCAGTTTATCATCAATAGTTGTAGGCTATTACAACGATACAGTTTGCAATAATCAGGTAGCTTTTACATCTTTTAACGGCGGTGTAACAATGCAAGCTGGTACATACTATACTAGCGATGCCTCAAATCAATATTTATGTAATCAATACAATTATAATTCGCGTAGTGGATGTAGTGGAGCATTAGCTGGAGCACAGGCTGGTGATTATAAATCGATGCAGATAATTTATAACTTTACGAATGGTTCATCATCAAGGTCTCTTTGCCTATATAACCAGTTTAATGGCAATGGTTATGAAGCGACAGCAAATTATAGCGATCCACAGAATCCAGTAGCTTGTAGCAGTAGCAATTGTGGTTATTCAACAAGCTACTTAACGAGTGGAGTTGGTATAAATTCGTTTTCAATAGCATATTCGTCAGCTACTACTGCGAATAGTTGTTATCTAAACGAAAGTTCGAATAATAATCTTGAATGCTGGGGAGCTCCAGTGAATGGTGCTATTGGTAATGGATATGTGATATATCCAGCGATCATGCCTGATGGAGTTGAAAGTTTTAGTCAGGTATCAACTAATATTAGTTTTAGCTGTGCGATAGCTGGCAGTGGCACGAACGCAGGTAAAGTTTACTGCTGGGGAAATGGCGGAAGTGGAAAAATTGGTAATGGGGCGACTATCGCTGTAAATGTTCCAACTTCAGTAACGATGCCAGCAGGAGTAGAGAGCTTTAGTCAGGTATCAACTAATAGTCTTTTTAGCTGTGCGCTTGCAGGTAGAGGTACGAACGCAGGTAAAGTCTACTGCTGGGGAGCTGGCACAAGTGGACAAATTGGTAATGGGGCAAGTAGCAATGTAAATGTTCCCACTTCAGTAATGATGCCATCAGGAGTAGGTAGCTTTAGTCAGGTATCAACTAATAATGATTTTAGTTGTGCGATAGCTGGCAGTGGTACGAACTCGGGTAAAGTTTACTGCTGGGGAACTGGCACAAGTGGACAAATTGGTAATGGAGCGAAAAGCAATGTAAATGTTCCAACTCAGGCGGTCATGCCTTCAGGAGTAGGTAGCTTTAATCAGATATCAACTAATACTTATTTTAGTTGTGCGATAGCTGGCAGTGGCACGAACACAGGTAAAGTTTACTGCTGGGGAACTGGCGGAAGTGGACAAATTGGTAATAGCACAAATAACAGTGCCACTTATCCAACTCAGGCAACGATGCCATCAGGAGTAGAGAGTTTTAGTCAGATATCAACTAATAATTATTTTAGTTGTGCGCTTGCAGGTAGTGGTACGAACGCAGGTAAAGTCTACTGTTGGGGAACTGGCGGAAGTGGACAAATTGGTAATGAATCAAGTAGCAATGTCAATGTTCCAACTTCAGTAACGATGCCCTCAGGAGTAGATAGTTTTAGTCAAGTCTCGACTAATACTAACTTTAGCTGTGCAATTGCCGGTAGTGGTACGAACGCAGGTAAAGTTTACTGCTGGGGAACTGGCACAAGTGGACAAATTGGTAATGGGGCGACTAGCACTGTAAATGTTCCAACTCAGGCAACGATGCCTTCAGGAGTAGATAGTTTTAGTCAGGTATCAACTAATACTAGTTTTAGTTGTGCGCTTGCTGGTAGTGGTGCTAACGCAGGTAAAGTTTACTGCTGGGGAAGTGGCACAACTGGACAAATTGGTAATGGAATTGATAGCACTGTTAATATTCCAACTTTAGTAACAATGCCCTCTGGAGTGGAGAGCTCTATTCAGATCTCAACAAACACTAATTTTAGTTGTGCGATAGCAAGTAGTGGTACGAACGC
>DAORIZ010000015.1:0-33918 GCA_035438765.1 Burkholderiales bacterium | reverse complement strand
AGATCTCAACAAACACTAATTTTAGTTGTGCGATAGCAAGTAGTGGTACGAACGCAGGTAAAGTTTACTGTTGGGGCGGTAATCTGAGTGTTTCTTTTATGGGAAGTGCAGGAGTTGCTGCGCCACGCTTAACTCAGCAGCCATCTGGCGTTAGTACTTATAACCAGCTATCAACTAATGCTAGTTTTAGTTGCGCAATATCTGGTAGTGGTGCGAACGCAGGTAAAGTTTACTGCTGGGGACTTGGCGTAAATGGACAGATTGGCAATGGTGTTAGTAGCAATGTAAATGTTCCAACTCAAGCAACGATGCCCTCAGGGGTGAATAGCTTTAGTCAGGTATCGACTAATAGTAATTTTAGTTGTGCGCTTGCAGGTAGTGGCGAAAGTGCTGGCAAAGTTTACTGTTGGGGGGGTGGTGGTAGTGGTAGGATAGGTAACGGAATTACTACTGATGCAACTATTCCAACATCAGTAACGATGCCATTAGGAGTAAATAGCTTTAGTCAGGTCTCGACTAATTCTAATTTTAGTTGTGCGCTTGCAGGTAGTGGTACGAACGCGGGTAAAGTTTACTGCTGGGGAGTTGGCACAAGTGGACAGATTGGCAATGGAGCAAGTAGTAGTGTAAATGTTCCAACTCAGGCAACGATGCCCTCCGGAGTAGATGGCTTTAGTCAGGTATCAACTAATAGTAGTTTTAGTTGTGCGCTTGCTGGTATTGGCGAAAGTGTCGGTAAAGTTTACTGTTGGGGAAATGGCACAAATGGTCAGATTGGTAATGGAGCAAATAGTACTGTAAATGTTCCCACTTCAGTAACGATGCCCTCCGGAGTAGATGGCTTTAGTCAGGTATCAACTAATAGCAGTTTTAGTTGTGCGCTTGCAGGTAGTGGCACGAATGTAGGTACAGTTTATTGCTGGGGAACTGGCACAAGTGGACAAATTGGCAATGGGGCTAGTAGCAGTGTAAATGCTCCAACTCAAGCAACGATGCCCTCAGGAGTAAATAGTTTTAGTCAGGTATCAACTAACCCTAATTTTAGTTGTGCGCTTGCCGGTAGTGGCGAAAGTGCTGGCAAAGTTTACTGTTGGGGTACTGGAACTAATGGACAAATTGGAAATGGAGCTAATACTAACGTAAATGTTCCTACTCCGGTAATAATGCCATCAGGGGTAGATGCTTTTGGTCAAGTGTGGACCAGCAATGGTTATGCATGTGCGATAGCGGCCAGTGGAGTCAATGCTGCTAAGCGCTACTGTTGGGGAGAAAATTTTTCTGGACAATTAGGTACAGGTGATGGTGTTAATAAGAATATTCCAACATTAGTTAATTAAATTTATATTTTACATAATATAAGAGTAATAATGAAAAATTTGATTTATTTTACATTAATAGTAACTATTTCTGGTCTAATTTCCTGTGGCAGTGGAGGAGGGGGAGACAACCCTACGCCAAGTCCAACGATTAGCCCGACTCCCTCACCACCTGTTGATGACGAACTTAAGAACTTTTTTGCAATACTTAGTTTTAGTTCTGAATCGCCTGCTCAGAGCTCTGGATGGCCTAAGCAGCTTTCGTTTGTCTTTAACCATGATGATGCGTTACTAAATAAGCTGCAAGTTTCATTCTATCAGCTACCGCAATGTAATGTTTATTTGACTGGTTATTCAATTAGTGGCTCGGTTGATCCACTACAAGGATACTATACAACTAATAATCAGTCAAGCTATTACTTGTGCAATAAATTTAGTTTTCAGGGAACTGGCTGTGTTATACAATCAATGTGGACCAGCAGTATCAAATTTGAATTTTATGACGAAGTTGGTAAAGTTTCTGAATCTTGTATTTCGTCAAGCTCCAGTCAAAGTAATAATCTTGGACAAATTGCTGATTATATAAATGCATATTATTCACGTCAGTGTAATAACGGTGGGAGTTGTGGATTTTATGACGCTTTTATTTTTGATGTAAACTAAGATATTAGCTTGTAAGTTATATTAATAAACCAATTCTATCATGACATAATATAATTTAGTAGTTAGCGAAGAGACATTTTTTTAGCAAAATATTCTGCGCATTATCGATAATTAACCATATAATTAATAATGTTAGTTTGGGAAGCAAACGCATATCAATGTTATAATAATGGTTTAATTCATACTGTAACAGAAAGCGTAAAAAAATGAAACAGCTTCAGGTAATGGATGGTAATGCAGCGGCAGCCTATATTGCTCATGCAACGAATGAAGTAATTGCAATTTATCCAATCACCCCCTCATCAACGATAGGCGAAATTGCTGATGAAAAATCCGCAAATGGCGAAACTAATATCTGGGGACAAATTCCTTCTGTTACAGAATTACAGTCAGAAGCTGGAGCAGTTGCAGCTGTTCATGGTGCATTAGCCGCTGGATCATTAAGTACAACCTTTACCGCATCACAAGGCCTACTCTTAATGCTTCCCAATATGCATAAAATCGCTGGAGAATTAACGCCAACTGTTTTTTATGTAACTGCACGAACAATTGCCAGCCACGCTTTATCTATTTTTTGTGATCACTCGGATGTAATGGCTGCCAGAAATACTGGCTTCGCAATTTTATTTGCCAGCAATGTTCAAGAGGTAATGGATTTATCTTTGCTTGCGCAAAATGCAACCTTAGAATCACGGATTCCATTCATGTTGGCATTTGATGGTTTTCGTACGTCACATGAGCTCAATAAAATCGAAGTTATTGATTTTGCGACGATTAAACAATTTATTAATCATGAAGCAGTTCTGGCGCACCGTAGCCGACGTTTAACACCAGATAATCCACACATTTTAGGTACAGCACAAAATCCGGATGTTTTTTTTCAAGGACGTGAAGCTGGTAATCGTTATTATCAAGAAGCTCAAGGTATAATTAAAAATAATCTACAGCGCCTCGCTCAAGTTACTGGTCGCAATTATCTGCCATTTGAATATTATGGTGCTGCAGGTGCAACGCGAGTAATTATTGCCATGGGTTCTGCGTGTGAAACCATTAATGAAACCGTTACCAAACTCAATCAACAGGGTGAAAAAGTTGGCGCAATTAAAATTCATTTATATCGTCCGTTTTATGCCGAAGATTTTATCAGTCAGTTACCAATAACTACGCAGGCAATTGCGGTATTAGACCGTACCAAAGAATCTGGTTCGTTGGGTGAACCGCTCTATCTGGATATTAAAACAGCAGTAGTTGAAGCTTGGGAAACTGACAAAGCTCCATTTAAACAATTACCTAATATTATCGGTGGGCGTTACGGACTAAGTTCCAAAGAATTTACCCCTGCGATGGTTAAAGCTGTTTTTGATAACTTGTCACTTAACAAAACACAGCAAAAACGTAAATTTGTGGTTGGAATCAACGATGATGTAACTCACCTTAGTTTGGATTATGATATCAATTTTACTAGTGAGTGTTTGGATAACTTCCGTGGTAAATTTTACGGCATGGGCTCGGATGGTACAGTTAGCGCCAATAAAAACTCAATCAAAATTATTGGTGAACATAGTGATTTGGCGGTACAAGGTTTTTTTGAATACGACTCTAAAAAATCAGGTTCTTATACCATTTCGCACCTACGCTTTGGCAAACAAGCCATTCAAAGCAGTTATCTAGTCCAAAAAGCTAATTTTATTACCTGCCATAATTTCAGTTTTGTGTCCAAATATGATATTTTAGCTGATGCCGAAGAGGGTGCTACTCTATTGCTGGCTAGCTCATATAATGCTAGTGAACTCTGGGCACAATTACCTCAGCAGCTTCAAGCACAATTAATTACTAAAAAAATCCATTTATACAATGTCCAAGCACATAAAATTGCTGCACAACATCAGCTTGGTAAACGAATTAACACGATTATGCAATGCGCGTTTTTTGCGTTGAGCCAAGTTTTGCCACTTGAGCGAGCAATCGGTGCAATCAAAGAATCTATCCAAAAAACTTATGCGCGTAAAGGTGCGGACGTAGTTGCGCAAAATATTGCAGCAGTTGATTCTGCTCTTGCTGCAATCGAAGAAGTTAATCTACCAGATCAGGTAACGAGTACCATTCCGATGTCTAATCCGATTAGTGCTGATGCAAACGCTTTTGTGCAAAAAATCGTTGCGCCAATGCTTAAACTTCAAGGCGATCAACTTCCGGTATCAAGCTTGCCAGATGACGGTGCATGGCCAAGTGCAACTTCCAAATATGAAAAGCGGAATATTGCAGCCAAAATCCCCGAATGGAATCAGACATTATGTACTCAATGTGGGCTATGTACTCTAGTTTGCCCGCATGCTGCGATTCGTAGTAAGGTGTTTACTTTAGACGAATTGGCTGTAGCTCCACCGAGCTTTAAACATGAGAAAGCTAAAATCAAAGGTTTTCAGGATAAACAATACGCATTACAAGTTGCTCCCGAAGATTGTACGGGTTGTGATGCCTGCTTTAATATCTGCCCCGTTTTAGAAAAGAATGTGGATGGTGAGTTTAATGGTCGCAAGGCACTCAATATGATTGCCCCTGCGCCAGTCTTGACAGCAGAGCGGGAAAACTTTGCGTTCTTTAGCAAACTGAGTGAAACTCATGCCGCAGAAGTTGTTGGAGGAATCAACAACCTCAAAGGTAGCCAGCTGATGCAGCCGCTATTTGAGTTTTCTGGTGCGTGTTCTGGTTGTGGTGAAACGCCGTATATCAAATTATTAACCCAATTAATTGGTGATCGTTTAATAATTGCCAATGCAACGGGTTGCTCTTCGATTTTTGGCGGAAATTTACCGACTACCCCTTATTGCACCAATGATCAGGGACGTGGTCCAGCATGGGCAAACTCGCTCTTTGAAGATAATGCCGAATTTGCTCTGGGGATGCGCTTAGCACAAGAACAGCTGCAGGAAAAAGCACGTTTAATGTTGTTAAATCTCATTAAAGATCATCAATTGACTGATGCAGAAGAATTAATTTTAGCCATTTTAAATGCGACACCACAAAATGCAGCTGAAATTGACGAACAACGCCAGCGTATTCTACAACTCAAAGCCTTGTTACAAGCGCAAACCAGCACAGAGAACCAACAACTACTTGAAATCATTGACCATGTGCTAGATAAAAGCGTCTGGGCACTAGGAGGAGACGGCTGGGCTTATGATATTGGCTATGGTGGCTTGGATCACGTAATTGCCAGTGGTAAAAAAGTTAAGCTTCTGATTTTGGATACCGAAAGCTACTCAAATACTGGAGGGCAGATGTCCAAAGCCACTCCACTGGGTGCAATTGCCAAATTTGCCAGCGCAGGTAAAAATATGTTCAAAAAAGATTTAGGCATGCTCGCTATGAGTTATCGCCATGTATATGTCGCTCAAATTGCACTGGAAGCAAATCCAATGCAAGCTATCCGGGCGTTAAATGAAGCAGAGTCTTATGATGGTCCGGCAATCGTAATTGCCTATGCACAATGTATCGCGCATGGGATTGATATGACGCATGGTGCTGAGCAGCAACGCCGAGC
The DNA here is from genome assembly GCA_035438765.1 of Burkholderiales bacterium. Lineage (GTDB taxonomy): Bacteria > Pseudomonadota > Gammaproteobacteria > Burkholderiales > UBA11063 > Aquella. The sequence goes on along the minus strand of DAORIZ010000015.1, from coordinate 28,395 downwards.
GGTACAAAGTGGCTATTGGCTGCTTTATCGCTTTAATCCACTATTAATTAGCCAAAATAAACAACCGCTACAGCTGGATAGTAAAGCACCAATGCTTCCACTGAGTGAATATTTTAATTCTGAAAACCGCTTTCGTGGTGTAAGTCAGCAAGATGCGAAACTTGCAGCGGAGTTTTTGGAGCAGGCACAAGAAAATATTATGCGTCGCTTTGAATATTATCAGTATCTGGCAAATATGCCAAGTAGTGCTACAATATAGAAAATAAAATATCCAGATTTTTATCTGGATATTTTATTTTCTATATTGTAGAGATTATTCTGCGGTTGTGTGGAGCTCTTCCTTGAATTTGCGCGCGCTGCGGATATTTTTGCTATGTTCTTTGTCTTTATAATGCGCAATATTATGAGCTAGATCGTCTTTTAGCATATCCAATGCTGAGTAAATATCATCAGATTCAACCAATGCACCAAAGTTTTTTTCTGGTGATTTAATACTGACTTCAGCATAGTATATCTTACCACTGTGTTGGCTTTGCGTAACTTTTCCTAGGCGTAAATTAAAACTTGCTTCCGAACCATTATTTGGGAAATACTTGTTTAGCGCAGATAGTTTTTCTGTGGCATAAAGTTTAATCGCGTCAGTTAAGTCAAAATCTTTGCATAAAATTGATAAGTTTTTCATGGACGTTCCTTTCGTCTTTGATACACATAACAGATAAAAAAACTGTCAAGCCAACATACTTGTTGACTTATAGGGCTATTATAGCTCTAAATAATAAGCTTTGCGCAAAATTTTTAAAGATATTTGTCAAAAAAAATAGGCTTACTGTGCTACAATTCGCCTAATTATTTGTTTTAAATTGGATATATAGTGTTAGCATGTTTTGTAACTACAGTGCGTGGATTAGAGCAATTACTGGCAGACGAGATTACTGCATTAGGTGCAATTGATATTGTTGCTGTCAATGCAGGTTTGGAGTTTAAGGCTGATTTAGATAGTGTGATGCGAATTAATCTCCATTCACGCTTAGCTAGTCGGGTGATGATTCGTTTAGCATTTAGTGGCTATCGTTTTGAGGAAGATATTTATGCTCTGGCGATGAAAGTGAAATGGGATAAATGGTTTCATATAGGTAATAGTATCAAAGTTGCTACCAACGCGATTGCCTGCCCCTTAAAGAGTTTGGATTTTGTAACGCTAAAAGTAAAAGATGCTATTTGTGATTACTTTGTTGAAAAAGTTGACGCACGTCCTAATGTTGATAAAGCCGAGCCTGATATGCGGATTTATACTTTTTTAACTAAAGATACTGCAACCATCTATCTGGATACCTCTGGTGATACCTTATTTAAACGTGGCTATCGTAAATTAAAATTAGAAGCACCAATTCGTGAAAATCTGGCTTTTGGCTTGATTAAATTAAGCGGTTGGACGCCGGATAAACCATTCTATGATCCGATGTGTGGTAGTGGAACTTTAGTGGTTGAAGCAATTAGCTATGGTTTAAATATTGCGCCTGGTCTTAATCGTAATTTTGCTTTTGAGAAATTTATTGATTTTGATAGCACTAAATTTGAAGAGATGAAGACACAAGCGAAAGCTGCGATTAACTATGAGCAAAAATTACAAATCTTTGCCAGCGATATTAATCGTACTGCGGTAGAGATTGCACGACAGAATTTTCAGCAGATTAAATTAGATCATTATGTTCAGTTTAGTCATGGTGATTTTGTTAAAAAAACTGCACCAGCCGAGGGTGGGGTATTAGTGACTAATCCGCCATATGGTGTACGCTTGGATGAGCTTGATCGTTTGGCTGAATTTTATCCATTACTAAGCAGCACACTTAAGAAGGAGTTTGCTGGCTGGGATTGCTATTTCTTTACTGCAGATCTACGCATGCCAAAATTAATGCGTTTAAAACCAAGCCGTAAGACACCATTATTTAACGGCGCATTAGAATGTCGCTTGTTCAAATTTGAAATGGTAAGCGGTTCAAACCGTAAAGCCTAAATGCAAATAAATTAATAAAAAAAGCTACCAAATAATTAAGGTAGCTTTTTTGCTATTTATACGATAAAGTGCGGTATTTATTACCCGCAAAAGTTACTTTGCACTTTCCGCGCTTTCTTTAGCAATCACCCCGCATACCATGCGAGCGCCGCCACCACCAAGTTGTGGTGTATCAGAGTAATTGTCGCCACCATTATGTATCATTAAACTGTGTCCTGCAATATCGCTTATTTTTAGCTTTGGTGCCAGCACTGGTGTAGTTACACTACCGTCAGCATTGATGTATATTGCAGGTAAATCACCCAAATGTCCTTTATCATTATATGGACCTAAATGGTGTTCGGTTTTTTGTGGATCTAGATGAGGTCCTGCTGCCATACCATTTTTAGCACAGCTTGGATTAGTATGCACATGAAACCCATGAACTCCAGATGTTAAATCTGGGGTTAACTTGCTTAAATTAGGCGTTAATAATAAACCGTATGGGGTATCGCTGGCTGTTATTGTCCCAACTAATGTTTGTGATTCATTGGTTAAATGCATTGGAATTGTTACTTGATCTGCATATGCCAGATTGATACATGCTGCACTGATAGTAATAGTTGCAAGTCTTAGAAATTTTTTGTTCATGTTATTATCCCCAAATGGTTAAATAAGAGAACAAATAATATCATAGTTAAGTCAGGTATTGTAAGGGAATTGAATGATGAAATCAAGAATTGGTGGAGCGGGCGAGATTCGAACTCGCGACCAACGGATTAAAAGTCCGCTGCTCTACCGGCTGAGCTACCGCTCCACTGAAAAGAATAAGTTTGGCGTCCCTAAGGGGATTCGAACCCCTGTTACCGCCGTGAAAGGGCGATGTCCTAGGCCTCTAGACGATAGGGACAGTAGTTTTAATTATTTGGCGTAGTATTAGGATTTAAACTAGTCCAAATTTGATTTAACTTAGCATTAGCAACTCCAAAATCACGATTAGTTTGAACTAAGTTTGACTCTGCATTTGAAAATCTGGTTTGTGCCTGATTAAAATTTTGCTGTGCTTGTTGTAAATCTTTTTGTGCTTGCTCTAATTTTTTCTTAGATTTAGCTAACGCCTCAGAGGCGTCCTGTCGTTCATTTTTAGCTTGCGTTACATTATTAGAACCATCTTGGTACGCATACTGCGCACTTAAAAGATCACTTTGTGTATACGCATAAGCAGCTGTTACACAGCAACTTAACACTAATACGTGCTTAAATTTCATAATTTTGGAAACTTAAGAATGGTGGAGCGGGCGAGATTCGAACTCGCGACCAACGGATTAAAAGTCCGCTGCTCTACCGGCTGAGCTACCGCTCCACTGAAAAGAATAAGTTTGGCGTCCCTAAGGGGATTCGAACCCCTGTTACCGCCGTGAAAGGGCGATGTCCTAGGCCTCTAGACGATAGGGACACTATATTGTGCAACATTAATATATTGGTGCATCCGAAGAGATTCGAACTCCTGACCCCTTGGTTCGTAGCCAAGTACTCTATCCAGCTGAGCTACGGATGCATTGTATATTATTGTCTCTAAACGCAATGGCGGAGAAAGAGGGATTCGAACCCTCGATACGCTTTTGGGCGTATGCTCCCTTAGCAGGGGAGTGCCTTCGACCTCTCGGCCATCTCTCCACGCCGCAAAGCTTTTCGCTTAGAGAACGGTATTATAGCCAAGTGACCTCGCCATGTCAAATAAATTTTAAAATAATTGTCGGTTGTACAGCGGTTGCTAATATTAACTTCTTGCTTTGTTTGAGATAATAAAATCAAGATAAATATGCATTTTTAGAAGAAACTATTGTTAATTTATAAAATACCCGCTATAATATGCACCTTTAAGAAAAAGAAGTTTGGTCTTCCCAGCTAACATTACTAGTTGTTGGTGAACATACATTTTAATAAGTTAGCTGTCACGGAGATGATGGACTAATGTTTTGCATGAGGTGTTTATGCCTAAATTATTGAATCCTGAATTAATGACTGATGCTGATATTTTAAATATGCCTGAAGATGATTACATGAATGATGTTCAGTTAGCATTTTTTAAAATCAGACTATTATCATTAGAATCTGAAATGGTTGATAATGCCAAAAAGACAACGCAGGCGTTTCAAGAGCAGGATACTAACTATATTGCAGACCCTTCTGATCGTGCAACGATTGAAGAAGAGTATGCTTTAGAGTTACGCACACGCGATCGTGAACGTAAATTATTACAAAAAATTCGTTCCGCATTAGAGTCTATTGAAAATGGTGATTATGGGTTTTGTGAAGATACAGGCGAACCTATTGGGCTCAAGCGTTTAATCGCTCGTCCTACTGCGAGTTTGAGTATCGAGGCACAAGAGCGCCGAGAAAAAATGCAAAAACATTTTGCAGAAGAATAATAAAAAATGCCCGATATGGGCATTTTTTATTTGTTGAGAGGAAAACCTAGCTCTTTCCATTCGCGAATTCCACCATCCATTGATGCAACATTGCTATAACCCATTTTTTGCAAGTTATATGCGGATAGCGCAGAGCGAAAGCCACCACCACAGTAAAGAATTATCTCACTGTTTTTATCACTAATATTAGCCGCAATATCTCGTTCTAAAATTCCTCTGCCAATATGAATTGCCTTTGGAATGTGCGATACAACCCATTCATGATCTTCGCGCACATCAATAAAAACAAATTTTTCGCCGTTATCAAATTTCTGTTTTACTTGTAAAACAGTTAGTTCTTTGATAAGTGGACGTACCTCATCTACCAATACTTGAAATGACATGTCATGTTGCATATTCTGCTCCTTATTAAATTAAATAATTTTGGCGTTAATTAGTTTATTACGTAGCTCATTTAGAGCTTTACCACGATGACTAATTTTATTTTTTACATCCGGTTCTAATTCTGCTGCGGTTGCATTATATTCTGTGACATAAAATATTGGATCATAGCCGTGTCCATTGTGACCTTTAGAATGAGCTGCAATACTTCCTGAGAAGATTCCCTCAGCAATAATTGGCTGTGGATCTTCACTACCTCTGACAAATACTAATGAGCAATAAAAATAAGCCTCTCGATTTTGGGTATCACGCAACTCGTGAAGTAGTTTATCAATATTAGCTTGATCTGATTTTGGTTCTCCAGCATAGCGTGCAGAATATATTCCAGGAGCACCACCAAGTACTGTGACACATAAACCAGAATCATCAGCAAGCGCAGGAAGTCCCGTAACACGGGCGCAATGACGCGCTTTGTGGAGTGAGTTTTCAATAAAAGTGGTAAATGGTTCTTCAGTTTCTGGAACTCCCAGATCTGCTTGTGGAATAACTTCAATGTTATACTGAGCAAATATTTGTTGGAATTCTTTAATCTTACCTAAGTTGGCAGACGCTATAACTATTTTTTGCATATATGACCTTCTGAAGATATTGTTTATTTTGTATAGTAAAGAATAAATTATCCCAAAGAAAATATGGTTATTGCTAAAAGCAAGCCAATGGAGTAAAATATAGGCTATTCAAAAATTTTATCTGCAAGTGGCGCCATTTTATCACGTCATAATCTAGTCTGTTTTTAGTTTATTTAAATAAAGGTGAGAGAATATGCAATTCAAAAAAATAACTGATCTACAATTAAATGGAAAAACTGTATTTATTCGTACAGATATGAATGTACCACTTAAAGATGGTAAAGTTAGTGATGATACACGAATCCGCGCAGGATTGACTACTATTAAATATGCATTAGACAATGGTGCGAATGTTATTGTTGCAACTCATTTAGGACGACCAACTGAAGGTGAAGTTGCGCCTGCAGATATGGTAAAACCTGTTGCTGATGATTTGGCTAAATTATTGGGTGTTAATGTGCCAGTGATTTCTGATTGGCAAGATAATGGTGTTAATTTTTCGGCGAGCAGGGTTGTGATGCTTGAAAATGTACGCTGTAATAAAGGCGAAAAGAAAAATGTTGATGAGTTAGGCAAACAATATGCTGCTTTATGCGATATTTTTTGTTACGACGCCTTTGCTACCGCTCACCGTGCAGAAGCTTCAACTAATGCAGTAGGTAATAATGCTAAAGAAGTTTGTGCTGGTTTATTAATGTCTAAAGAATTAGATTCATTGGCAAAAGCTGTGGCTACTCCAACTAAACCTGTAGTCGCAGTGGTTGCGGGATCTAAAGTTTCAACTAAATTAACTATTTTGGATAATCTTGCAGACAAAGTAGATGTTTTGATTGTCGGTGGTGGTATCTTAAATACTTTTATGCTGGCAAAAGGTGCCAAAATTGGAGCATCTTTGGCAGAAGCAGATTTAGTCGCTGAAGCTAAAAAAGTGATGGATAAAATGGAAGCGCGTGGTGCTAAGGTTCCATTACCTCAAGATGTTGTTGTTGCCACGGAGTTTAGTGCTAATGCTAAAGCAGCAGAAAAATCTGTAGCTAACGTTGCAGATAATGAAATGATTTTAGATATCGGTCCAAAATTTGCAGATGAATTAGCGAATATCCTAAAAAATGCTGGAACAATTATCTGGAATGGTCCAGTTGGGGTTTTTGAATTTGATCAATTTGCAAATGGAACTAAAGTTGTAGCGCAAGCAATTGCCGATTCAAAAGGATTTAGTCTGGCAGGTGGAGGGGACACAATTGCTGCGATTAACAAATTTGATATTTTTGATAAAATTAGCTATGTATCTACTGCTGGTGGTGCGTTATTAGAGTTTTTAGAAGGTAAAGAATTACCCGCGGTAACTTTATTGACTAGCCGTTATAGCAAGTGATAGTCACTGAGTAGTCAGCTACTAACTTAGATTTAAAGCCCTGCAGTAGTAATTTATCAATGCAGGGTTTTGCACTTTAATTCAAGAAAATAGCTTTGCATAATTTAAATAATCATGGCTGTATAGCTATGTTCTAAGGTATAATAAACGCATTATTATCTGTTAGGCAAATGATTTGCTATAGTTTATGTTTAATAATACAAATTAAAACAGCCTATTGTAATGTGGTAGATTATTCTATTATTATGGTAAAAATCCATTAAATCAATAAACATTTGGCAGATTTTATGTCAAATTTAACAACATATATGGTAAAGATTTACGAAATTAAAATAAATTAATTAAGAGGCAAAAATGACAGTTTATTCAGTTAAACAATTGATGAGTGAAGAAGTTCTGGTTGGCAGTGAAGTTTGTGTTCGTGGGTGGGTGAGATCTCGCCGTGATTCAAAGGCTGGATTATCATTTGTTACCCTATCAGATGGTTCTTGTTTTGAAACAGTACAGTTAGTGATTGAATCAAAACTTGCTAATTATGAATCAGAAATTTTGAATTTAACTAAAGATTGTGCGATTATTGCTCATGGAACATTAGTTGCGTCACAAGGTGGCGGACAGAAATTTGAGATTCAGGCAAGCAAAGTTGAAGTGACTGGTTTTGTCGAAAGCCCTGATACTTATCCAGTATCACCAAAGCGCCATACCGTTGAGTATCTGCGTGAACATGCCCATCTTCGGATTAGAACCAATCTAATCTCTTCAGTGATGCGAATTAGAAATACCGTATCAATGGCAATTCATGATTATTTACAAACCAATGGTTTTTACTGGGTGCATACACCATTAATTACCGCTTCGGATTGTGAGGGCGCAGGTGAATTATTTAAAGTGACGACTTTAGATCTAGCGAACCCACCACGTGATGATAAAGGTAAGGTTGATTTTAAACAAGATTTCTTTGGTCGTGAATCATATTTGACGGTATCAGGCCAATTGAATGTCGAGACTTATTGCATGGGGTTATCTAAAGTATATACTTTTGGACCAACTTTTCGTGCTGAAAATTCTAACACTACGCGTCATTTGGCTGAATTTTGGATGGTTGAACCTGAAATAGCCTTTGCTAATCTAATGGATAATGCAGCGTTAGCGCAAGGAATGTTAAAACACGTTTTTAAAACAGTGTTAAACAAAAATAGTGATGATATGGGATTTTTTGCACAGTTTATCGATCAAAGTGTGGTTACTAGACTGGAGCAAATGGTAAATGATGATTTCGAAATGATTACTTATACCGATGCAATTAAGCGCTTAGAAAATTCTGGTAAGCCATTTGAAAATCCTCTATACTGGGGTGTGGATATGGCTTCAGAGCATGAACGCTACTTGTGTGAAGAGCTTGTTGGAAAACCAACCATTGTAACTAATTATCCGAAAGATATTAAAGCTTTCTATATGCGCCAAAATGAGGATGGTAAAACGGTTGCCGCGATGGATATTTTAGCGCCTGGCGTTGGTGAGATTATTGGTGGTGCACAACGTGAAGAACGCTATGACATTTTACACGCTCGGATGATGGAAATGGGCATTGAACCTGAAGCTTTGGCTTGGTATCTGGATTTACGTCGTTTTGGTAGCGCGCCACATGCTGGTTTTGGTCTTGGACTGGAGCGTGCTGTTAGTTATATCACTGGTGTGCAAAATGTGCGCGATATAATTCCATTCCCTCGTACACCTAAAAATGCAGCATTTTAATTATCTATTGCAGGACTTCTTTCAATTATGAAAATTATCAAACTAACGACCTATTCGGGATTATTCAGTGCAATACTCATGGGCTGTGCACAGACTCCAAATAATGTAACTTTAACTGTTAATCAGGGGCAATGTGTTACTAGTGCTTATCCTGGTTACGAAAGTCAGGCGACTTTGTATTCAGCTGCATTTCCAATGAATGGCACGCTACCTGGAACATCTCCTTATTGTGCAGCTGTAACTATTACTAATAACAATAGCGGTCAAAATGCGAATAATATTCAAGTTTATCAAAGTGGTCTCTATGTTTCATTTCCAAGCCTAGCAAATGGTGCTGGAATAACTAGCGCTACGAGTATGGTTGATTTTAATGCGGCTGGTATACCTCAATCTAGCTTTGCTAATACGCAGCAACAATTGTTTAATCTTAACTTATTTGACCCGAAGAATTGTGTTACTACCCAGGGTGCAAACGTGCAGACACTTAATGCCAATGGTGGAAGTTGTACTTTTTATCTACAGTTAAGTGGTGAATCAATGCCAATTGGGGTTTATCCAATATCCTTAGTATTAAATTATACTAATGGTAATACTAATTATTCAGTGGCAACTAATGTTAATCAGCGTGCAAATTTATATCTAGGTGGGATATTTAGCTCAAATATAGCGATTACAAATGCCGGCACAACTTCTCCAACTGCCAATTCAGTTATATCCGCAAACTCTCCGGAGCAATATGGCGTGACCTCGTTAGCCCGAGATCCATATGGCATGGTGTACAGTGGTGATATTTTGGGGAATGTTTATAAGTATAATGGTTCAACGGGTAGCTCTTGGACTGCAATTAGTGGTTTGCCATCTGTCGGTCAGTCACCGGTAGCTGCCCTGACCACCGATAATAGCGCTAATTTATATGTAGTAAATAATGCCGGACAGGTTTCTCAGGTTACACCAAATTTAGCCGTTAATTCAATGGGGAGTATTCCTGTAGCTGTAGACCATCCACCAAAGTCTATGCAGGTTTTTTCTGGTAGTAGCTTGCTGATTTCTTCAGGAAGTGATGTCTATTCATGTAATTTGGCGTCAATTTCAGCAAATTCTTGTAGCAGTATTCCATTTGCGCAAGCTCCAGAGTCAATTAACCAAATGGTAGCAACAAACACGCTGACCATTGCAACGCTTAAAAATGTTTATCAGTATAGTGGTGGTGGATGGATTCCCATAGCATCTGGTTTAATTGATAATGATATTCAATCAATAGCGCAATTTGTAAATAATTCTACAGGAATAACCACTTGGTATGCAGGTATTTCTCAAGTTGAAAGTATTAATAGCTCTATTTATTCTGAAAGTAATGGCTCTACATTTACTCCATTGGTGAGTTCTGCTGGTGCAATTGTTTCTGGTGGTGTTAGCCAGATTACTACTGATGCTGCACAAGGGCTCTTTGTTTCGGGGCTAGCGTTATCAAGTAGTGATTTCACGGGGCAAAGTTATTTAGCATATACGGCATCAAACTATTTAGGAATCCTGCCAGCTACGCCATGGGTAGCAATTAGTGGAATTGGTGGCGGAGCGGTTTTAACGTTACAAACAGCATCTCAGCTAACTTCGTATTAATATTGATAGAGTATAACATGAAAAATAAATGCTTATTACTTGTTCCATTAGCAATTGTTGCTTGTGGCGTTCAAAATAATATTACCTTTAGTACTCAAACAGGTAATTGCGCAGATGGTACTACCAACGCACCATATTGTATGGGTGTAACGATACAAAATAATAGCGGTGGTCAAAATTGGATTACTAATACTAATTTCCCGATTAATAATTTGACTCTTAGTCTATCGGGACCGGCAAATGTTGGCTATCCTAGCTCACAGGGATCTAATTTTGATCCTAATAATTGTTTAGGTAGTTCAATTTCGCCAGGTGAAAGTTGTACTTTTTATTTATGGTTACAGGGGGAATCTGCTGCTATTGGGCAAAAACCTCCAGTTGGCTTGACTGCTAATTACTCAATTAATGATACTTTATTTGGTGGTGGTTCTACTACTGCAAGCGCCTCACTTACTGTGTTTGAACTTCCATCACTGCTGATTTCTACTAGTACTGGTTGGGTTGAGTCCTACAATGTCAACAATGGCTTCTCATCATCTGCTAATTATCATGGTGAGTCTGAAAATGTAGTTAATGCTTATATAAATGATGCTTATTATGGATTTTTATATTTAGCAGGTAATAATGGAATTTATTTGTCAGGCAATGGAAATTATGTGCTCAATGCTACTAACAAATCAACCTCAATCAAAGGGGCAAGTAACTTATTGATTAATGGTCAAACTATTTACGCAGTTCCAACTGGATCACTGGCTACGTCAGTCTATAATGCTGGAATTCAGCAGTTTGCGTTTAATTGGCAGACCTATGCTAGCGGTTTAACGAATGTAGCAACTAATGTTAGCGCGATGAATGGTACTAGAATATTTATTGGGCAGAATAATACTCCTTCAGTTTTTGTTTGCTTAAACCCAACTGGCAGTAGTACTACAAGCTGTGTTGCCGAAGGTACGCCAGTACCTGGAGCTAGTCTGTTAAATGTTTTAGCTTATAGTAATTTGGGAACCGCGAATGGTGGACAAACTGCATTGACGGGAGTTGTAGCTGGTGCAAACAATGGATTATGGGTAGAGTCTGGCACTGTGGGTACGGCAACTAACTCATGGTTGCCTGTTTATATAAATGCAACTACGCCAGTTGCAACTTCAATTAGCAAAATTGTTGCAGATAATTCTTTGAACTTATATATTGTGGATGCTAATAATAATTTTTATGTGATGACTGCAAATGGTGGTAATTCTGCAACGGCAAAGACAAATTGGACTTTACCAAGCGGAACTTCAGTTACAGCAATGGTCTATGATAATACTGGGCAAACATTATATGTAACTAATTCTAGTGGTATGATCTATGGCTGTAGCAATCTAGCAGGAGGAGCGTGTACACAAGTTGGTCAGGCTGCACTTTCTTCAGGTGTAAGTGGCTTGAGTATTGTGACATCTTTGAGTTCATGGTAATATGACATATAATTACAAACAAGCTAAGTTTTATACGACGGTAAACGACTTAAAAAGTTTACCGCAAGTAAACCACGAGGTTGCAATTGTTGGGCGTTCTAACGCAGGTAAGTCCAGCCTGCTTAATACGCTCACCAATCAAAATCGCTTGGCATATACCTCAAAAACTCCAGGAAGAACGCAGCATATTAACTATTTTGAAATTAGTGATGGCGTATATTTAGTCGATTTACCTGGCTATGGTTACGCTAAAGTTCCAGAGAAAATTCGCGATCATTGGGTGCATCTCTTAGGGGATTATTTACAATTTCGCGCTGAGATTGTCGGTCTTGTCTTGATCATGGATGCGCGTCACCCACTAAAAGATCTAGATTTGCAAATGATTGAGTTCTTCTCACATAGTGGTAAACCTTTGCATGTAGTGCTTTCTAAAGCAGATAAATTAAGCAACCAAGAGCGTACCAATACGTTGCGCTCAGTACAAAAAGCGATTGCTGAATATGGATTTGTTAATTTAAGTGTTCAGCTTTTCTCTTCGTTAAAAAAGACTGGTGTACCAGAATTGGAAGATAAGCTGAACGAATGGCTTACATGATGTTTTGAACTTGCTCGCGAATTTGCTCAATTAATACCTTAAGGTCAACTGCCTTTTGTGTGGTTTCAATAGCGACTGACTTGGAACCAAAAGTGTTGGCTTCGCGGTGCATTTCTTGACAGATAAAATCTAAGCGTTTACCTATTTGTCCACCTTTATTTAGTAACGCATTGAATTCGTTCACGTGCGCCTGTAAGCGGTCAATCTCTTCACTGACATCCATTTTTTGACAGAAAAAAGCAAATTCTTGCTGTAATCTGGCGTCATTGATTTCACTTTCATGTATAAACTCTGCTAATCGTTGTTTTAATTTCATTTGGTATTCAGATGTTACTTTTCCAAGCAATGGTTTGATTTGTACGACTATTTCAGTAATTTGTTTTAATCTTGAGTCAAGTAATTGTTGTAATTTATCACCCTCAATTGATTGTGTTTGAACGAATTTAGTTAAGAGTATCGAAAACTCGGCTAACAAAGGTTCCTGAATTTCATCAGCCGCAAATTGTGCTTGTGACAGAATTCCAGGTATAGCAAGTATTTGTGGGGCGGTTAATGGAGCTTGGTTTATTCCATATTCCTCAATTTGCGTGATTAAGCTTAGATATTTTTGCAATAAGGTATGATTTAACTCTAGGGTATTGTTTTGACTTTGATTATCTTTTAAAAATAATTTAATATCAATTTTACCTCGATTGATGTATTGCGCAATCAATGTCCGTAATTGATTTTCCAGCGGCTTAAATTCTTCTGCCGATTTGATCGTAATATCCAAAAAACGGTGATTAACTGATTTAATTTCTAATTGGATGGTTGCTGAATTTATTTGAACCTGGTTTGCTGCATAGCCAGTCATGCTATAAATCATAATTTTGCTTTCAATAATTTATGTTAAAATAACGTACATTATTATATCCTATTCGATTTTATTTAAAAATTTAGTTTGAGTTCAAAACTCAGCTACACAAGACTAAAGCAAATTTTATTGTTTTTATAAAATTGGACAATCTCTTCTAGATGGAACTGTTAGATGCGCAAATTTTTGATCCTTATGGGATGCAGTATTGGTTGTGCCTATGCACTTGGTGATGGGTTTTATGTCGGAGTTGATGGTGGAGTAGCGTTTCAAAACTTCATTTACAATAATTCAACATTAAACACTCAGATTAGTTCAACTGGGCTGGTTGTGTCGGGTACTGCGCCAGGTGCACAGCTTGGTGCTTTTGGCGGATATATGTTTGATCAACATTGGGGGGTTGAGGGAGGGTATCAATATATGTTTAACTCTTCCAATATCACAGGAGCAGGGATTGGCAATTTAGGCGGATCAAGTAATTATAACCTGAATGCTCAGTTAGTTGATTTATTGGCTGTTGGTCGTTTACCGATTGAAGATAGTAATTTTGCTGTGTTTGGTAAATTGGGTATGGCGTATGCAAGTGCTCAATTTGGTCAATATTGTACCAGTGTTGCCTGTGCTACGGGAGGTCTTCCTTCTGGTAGTGGTTTTACTGTTGCTGGTGGAATTGGGCTTGAATATATGATTACCCGCCATTGGGATATGCATGTTGAAATGATGAATTATGGTGGAATTATGCCGATCAACATTACTAGTGGAGGCAATACTATCGGTGGTTGGTCAGATACTAGCTTAACTCTAGCTGGAGCATGGCATTTTTAGGGAAAGGATTCTATAATGGCACGTGTAATCGTTTACTCAAAAGAAACTTGTCCGTATTGTGTTATGGCTAAGAATTTATTGAAGCAAAAAGGTGTAGCCGAAATCGAAGAAATTCGGATTGATTTATTACCTGAAGAACGTGATAAAATGATTGAAATTACTGGTCGTATGACTGTCCCACAAATTTTTATTGGTGATACTCATGTCGGTGGTTTTGATGATTTGGCAAAGTTAAATCGCAGTGGTGAGTTGGATAAGTTATTAAATAGTTAAAAGGTAACTGCTCACTCTATGCCAGTAATAGCTTCGTCACAAGACTTATCCTGTACACTATGTCGCCTTGTTCCTTACTCTTACAACATATTGTGGCAGTTATGGGTGAGTGTTTACGTTAAATATTTTTTGTTAATTTTAATTTTTGAAAGTGAATGTTATTATGACCGAACAAGCTAATCAACCGGTATTTAGTTTAGATAAAATTTATGTAAAAGACGTATCTTTGGAAGTTCCTAATGCTCCACAAATTTTTCTTAACCGTGAACAGCCTAATATTGAATTAAACATTAGTTTTAATACTGAGAAAATTGAAGATGGTGTTTACCAAACCGTATTGCATGGTGTAGTTAATGCTAAAATCGGTGAGCAACAAATGTTTTTGATCGAAGTTGATCAAACTGGTATTTTCCAATTACGCAATATTCCTGAAGATCAAATTGATTTGATTCAAAACATCGAGTGTCCAAATATGTTATTTCCGTATTTACGCGAAACAGTGACAGACCTAACTAATAAAGCAGGTTTTTTACCAGTTATTTTGGCTCCAATTAATTTTGCTTACTTATACCAACAAAAGCAAGCACAACTAAGTACGCCAAGTACAGCATCAGTTAATTAGTTTTAGTTGTTAATTGAATGCAGATTGCTGTTTTAGGAGCTGGGTCATGGGGCTCAGCTCTTGCTATTGCGATGAGTCATGTAGCAGATAGTGTTTTGCTATGGTCGCATAAACTGGAGCAAGTTGATTATTTTCAGTTGCATCGTAATAACCCATCCTATCTTCCGGCAGAAATAATTTTTCCTGCCAATATTAGTTTTCCTATTCATTTCAATGAATGTTGTGAAACTGATTTACTGATAATTGCAACACCTCTAAATGCAGTGCGAGAAATATTACAACGACTAAAACAATCGTCAGGATGTGTACCGGATATCTTTTTGGTAAGTAAAGGTTTTGAAGCTAATACTGGTTTATTGCCACATCAAATAGTGGCACAAGAGTTAGTTGGTTTTAACCGTTATGGTTTGTTAATTGGTCCCTCTTTTGCTAAAGAGGTTGCATTTGGATTGCCTACTGCGATTACGTTAGCTGCACCAGAGCTTGAGTTTGCTGTATCTTGGATGAATAGACTGCAAAATATTCCTAATTTTCGTATTTATGCCCATGATGATGTTATTGGTAGCGAAGTTGGTTCTGCAGTTAAAAATGTACTAGCGATTGCAGTTGGAATCGCGGATGGCTTATCATTAGGTTATAATGCACGAGCTGCATTGATTACCCGTAGTTTAAATGAATTGGCTTCTTTGGTGTTGGCATTGGGTGGCAGGCGTGAAACAATCTATGGGTTAACAGGTATTGGTGATTTAATTTTAACCTGTACTGGTGATTTATCACGTAATCGCAAAGTTGGTCAAGAGCTGGCACTGGGTAAGTCTATTGATGATATTGTTACTAGTCTTGGTCACGTGGCAGAGGGGGTTTCCACTGCTCGTGAGATCTATCTTAAAGCGCAAGCGCTAGAAATTGATATGCCGATAGTTGCATGTGTCTATCGAATTATTTACCAAGAAGCTAATATTTTGCAGGAAGTTAGCCAATTATTGAGTCGTCAACCAAAAAGTGAATTTATAGGTGATAATGCATGAAGAAAGTATTGTGTTTAGTATTGGGATTTACTAGTGTGGCAGTGTTTGCCGATGCTAATAGCACTTTGGACGGTTTTTTGGCTCAGGCTAAAACCATGAAAGCTGATTTTAGCCAGACTGTAATTAGTGGTAAAAAATCGCGAACTACTACAGGGACGATGGAAATTGCTAGACCAAATAAGTTTCGCTGGGAATATACTCAAGATCAGCAACTAATTGTGAGTGATGCACAAAAAATATACATTTATGATCAGCCATTGCAACAAGTTACTGTAAAGGCATTGGGTAAATCAATTGATAAATCGCCAGCTGCGGTTTTAGCTGGTGCAAATAATATTCGTTCATTGTACAAAGTAAGCGAATTACCAACTCAGGGAGATAGTTTGAATTGGATTCAAATTGAGCCTAAGGCGGCAAATGATAATAATGGCTTTCAAATTGTTATGATGGGGTTTAATTCGCAAAATCAGCTAAAATCAATGAAATTTACCGATAATTTTGGCAATAAAACCAATTTGAAATTTTCAAATTTACAAACCGGAATTAAAATTCCAGATAGTGACTTCCAGTTTAAGATTCCAGCAGGAGTAGATGTTGCTGAACAATAGTTTGGCGATATGATTTTCAATTTAGACATAAATGTATTGTTATTGTAAAAAATATACAAAAAAATTATGAACGTGAGCAAAGATGAAACATAAAGTAAAGCGAATCCATTTTATTGGTATCGGTGGCGTTGGAATGTCTGGCATTGCAGAGGTCTTATTTAATCTAGGTTATGAAGTTTCGGGCTCTGATGCTGGACAAAGTTATAATACTGATCGACTTGAGCAAGTTGGGATTAAAGTATTTATTGGGCATGCAGCAAGCAATGTCGGTAATGCTGATGTGATTGTGACTTCTACTGCAATTGACAAATCTAACCCAGAGATCGGTTACGGATTAGAGCATCGAATTCCAATAGTGCCACGTGCACGGATGCTAGCAGAGTTAATGCGTTTTAAATACGGTATTGCTATTGCTGGTACTCACGGTAAAACGACTACTACCAGTATGGCAGCTGAGGTTCTAAAAGAGTGCGCACTAGATCCAACCTTCATTATTGGTGGTAAATTAGCTACTACTGGTTCTAATGCCAAACTTGGTTCTGGCGATTATTTAGTTGCTGAAGCTGATGAGTCAGATGCTTCGTTTTTATTTTTAAATCCAATGATTTCAGTTGTGACTAATATTGATCTCGATCATATGGATACTTATGACCATGATGAAAATAAATTAAAGCAAGCATTTATTGACTTTTTACGTTTGCTACCATTTTATGGACGTGCCATTGTTTGTGGGGAAGATCGTCGGATTCAGGAAATTATTCCTTCAATCAATCGCCCGTTAACAACCTACGGCTTAAGTGATAAATTTGATATTTATGCGAGTGATATAAAAGCGTCTGGTAGTGCAATGGAGTACACGCTTCATGTAAAATGGTTACAACTGAGTTATCCAATTCGCGTGAATATGCCTGGTATGCATAATGTATTAAATTCTTTAGCTGTAATTGCCCTGGCATTAGAGTGTGACGGTAAAATTGAGGATATTGCTAGAGGTTTAGCTAATTTTCATGGTGTTGGACGCCGCTGTCAGCATTATCCAAATATTGTTAAAGATGGTAAAACTGCATTATTGGTTGATGATTATGGACATCATCCGGTTGAAGTGAAAGCAACTATCAGCGCGCTACGTGGTGCATATCCTGATAAGCGCTTGGTAGTTATTTTCCAGCCACATCGTTATACACGGACACGCGATTTATTTGATGATTTTGTTTCAGTGTTAACAGGTGTTGATCAGCTGATTATAACTGAAGTTTATCCAGCAGGTGAAAAGCCAATTGCGCTGGCTGATGGTAGATCATTAGTACGTGCGATTCGATTACAGGGTAATGAGAATGCTATTTTTGCTGAAGATATTGAGGATGCTAAAGCTAAATTAAATATTGTGCTACAAAATGATGATTTAGTTGTGACGATGGGTGCAGGAAGTATTGGTAAATTACCAGCAATGTTAACTGCTCACCCTATGCAGTAATAGCGTCGTCACAAGGATCCTCATGTACTTTTCATGTATACTCAAACTGATTCGAAATACTAGTAGGCGATTTATGACGAAGCCTACACGTAGTAGGTGAGGAATAAATCAACGACCTAGGATGATGAATCTGATTGAGTATACACTACGTCGCCTTGTTCCTAACTCTTTTACAGCATATTGTGGCAGTTATGGGTGAGTTACCTTTATAAAAATCATTTGGAGATTAAGTATGTCAAATAAAAATAAATATGGAAAAGTTGCCGTTTTGATGGGTGGCAATACGACTGAGCGTGAAGTATCTTTTATGAGCGGCAAAGCTATTTTGGCATCACTTATCAAAAGCGGTGTTGATGCTTTTGCCTTTGACCCTGCTGAAGAACCATTGGAAAATTTAAAAAAGCATGGCTGTGATCGTGCATTAATTATAATTCATGGTAAAAATGGTGAAGATGGTAAATTGCAAGGAGCTTTGGAATATTTAAAAATTCCTTATACTGGTTCTGGCGTAATGGCTAGTGCAATAGGTATGGATAAGTATCGCACCAAAATGATTTGGAATTCTTTGGGTATCCCCGTTGCCAAATCACAATTTGTGGAAAAAGCCAATTATAATCCAGACATGTTTAAATTAGATTTACCGTTACCAGTTATAGTTAAACCTGCGGATGATGGCTCTACACTTGGGTTTAGTAAAGTTAATAAACCAGAAGAATTGATTCCAGCGATCAACTATGCTTTTGAAAAATCAAATAAAATTTTGATTGAGGAAATGATAATTGGTGATGAATTTACAATTACTATTGTTGATGGTAAAATTTATCCAATTATAAAGATTGAAGCGCCACAAGGTGAATATGATTTTGAACATAAATACTATAGCGATGAAACTAAGTATCTGTGTAATTACGATTTGGGTGCAATTCAGCCTCAAATTGAAGCGTTAGCATTGCGCGGTTATCATGGTGTTGGTGCCAGTGGTGTTGCGCGCTCAGACTTTATGATTAATCGTGATGGGCAAATTTATTTCTTAGAAATCAATACGATTCCAGGAATGACTGGGCATAGTTTAGTGCCTCAATCGGTTGCCGCTGTAGGCATTGATTTTGATAAACTTTGCTTGATGATCCTTGACGGAGCTGGGCTTGGTAAGTAAACTATCTAGTTTAAGCTTTGGGAATACCCAGTTTAATAATCGTATTGCCTATTTAATCAACTTTTTGAGCGTAGTTATTTTTATTTTTTGCGGTGCTCATTATGTGGTCAGAAATTGGTTTACGGTTAACAAGATAGTGATTGAGGGTAGTGTTAATCATATTACTCCAGTACAGTTGTCGTATATTGCACATAATAAGTTGCATGGTACTTTTTTTACGCTAGATATTCAAGAGCTGAAGTCAGAATTTGAAGAATTACCTTGGGTTTCTGATGTCAGTGTTAAACGTCATTTTCCGCATACTGTGGAAGTTACACTTAAAGAATACCAAGCCATTGCGCGTATTGGTGATGATAACTTGCTTGCTAAGAATGGCGTAGTTTTTGATGGTGCCGATGATAGTCTTGATTTACCAATATTTTATGTGCCAGTTAAATCATCAGATGATGCGCTAAAACGTTATTTACAAATTGAGGGTATATTAAACAAACATGGTGATAAACTTGCTAAGCTATGGTTAACTACTCCACGGGTTACCAAATTTGTGACAGCTAAAAATCTAAATGTTACGATTTGCGATGAGGATATTACTAGTAAGCTTGCATTGCTTGATACTTACTGGAATAAGCTTTATTCGCTTAACCCCAATTTAAACAGCGTGAATTTTTGCTATAAGAACGCGCTAGCAATAAATTAAGTAGTATAGAAGATATCAAAAAAGGTTAGATTAATGAGTGGTAAATTAATTTTTGGCTTAGACATTGGTAGTTCCAAAATTATTTCTTTAGTTGGAACTCTTGGTAATAGGGTCAATATTATCGGACTTAGTAGTTATCATTTTGTAAATAATCCGCGCAATAATGATCTAACTATGATCAGTAACGGTCTAATCTGCGAAGTTGAGCGTGCTGGTACTCGAATTGCGCAGACTCTACATGAAGCGCAAATTAGTGCTGATTGTTCTGCTGGCTCGGTGATTGTTAATCTAGCTGGAAACCATGTGCGTAATATATACTCTCACAGTCATCAGGAAATGGGTAGCCATCCAGTTACCGAAGAAATTATTCGCTACATGGTTAATGAAGCAAAACAAGTTGTAATTCCATCTAACTATGAAATAATTGATTATGAAATTCAGGAATATTTAATTGATGATGATCGTTATACCATCAATCCGCTTGATTTAAGTTGTAGTACAATTAATGCTAATTTAAATTTGTTTATTGCTGGTAAAACTCCTTTGTCTAATTTACGTAAGGCAATTAGTCATAGCAGTTATGATATTGCCAAAATTGTACCTTCTGGTATTTTATCTGCCATGGCAGTTTTGAATCGTGAAGAAAAAGAATTAGGCTGTTGCTTAATTGATATTGGTGCTGGAACCACGGACATTGTGGTTTATGAAAATGGATTTATCCGATACTTGAATTCCATACCTCTTGGAGGGGAAGATGTTACTCGTGACATCGCTAGCGTGATGAGAGTATCAAGAAATCTTGCTGAGGATCTAAAGCTTACTCATGGTTCGTGTGGAAATTTGGTACATAAAAATAGTAATGAGATGATTAACATCATTGACCATCGTGGTGAAAATGTCAATTTATCTAAGAAACTATTAAATGATGTTATTCATGAGCGGGTAAAAGACATTCTTGGTGTTGTTAAAACGCAATTGAATAACAGTAATTTATATGATATAATCAACTCTGGCATTGTTATAACCGGTGGAACTGCGTTGATTTCTGGAATGAAGGAATTTAGCAGTAGCTTTTTTGATGTGCCTGTTCATATTGGAATTCCAAATTATGAGGGTGATTTTGCTGATATAGTTTGTAGCCCCAAATATGCTAGTGCAGTTGGAGCATTGTACTTTGCCAATGATTTATTAAGTGATAGGCATTTTCAATCAGAACCAGCTTCTGGGATTGAGTTTGGATCAATAATTAAAAGAATAAAAAATATTTTCAAGAATATGTAAAGGGTTGATAATGAATCAATTTTTTGAAGTGGCAGATAATGAGAGTAATTATAATATTGAAGCGGTAGTTACTCATATTGGCGAAGTAATTAAAGTAATTGGTGTTGGCGGTGGTGGATGCAATGCTGTTGATAATATGGTTAAAAGCGGAGTTAAGCACGTTGAATTTATCTGTGCTAATACTGATGCAAAAGCATTAAGTCGCAACCGAGCTCATCACCTTATGCAGTTGGGACATAGCCTTACCCGTGGACTTGGTGCTGGCTCTCAACCAGAAGTCGGTAAAAAAGCAGCAATGGAAGACCGTGAGAAAATGGCTGCTCTACTTAAAGGCACTGATATGTTATTTATTGCCTCAGGTATGGGTGGCGGAACTGGTACAGGTGCCGCTCCGGTGATTGCTGATATCGCACGAAGCTTGAATATTTTGACTGTTGGCGTTGTAACCAGACCGTTTGAATATGAAGGTGAAAAGCGCCGCAAGACTGCGGATCTTGGAATTGAGGAAATGCGCAAATACGTTGATTCATTGATTGTTATCCCTAATGAAAAGCTGATGACTGAATTAGATGAAGATGTTTCGATGCGCGAAGCTTTTGCTGCTGCGGACGATGTGCTTCGTGGTGCAGTTTCAGGAATTACAGAGGTTATAAAAACCCCTGGTCTAATTAGTTTGGATTTTGCGGATGTGAAAACGGTTATGTCTGGTCGTGGCTTGGCTATGATGGGTTCTGGTGCAGCTAAAGGGCAGAGTCGCGCACAAGAAGCAACAGAAAAAGCAATTTTCAGTCCATTATTAGATGATCTGTCTCTAGATGGTGCGCGTGGTGTTTTAGTTAATATTTCATCGGCACCAGGTTCATTAAAAATGCGTGAATATCACGAAATTATTGGAATTATCCAGCGCCATATTCATCCAGATTCAGATTTTAAGGCTGGCATGGCAGAGATTGAAGACATGGATGAAGAGGAAATCCGGGTGACTGTTATAGCAACTGGGTTAAATGATTTGAGAGTGGCTGATACATCACCGTTGTTAATGCGTGAAGATGGCGCGTCATCAAATGATTTTGCTCCGACTCAGAACGAATCTGAGGCTCCGGTTGCTGCTGCATCACAGCAGCAGGATCCATTCGCTAATTTTAATAAGAGTGTATTTTCGACACCTGCCTTTTTCCGGAAAAATCGTTCATGATTTTTCAGCGGACGATCAAAGCGCCAATTAACGCAATTGGCGTTGGTCTTCATTCAGGGTGTCGAGTTTCTTTGACTTTAAAACCAGCCAAGGCTGACCAAGGAATTACTTTCATCCGTACGGATTTACCCAGTCACCCCACAGTTCACTGTGATCCGTTATTAATAAATGACACACGACTTTCGTCAACGCTAGTAGATGAAAATAAAGTTCGAGTTGGAACTATTGAGCATCTGATGTCTGCATTTGCATGTTTTGGTATTGATAATATTATTGTAGAACTCTCCGCGCAAGAAACTCCGATTATGGATGGTTCTTCTAATTCATTTTTGTACCTGCTTGAACAAGCAGGAATAGCCGAACAAAGTGCAAAAAAACGCTATATCAGGATTAAGCAAGAAATAGAAGTTAAAGATGAAGCGGCTAATAAATGGGTTAAATTTGTGCCATTTGCTGGTTACAAAGTTAAAATTATTACCGATTTTGGCGGGCATCCAGTTTTTAAAGAAGAGTACAGTACTTTTGAGGCTGATTTTTCCAAACATTCTTATATTGATGAGAT
The DNA here is from genome assembly GCA_035438765.1 of Burkholderiales bacterium. Taxonomy (GTDB): domain Bacteria; phylum Pseudomonadota; class Gammaproteobacteria; order Burkholderiales; family UBA11063; genus Aquella. The sequence goes on along the minus strand of DAORIZ010000015.1, from coordinate 5,584 downwards.
AAGTCGTGCACGAACCTTTGGTTTTATGTACGAAGTTGAGTATATGCGCAAAAATGGTCTGGGTTTAGGTGGTAATTTAAATAATGCTATTGTTTTAGACGAAGAATCTGTTTTAAATGAAGGAGGGCTGCGCTTTCCGGATGAAATGGTTCGTCATAAAATTTTGGATGCGATTGGGGACTTATATATAATCGGACATCAATTTATTGGTGCTTTTGAAGGTTATCGCTCTGGGCATGCCATAAATAATCAACTTTTGCGTAAATTATTAGCCAATCCCGATACTTGGGAATATGTTACCTTTGATGATCCGGATGATGTACCTCCAAGTTTTCATTATATTCGTTAAATATTAGTATCAAAATGTAGCTGTTTAAGCTGCATTTTTTATTGGTAGTGAGAATTTCATGAGTGTTCGCCCTGATCCTGAAGAATTATTACGTAAATATGATAATAAACCCAAAGCTGGTAAGTTAACGATATTTTTGGGCGCAGCAGCAGGAGTAGGTAAAACTTATGCAATGCTCAAAACTCTTCATGAATTGATCAATGATGGTGTCGATGTAGTGATTGGCTATATAGAAACCCATAAGCGTGTTGAAACTCAAGCCTTATTGCCTGTTAATGTCGAACAAGTCCCACTCAAAGAATTTGTACATCACAACCATAAACTTTATGAAGTGGATGTTGATGCAATCTTAAATCGTAATCCACAGTTAGTTATTTTGGATGAGTTGGCACATAGTAATGTGGCTGGTTCGCGCAATCTAAAGCGTTATCAAGATGTCTTGGAATTATTGGCTGCAGGTATTGATGTCTATACTGCCTTAAATATTCAGCATATTGAATCACTCAATGATGTAGTAAGTCAGATTACAGGTATCAAAGTTAATGAAACTGTTCCCGATTCAATAATTGAAAATGCTACGGAAATAAAACTCATTGATGTTACGCCAGACGAACTGATCGAACGTTTGCGTGATGGCAAAATTTATTCTCCAGATCGAGCCGCAAAAGCCCTGGAAAATTTTTTTCGTAAAGGTAATCTAACTGCTTTACGCGAAATGTCTTTACTAAAAACTGCGCAAAAAGTTGAGCAGCAAGTTCAGGAATACCGTATTGATAACGCTATTGATAATGTTTGGGCGAGCCATGAGAATTTATTGGTAGTTATTGAGCCGGGTTACTCGAGTGAAAAGATAATTCGCAGTGGTAAAACTATGTTTGATAAGGGTTTCAGTAAGTGGTTTGTAGTCTACATTGATAATGATGGGCTACTTAAGCGCCCGTTACGCGATAGAGAAAAGTTATTAGAGCTTTTAGAGCTAGCCAGGCAGCTTGGCGCTGAAACAAAACCGCTTACAGGGACAAATCCGACTGAGATGGTCGTTAATTTTGCACGAGAGCATAATATAAATACGATGATTCTATCTCAGTATCGCTTAAATCTATATTACCGTTTATTTGGTGCCTCGTGGGTCGATAAGATAACTGAGTTAGCACCTGAAATTAATTTGCATTTGGTTGGTGATGAGTTTGTACAAAATAAAAGCACTCTACTGGTGCAACAAGAGCAGCAACAAAAGTTAAATTACCGAAGCATTGCTGGTAAGATTATACGTAATACTATTGTTTTTAGTTTGCTGGGTTTATTCTTGTTGCCAATAAGCAGCTGGCTTGCTAATGAAAATATCATTATGTTATATTTATTGATAATTATTGTGGTTAATCATGGACGCGGAAAATTCTCTGCTATTATCGCTGCACTGATTGCTACGGTCTCTTTTGACTTTTTCTTTATTCCACCGCGTTTCTCCTTTGCGATTGGTGATTTACAGTATATCATTACTTTTATTGTAATGGCTGTAGTAGGAAGCTCATTTAGCGTAGTAACGGGTAATTTACGCTTTCAAGTTAGTGCATTGCGCAAAGCACAGAATAAATCCAAGCTACTCTATGAGTCAAGCAAAAGACTTGCAGAGGCTATGATTGAAGATCAAGTGTTTGAGGTGGTTAAAGAGTTCCTACCAAAGCTGTTTGCTGCGAATTATGCTCTACTGATACCCAACTCTGATGAGGAACTACATATTCAGGAGAGTACTATAGAGCAAAGCGTTGATATGAGTATTGCGCATTGGGTTTTTGATCGTGGGCAAAATGCCGGACTTAATACCAATACATTTGCAGCTAGCCCAATTTACTATATTCCGATTAATTCGCAAATCAGAACACGTGGTGTTATGGCTTTTGTGCCAGATGGTATCTTTAATTTTTTCTTACCAGAGCAACAAGATCTTTTGGCAAATTTTGCATCTAGCCTGGCTACTACACTGGAGCGAATCCACTTTACGCAGATTGCAATTGAAACTGAAGTTTTGTTAGCGCAGCAAAAAATTAATCCAGCAAATTATTCAGAATAACCTTGGGCATAGTGAAGAAATATCTATTGAAGGCTGATATAGTTAGTCGATGCTAAAAATACATATCAAGCTAATTTGACAATAAGCTGTTTTCATAGTCTGGATATGGCAAGAAATGGTAAAGTAACACTTTAAACCTAGCAATATCAGTGAGCCAAATAGCATGAAACCACGTAAAGTTGAAGAATAATTTCAATCGGAATTATTAAAGACTCAGTTAGCTTACTTACTGGATATGAAGCACAGTTTAGTACAATTAGCAGATAAATTTAATTGGACAAAAATTGATGAACTTTGTAATGCAAAGTTTTGTAAAGTAGTGGGTAATACCCCGAAAAACAATATTATCCAATCGTAGCAACGGTATTAGCAGCGCTACATTTTATAAATGGCGAGATAAGTATGGCGATATGGATGTATCCGTGCTATCACAGGTTAAACAACTAGACGTAGAGAATAACCGTTTAAAAAAAATTTATGCCGAATTACAGTTAGACCAACATGTGTTTGCACTGCCAAGCCGGATCGTGGTTGGTTTACTGTTGCTTAAACAGATGAGTAATTTATCAAACGAAGAAGTCTGCGCTAAATCTATTTAGCATCGACTATCTAGCTAACTTATTTCTTTTGAAGTCATTTTATTTTTACAAATAGATAATTGCCTTCCATTTTAATATCAAATAACTCTGGATTTGCTTTGAGTAATTTAGGTATTGTAGCAAATCCGAAATTATTCGCCTTAATTCCTGCTGCGTCTAATAATCGAAGAACATGTGAAATATCGCAGTAACCATCTTCACGAGCTTTTGATTCTAAAACATCCTTAAATTTTGCAATTACCTTATCTGTAATAATTGGTTTTGTATTAGGTGTATGCTTCTGAGCTTCTACAGTTTTTGGTTTTAAGCGAATGTAATATGTGAGATTTTCAGGGTTTTTCTCATCTTCTTTGCGACGGTCAACATCAAAAAAGTCTAGATTGCCATCAATCAGTTTTTTATAACTATTAAACCCATATTTTTTAGGCAAATTGATTGATTCATTATCAATTCGGCTTAAGTGTGAAATAACCGAACCTATTTGTACCCAATCATTTGTATCATATGCATGTGCATTAATTGCTATTTTAATATTCTCTTGATCTTTCATAGTTAATTTACGAGTGACTGTATTTATTGTGGGATTAGCTAATTGTTCTACATCAAAGAAAATATCACATGACTTTTTAAAGGCTAATGGAGTCGAATCCTTACCAAATCCATAGACCATTATTGAATGTTCTTTCAGTATGCTAATAAGAGGGGTGAAATCACTGTCACTAGAAATTAAACACATACCAGTTATGTCTTTATTGGTATACATTATTCTCATTGCTTCAATTACCATCGCAATATCAGTTGCATTTTTTCCTGTTGTGTATGATGTTTGGTGGAATTCAATAAAGCCATAATTTGCAGCAATCTCGCTCCAACCATTCATTTGCGGATTTCTAAGATCTCCAAATATTCTTTTAATTCTAGCATTACCTAGGTTAGCTATTTGAGTCATAATGTCTTTTATGCTTTTTTTACTGGCATTATCGGCATCAATTAGTACAGCCAGCTTTTCTTGTTTTATGGATTCGTAAATTTGTCGCATCGATTATGGTTATCTCCTTAATTCCTAGTAAGAATAGTTAAGCAATAAATAATTGAGATACAGATTATTCAATAGCCAAATTTAAATTATCCAGTAGTATTACAATCTCTCATTTTGTATAGTTATTGGCTTTACAAAAGCTCTATTATTCTATTTCTTAAGCCCTGAGAATATGCATTTATATATAAATTACTCGTTAGTCTAGCATACTTCTTATTGGCGGATTTAAATTCTTGGTTAACCAGATAATAAGATAATCTAAATTTTCTGACGTAACTTTGATCTTGTTTAGAATATCTCTAATTGTCCAGTTATTATTATACCTTACTTTTTTAAATAATCAAACGCAACTTCTCCACCAATCAGATTAACATCTGCAATGAAGTAAGATGCACCGATAATTTTACGTACTGGCAACTGATTTAGTGTTGCTAGAGCGTGATTAAATAGCTGAAGATCACAGGGACCGCTCCACGCACCGTGAACTTTGACATCTGCAATAAAACATTTGGTTAGTTGACAGATGGCAGCTTCTTTAAGATTGACATGCGGTATGATTTTAAGCATAAAAATCGGCGTTTCTTCTAAATTTTTTCTAATCGCTTCACTATCCAACGTTTGATATTTATAGCCCATTGAACCTGCTGCAACAATAGTGCTGTTATATTTGAGCGTTCCTAAAAGTGTATCAACATCAACTTTTAATTCTGGGCTTGCATATTTTTTAGGATAACCCCAGATTTCACGTCCAGCAGAAATTGATGCTACATCATTTACATACATTGCATGTGCGTAAGCACCCTTTTTACCTTCAAACTCAACTTCAATTTGCTGTCCGGCTTCCTGAAAACTACCAAATCCATTTGCATCCGGCATTTTCATAAACTCCATTTTAACTACGTTACTAACCACTTTCAGCGGTTCTGGTACGACTGCCTGTAGCGCATCATAATCGGTTTCGTACGAAATGATGAAATACTCACGATTAGTCATTTTGTATTCGATTTTGGATGCACTGGGAGAACAAAAAGGCATTCCAAATGCATTTTTCTGAATTTCTTCGATTTTCATGTGTATGTTCTTTCTACGAAAACGTAAAGTTAGTTGTTATTTAACCAAGCAGATTAACTAAGTTAGGCAAATTTTATCATGAAACAGTAAGAGGAAATTATTGGTTTTTTGAAAATATCTCATAAAATGTTCTGATTTCAAGTTTGGTGGAGGCAATGATATATGCACATAGCAGATACAATTATAAAGTTGGTTTAATTATTAATAATATCCGCTTAGTATTGATTTTTGAGATTATTCTTAGGTGGAGTAAAGCTTTCTATAAATTACTGACGCTATGTTTAAGCTAATCCTTGCCTAGTTATGGTAAAATCTGATAAATTAATATTTACCACTTTAATAAGGTTAAATTTATGACTATTCAAAAGCGTTTATCAGCACTACGCAATGAAATGCAACGACATAAAATTGATATTTACTTAGTGCCATCAATTGATGCACATAATAGCGAATAT
>DAORIZ010000014.1:0-68106 GCA_035438765.1 Burkholderiales bacterium | reverse complement strand
TGCCAGGCTCCAAATACTAAGCCCAGATTATCTCTGGGCTTTTTACATGTCTATACAAATGTAAAGAAAAGTCATAAAGCTTATTTTTACGCTATAGCATAACAATTCTATTCAAACTATCATATCCCTCTTAATTATATAAATCATCTCATAGCGATTGCAGTATAATATTGCTTCTAAGCTAATTAATACTAAGAAAGATTTATTATGCCACACCTTATTTTAGAAGCATCATCTAATATTGTCGAGACAAATGATAAAATTAAGCAGACCTTACAAAAGTGTCAAAATTTATTAGTTGAAAAACTACCAACGCAGCTAACTAGCTGTAAAAGCAGGCTTATTTTACATGATGTGTTTATTTTAGGTGATAATCAAGAGCGTAATGCTTTTGTTCATCTGACAGTAAAATTATTAAAAGGGCGTAGTGCAGAATTACTTCATGAAACTTCCGCTAATTTACAATCATTGCTTTATAGCGAATTTAACAAAAGTGCTACACAATTGGAGTTGGGGATTAGCGTTGAAATTACCGAATTAAATGATAGCTATGCAAAATAGTCAACTTTATTTAGGCTAAAGCAAAATTTATCTATACTCAATAACATGCTACAAGATGACTATTGCTTTTTTATGAACTATAATTATATATGCAAAAAATTAAAATTTTATTAGTATTACTTGCTTGTGGTAGTATGGTTGTGCTTTTGGATTCATGCAATGGTGGGACTGGTACATCGGCTGTGATTCCTGAACCAACTATAGAGCCTTCTCCTCAACCTGCGCCATCCCCTTCGCCAAGCCCGACAAATTTATTGGAAAATTATGTCAATCTGCTTACCTATCAGCCATTAAAATATCCACAATTACAAGATGAAAATTTGACTCAGCTTCAACTAAGCATGACATTAACTCATGTGTTGGCAATTAATAGTATTTTGGTCAATTATTACTCAGATAGTTCTTGTACAAATTTAATGTCGGGAGAAAATATTAGTGGTAGTGCCAGTTTGCAACCTGGAAGCTATATTACGAATAGTGCATCTAATTTATCGTTATGTACTGCTTACAGCTATAATGGAATGAATGGTTGTGTTTATGCTTATAATAATACTCACAGCATGAAATTTATAATAACAGATTCTCTTGGGCAAATAATTTCTAGTACTTGTTTGACTAATCCACAATGGTTTGGAGAACGTTTAGGGTATTATAATCTTAGCTCTAATTGGTCTCGTAATTGCACGACAAATTATAATTGTGGTTTTTCTCAGAACTACACTATGCAATTAAACTAGTTTATTTACACGAAGTTATTTCGGTACTACCTGCTTTTAATGTAATGATCTTATCAGCCTGGGCGATCGTGCTTAGGCGATGGGCAATAACAAATACTGTGAGCTTACCTTTAAGCTGTTCTAACGCGTGTTGGATTAATCGCTCGTTTTGTTCATCTAGAGCACTGGTTGCTTCATCTAGTATTAATAACTGTGGTTTGCGTAATAAAGCGCGCGCCAAAACCAGACGCTGACGTTCGCCGCCAGAGAGATTTATTCCACGATCACCAACCAAGCTATCTAATTGATTTGGTAGTTGTTTGATTAATGGGTAAAGCTGTACTATTTTGAGCATTTCCCAAATTTCATCTTCGCTTGCTAGTGGTGCTGACCAGCAAAGGTTTTCGCGAATGCTGGCATTAAATAAAAAAATATCTTGAGGGACATAACTTACTAATTGTTGCCAGCTCTCTTTGATTGCTGTTAATGGTATTTGATTTACCATAATATAACCTTCTGTTGGTGAGAGTAGACCTAGTAATAGATCCGATAAGGTACTCTTTCCGCTTCCAGAGTGCCCGACACACGCGATAAATTCTCCATGTTTAATGTCAAACGATATGTCATGTAATGTTGCTTGTGATTGGCTCGCGAAACGAAAGCTTAAATTCTTAACGGTAATAGTTTCTAAATGTTTAATTTGTTGAGTTACTTGTTGAGTAATTTGCTGCTCATTTAGTGCTTCTTGTTCTAATGTTTGAATAGTATTAAAAGCAGGTAATGCAACAGCAATGGAATGAAGCGAGTTTTGTAGACTGGAAATGCGTGGCCAGATTCGAGCGAAAATGATAATTATTAATAAAAGGCTTTCAATCCCAAGATGAAGAAACTCAATTGCCACATAAAAAACAACACTAATAAATAATGCAGCAACAATCTTGTAAATCATATCAAGCTTGGTCTGTGTTTGATTAAATTTCAAATAATTATTTTCTACTTTATTGCGTAAATTATTTAGTTGTTTTAAATGGAAATTTTCTAAGCCATAAGCCTTAACTTCTTTAATACCATTAAGGTGTTCACTAATACCAAAAAATAGCTCACGACTATATTGCGAAATTGCTGCACCAGCGTAACGTGATTTCTTAACTAAAGAAGATAATATAATAAATAAAATTCCGCCACCTAGAAAAATTAAAAGAGTAAGAAATGGGGCAATGCAGATTGATAAAATTAAGTAAATCAAGAGAATAAAAGCAGCACCTACCAATTGAAACAGAAAGTAGCATCCTATAGTTACTCGGGAAATTTCATTGCTGATTACGTGATTTATATCAGATTTAGTTTTGCCAAGCCAGTAGCTCCAACTGGTATTTGCTAGTATACGGTATAAATTTGTAGTTAGATGAGTATTAAATTTTTGTTGAATATTAGCAGTTAATAAACTTTGTTGTCTTTGTAGTATTGCAGAAACAGCAATTAACATAATAAAGATTATTAATGCCAAACTCAAGGTTAAATGGTGAGTACCTAAATTATTTAACAGTCTAACTAATGAATTTGAGTTACCATTGCTATAAAGTCCGGTCAAGCTCAAAACAGGTAATATAGCAACAATACTGATACCTTCAAACAGGCTGAGCAAGATGGTTAATACGAAGCTCAAGATTATTTTTCTTGGATTAAAGCGATATAAGCGCAATAAAAAATCCAATGTATTGTTTTGCATCAAGTTTATTTCCTAGTGATGATATATTTGATTATCCATAGCGGGTAAAGAAGATAGTAGCCAAATTCGCAACCTCGTGGCAAATTAAAATAAGGGAAGAGGCGATCAATTTTAAATAAATCACCAAAAATTGCTTGATGGCGCTGTCCTTTTGCTGCAAGTTTAGCTAAATAAAAGCGATATTTAAAAAACATCTTGCTAAAAATCCCGTGCCCTCCAGTTAATTCATAATCTGCTACAATAAATTGATATGCAGCTTGTGCCAGCAATATACTTCTTTTATCAATTTTAGACAATAGTTGATTAATTTCTGGTGTCTGATAGTTATATACTTTATCAAGCAGGCTTAGTGTCTGGAGAACAATGTGGCTACAGTCTAATTTTAGGCTTAACTGATAAACATTGGTTAAATTACATTTATCTTGGGTTACATAGAGGTAAATATCATGCAGCCAACGAAGGCGTGACCAAGCATGAATTGCGCCGTGGAGCATTAAATATAAGACATGGTAGTCATGTTGCAGTGTAACGATTTGATCTTTATTACTTATAATTTGTTGAGTTGCTACTTGATTAAATTTAAAAAAATTGATGCCAAAATACTCTAAGCGAAAATGGAGCTCAATTTCTACCTTGCGTTCAGAATGAAAGAATGCTAAATCATGTTTATGACAAAGATAATAATTTTTCTTATAGCCACTCAATTGATAAGAGGGCAAAGTTTGCAGATAACCTGCATTTATTAATAATTTTTGTACTTTTTCCAAGTTGTCGGGAGTAACCCACAAATCAATATCCTTGCATTGTCTTTTGTCAGAACCACCATAAATTTCGATAGCTAATGGGATACCTTTAACAATTATGTATGGTAAATCGTGCTCTTCTAAAATTCGTGTAATTCGTATTGTTTCTGCATGCATATTGAGTAGGTTAAACTTTATTTGGTGGTTAGTTTGCCTAAGTTTTGCTATGAAATTAGCAGGTATTTGAGGAGTGTTTTTTAGTTTGCTATAAACTTGTTCAATTACACGGTGACGTATGATTAAAGTATATAAATAATCCCAACGTATCTGCAATAATAACTGCATAAATTTTGTATTGTTTAGCTGATTTTGCAGGATAAGCAAGATTAGGCTCAATTCCGGTGAGTATTTATTATGCATATCAGATAGCTTTTGCATTAAATGTCTTCAAACTGTGAAATTATTTTATAACGTTCAAAACTACTGCTACCTCCGACAATAGTTTCATCTAAACAATTAATCCAAGCATGAGCTATAAATTTATTTGCCTCATCTTTGCCAACACCCAAGTAAAAAATATTAGCAATTGTGTAATGGCGGAGCAGTAATCGACATGCCAAAGCTTGTACCAGGCATTTGGATTGCCAAGGTGTATACCGAGCTACCGAGGCTGTCATGCGACCAATAATTCGAGCATAAATAGCATGCTTTTCTGGTGCTAACTTAGAACTACAAGATGATGTTTTAGGCTGTAAAAAAAGTTTTGCTAATATTCTGAATGGAATGGTTAAAATTGCGATTCTCATAAAAGCTAAAAGGAAAAATAACAACACAAGAAATAGTCTTAGCTTCCAACTTAATCGACGTAATTTTAAGGCTTGCATAACTGGCTAATTTATGATTTATTAATTAATAAATCAGCACGGAGCAATTCATTTAAAAAATTCAGAACATCGGTCTCACTTTGCTCAACGCTGCAGTCATATTTCTGATGTAGCTGTTTAGCTAAATTTTCTCCAGTAGTCACTTCTTTTAACCAATGCCATAAGTCTGAACTGGTTTCATTAAAGTTATAATATTTGCCATGCTCGATGTGCAATAAAATTACATTATTTTCAAATTCTGTTTCTGCGACATCTTTGTCTTTGCGTTGTACGCTTGAAGTAAGTGTTAAATTAGTAGTCATTTTACTTTTCTAAAAATTTATTTAAGGGTATATTTATTGATTATTTAAAATTGGCGATCAGTATATTGGTTAATTCGTTTAATAGATATTGATTACGTGGACGAACTATTTTATATACTTCTATTTGTTTTGCCAATGAAACTATTTGATGGAAATGTTGTGCGATTTTCCCCATTGGCTTTAACATTTGATAACGGTAAGTATTCTTAATCAAGGTGTTTATTTTATCATTTGCCTGTTGCTGAGTCATCTCAATTTTTCCACATTCTTCTGCGGGGTTTAATTCATAAAATTGGGCAAGTGGCACAGCATCAGGGTGAGACTTAGAGATTGGAAGCTCGTATTTGTCTTCTTTATTAATAACTTTTTGTAAACCATTACTAGATTTTCCAACTTGTGTTAGAGCATCCGACCATAATTTAACACGAGAAGGTCCAGGTTCAATAAGTAACTGTCCATTTTCGCCAGCTCGAATTGCTACTACATCGTCAGTAATTAATTGATAACCATGGTGGACCATACTTGCTGCCAAGGTTGACTTACCTGCTCCTGAATCACCACTAAAAACCACAGCTCTTCCATTAACCAAAACGGCAGAACCGTGTAAGACTAAATAACCACGGTGTTGTAACAAATATGCAAAAACAGTACCATAAAGCCAAGTATTGATTAAATACTCATCTTGTAGCGTAGAAGCTTTTTCAATGTTTATTATATTTTGTGCCGGAATTACCTGATATGTTGCAACGTCTTTTATTTGCAAATAAAATTGCAGATCATCACAATGCCACGACAATACATCGGCTTGTGGTGCCACAATTTTACATTCAGCTATATTTACTTGTGTGCCAAATGCAGTAATTTTATTATTTAGTGTCATATTCTTAACGTTAGCAAAATATTAATTAAATAGATATTAAATGGCAGCTTAGATTTAAACTAAACTGCCAAAGCTTAAACTATAATGTTTCAATTAGTTTAGTTAGTAGTTTCCATGATTTGGCAACTGACTGAATGTTTACTTTTTCATTTGGTGAATGGGGGAAGCGAATAGTTGCGCCAATCGAAATTGCATCAAGTGACGGAAATTTATCCATAATCAGACCACATTCTAACCCACCATGAGTTGCACCTACGTGAATATCGTGATTAAATAATTCGCTATATACTTGCTTAACTACCGCTAGAGCCGGACTTTCAATATTTGGCTGCCAACCTGGATAACTATCAGAATGTTCAATTTCTGCACCAATTTGTCTAAAAGCTGCGGCTACACTGTTAGCTGCTTTTATTTTAGGTGCATGCATTGCGCTGCGTTGCAAAGTTACTACCTCCAAGTGAGTATCAGTGGTGCTAACCACGCCAACATTACTTGAAGTTTCAGCTATTCCCAGTTTATTGTTCATCCGCCATACGCCATTAAATACGCTGGCGAGGGCATTGATGAAATGTAGTGCATTATGCTGAGCAATAATGTGTGTTGCTGATGCAATTTCCTGAATGGTTAATTTCAAATTTGGGTCAGTATCTGCAAATTCTTGTATGAGATCTTTAGCGTAATTATCTATAAAGTTAATCACTTCACTTGGTTCACGATTGGCGATAGTAATGACTGCTTCACAATATGACGGAATTACATTACGTAATTTTCCACCACTGATTGAAACTAGGTCAATGTCAAATTTGTTATGTAGTTGAATTAATAAGTGTGCTACCTCTTTAATTGCATTAGCTCGTCCTAGTGGTATATCAACACCAGAGTGACCACTAAATAAATCTTTCAACTCAATTTTATAGGTTATTGCTTCTGTTTTTGCATTTACTCTTGTATAAGGGTAGCTAATATTAGTGTTGATTCCGCCTGCACAACCAATACAAACCTCAGTATCATCCTCTGAGTCTAAATTTAATAATACCTGAGATTGTAATTCATCACCAACGATTCCAAAGGCACCACTCATCCCAGCTTCTTCGTCGGTGGTAATTAAAACTTCCAAATCATTATGCTTAATGTCTGTAGATGATAATACGGCTAGTGCCATTGCAACACCCATACCGTTATCCGCACCAAGAGTAGTTTGATTAGCAGTTACCCATTCCCCGTCAATATAGGCATCAATCGGATCATTTTCAAAATCATGATTAGATTCTTTAGTTTTGGATGGAACCATATCCATATGGGCCTGAAGGGCAATTTTTTTACGCGTAGGGGTATTATCTGTTGCTTTTTTGCGAATTATAATATTGCCAATTGGCGTTACGGCGTAATCAAGTTCTAAACGTTTAGCTTCTTCAATTAGATACGCCAAAATTTTTGCTTCTTTTTTAGATGGGCGAGGAATTTGCGTAATATTTTTAAAGTATTTCCAGACGATTTGTGGCTCTAGTTTCTCTATATTGCGATCCATAATAGCTCCTTAATGAATATCTGTGAATAGATTTAATTTGGTTAACCGTCAATTATAGAATAAATCATGGGCATTGTTGATTAAATTTACCTAATTCCAGTGGTTCAATAATGGTTATTAGTATATAATAGAGGCAAAATATTTGGAGAAATTTACATGCGGATGAATAAAAAAACTTTAGCATTGATTTTAACTGGCTTAATTAGTAATAATGCGTTTGCTGCATTAGTTGAGAAATCTAGCCTAGTAGTGGACCAGATTCAGATTGGTAAAATGGATGGTGACACTGAGCCAGCACAGTATTCGGTAATGTTTAATTTTCATAATACTGGTGATGACATAAACAAATGGCAAATTGGGTTCTATATGCCACGTAGTTTCTACAGTCTAGCTGCACAGAATATCAATCCAGCATTGGAAATGCAAGTGTGTAATGCTGATGGTGGATGTGCTAATTTGCATTATGTAAAATCACCATTTAATGCGCCAGATTTAAGCCAAGGGTATTTTACAGTGCTAGAGCCAATTAGTAGTTTCCCGCTAAAAGAAAAAGGACGCTATTATATTCGCCTTGCTCATAGTAATCAATGGCCTGCAGGTAATGTTTCGGCACTTCCGCAAAATTTATTTTTAATTAGTGATAATTATACTAAAAATGGAGTTCCGCGAATTTATACGATAAGCACGGAGCTTACCCAATATTCTTTGCTTGGCTATGATCATAATCAAGTTGAAACGCAGATTAAGGATAAATTAACCGCAAATTGGCAAAATAGTCAAAGCTTTATCACTGATTCACTGCCTGGAATTGTGCCACAACCAGTTAGTATTAAAGCTATTGGTAGTGATGGGTTCACACCGCCGAAACAATTAACCATCCATAATCAGTTAAATGACAATAATAGTGTTGCAAGTTTGTGGGCACAAAAAATTAAGAGTGATTGGAAACAGAAAAAACCTGTTCTAATTGATAATGATAGTGGAGCAAACACTGGTATTATCATTACCGAAATTAGTGATCCTAAATCAATTGCCAATAGCCCTGAAGGCTATCGTCTTACGATTAATGCGGATAATATAACTATTGAAACGCTTACCCAGACTGGCGCATACTATGCTTTACAAACGCTACGCCAAATTTGGGCACAAAATAAGCAGACTCTTCCTAGTGTGACTGTTACTGATTATCCACGCTTTAAATATCGTGGAGTATTGTTAGATACTGCACGTCATTATCTTAGCGTTGCTGAAATTAAAACGCTGCTTGATGTTATGGCTAGCCAAAAATTAAATACCTTACATATTCATTTTGCGGATGATGAGGCCTTTCGTTTAGGTTTGGAATCATATCCGAATTTAACTACTACTGCCGCCAACCGTGGTTTAGGGCAAATGGTGGGTCCTAATATGCTACCGCAAAATAATTTAGACACTACTAATTTGACTCAGCAAGTTTACCCGCTTGCTAATAGCGCTTACAGTGGTTCATACTCAGCAGAGGATATTAAAACATTAATTAGTTATGCTAATGCTAATCAAATTACAATTATTCCAGAAATTGATCTACCGGGGCACGCCCGAGCATTAATTAAGGCGTTACCTGAGGTAATGGTTGATCCAAATGATAATTCGCAATTTGTTTCAGTACAAGGTTATAGCGATGATGTTTTACCGGTATGTACTTACGGAACAGATATTTCAGTTGGAAATCAATTTACACCAACGATGAATACTATTATGCAAAATATTGCCGCACAGTTTAATAATCAAAGCACCGTTTATGCGGTTAATAATGAGGTTAGTGTCGGTGGTGATGAAGTAAGTTCACATGCTTGGACAAATGACACGAGCTGTCGTAATGAGTGGGCTAATCTGTCATCATTGGAAAAATCTCACTTATTTTTCCAGAAATTGGCTGCTTCTAACCGTGATTTAATTTTCTCTGGCTGGCAACAATTTATTCAGAATGAAAGTGCATCTTTAGGTAAAAATATTGTTGCAGCTAATCAAACCGGGCATGTGTGGGTATGGAATCCATCTTCTGAAGGAGTTGGACAAGCAGTTAGCTTAGCAAATAATAATTACCCGACTGTATTGGCTTATGCGGATAAAACTTATTTTGATTTAGCATATACTCCAAGTATGTATGAACCTGGATTTACTTGGGCAACAGGGTATTCTGATACTTATAGCAGCTTGAGTATGGCGGAAACAGCAAGTAAAACTCAATCCAAAGCTAAAAACCCACAAAACATAGTCGGTATTGAAGGTACTTTATGGTCAGAAAATCTACCAAGCTTTGATCATTTGATGTATATGGCATTACCGAAAATGCCGGGGCTAGCTGAAGCTGGTTGGTCGCCAAATTGGGTAACGATAAATAACAAGCAATTAGATTGGCAAAGCTTGGCTACGCGCCTTGGTTGTGGTGAAACTGGCTTTTTAGCTTATTTACATCAATCATTTGGTGTTAATTATCGTGGCTATCCACATGGTATTAGCCGTGAGTTACCAGATGATAATTCATTGTGTAGCTCAACAACCGCGAGTAATTAATTAGTTCCTTATATTTAAAAGAGTGGGTAATCTATAAAAAGATTACCTATTCTTTTAAATAGCAAAGTTTCAACGGTAAAACTTTGCTATTCGATAACTTTAATATACACAACTGTATTTGGATATTTATAACCATTAATAGTTCCTCCATAACTAAGTGTCATTGGAAAATCTAGATGATCTTGGCATGCTTTGACATTTAATGAAAATGGCAGTCCGGCAACAAATGCACGTGTTTCACCATATCCTGTGCTTCCAACTGTAATAGGGATATCAGATTTAGTTACACCGACTACATATCCACTAAGGTGAGCATTGCCATGAACGATTTGACTTAAAATGCCTGTGGCATTATTTACCATCATATAGATAGGCTTATTTAATCCTTTGCTGCAACTATAGGTGATATCACTTAGGTTTGTGACTGACAAGCTACCATATCCTCCAGGAAATGGGACAGCTGGCACCACAGTTAACTCAGAAGATTGCGACCAGAGATAATTTATATTATAAGTATTAGAACCAGCAGTAATGAGAGTATCACCAAGGTTAATCGGGGTAATCTGACCAGATGAGTTTATACTGGCAATGCTTTCTGCAGTGGAGTTCCACATAGTCTGCTGGGTAATATTGGCAAAGCATACTGGGTAGCTAGTAGGTGATACTGCCGTAGCACTATACTGAATACGACCATTTTGATTAACACTAGCTATTGCTGGGTTTATATATGCATAGCAACGGTTCCTATCATTGCAAGATTGTAAATCTGATGATGAACAGGTATGCTCTAAGATGAGCATATACAGATCTTCTGGGTAGGTGAGATTGGTCTCTGTATTTACATCTTTTATTGTTATGCTAATTGAATAAGCTCCTGTGGAACCATCTGAGTCATCAATATTCAAATATGCGGTACTTGTTAGATGTGGGCTCACCGAAATTATTGTAGGTGAAATTGAAATTATAGGATTATTATAATTAGAGCTTTCTTCCAAAGAATTACTAGTCTTGACAGCTTGACTTTGGCGAGTAAGCGTTGCTGAAATCATCAGTGATTCGCCACTAGCAAGATTCCCGCCAACAATTGTAATTGGCACTTGTAGTATTTGATTATGTGGAACATAAAGATTAGTACTTGGAATCGTGATATTAGTTCCACTGGGTAAGGTTATTGTAGTGGGTTGAAACTGTGAGTTTGACGACGTAATATTTGAGCCACTATTACATGCCAGTAATGCTATTCCACAAACTATCATCAGCCCTAAATGTTTAAGTAGTTGCATAAATTCTCCGTATTCAGTGATTAAAAATATCTCAAAATAATATAATGTTAATACGAACGTAATTATCAAGAACAGTTAAATCATTTATATAACATCCATTAGTTGAGTAAATTGTAGCATAACTTGCAAAAATATAGCTATCCATTATGGATAATTTTACAAATTGTTATAAAATACAAATGTATTTTTATTAATAAAACCTCGTATAATAAACGAGGCTCTATTAATAAAATTTGCTAATTTATAACTTAATTATCATATACTCATTATTTAGACTCTTTTGTATTATCTACCACTGGGATAATGGTGTCATCGTAGCTAGTAAATGAATCTTTATTTTTGAATCTAACGTAGTGTGGTAAACCTGAAACTACGCGCCCAAAAAATTCATAACCAAATTTCTCCCAAATACTACCAATTGGCGTACAGCTAAATGTACCAATTTCGCCAAATTTTAGGCCTGTACTATAAAAACTATCGTCAAAATCAGGTAAATTACTACTGGTACGTGCATAGATTGCCTGTGCCATATTTTCTAGTTGATATGGATCAAGCTTTAGTACCTCGGCATAAATTGCATTGTAAATCTCATGTTCATTGGCATATTTACCAGTTAGTGACCCTGAGATATGATGCAGAATATCATTGGTATATTGCATACTAAATGCTTTGTAAAGCATATATTGTTGTCGATAGTTAACTGAGGCAGCGCTTAAGTAGGACTGAGTTGTAGCATCACAACCGTTGGTTGCAAAATCCATCGCATTAATTGTGTAAAGATAAATATAGGTTTCAAACAGTTTTTGATAATTATGCTCAGGGATATCGCGTTCTTTGGTAACAATATAGAGGTGTTGCAATGCATCAGGCAGTGCAGCAAAGTGAGGTGTATCTGGATAGTTTTTAATAAAAGCTAGATTAATACTTTCCAAAATTTCAGTTTTATTAATATTGTCAAAGAAAAAATTATGATCTTTACCATAAAGTAATAGTACGCTTCCGTAATACGGATCGGCATTACTGCTGGTGATGGCAACAAATCGACTAATTGGAATCGAGCAATATTCTGAAGAAAACATTCCACCTTCATTACAACTGATTTGATTCGGGTTTTGTACATCAATGGAGTTATAGTTAATTGAAGGTACCATAGATGGCACCATTGATGGTAACATAGTGACTATGCTTGGGCAAGCAGTAAGCATCATTCCTAGTGGTGCTAAAACAGCTAGCTGGCGCAATGATTTATTTTTGAGTAATCTTTTAATCATATTAAACACCTTGTTTTAGACTAGCTTCAATAAATGGATCAAGATCACCATCCATTACACCACGGATATTACCAATCTCGACATTGGTACGTAAATCTTTAATCCGTGATTGATCAAATACATATGAACGAATCTGATGTCCCCAGCCAATATCAGTTTTACTATCTTCAAGCTTTTGTTTTTCAGCTTCTTTTTTGCGCAACTCAAGCTCATAGAGTTTGGCTTTTAGCATCTTCATTGCTTCATCACGGTTTTTATGTTGTGAACGATCATTTTGGCATTGCACCACGGTATTGGTTGGAATATGGGTAATCCTCACCGCCGAATCTGTTTTGTTAATATGTTGTCCACCAGCACCAGATGCGCGGTAGGTATCGGTACGTAAGTCAGCTGGATTGATCTCAATCTGGATATCATCATCAATTTCGGGATAAATAAACACGCTGGCAAATGAAGTATGGCGTTTATTATTCGAATCAAATGGTGAATTACGTACTAAGCGATGGACACCAGTTTCGGTACGTAAGTAACCAAAGGCATAATCACCTGAGACTTTAATTGTGGCATTTTTAATCCCCGCAACCTCGCCAGATTGTTCCTCCAGAATCTCTGCCTGAAAACCTTTACGATCAGCATAACGTAAATACATTCTAAAGAGCATATCCGCCCAATCTTGCGCCTCGGTACCACCACTGCCAGACTGAATATCAATAAAGCAATTATTTGGATCCATTGGGTGTGAGAACATCCGGCGAAATTCTAGTTTATCCAGCTCTTGTTGTGCTGCTTTTAGATCACTTTCAACCACTAGCATCGTTTCTTCATCATTTTCCATTTGTGCTAGTTCAAATAGTTCGCTGCATGCGCTAAGGCTATTGCCCAAGCGATCTAGTGTCATTACAACTGTTTCCAGCTGTTTTTTCTGTTTGCTTAATTCTTGTGCTCGATCTGGAGTATTCCAGATTTCGGGATTTTCAAGTTCTTTTTCTACATCATCTAATTTGGCTTTTTTGCCTGTGTAGTCAAAGAAACCCCCGTAGTTCGGTGAGTTGTGTAGTTAGGATTGCTGGTAGGTTAGCGATTTCATTAATGTGTTCAATCTCAAGCATTGATTTATTTCCTATATTTGGTATACTCAAGCAGATTGGAAATACTAATAGGCGATTTACGACGAAGCTTACTAACTGTAAGTGAGGAATAAATCAACGACCTAGGATGATGAATCTGATTGAGTATAGATTTTTAAGTAGGTTATTATACCTGATTTAGCAGGTTCTTTGTTTGTGGGAGTGGTAACGTTGCTTTATTCTAAGTATTTTAATTTTTGCTACTGTAAACTTTAATACACTTTATAGAAGTTAATTAAATTGCCAAAAATTTTTGTTTTTATTTAAACAAATTTAGAATTTCAATCATATCTTTATGGAGTTGTTTGTTTTTATATTCTATTGTCCGTGTCAAAATAGGTTCAGTCCATGATCTTATAATGTTTTTTATTCCGCCAATTATCAAGTCATCTTTTTTAAGTGATATATTTTGATTTTTACTATACAGTAGTGAACCAATAACAAAAAATAATCCGTAATATGATGTATCAATTGGATTTTCAATGTTTATAGATTTTAATACACATGTTAATTTGTCTACTATACCACCAACGCTATAATCCCACGTAAAGCCTGATTTATCTAATCTTAAATTTCCGTGGCTGTCGATAGTAAGATCATGGTTGGTTCGGTAGTTATTTCTTTTTCTGATGGTATCAAAATATTCATAAAGAAAGAGAAAATTAAATTCATTATCAGAGAAATTAATATCTAATATTTCAATTTCATGTAGTAATTTCAAGATGTTATTGTGATTGGTTCCAAAAATAGGATAGTATGGGGAATCAAGTCTTGATAACCCTAAATAAAATAATAAAGAGGTAGAAAACTCTTTATTATTGTTATAATTTATAAAAGCATTAATTAATCTACTGAATTGCTCTGGATCGCTTGGTAGCAGCTTTGCAAGGCAATAAATGACAGAATTAATTGCTGCGTCATATAAATTAGCTGCATGTTCTGTTGAGAATATAAAAGTTTCATATTTTTGCTGTAAAAATAAAGCAAGCCTTTTTTCTAGATCTAAAATAAATCTCATAAAATCATCAAAATTTGTTTCGTTTAATAATAAGCCTGTACTACTAAGTTCCTTTAAATGAGGATTATATGCTTGTCTTGATGTATTAAATTCACCTAAATTTGCTTCAATATAGTCAATTAAAGAAGAGCCATTATTTACTCGGTAGTTGTATTCAGAAAATATGTGTTCTAATTTATCTTCGTAGTCAATATTAAAATCTACTTCGCCGTTTTCAATTGTACTGGGATATACACGTGAGTCATCATAATAGCGCAATGAAATATGATCAAGCTCTGAAGTAAATATATTTTTATTTGCTTCAGAGATTATTTGAGTTTTTAATTTAGTATCACCGAATAAAGAGCATCCATACAACGCTTGAATAGCTTTCTCAAAATCAAGCAATAAGCTATATATTATCCTATTTTGTTGTATTGACTCGATATCTAAAGGAAGGTCTATTAAGTTAACCTGATATCTATAATCAAAAAACACTATGATTGTAGTAATGTCAACTTTAAATTGGTAATCTTGTTTAACTATATTAAAATCTGATATTAAAGCATTAGATATACCATATTCGCTAGTCGATAAGAAAGAGATGAACCGCTCCAAGTCTCTAAATGAAAGCAAGTTTTCATTGATTACTATGAGTATTTCTGAGCTTGGGATCAGTTTCTTATCTGGTAAGAATGGGTTTGAAAAAATATTTGAGTTAGTTAGCCCTTCACCAGTGGTTACTATCTTTTCCTTTCTCCTGCAATTATAAATCTTGGAGTGTAGCGCATGCAAGAAATCAGGTTTATATATTTTATATCCATTATGGATATATTTTTGAAGATAAAAATCTACGTCGGCAATATCTGATTTACTTAATATATTACGTACTGAATTGAGGTTGTAAAATAGAAAAAATTTATGCTGTATTTTTATTGAATCTAAAATTACATGCAAAATTAGAACTTCATTAAGTAATAGTTGAAGTGACTTTGCATCTATCCGGTCAAGCTCATCCACAAAAATGAATAATGGAGCGTCCTTAAATTCCGAGGTGTCTAGATTTTTTAATATTTGTACATGAGATTTTCTTGGTAATAAGCTGGAAAATATTTCAACTAATTCATTTCTAAAGCCAAAAATTAATAAAGCAAAAAGTAGTAAAACAAGCAATATGCAATTTGTATTAAATTTCTCAATAATACTTTCATCCATATAATGCCAGATTAGAGCAATAGTTGCCGATAAAATTCCAATTACACCTAAGTTACCTGTTATATAAGAAGCATTAGGATTCTCTTTTTTTAGAATTGCACAAGCATATAATTTTAATCTATTACAATATGTTAATTTTGTTCCAATTTCAGTATAAAATTGAGATGTTATTTGCCCAGCTTCTTCATATTGGAGTGCATTATACTCAATGCATATGCTTTTATTTATATTGCTTTTTATACGCTCAATGAGATATTTTTTTGTTGTAGATTTGCCTACTCCAAATTCACCTTGAATAGAAGTAATTGTATTACTTTCTATATCTTTTACATGCTTTTCATAAATTGACTTAGCATTTGACGATGAAATTATATTGTCTGTAGTCATATGGCAAGAAGCCTAGGTGAAGTGTTGAGTATTTTCATGTTTTAGGAGCAATGGTGAGAGTAAACATCGTTTTGCAAAATAACATTGCTAGTTTTTCAAAATATGTGCCTTTTTCGCGTTGGGTTTCTGGATTGTCGCGGTAGGTTGATAATAGCGGCTGAAATAGTATAGTCATCTTGGGGTTTTCAAATAGATAATAATATCTTATTTTACCATATTATACAGTTAGAGCATTAGCTTATCCATACTGCAATTATTTGGTTTGATAGGCGTTAAGCACTGTTCTAGGCATGTTATCTCTATGGGATTACTAATCGGAAAGATGCTTATCAGTTCGTGTTAAGATGTAGTCTTGAGAATGTGTTATCAGGTAAATATGTGATGAATATTGAGCTGATTTTAAAACAATTAATAAACTGTAATATAAGTTCGCCACTTGAGCAAGCGCATTTTTTGGCGCAATGTGAACATGAGTCTGCCAATTTTAGGCATTTGAGCGAATCAAGTAACTATCGTTATAAAAGTGCTAAGTTAGTTTTTGCTAAATATAAAGCGCAAATTGAGGCTAAACAAAGTGAAGAGTACGCAGCTGATGATAGCTTTTGTCCACAACCCTGGCTCTTTGATTTAGTTTATGGCTCTCGGATGGGTAACCAGCTTGATGGAATTAATGATCATGATGGTTTTAATTTTCGTGGTGGTGGTTTATTGCAGTTAACTGGCAAAGATAATTATGCTAAATTTCTTGAATTTGCCAATGCTCATGGGCACAATCTATCTATGAATGAAATTGCCGAATTTACCCGCAGTGATGAGGGCGCAATTCTCTCAGCAATCTGGTATTGGCAGATTAATAAGATAGGGGAGTTTGCTCTTTTAGATGATGTAACCGCCGTGAGTAAGTTAATCAATTGTGGTAGTATTCATAAACCAGATAGCAGTGTAATTGGTTTAGCTGAGAGAGCTAACGCAACCACTAAATATAAACAGTTGTTAGGGTTGAATGTAAGCAAAACTGCAAACAGTTAAATTATACTCGTCGTGCTCATAATTCTAGCGTTGTCGCATTGATAAAAAAGGCTCCTTATGTAGTTCATCTACACCGCGTCGCCTTTTTTATCAATGCTCCTAGCTATAATTGCGATCACTTAGAGTCTATACATAAAAGCTCAACTTATAAGCGTTCAAAGTATAACTTGGAAAAATTATGATTTTTATGGAACACCCTAAAACGCAAAAATTCTACTGGTTGACGGTTGAGCAGGATTTATTGGGTACTTGGTGCGTTAAAAAAGTATATGGTAATTTACCAGATAAAATATCAGGCAGTGAGGTATTGCTTTGTGAAAGTGAACATGATGCATGGCTGCAATTATGTGATTTGGAAATAACTAAACGAAAACATGGTTATGTATATTCCCAACGTGAATGAGCTAAGACTATTTTTGCTAAATCACCCAATATTTAGAGATTTTTTGCTTATACACAGATGCTGTGGATAACTCTGTGTATAAAAAATTTCTTGACAAGAAAAAGGCTGTATTTTCAAGCGATTACAAGGATTTGGTACAAGTGTTTAAAAATTCAATATTTAATTAAAACAGTGTGTTATGGTTTGTCAAGTAAAAAATAAATAAAATAAATATTTTGAGCTGAAATTGTGGATAAGTATTAGGTTTTTTAAGCAAAAAGCCTTGAAAATAGGCGGTTTAGGGTTAAGGTGATAATTTTGCACAGAGATAATAAATGAGTGATAATTTACTTTTTTTTCAAAGTACTGAGATTGGTGGTAACCCAGCTAAGTTAGGTTTAGTTGATTTATTAATCACACACATAAAGGGTGACCAAAGCTCCAATTTATTTACCCGACAACAAATTGTCGTTCCAAATCAAGCAATGGCTACTTGGCTCAAAGATCTGATTGCTACTCGCGATGGTATTTGTGCTAATCTTGATTGCGTGGTGTTGCTTGGCCCTGTACTGCAAAATATTTATCTGGCAAATAATCCACAAGCAGTTCTCTATGATTTTAATCAAGCTAAGTATTTAATTTATGAGTTACTGTGTAGCCAGAAGATTGAATGTGATGATTCGACTGAATTGAATAATTACATTTATGATGCTGATAG
The DNA here is from genome assembly GCA_035438765.1 of Burkholderiales bacterium. GTDB lineage: Bacteria > Pseudomonadota > Gammaproteobacteria > Burkholderiales > UBA11063 > Aquella. The sequence goes on along the minus strand of DAORIZ010000014.1, from coordinate 49,798 downwards.
TGAATTAAACAAATTACGCACTTATCAGCTTGCTAGTCAGCTTCAGCAAATTTTTCATGAGTATCTGTATCTACGTACGACTGAACTGCTAAATTTGAAATCGGCACGCTTTAAAAACTGGCAAAAAATAATCTGGCAGCATTTAGAGGCTAAAATCGGAGAACAGGCGACCTTTTTGGATGTTTATTCCTATTTTGCGAAACTTGATCTTAATTCTATAGATATCAAACTACCCGAGAAATTATTTATCTTTGGTTTAACCAGTGTTTACCCTTCACAACTTGAGATAGTTCAAAAATTAGCAAGTAAAGTTACTATATATTGGTATTATCAACCTTGTTCATATGAATATTATGGTGATTTGTTAAGTAATAAAGCTCGGGCTAAGTTAGAACAGCGCCTACTACGTAAACCAGACTTGAGTTTGGATGATCTTTATCTCTTGGACGGTAACCCTCTTTTGGCGAATCTGGGGCAACAATCGCGCGAATTTATCGAGTTATTACAGGCAAGTGATATTGAGGTGTATAATTTTAATACTAATTCAAACCAAGAATTACCTCAAGCAGCGACTATGCTTGAGATTATTCAGCACGATATTCGTAATCTAAGCTATCGTTTGCGTCCTGAATATCGTCTGGGTAGTAATGATAAATTTTATACCAACCCTCTGCAGCTTTGCGCTAGTGATTCTCCGGCAATTTATGATCTTATGGGTAATCAACTTTCGCTTAAGGTTAATGTTTGTCATAATGCAATGCGTGAAGTACAGGTGATGTTCAATGAGCTTGCGCATATTCTAAATAACAATCCGGATACTTCGCTGGGTGATATTTTGGTAACTGCGCCAGACATAGATGATTATGCTCCGTATATTAAAGCAGTTTTTGATAATGAATTAGTTCAGCGTGCTGATGGTGAACAAGTACGCCTCGGATATAGCCTGACAGGTAATCGTCGTCACAAGAATTATAAAATCCTTGAAACTCTGCAACTGATTCTAAATGCACCATATCATTTACCCGTGAGCTATCTATTGGAAATTTTGGCACAAAATGAAATTCAACTCAATCTGGAGATTAGCGCTAACGATATTGATTTAATCAAGAGCTGGCTAAAAGCCAATGCGGTACATTTTGGCTATGATGCTACGGATTATGCTGAATTAGGTTATCATGATTATCCAGTACATAGTTTTAAACAGTTTCTGAATAATCTGGTGCTTGGTGCGTGTCTTAATCAAGCAATTATGAGTTCAGGCGATAAGTTACCGCTCTATCATGCTGCTAGGGGTGACTACGTTCCTTATGATGATTTGGATAATGCGCAGATTAAGTTGGTCAATAAACTAATTAAGTTAATTTCATTGCTGGAGAATTTAAAAACTAAATTTTATCTGGATGCGCTGAGCTATCGTGAGTTTAGTTTTGCCGAACTACATGAGATTTTAACCAATTTACAAACTGAGCTAGTGAGTGATGATGACTCCTTTAGTATCAGCAATGACTTTTTGTCTAGTATTAGCAATCAAAATAGTGAACTAACTCTTAACTTAGCGATTGTTAATCTGCTCTTTAGCGAATATGTTAGTGATTTTAAGAGCAAACTTACTTTTAGTGGCAAAATAACTTGTGCGTCACTGCAATATATGCGTAATTTGCCGTTTAAACATATTTATGTACTGGGAATGAATTTTGGTGAGTTTCCACGCACATTTCGTCCTAATCAGCTGAGTTTGCTGGCGTACGACTGGTCATTAGCTGATCGTAATTATACTAATGAAGATAAGCAGGTTTTTCTAGATACGATTCTTGGGGCTAAACAACAGATTATTTTTAGCTATATCGGGCGCAAAGAAACTGATAATAGCACAATTAAGCCATCTCCATTGCTTGGTTTATTTTTGGATACGCTAGGGCAGAGCTTTAGTGATTTCTGGGTGGGTAATGATTTAACCGAGCAAAAATTTGATTATAAAAATGTAGTTCAGCAGCATTCGTTGCATCCGTTTTATCATAATTCACAACTTAATTATTCTGGTTTATGGCAACAGTTATCCGCGGTGAGTGCCAATCAATATACTGATTTACGTTGGGATTTTACGAAAATTTCACCGCTGAAATTAACTGCTCAGCAAGAACAAAAATATTATCAGCTAGATACTAAGTCGCTTCTGAATACTTTTAGCTACACGAATAATAATTTATTTCAGATTTTAGGATTAAACAATTATAATCAGGAAATCGAATTATCTGATAATGAGAGTTTTGAGTTAACCGAGCGTTATCTAGCAAATAGTATTTACCAAGCGTTTGAAGCATATCCAAACGCAGCGCAGCATGAATTAGTCAACTACCTGCAATTAAAGGGTGTGCTTGGCTACCAGCATATCGGTGAGTGGCAATTTGCGTACTATCGTAATTTATACCAACACTATAAAGCACAACAACCATCTGCAGTAGAAATAAGTCTGAACTATCGCTTAGAACGCAATCAGAATGTATTTGAACTAAATTTCAAAGATAAGGTGCTGTTTACTGATGGTTATATCATCGTGATGGATGCATTTGCGAGTATTGGTGGTAAAAGCCTTGCTAGTAAGTTAAATGATGTTCCATATGCCTTACGTATGCGTGGGTTGATTTATGCTGCGTTAAGTGCTGCTAATCTATTGATTAATGGCGAGACAGTAGATATTGAGGGGGCAATTATTCGTCAACTCAATGCTAGTGGTGAGTGTCATGATTTTAAAGTCAGTCTGGAAAACCCGGAGGAAGTTTTATCTATACTGATGAGTTACTATATCCGTAGCCTAACCAATCCAGTGCTGGTACATCGTGGGGCAATCAATGAATATGCTCGCGCGCTGACTGAGATTTATTATGGTAAATTACGTAATACTCCTGAACAAGCCAAAGCTAAGGCGGAGGCTAAATATAGTGCATCGTTTAATAATTATGAATTAGATCAGATTCGTAATGATCCAATTTTTGCTGCAATTGCTGATAATTATTTTGGTTTTATGCGTGAATATAACGGAGTTAATGATATTGTCCAAATCGGTAAATTATTAGCAAATTTAAAGGGTTAAGAGATGTTGAAGATTAAATTAAGTTCTGTTTATGCAGCATTAGCAATTGTTGCGGTCAATTCTACCATACCAGTTAGCGCTGCTAGTGTAACTGATTATCGCAATGGCGAACCTGACACCTCTATCAACAGTCGTTATGGCACGCTTAAGATTCAAAAAACTAATGATGGTGATCAGCTACTATTTAATAAAAAAGCGGTCGCATGGGGTAAAGAAGGTGATAGTTATGCGCTGATGATATTAGCTAAAGCAGAGCTTGAGTCGCAAGATATATTTATTGTGTGGGGTGGCAGTGGCGGAACTATGGATGCGGATAGTAATATTCACTGTAAATTTTTAGCCATTAGTTCGGCAGCTAAATATAGTCTTAGTGGTTTAACTTATTGCCCATTAGATAAAGTTAAGATTGTAGGTACAACGGTTCAATATAGCTTTGCTAATCCATTGCCATACGCTGATCGTGATGATCGGGGATTACTAAGTTTTGATGGCAATAAAATTAACCTGGTACAGCGAGTAAAACGCGAAAGTTATTACCGTCAAAAATATGCCAAGTCAACACCTAAGCAAGTGTATGATTTATTTGCCAGTGATTATTCAAATCCCCAAGAAAGCCCAAATCAGGTACTCCAGCAAGTTATTAAAAATAAAATGTGGAGTCATATTGATGGAATGTATGGTACGCGCTATTGCCAGCCTTTTTTATGGCTCAAAAATCCACCGCAGGATCAATACTATAATTTGTTAGCTCCTGCGTGTGCTAAAGATGTTTATGGCAGTTAGTGAAATTTTTTGAGCAATAATATAGTTACTACCTTGGTAAATCTCGCGACTAATTTCCAAAACTGTATTTATCAAATTTTCTGATTTTTAGTTGTAATGAGAGTTATTCATAAACCAGCAATCAGGGTATATTTGATGTTGAGATATTCATCAATTCCATATTTAGAACCCTCACGTCCTATACCTGATTCTTTCACTCCACCAAAGGGTGCAACTTCGTTAGATATTATTCCATCATTGATACCAATCATTCCTACTTCGAGTCTCTCCGCAACTTGAAATGCTAAAGCTAGATCTTTAGTGTAAAAATAAGCTGAAAGTCCGGTTTCACTACTGTTTGCCAATTTGAGAGCTTCTTCTGTGGTCTTAAAACGTATGCAAGCGGCAAGCGGTCCAAAGGTTTCTTCCGTATTAAACAGCATATCGGTATTGGCATTTGAAATCAAGGTTGGTTCATAAAAAAGACCACCTAATGGGTGTGGCTTACCACCACATATTATCGTAGCACCTTTAAGTTTGGCATCCGCAACATGTGTAGTAACTTTATCAAATGCCATTTGATTAATCAAAGGTCCTTGAGTGGCTCCAGACATAAATCCATCACCAACCTTTAGTTCTGCAATTTTTGCTGCAAATTTGGCGATAAATTCATCATAAACTGCATCATGTACGAAAAAACGATTGACACAGACACAGGTTTGTCCAGTATTTCTAAATTTGGACTGTAATGCTCCTTCAACTGCAGCATCTAGATCAGCATCAGCAAAAACGATAAATGGTGCATTACCACCTAACTCAAGGGATACTTTTTTAACGGTATCGGCAGCTTGCCGCATCAGTAGTTTTCCAGTTCTGGTTGAACCAGTAAAGGTAATTTTGCGGACTTTACTGGATTTCATTAATGCATTACCAATTTCTATTGCGTCACCTGATACGATATTCAAACATCCCTGTGGCACTTTAGCAAGCGTACAAATTACTGCTAATGCATTGGCTGATAATGGTGTTTCTTCTGATGGTTTCCACACTACCGGGCATCCTGCGGCAAATGCTGCGGCAAATTTACGCGCGAACATTGCTAATGGAAAATTCCAGGGCGTAATTGCACCGACTACTCCAACGGCTTCTTTTGTTACCATAATCTTGGTATTTGGTTTGGTGGCGGGTATGATATCGCCATAGATTCGCTTAGCTTCTTCTGCGAACCACTCAAAAAATCCAGCTGAATATATAATTTCACCTTGTGCTTCAGCATAATTTTTGCCTTGCTCCGTGGTGAGTATTGTAGCTAAATCATCTTTATTTTCAAGCATCAGCATTGCGATATTACGTAAGATTGCAGCACGATCTTTGGCTAACATTTTTTTTAGCGGTGTTAAGGCGGTTTGGGCTGCATCAATTGCGGCATTACACTCATTCGTACCACATTTGCTTACCTGAGCAATTTCAACTAGTGATGCAGGATTTAATACCGCATAATTATCAGCAGTTTGAATCCAAGAACCGTTAATAAATGCTTTGGTTTGTAATAAATTGGCGTTGTTTAATTTCATTAATCTATTTCCTGTTATAGTCTCTGATTAGCGCATATATGAAAGCATAGATGCTGACTCGCATCGTCATTATACATTTGCTTGGCAAAAAAATCAGCATTATTTCTAGAAAAAGTAGTTAAGAATATTTCTCATACAGGGAGTAGACAAAATTATCTATTGAATAAAATCACATTAAACTATATAATCTGTAAATAAAGCGTGAGTAAAGTAAATTGTTTTTGCTTTTTGAGAAAATAATTTGAGAAAGTGTTATAAAAAAGCCACATGTAAAATTTAGCTAAACTTATTGAGGTGTAAGAAATTTAAATTTTGTTGGAATATTGTTTATGTTGTAACTTAGGTAAATAATCCTAAATTTTCTATTGTTGTACCTTTTACTGGTTACAATTGCTATTGCAAAATAATAAAAGTGAAATGTAATTGAGTATGAAACGTTATATGTTATTTTAAAGGACATTTATGATGAAGAAAAAATCAAATTTATTAAAAGTTCAAACTATTTTCATTGCCAGTATGGCTTTGTTTGGGTGTGGAAGTGGTGGTACTGTAGTTAACTCATCTTCTGCAACATCACCTGTTTATACTGCAATTTTTGATGCTGGTAGCAGTGGTACTCGATTGTCTTTTTATAAAGTTATTCCTGGCAATGGTGGCTATCCTCAGATAACTAAGCTATTTGATGAACAAACTTATGATCAGTACGATGATGAATATGACGATGATGGGATTAATGATTTCTTAAATGGTAATGGCGTAATTGAGCTGGTCGATAAAAATGGAAAAGATGTTCTTCCTGGAGGCGTGCGACCAGTAAATTGTAATGGCGGTACAGAGCAAACATCAGGAAATCAAGTTATGATTGTGGGATTAGGGGAATCTGATGTGGCACCATGTGTCTTAGCACCATTACTAAACTCATTAAACTCAGTAATTATTAGCAGCGGATTACAAGTGCAACCCTCGCAAATTAAGACAGAACTTTTTGCTACTGCTGGTATGCGTACTGAAGATAAACGTAATGGAGGAAGTCATACGACTGAACAAATTGCTGATTTCTATCAAAGAATGAAATCTTATGTGGCAGGGATGGGATATGCAACTGGAGAATTTAGGACAATAAATGGTAATAGTGAAGAGGGTGTTTGGACATGGACTAATCTGAATGACTACTATTATAATGTCTTTGGAGGTAATACTACAGTTAGTCAAACTATCTTGACTCCTGTTGGTGACTTTGAAGTTGGTGGTTCTTCAATGCAAATTGCTTTCCCTACTAATACAACTCCAAGTGATGAAAGTAATGTTTATCAGGTATCAATTAACGGTAAAACCTTTAATGTTTATAGCAAGACTATATTGGGGTTAGGTGCTGATGATGCACGTAAGTATGTCAGAGCATACAGTTATAGCAGCCAAAATGGTGGTATTGAATGTTTTGCGACAGGGGCAAATACTTCAAATACAGCAGAGAAAAGTGGAATAAGCTTATATCCTTTAACTACTCTAACAACTCCTTATCCTTTCCCAAGTAACACTGTAACTACTGCACCTTGGTTTACTCTAAGTGCCGAATCTTTAAATTTGACAGGAAGTGCAAGTTTTAATTTTGATAGTTGTCAAAATAAATATAACACAATTGAAAGTCAGGTTGTATCTTTAGCAAGAAACGATGACGGCACTTTTAATGAAGGTGATACTGCAACTCTTCAGACATTAAAAACCGTTTTACAAAGCAGTACGAGCTCTTTTATTGGTATTGACAATTTCTATTTTACAGCTCTTGATCTTGGAATGGCTGAATCAACAGGATTTGATCCAATAGCATTTAAAAATGCACTGACAACCAAGTGTGCTTCGGAAATAAAACCTGGTAATAAGCTACTCCAACAAGCTATCTGCCCGAATGGAACATTTATGGATTCTTTCTTATTTGGTGCTAACGGGTTATTTAATGGAAGTACAGCAAATTTTACTGGCGTTTTGTCTCCTCGACAAAATGGAACAACAGTTCTTACTTGGACTCGTGGTTATCTATTATTGAAATATGCGAATTAATATAAAGATTTATTGATGGCATGAAAGTTGTAATTCCAGCCATGCCTCATTAATCATTATTCGTATTTTAGGTGCATAGTTTTTAAAACTATGCATTTTTTGCATATTAGGCGGGTAAATCCATGGTGTATTTTTAATTACTGGATCAATTTTTGCGAGCGCAACCTTATTCATTATACTAGCACCAGTCATATTAGCCAGCTCAATTGAGCTTTTGGTACTTAACAAATTATTGATTAATTGGTAGGCAAGCTTTGTATCACTAACATAAAATGGTATTACCAGATTATCCAGCTCATACATATTACCTTCTTTTTGCAATCTCGCATCAATAGTTACTTCTTGGTGGCTGTCTTTAAGGTCTTGAATTGTTTTGAAGATGTCTACTGAATAACTCATCGCCAGCCAGATATTGCCACGCATGAGGCTTCGATAATAGGTGTCACTATCAAATTTTGCCCAATAGGGCATCGCGCGTTCGATCACTGTACGAGCTTGTTTTAGATCATTAATATTGCTTGAGTTTGGGTCTTTGCCTAGGTAGAGTAAAGCAGCAGCAAATACATTACGCTGAGAGTTAAAGACAGTAACTTTTCCTTTTAGTTTTTTGAGGTATTTTGGATCAAAAATAACTGCCCAACTATCTGCTACGATTCCCAAGCGTTGTAATTCTTTTTTATTGTAGGCGAGCATTACGTTATCATAGGCATAGGGTACTGAGTAGCGATTGTGCGGATCATATGCCTGATTTAGAAACTGTGAATCAATATTTTTTAAATTTGGCAGACGAGCTAAGTTCAATGGTTGGAGTTTACGCATTGAGACTAGCTGTTCGGCGGCATAAGCAGTTGGCACTACAACATCATAACTACTTGCTCCTGCCGCAAATTTTGCCAGCATCTCATCATTCTCATTAAAATAATTTTGCGCAAGCTGGCAATTACATTCTGATTCAAATTGCTGTGCGGTACTATCTGCAAGATAATTAGCAGCAATATAAATATTTACCACGTCGCGAGCATAAGCAAACGAACCAGCCAATAAGGTAATACATAAAAAAACTATCTTCACAGTAGATATTGATTTCTTTTAATGATTTTATAAATAATATAAGCACAAATAGCAGTTGACACTAGTGATAACATGCTACCAATAGCAAACAATCCGCTATAACCTAATAATTTGGCTAAATAACCACTTAGCATCATCCCTGAGCTATAGATAATAATTTCTGCACAGAGTAAGATAGATATATCAGTTGCAGATTGTTTTAATTCACAGTTTTGCATAAAGAAAGTATATAACATAACCATTTCCATCGAACGGCAAGCCATATTGCTTACAACTACTCCAAAAATTAAAACTTGTGAGCTTATTGCAAAATAGGCTAAAGCTGCCAGAGCTAAATAGCAAATACTCCGCATTATGCCTAAAATGAGGAGCCAAATATTTTCGCGGTTGTTACTTAAAAATATACTCACGAGGAATGAGGCAAATAGACTTAAACTAAGCCCACTAATTCCTAAAACTTTACCAATCAGGCTAATTGCGATTTGTTTATCGACCAGAAATGGTTGCTGCATTCCCATCACTAAGCCTTCGCAGCCACGATAAATTAAACATAAGTATAATAAATTACGTGTATTTTTACGCTTTAGAAAGCTAATTAATGACGGCTTTTCATCTTTATTCGCTTCAATCTGTGCTGTACGCTCTTGAACCAGACTTTGTATGATTAACAAAATTAAGTTAACAATGACTAATGTTAGAATTGAATTTTGCCAACCAAGCTGTGGATAAGTAATTAAAAATAATCCGCCGCCAGTAAAGCTACCCAGTGCGGTACCAACCACTTGTGCGTAATTGCCAAAGCGTAGCTGATCTGAGTCAACTTGTTCCAAAATAAACGCACTGCTTGCCAAATAATGAGTAGCAGCACAAATTAATAAAGCAATTATTATACCAAAGAGTAACTCAGCATGCTGATTTGGTGGAAGATTATAAATAATTATCAGGCAAATTAGCATTAATGTTTGCAATGGAATTAACCAGCTTTTGCGTTTACCAAATTTTAGGCTATAGTAGCGATCAAGTAATGGAGCCCATAAAAACTTGAATGCCCAAGGGAGCATAAGACTGCCAAATAATCCAATGATGGTGAGTGAAACACCGTTGCTGCGCATAATCGTTGGCAGCGCTACTGTTGCAAAATACAGCGGAGTGGTATTCGCAATTGCCAAAGCAGTAATGCTCGCTAGGGTTTTATAATTACGCATTTGAATGGATTTCACTTTTGAAGATTAATTTTGCTTGTTGTACTGCCAGCTCCAAAGTTTGAACGGGAATACAGCGAAAAGGCATTCCTTTTTCCATTGCCGGAGAACTTAATTTAGCGATCATTTCTGTATCGTTAGTAACCCGAAGCATTGCGCAACAATACTTAGCTAGTAACGGCTTATTTCGTTTAAACCATGCCATTTCTACTTTTCTAGCTTGTTGTGAAAACTGATACTCCCGATCAAATGTGCTGATAACTACATATGATTCTTGGCGTAATAAGATCTCATCTAGTTCTCTAATCCAGCAATCAACCGCCTCATCACTGGGGAAGCTTGGGAAATGTAGTTTGATAATTGGCCAATTACTTAAATCGCAAGCAATTTCACTTGGATTATACTGATAAAAATCATGGTGGGTAATTGCATAAAGTGTAGCTATTTTTTCGGGTAACTCTAAATTTCCCAAATTGCTAAAACCAAGCTTGCGCTCTAACATACTGAGTGCGCTAACTTCTATGTTTGGTTCAAGTAAAACGCGCTCTGCCATATGTTGTGTAAATAAGTAATCACTTAGTCCGCACACTATTAGTGAGCTATAGCCTTTACCGATTGCATCCTGTTCTCCAATTAACAGATGAATGCCAAAATCACTTGTCTGGAGCTGGCAAAATTGAGCTAAGCGATCATCTGGTGCATAATAGGTTTCCGCATAGCCAATTATCTGTCCATTGATTTGTAAAATAAATAATTCCTGATGTGACATTGCTAATGCAGCTTTAAAATGCGCCAAAAGTTGATCACGGTGTAAATTAAGTTGCCAAAATTTAGCTACGTGGGGCTGATGCATCCATGTATATAGTCTATCAAAGTCACGGTTTAAATCAACATGATAAATATTTAGATGATTTTTAGTCTGTCTATCGTTATAGCTGTAATGGGCTTGCTTAAACATTAATCTTAGCTCCATTGCTAGCTTTTAATGATGCATATTTACTCCATGTTTCATAGCTTACCGGATTATTCATCATTACTCGCGATTCAACTTTAGGACGTTGATTATAATCGGCATAACCAACTTCGATTAAACGTAAGCGGTTTAAATTCAGCTTTTTAAATTGAGGTCTAAATAAATTTATCCCTTGGATTTGCTCACTTAATTCAGGGTGATTTTGGTGATATCTTTCAATTTCTGTGTGAACTTGTTGCCAAAATTGTGTTTCAGAATATCCCGCATGAGTGAGCAAAATATCAGATAAGTATCGATATAAAACCACGAATAATCCGGTTTGGATAAATTGTGCCATATCCTCATTTGATAAGCGATAAAGTGTATTTTGTAATTTAGCGGGTAGAGTCTTTAGAAGCTCTATATTCTGCTCACTAAGATTAACATCATCAATAAAATCTTTTAGAACTAAAGCTTTTGGTTGATAGTTTTCATCCATCACGAGCATAGTGTTTTCACCATGAGGTGAGAAAGCGACACCATATTTATATAACCAATGCAATAATGGCGGTAAGCAAACTGCAAACAATTGCTCCAGCCATTCAGCAATAGTCAGACCAGAGCGTTTGATTAACTCAATAACCAGTGGTTCATTATTTTTGTCAAGATGAATTAACGCTGCCATACTCATAACAAACTCTGATTCTTCGAGATAGTTATTAACATTCTCACGCCAGATTACACCCAATAACTCTTGATATTGGTATGGAACCCCCTCAATCTGATTATAGATAGGATGAGCATAACTAATGCTGGCAATTTCACCAAGCATAATTAACCTTGTTTCTTGATGGAAAAAACTGTCTTGTTCATGGATATCTTTTAGCCATTGAGTGAGTAGTGGCGCTAATTCAGTACGTTCATGCGGCAAGCCACGGTAGACTGCTGTATTAAAAATACTTAATGGTAGTTTGACCTGAAATTTTCTATAGTCACTTTGATTGTTAAAACTTCTGATTGACTGAGTAGCCAGATAATCATCTGAACTATGACCCAAATAAACTATATTATTACGGGCAATATCTTCAGGAAAGAGCTGGATAATTTGTCTTTGCCATTGCCAATCATGAACGGGCATCAAATAATATTCTTGTGCTATTAAATTATGCGAGCTTAATAATTGTTGAAATTTATTTAGATCCTCTTCTGCTAATTCTTGAATGATTAATTGCTGGTAATTAAGATCATCAATAGTATTAAATGTAACTTTATTTTTTTTAACGCCAAGCCACGCGAGCTTTTGGAAATTTCGCATTTCAGGTGCTGAACTCAGGTATTCCTGATAAGAAAAGCCCAAGCGTCCTTTATTAATTACAAACCATGGATGCCCACGCATATATCCCTCGATTTGTGATGCTTGTCTTATATTTAATAGATGACTATTAGTATTATCAGAAGTATTTAATATGTGACAATCTGCAATCAGAGTATGGTTTAACTCCCGAAGCAAATGTCCTAGCGTTAATTCATCAATTCCAATTTTTTGGTAACTATTACGAATAAATTCACTAACGAGCAATTCATCTTGCTCTGTGCCTTGATGGTAGTAGCTAATTGAATCTTTATCTATCTGCCAATTGCCAAAGATTCTGCTTTCAGCAATAAATCGATATTCAATATTATCGTCTAATTCTAGGCTATGTTGGAATAAGCCATTTTGCAATGGTTCTATTTTTGTCACCAGTAAATCTTCATACATAAACTCAGTAAGAATTTTGGCAACTAAATTTCGATTAACGTTTAACCAGTTATTTAATGTAATTGTTTGGTTTATTTGTGATAGTGTGTTTTTCATCGCTTTAATTTCCTATTCTAGAAGCGTAAAAGGGATTATGTAATTCGGAATATATTGATTGTTGTGCTAATGGTGCGGTTAGTTCATCTAGGTCACATAGACGTGTACTTAGATTATCTTTGTAGGGCAACGTGCTACGCGTGAGTAAAGATCCGAGATAGTCATATGGTGCATCATGCCACTTTTGTTGCCATGATTTAAATTTATCTTGAACGTTATTGATTAAGATTTGCTCATTAATTTCTTTTGAAGCAGAAAGTGCATTAATTACCCCCAATAAGCTATTACCAATTAGATAATAGCTAAAATGATGGTTGACAAATTTCGTAGTTCCACTCGCAAATGTACTAAAAATCTCTCCATGTTCCGGATAACGCAGCATCGCTTCTTCACTAATATAGTATCCCTGTGAATCGCGGTAGTAGCCGTGTATTGGTAATCCTTCAGCATCTAGTTTAACTAATAAATTTTGTTGATGAGCTTCTAGCGCAATACCGTAGTAGCTAAACATCCATAATAATGGCTCAATACAAGTATACAAAAATTTATCTAACCATAATTCAGCGGATTGTTGCTTGTTAAGAGAGTATTTTTGCGATATACTCACAATTAGTGAATCAAAACGATTGCCTTGGGATAAGACATTATCGTGACAGAGTGCTGCCAGACAGCTAACATTATTACCAACTTCCATGAATGGGTTATGCCGAAAAAGTACGGCACTCTCTTCAATAAGTTTACCTTCATCATCACGTAAACATAAAAAGGCAGGATCAGTAATAGCGCTAAATTGTGGGTAATGGAGTTGGATATCTCTAGCAATATCTGAGTGCCAAAATTTATCGACGGCAATAGCACGCTCGAGTTCACGCTCATAATTCATTCGCACTGAATTGGTAATCATTACATTCAGTGACATTTTGAGCATAATCGGCGAATTTTGCGCATAGACACTACGAATTGAGGAGCTGGCGCTAAAGTATTCTCCCTGGATACCTAAATCAATCAGTGTGTTATTTTTAAGCATCTGTTGTATTCGTGGTAATTGATATAAATACTTTGCTTGCCACGGATGAATAGGGATTAGACTTCCAGAATAATCATTATTTGTATTGAGTAAATATTGTTTGATAAGCTCATTGCTACCCTGAGCAAGATTTGTTTTGGTATATAAATTGCTACTTTTTACCATAAAATAGTGGAGCTGAAATTGTTGTTTAAATTCAGGATAATACTGGCAAAATTCCTCATCACTAAATCCAGCACAACTTTTGGGTGTTGGGTGCATCTGGTGACCAGCAATTAAAGCGCTTTCACTAAGTGCAAAATCAACATTCTTCTGATATAAAGATTTAATTTGTGCTTGAGAAATATTATCCAAACTTAGCTGTAGATTGTAGTCGCTGTTATTAATTAATTGTTTAACTCGTTCAATCTTATCATTTGGCGAATTATCGCGCTGAGCCAAGTTTTCCAGCAATATTTTAATTACTTGATTATTATTAAGTAATTCTATTGTTTGATTGATTTTGAGTAATAACACCGGAAACTTAAATTGATAGCGATAACTTAGCGAAATACTCTCTATCTGAACCCTTAATTTTTCAGCTCGATTGGTTAGCGGAATATCAATAAATAAATTGTTATCTTGTTGCATTGGTTTTAATTGCGATTGACTGATTAGATAACTATTTAAAAAATTTTTTAATGAAATGTGGTGTAGTTTACGCATTCGTGACCCTTTTGAGTGTTGAAGTTAAAATTTTGAAATACGGTGTTTTTTTGCGTAGTATAATGTTCATAACCCAAAATACTATTCAGGATAATTATATTTCGGTGACAACCAAGCCCCAAATCTGGCGAACCAACCCCGTGAGAATTTAGGCTATTATTTTGCATAAATATCTTATGTTTATTTAACGCCTTATTTTGGAGGCTAAAGTCTGCGTTTAATGCATATGATTTTGTATCGTTCTGCACCAGATCTTGATTTAGTGAATTCAATAACTGAGTGCTTTGCATAGCATACCCAGTTGCCAAAATTACCGCATCACACATAAATTGCTGCCTGTTTTTAGTTAATAAGTTATTGGTATGTAGATTTATTTGTTGTGTCGAGCTATTATTATTTACAACTATTTCGTCCAAATTAGTATTGGCTAGCAAATTTAGGGGCTGTGGCTTATTACCAATACTTTGTCGATATAGTTCGTCAAATATATCGGCAATGGTTTGCTTACTGATACCTTTATACATTAAATCCTGCTTCTCAATCAATGAGTGTTTTGTTGCGCCATCTAATTGGTAAAAATTAGTCATATAATCTGGGCTAAAATGTTCAAGAGCTAATTTGGAATATTCCATCGGGAAAAATCCATTGGCTCTGGTTAGCCAGGTTAATTGACGTGGGTGTTGATCTTGTTGTTTTAGTAATTCGAGAACTATTTCTCCAGCGCTTTGTCCTGAGCCAACTACGCAGACTGACTGCAAATTACGTAGCTTGGCTTCATACTCTAAGAAATTTGCTGAGTGCAGTACATTGGGGTGTTTAATATTAGATAGTCTGGCAGGAATGTGCGGACTTGTCCCCGTACCCAAGGCGATATGTCTGCTGTAAATTTTGCTAACGCTTTGATTGGTTAAATCTTTAATTACTATCTGATATATTTCATCGTCCATGTCACTATCAACAAATTTAATATCAATTACCGCAGTGTTAAATTTTAGATTACCTAATTGCTGTGCTACCCATTGACAATAGTGATTATATTCTTCACGCAAAATAAAGAAATTTTCATAAAAATAAAATTTATACAATCGGTTATGTGTATGCAAATAATTAATGAATGAATACGGACTCTGCGGATCGGCAAAAGTTACCAAATCAGCCATAAATGGCACTTGTAAGGTAGTGTTTGCTAGTAATAAGCCAGGGTGCCAGTTAAAACTTTCATTTTGATCGATAAAAAGACAATTAAGCCCTTTTATTGGTTGACTTAAAGCGGCAAGACCAAGATTAAATGGTCCAATGCCGACTCCAACTAAATCATAAATTAGTTGATTGTTCTGTATTGTGTTTTTGTTCATATTATATCCTTCAAATTATTATTGATTTATATTTAAGTGAGATTACTCCTGTAAATTTACTATCCCATATCATTTTCATTTAAATCAAATGTTATAGTTTGTGATACAGTAGAATTAACTGGATTTGTACCATCACTGGCAGGTTTAAAGCTTAACTCGCGAAACCATTTAATTGCGGCTTCATCGAGTACCTTATAACCACTTGAAACAATTACTTCAACGTTGCTTATTTTGCCATACATATCAATTTGTGCTTTAATTGAGACTTTGCCTATGGCATTTTGTTTGATTGCTTCTGCAGGGTAAACTAGCGGTGGTGGCGCTGAAGTTAATTGTGCTTTATGCGCAATCTGCGGACTAGCTCGCCCACTTGCTGCTTGTGCATTTTCTGCTGTAATAGGCTTTGTATTTTGGGAGTTATCCGCTACTTTAGTTGGCGAATTTTCAGTAGCTACTGGTTTAGCTAGTGGCTTGACAACTGGTTTTTTAGTTTCGGTAACGATTTTTTTGCTAATTTTCTCCTCTGGGGTTTTTTGTACTGGCTTTGTAGTATCTACTTTTGTGGTTTGGCTGACAATATTGATATTCTCAATTACGCCATCAGTATCTGCACCGCTTTGTAGTTCACTCTGATCCAGTTCCCAGCTATTTTGTTTCTGTCCGAGTTGATGAAAAATAGCAAAATTTATCAAAAGCGATAGTGTTATTGCAAAATATGGTTTAAAGCTATTCATTTATATCACCTTAGTATTTATAGGATGCTTGAGCATAGATATTTCTGCCTAATGCTGGAAACATGGTATAGCCATTGTAGTTTTGGTAGTTTTGATTAAATAGATTATCCACTCCAAGCATTGCTTCAATACCTTTGAGATGTTGTTTAGGTTTCCAGCTATAAGCTAATCCTACGATTGCGTAACCAGGAGCTTCAGGCAGTGTTCCGTAAACGGTTGCTGGTGTGCGAGTTTGGGTTAAGCTATAGTTCAAACTGGTTTGAATTAAGCTATCAATTGGTTTAATTGGAAAGCCTAAACCAACATATCCTTTTGCCTGAGGAATCGGTAATGCCGATCCTGCAGGAATCAGATTATTTGATCCATTATAATAGCTGGATTGTGTACTACCATAGGTGCTGGTAAAGTTTGTATCGAGTATTACCCATGGTGAGGTATAGTTAATCGCCAATGAATAACCATATAATTGCGCTTGAGTAACGTTACCCATTTGGGTTACATTAGTTGAGCCACTTTGCCCGACATAGGTCCAAAGTACATAATTAGATACATTGTTTAAAAATGCATTGGCAGAGAGCATAAAGCTTTGTTCGTCATTAATATTGGTTTTGTATTTAATCCCCGCGCTGGTATTATGTGCTATTTCGGGTTTTAATTCAGGGTTAGCTTGATAAATATAACCATTTCCAGGGCTGTATTCATGATAACCACTCATGTAGAGATTAGAGAGCGTCGGCGCTTGAAACCCTTCGGAATAACCAACAAAAGCAAGCCATTCAGGAAGAAATTGGTAATTTAAACCAACTTGGCTGGTAAATAAACCACCGCCACTATTCCCATCGTTAGCGCTTTGATTTTGATAATTGTTATAGCGTGTTCCAGCAGTTAAGTTAATTTTTCTAGTGATATCCCAGCTATCCTGAAGATATACACCATAGAGTTGCTGTTGAGAAGTTGGGAAATTTAATACCGTAGGACTGCTATACATATCAGAGCCACTGATATTGGTGGCTTCTACTCCATAGAGCAGTTTTTGTTCTGCAACTAGCGTGGTATTGTTTAGTTTAATGCTGCTAGTATTGAGTGTAATATTTTGTGGTGCTTGATTTAGCCCCGAATTGGTATAAATCGGGTTAAGAACATAGTTACTGCTTTGGTATGATGCTTGCGCTTTGATATCAACATATGGATTATTGGGGTTATAGCGATAATCAAGTGTGGTTTGACTTTGATTAAAATCAAAATTTGCCGGTTGATTAGTAGCATTGGTATTATTGACTATAGTCGCTGGGTATTGTCCATGATTTTGCATGTTTAGAAAGCTTAATTTTAAACTTTGACTATCACTAATATCGACGGTTATTTTAGCCAAGCCTTGGAAATTAGTATTAGCAGAATAGGGTAATGTTGTGCCATTGCCTAGCTGCATATTGTTGTCATTAGTTCCCACCAGATCAATCAAATAAGCAACCCTTCCGCTACGCGCAGCAAGTGCTGCATTTGAGTTTACTCCCTCAGTTGCCGAATTTCCTCCCAATGTTGCTTGGGTACTTAATTTGTCACCCTGTAATAAATCCTCTGGATCAAGAGTGGTAAAATTAACCGCACCACCGACGTTACCAGAACCGATAGTGATATCACTTCCGGTTTGAGTTGCGCTCACTTGTTTAAATAAGTAGGTGCTAGGAAGTAAGCGCGTATCATTACCGCCAAAGTTAGTAAAGTAATTATTAACCCCATCAATCCCAACAACGATATTATCGCGGGCAAGACCACCAATACTGATATTTTGCGTTACAGTTTGTGTACCGCCCACGATGGAGATTCCTGCCATATTATTTAGTTCTTGTGCGGTGGTATGGGCAGTATCTCCTGGTGCAGCAACAGTTACAGCAGGAACAAATGTTGCACTTTCATTTTGTGGACTTAAATTCTGATAGCTTTTGGGTAGTGGCTTGTTTTTGGTTGCTACTACTTGAATATCTTCTAATGTAGTTGAGCTGCTTTCATTGGCGATATCGTCAGCAAAAACTGGAGCACTTAGTGAAAATAGGATGGTCGATAAAATCCGTGGTTTTCTTTGCATTTGGTAATTCTCTTGGTCTTTTTAATTATAAATTAGGTTAAATATTATTGCGGTTCATTGTCAACTTGAATATTAGCTGTAGATATTCCCAATGATTTGCTAATTGCAAAAACTTTCATTAAAACTTCTACTTCAAGCTTTTTGTCGGTTGCAATAGTTATTTCGGTTATTTTTGTCGGTTGTGATTTTAAAAATTCCTCTATTTGTGCTAGGCTGGTAAAATTTTGTTCACCAATTTGAAAATTATTTTTATCAATTAAACTAATCAGTACGTTTTTATGATCAATTGCTTTCGAACTACCAGCTTTTACTTCTGGAACTGGAAGTTCAATTGCCTGACGAATTGGACCAGCTAATACTACAAACATGATAACCAAAACTAACATAAAATCTAATAGCGGAATCAAATTGGGTTCACTAAGTTGTAATTTGGTGTTATTGCTTTTTATCATGCTAATTTTTTGCCATTAATGAGTTATGATATGTTGCAGCCAATAAAATTTTGTTTAGCCACAGTTCACAATTAGCCAAATAGCTTTCTGTTTTTTGGCGAAGAAAGTAGAGGCTTAACATGCTGATTAAGGCTAGAGTAATTCCAAACGCTGTTGCATACATTGCTTCAGACAAATAAGTTATCATTTGATGCATGCCTTCACTAGTCATTGACTTTGAAATTGAAGCAAACGAACGGCTCATGCTCCAAATAGTTCCAAGTAATCCTAGCATTGGTGAAATTATGGCAAATAAATTTAACCATTCTAGCGGACGTTGCAGATGATTTCTGGTTTGTAGTAGGTTTAGGCTTAATTCATCTTCAGCCTGTTTTTGTGTACTATTTAAAATTATCTTTATCCAATTTTGATAAAGTTGCGGAGTTTTTGCAGTTTCGATATCTGCCTTCTCAAATTCACCATTTTTAATGTTAGCAGTTATAGCTTGTAAGGTTTTTAGTGGTAGCTTTGGTTGCAAGTAAACCGTAATTAAGCGTTCAATGCTAAGGGCAATAATAACTACGCTAGCGATAACAAGTAAGTATGCAATTAGCCCAAATGAGCTAAAAAAATGCGCTAAAACTATCATTTTGGAGTATGACCTTTTATAATCGGTTAAGTATGCAAATGAGAATCATTCTCATCTATGAGGTGTGAATTGTAAGCGCTAACTATGCTAAATGTCAATCTAGTGCTCTGCAAAAATAATAAATGATGTTAGTTTAACCTATTAATATAAGGACCACAATGCCGCAGAATCCCTTGCAGGGCAATGATTTTAAAAGTGCTATTTATTTGGTGGGGTAAATTTTGGGGCGGTAAATATTAGTGTGATGCAGATTGATTAAAATTATACCAAAGATAATGAATAAATATTGATTTTACTTGTTTATGTACAAGTAGCTTATAATATCGGATATTATATATATATTCGAGAATTATGCAATGAGTAAAGATAACTTAACCTTGGCTAGCAATTGTATTCAGCAAATTCGTGAACTAATTATTCATGGAGAATTACTACCAGGTGAACAAATTAAAGGTGAATATTTAAAAAATCGCTTACAAGTTGGTCTCAGTCCTATTCGTGAAGCTCTATCGCGTTTGGCTGCTGGTATGTTGGTGGATGCAGTCGATAATGTCGGTTTCAGAGTTGCAAAATTGAGCCGTGATAAGGTATATGATTCATTTCAAACTTATGCCAAAATAGAAGCTTTACTATTGCGTGAATCAATTGAGCATGGCAATGATCAATGGGAGGCACAAATTATGGCGTGTATTTATCGACTAGCCAAGGTTGAGTCACGTGATGTTAAAGTTGCTTATCAGCAGTGGTCTGAGCGCAATGATGAATTTCATAATGCCTTAGTTGCAGGCTGTGAGCTTGATAGTTTAATGCAGATTAGAAACAATTGCTTATTAATCAAAGATTGGTGCTATGGATTGGCGTATCCGAATCTGGCTGAAGAAATGGTTGTAGTTAACCATCATGAGCATGCTAAAATGGCAGAGCTGGCAATAGCGCGTAAAACAGACGCAGCTTGTGCCATGCTTTATAAACATACACTGCATGGTTTGGATGCAATAGTTTCGAGATTGCAACGAGCTGGAGTTGCTATGAGGTGAGCTCAGCAGAAGGCACTTTAAAAATTTGGGCTGCTATGATTCCTAATTCATAAAGAAGGTAGAGAGGTAGTGCTAGCATAGTTTGCGACAAAATATCGGGTGGGGTAACGATTGCTGCAATAATAAAACATCCCACAAACATATAGGAACGTATCTTACGTGCTTTGTCGATGCTCAAAATTCCAAATCTAATAATTATAAACACAATGACAGGCATTTCAAATGCGAGTCCAAAAACAATAAATAATGACAAAACGAAATTAAGATAATTACTAATATCTGTTAGCATGGTAATTTCGGGAGCTTTAAATTGTCCAACAAAATGAAATATAGCTGGTAAAACCAAAAAATAACAAAATACAACACCTAAAATGAACAAAATAAAAGAGCTAACGATAACAGAGGCAATTAAGCGGCGCTCTCCATGATATAAACCAGGTCCAATAAACTGCCAAATTTGAAATAAAGTATGTGGCAGGCTAATTACAAAAGCAAGTAAAGCGGTTAATTTCATCGGTATAAAGAATGGGGAGGTAATGTCTGTTGCTATTAGTTCGGCATGTCCAGGTAAAAATTTACCTAACGGATTTGCTAAAACTTGGTATATTTGGTTACTAAAAGGTAGCAAACAGAGAAAAACAATTAAAATACCCAAAATTGAGAAAATTAATCGTTTACGTAGTTCTACGAGATGATGAATAAAGTTTGATTCAGTATCAATCATTGTTTTGTTGTGCTTTGTTCAGGATAGCTATCAAATAATTCAGGTTGTTGTTCAAAATCTAGCTCTGGTTGATATAAAAATTGATACTCGCTATATAAAAAATCACCTTCATCGCTATAATTAGTGATTTTATTTTCTAAGGGGCGAATTTGGTTTTTTAATTGATTAAAGGTTTGTTGCATTTCTTGACGAATACCATCAATCTGTGACATGCCAGTTTGTTCATAAAGTTGTGATTTCAAATTTATGGTAAATTTACGCAGTAATGCTATCATGCGTCCTGTTTTTGCTGCTATCTGGGGAAGCTGTTCAGGTCCAAAAATCAAAAGAGATATTATTATAATCAACAATATCTCACTAAAACTAATTCCAAACACAGTTAATCCGGTTTTTTAGTAGAGTTATCATCTTTATCTGTTTTATCTTCAACTGCATCCTTGAAGTTTTTTACAGCTTCACCAACGTCTTTACCAATATTCTTAAGCTTTTTTGTGCCAAAGATAACTATTACGATTAATAAGACGATCAACCAGTGCCAAATACTAAAACTACCCATATACATCCGTCCTTGTATCCCAAATTAAAATTATACTATATTAGCGGTTACCAACGAGGTGAACGTGTAAATGAAATACTTCTTGCCCACCTTTAATCCCAGTATTTATTTGAGTTTTATAGCCACCATGTAGACCATGCTCTAGAGCTAATTTATTTGCCAGCACCATGATTTTACCCATTAATGAAAGGTGATCTTCAGTTAACTGCAGCATACTTTCGATGTGCAACTTAGGAATTATCAATAGATGAACTTCAGCTTTAGGATTAATATCATTAAAGACAAAAACATCATCGTCTTCATAAATTACCTTAGTTGGAATTTCTTTACGAATTAATTTACAAAAAATACAGTCATTCATTTGATTTACACCACCATTAAGTTATAATAATTAAAGACCAAGACTGTTGCAAAATAATCAACCATAATTAACAATATCAACATTCACAATGTTTATTTACAATTCCTTGCTAGGAATTAGGAAGAGTATAGCAATCAATTAAGAATTAATGATATAATTATAGCTTAGTTTGTGCCTTATTCTCAAGTGAATTGGGTGAATAAAAATTTGAATTCAGATTTTACAAAGTGTTTAAGCCTAGGTGGGAAGTGTATTAATGTTGAAAAAAGTGTTGAAGATCAAGCTTAAAGTTGTTACGTCGATTATCGCGATCTTAATTTTGGCGCAAGTAATTACTGCGTATTTTTTTGGAGTAATTGCCGAAAAGCAACTTAATCTCCAATTTAAACATATGACTGACTCATCTATGATAACTGTGGTAAAACACGACTATCACCGAGGGTGGTTTAGTTCTAGTGAAAATGTCACTTTAGCAGTAAATAGTCAGTTTCTCAAAAATATCGCTGATCTTTTGCCTGCATCAGCTAAAGAATCTGCTCCTTCTGTAAATAAAGCAGACTATGTTATCAATTACTCAACTAATATTACCAATGGTCTTTTTGCTGGTTGGTTGCATGGTAAAATTTATCCAACTATTGCCTATGCCGATACTACAGTAGCATTGCCAGAAAAGTTAGATAAAATACTCAATAAATTTTTTGATGGTAAACCTGCTATTAAGATTAATAATGTAATCTTTTTAAACAAAGCTGGTAAATACATAATAACTTCACCTTTATTTGACTATGATGAGACTCTCTCAGGTGTTAAAGTTAACTGGGGTGGATTAGATTTGGAAATTGCTTATAACGATAAATTTAATCAATTTGAAAATAATCTCGAAATCCCATCTTTTGCGATGATAGCACCTACTAAAGGTGAATTTGGATTTAATGGTCTTAACTATAACTCTGTTTCTAGCTATAGTGTAAATCAGATTAAGGTCGGTACAACAGATTTTAATCTTCGCAATCTTAAAGTTCAGTTGGTCGAAAGCAATATTACCCAGTTTAAGCTTGGTGAAGCTGTACATTTATTGACTGGCGTTAATTCAGTTGATTTCTTAAATGGAATTGATGCAATCAATCCAACTAATTTTACAATTAGTAATGTGCATTATAATTCGCTAAGCAATGATCAAAATAATTTATTTAATGCTACAGCCAAGGCTGGATTTGAAAGTTTAACCAGTAATAGTAATAGCTATGGTCCAATGAGTTTTGACTTGGATATTGGTCATATTGATGCCCCTGCATTTAGTAAGTTAGCTGATTTACTAAATTCTGCAGCGGCAGAAGACCAGTCTACTACGGCAAATCGCGATAAAACTATAACTCAATTGAAGGCTACGATGTTGCCGATATTAATTAATTCACCGTTGATAACTCTCAATGAGTTTAAGTTAAAAACTCCAAGTGGTATGATCTCTATAGCGGGAAATGCAACAACACATAATTTTGAATCTAGAGATATGGCAGATCAAAGTAAATTTATGCAAAAATTATCTTTGAAAATGGACTTTAGTTTACCTAAACCCATTTTGGCATATTTTTTCGTTTTGCAAATGAAATATTTTTTAACTTCTGGAAATGCGCAAATGGATAAGCAAAGCTCAGATGCTTTAGTTAAAGTTGTGAATATTTTATTAGACAATCAACTTAGCGTTTGGCTTAAAAAAGGTTATCTCAAGGAAAGTGGCAATGAGCTAAGCAGTAAAATAGCGATGGAAAGTGGCGTGGTTACATTAAATGGTGTTGTAACTAAGTAACTCCATAATTAATTTATAGAAGTGACCAGATGCAAGTTGAAAATAGCTTATTAAATACACGTAAGTTCTTACCATTATTTAGCGTTCAGTTCTTAAATGCGATGAGTGATCATATGCTAAAGAATGCTATTTTAGTGATGATTACTTATCAGGGGTTAACTATTGGTGGACTAAGCCCTGAACTTTCGGTTAATATTTCCACTCTTTTATTTATCTTACCGTTCTTTTTATTCTCATCGTACGCCGGTAAGATTGCTGATATGTATAGCAAAGTCAAATTAATTCGTTATATCAAAATTTGTGAAATTTTTATTATATTACTAGCGGCGACTGGTATTGTTAGCCGCAGTATTGAAATATTAATTTTTTCACTTGTTGCTATGGGTACTCACTCGACCTTTTTTGGTCCAATCAAATTCTCAATTTTGCCACAATACATTAAAGAACGAAAAATTTTATTACTTGCAAATGGCTATATTGAGTTGGGGACTTTCGTTGCTGTATTAATTGGACAAACTCTAGGTAGCTGGTATATGGCAAATGAAGAGTTTGAGATTATCGTGGGATTGATGGCATTTTCGACTTTTAGTGGCTTAATTCTTAGTTATCGTATGGAAAAGACCATGCCAGTAGGTTCTAAAGAAAAGTTTCACTGGAACTTATTTAAAGATACTTGGCTTTCATATCGTAAAATAACTGAAAATAAGAAAATTAAGAACAATATTCATGCAATTTCGTGGTTTTGGGCAATGGGTATAGTTTATACTACTCAGCTTCCGGTATTTACTCAAATTTATATGGGGGGTTGTGCTCATGTATTCAGCATTTTATTGGCAGTTTTTTCAATTTCAATTGGATTAGGCTCGCTAACTTGTGCCAAAATTTCCGATGGAAAAATAGTCAAACAATTTGTGATTTTTGGTGCTATTGGAATAGCCTTTTTTAGCATGATTTTAATTGGGTTTAATTTTCATCCACATGATCATTGTCTAGGCTTAGCTGAATTTAGTAGCTCTTGGCACGGAGTAGTGAACTACGTTTTAATATTTATGATCGGTTTTTCGGCTGGTTTTTATTCAGTAACTTGTTATAATGAATTACAGGTAATTTCGCCAATTGAAATGCTGTCACAGGTAATCGGAGTAAATAATGTCTTAAACTCGTGTTATATGCTCTTTTGTTCGCTAATTTGTATTTTGATATTATTTTTTGTTAGTTTATGGTGGTTATTTGTTATCACGATTATCGCTAATTTGTTTTTTGCTTTATGGTATTTGCGGGTTAATTTTGAGCCTAGCACTTAACCTCAAAAGCACGGAAGACAATAACACTGCCATTACTTTCTAGATTTATATGTGCTGCAGTTGCCTGATTAAGTGTGCCATGATTGAGTGCTAGAAAGTTTTTGTTAACAAGTGGCCATTTTAATTCTTCACAACTTATTTCTGTCTTTTGATTAAAACAAAAAAATGAAATCTGTTGCCCGATAACACTATTTAATCTGTGCGTTCCAGCGGGTAATGCTTCTAAAATTCCAAAGTCACTTAACATCGCAATTTGCTTAAACTGGGTTGAGTATTGCTCAAGTAATGCAATATTGCCTAAGGTATGATCCTCTCGTAAACCCGTTGCTGCAAAAATTAGAATTGATTGGTTGCATCCGTAATTTTCAGCAATAAAATTAATTGCCTTAGTTAAGTCATTAGTATTTTGATCATCAATCTGAATATAGGGATTTTTGATAAAATCTTGAAGCCTGCTATAATCTAATGAGTCGCCATCGCCAATAGCAAAGTCTGCAACTATGCCATGTTTTGACATTGCATTAAGTGCGCCATCACAAGCAATTATTGGGCTACCATTTTTTAGTCGTGCAATAACTTCAGTATCAGTCGGGAATAAGCCATTGGCACAGATGCTTATATGTTTGATGTTTGGTATTAAGTGTGTAAGTATACTCATTATTAATTGCTCGTTAAAGTTGTAAGGTCCCAGCGTGGGTGCACATTAAAATTATAGGTGAATTTTTGCTGTTTGAGGCGAATCGCACCAGCTAATGCAATCATGGCGCCATTATCAGTACAAAGATGTAATGGTGGATAAAACGCCTGAGCTTGAATTTTACTTAATTCGGTATCTAACTTTTCTCGTAAACGAAGATTGGCACTGACACCACCAGAGACGACTAAGGTTTTGATTTTAGTTTGTTTTAATGCCATAACTGATTTTTTGACTAAGACATCGGTGATTGATTCTTCAATTGATCTTGCAATATCCTGCAGTACTTGTCCCTCAATAACGATATTTTGTTCTGTCAGATTATTAATGAGTGTAAGTACCGCTGTTTTTAACCCGGAAAAACTCATGGTAAGATCACCGCTATGTAACATCGGACGTGGCAGTTTATAGTTTTCATGTCCCAGAGCTGCCAATTCTGCAATATAGCGTCCACCAGGATAGGGTAATCCTAACATCTTGGCTGTTTTATCAAATGCTTCACCGGCTGCATCATCCAGAGTATCTCCGAGTAACTCGTATTCACCAACGGCGTTAACCGCGATTAATTGGCTATGTCCACCCGAAGCAAGCAAAGCAATAAATGGCGGAGTTGGTTTTTCATCTGCTAATAATGGAGATAACAAATGTCCCTCAAGATGGTGTATCGGGATAACTGGCAAATTATTGGCAAAACCTAAGCTATTAGCTATACTTGCACCAATTAAGAGCGCACCATTTAGCCCAGGACCTGCGGTATAAGCGATAGCATCCAAATCACGTAACTGGCACTGTGCTTGTGTTAAACACTCGTTAATTAGTGGAATTATTTTGCGTAAATGATCCCGTGAGGCTAATTCTGGTACAACTCCACCATATTGGCGATGAAGTTCAATCTGTGAATATAGCGTGTCAGCAATTAATCCGTTTTCTGTATCATAAATTGCGATTCCTGTTTCATCACATGAACTTTCTATTCCCAGTACTTTTGCCATATTGTTATCTATCCTAATATCTTGTTAGATGGTGATTTTATCATAGAGATGATTTTAAGAAACTAAGTTGTTGTATAGTGTTAAATAGTTTTACAAAAGATAGGGCATGCTGCTGTGATAAAATACTTGGTTAATTGTGAGTTTTATCAAAAGGATAGTAGAATAAATGGAATTAGCTAAAGCATATACACCAAGTGAAATCGAAACTAAATGGTATCAGCAATGGGAGAGTAAAGGATATTTTAAACCTAGTAATGATACGAATGCGCCGAGTTACTGTATTCAATTGCCACCACCGAATGTCACTGGAACTTTACACATGGGGCATGCTTTTCAGCAAACCATTATGGATGCACTAATCAGATATCATCGGATGAAAGGTTATAACACCTTATGGCAGGCTGGAACTGACCATGCTGGGATTGCGACCCAGATCGTGGTGGAACGTCAGTTAGACCAAGAAGGTATTTCACGGCATGATTTAGGGCGTGAGGAATTTGTAAAAAAAGTTTGGGAATGGAAAGAATACTCAGGCGGCACGATTACCAACCAAATGCGCAGACTAGGTGCTTCATGTGATTGGTCGCGTGAACGTTTTACTATGGATGAAGGTTTATCTAAAGCGGTTAGTGAGGTTTTTGTAAGCTTATTTGAAAAAGGTTATATTTATCGCGGTAAGCGCTTGGTTAACTGGGATATTAAATTACAAACTGCAGTATCAGATTTAGAAGTAATCTCCAGCGAAGAAAATGGTAGCTTATGGCATATTCGTTATCCAGTAAAAGACAGCACTGAGTCAATAGTTGTTGCAACAACTCGTCCAGAAACGATGTTGGGAGATGTCGCTGTTGCAATCAATCCTGAAGATGAACGCTATTTACATCTGATTGGGCAAAAGTTAGTTTTACCTCTAGTTGGGCGTGAGATTCCAATTGTTGCCGATGATTATGTCGATGCTGCATTTGGTACGGGATTTGTAAAAATTACTCCAGCACATGATTTTAATGATTATGAGTTGGGAAAACGACACAATCTGGAAATGATTAATATCATGACTTTAGATGGTTTTATCAATGATAATGCGCCAGAAAAATACCGCGGATTAGAGCGTTTTGCTGCTCGTAAAATAGTCTTAGCTGATTTAGAAGCACTTGGGTTATTGGTTGAGACTAAGCCACATAAATTGATGGTGCCACGCGGGGATCGGACTAATGTAGTAATCGAACCAATGTTGACTGATCAATGGTTTATGCAGATGGACAAATTTGCTGAACGTGGTTTGGAATTAGTTAATAATGGCAAAATTCGCTTTGTACCTGAGAACTGGAAAAAAACCTATGATCAATGGCTAGAAAAAATTCAAGATTGGTGTATCTCGCGTCAATTATGGTGGGGACATCGGATTCCAGCTTATTTCGATGAACAAGGCAATGTATTTGTTGCGCGCAGTCGCGCTGAAGCAGAGAAGTTGGCTGGCAGTAGCGATTTACGTCAAGACAATGATGTTCTTGATACTTGGTTTAGCTCGGCATTATGGTGCTTTTCAACGCTCGGCTGGCCAGATAATACTCAAGAATTAAAAACTTTCTTGCCATCCAACGTGCTGGTAACTGGTTTTGATATTATCTTCTTCTGGGTAGCGCGGATGATCATGATGACCGAAGAATTTACAGGTGAAATTCCATTTAAAGATATTTATATCAATGGTCTAATTATGGATGCACATGGTGAGAAAATGTCTAAATCTAAAGGTAACGTGATTGATCCACTGGATATTATTAATGGAATTAGTCTGGATGAATTAGTTGCCAAACGTACCGCAAATTTGATGAATCCTAAACAGGCTGAAGCAATTGCAAAACAAACCCGCAAAGATTACCCAGATGGCTTTTTAGCTTTTGGTGCGGATGCCTTACGTTTTTCTCTAGCTACTTCTGCGACTCAGGCGCGTTATATTAATTTTGATTTAAAACGGATTGAAGGTAGTCGTAATTTCTGCAACAAATTATTCAATGCCACTAAATTTGTGTTGATGAACGTTGAAAATCATAAAGCTTTGGTTGCTACTTCAACTAAGCGTTCAATGATTGATAATTGGATATTGATTGAGTTGGCTCGGTTGATAACCGATGTGGAAAATGGTTTCACTACTTATCGTTTTGATTTGGCGACCCAGCGGATTTATGAATTTATCTGGAATGAGTTGTGTGACTGGTATTTAGAATTAGCTAAAGTTAATTTACAGTCTCCAGATGAGAGCATTCGTGCTGCTACGATTGATACACTTTTAACCGTACTTGAAGCAGTGCTTAGAATCGCGCATCCATTTATGCCATTTATTACTGAAGAATTGTGGCAGGTAGTTGCGCCATTAGCCTCTAAAAATGAGCAACCCTCAGTTATGCTAGCGAATTATCCTAATGCAGCAGATTATGCTGTGGCAGATAGTGAGCAGGTATTGGCACAAATAGCACAGTTAAAACAATTAACTGGAGTAGTGCGTAATTTACGTGCCGAAATGGGTCTACAGCCTGCGGTAAAAGTACCATTATTTATTGAAACTGCTAAACCCGAATTATTTGTAGCATATGCTGAATATATTAAAGTCTTGGCTAAAATCTCTGAAGTCGAGTTAGTTATCGCTCTTGAATCTGACAGTGCTCCAGTTGCGGTAACTGAGGGTGCGCGTTTGATGTTAAAAGTTGAAATTGATGTTGCGGCTGAAAAAATTCGCTTGACTAAAGAGATTGAGAAAAACAATAAAGAAGTGGAAAAAATGCAGGTTAAGTTAAATAATCCGCAATACGTTGAACGAGCTCCAGCAGACTTAGTGGCTAAAGATACCAAGCGGGTTAATGAATTAAATGCGATTATCACACAGTTGCAAACTCAGCTATCTAAATTGGGGTAGTTTTTAAGCAACTATTTTTGATAGTGGCATTTTTAATGCAGCGCAAAAACGCAGATAATGAAATTACTGTATAATCATAGTTTAGTAAAAATGGAGGTTATTAATGACACAAATTAATCAAGATGTAATCAATAAGATTATTAGTCTATTTGAACATGAAGTAATTCCTGCAGAAGGTTGCACTGAGCCAATTGCGATTGCGCTTGCTGCAGCAAAAGCACGTGAAGTTTTAGGCATAGAACCAGAGCATATCAATCTGTCTTTGTCGGGTAATATTATTAAAAATGTTAAAAGTGTCTTTGTTCCTAATAGTGGAAGTATGGTTGGGATTGAAGTTGCGGCAGCGATGGGTGCTCTTGCTGGAGATGCGACGCAGGATTTGATGGTATTAAGCAAGGTTACGCCTGAGGATATGGTTCGAGTGAGAGAGTTTTTGGCTAAAAATACAGTCACTTATTCTAAATCGGATAATAATCTCAAATTGTATATTAAAGTTAAGCTAATTGCGGGTAAAAAATCAGCAAGTGTTGAACTTAAGCATACTCATAATAATATTACTGAAATTATCAAAGACGGTGAAACTCAATATAAAGCTCCTGGTAGTGGCATGGCTAAAGCAGAAGATGAAGCCGAAATTTTGAATATTCGTTTAATTTATGAGCTAGCAAAAACTATTGATATTAACCTATTGAAACCTAAATTAGATCGGATTATTAATTGTAATACCGCGATTTCTCTTGAAGGTCTAAAAAACAACTACGGGGTTAGCACTGGTAAAAATATCAAACAAAGTATGGATAGTGGCTTTTATGGCAAAGATGCTCGAAATATTAGTGCCAGCAATGCAGCTGCTGCAAGTGATGCACGTATGGGTGGTTCGGCAATGCCAGTTATGACGGCTGCAGGTAGTGGCAATGTTGGTTTAACTGCATCGCTACCGATTATTGCTTATTGTCGCGAAAATAACTTATCTCAGGAAATTATGTATCGTGGGCTGATTTTTTCTATTTTGGCATCAGTGCATATTAAGGCTAATATTGGGCGTTTATCTGCTTATTGTGGTCCAATGTGTGCATCAGGTGCAGTTGCTGGCGCGCTGATTTTTATTAATGATGGTGATTATGATAAAGTCGGAAAAGCGATTATTAATACTCTTGCTGGTGTTTCTGGGGTATTTTGTGATGGTGCAAACTCATCGTGTTCAATCAAGATAGCTAATGGAACTTATGCCGCTTATGATGGCGCAGCTTCGGCAATGAATGGTAATGTTGTTACCTCTGGCGATGGAATTGTTGCAGGAGACGTGGAAGCAACCATTCGTAATATTGGTGAATTAGCCCGTGATGGAATGCGCGAAACTGATGAAGTGATTTTAGATATTATGACTAGAAGTTAATATAGTTATAATATCTAGCAAGATTCAAAAGCGCTGTCGTTAATAACAGCGCTAAAATTTTATAAAAGGAGTACAATGGTAACGATACACTGGTTCCGCCGGGATTTACGTTTAAGCGATAATCCTGCTTTATTTGCTGCTGCGAATAAAGGTCTTGTTATTCCCATTTATATTTTAGATGATGTTAATTCTGGTATCTATAAAATGGGCGCGGCTAGTCGTTGCTGGTTGTATCAATCCTTAATCGCACTAAATTCATCATTAAATGGGCAGTTATTGGTATTTTCTGGTGATCCTAAAGTAATATTATCTGAGCTTATAGAAAAGCATAATGTAGCTGCGGTTAACTGGAATCGTTGCTATGAACCGTGGCGAATTGCTCGTGAT
Organism: Burkholderiales bacterium; assembly: GCA_035438765.1. Taxonomy (GTDB): domain Bacteria; phylum Pseudomonadota; class Gammaproteobacteria; order Burkholderiales; family UBA11063; genus Aquella. The sequence goes on along the minus strand of DAORIZ010000014.1, from coordinate 18,077 downwards.
ACTCAGATTAAGCAAGATTTACTGAACAAAGGTATAATGGTTAACACTTTCAATGGTTCGCTGCTTTGGGAGCCTTGGGAAGTCTTAAAAAGTGATAAAACTCCATACCGAGTGTTTACACCATTTTACCATAATGGATGTCTTAAAGCCACAGAACCACGGGTACCACTGGATAAGCCAAATCAGATACAATTTTTTTTAAATGATCAGCAAACCAACCAATCAGATATAGAAAAGCTTGGGTTATTGCCACAGAAAAATTGGAGCTCAGAAATTATTGCTAATTGGAGTATTGGTGAACTTGCTGCACAACAACAGCTAGTTGATTTTATGGCTGAAGGTATTTCGAATTATAAAGAAGGGCGCGATTTTCCGGCTAAGAATGCGGTTTCAAGATTATCGACTTATTTACATTTTGGGGAACTATCACCCAATCAAGTTTGGTATGCATCTTATGCTCAATTTGCTGAGAATAATTTTGAGGCCTTTCGGAGACAAATGGCTTGGCGCGAGTTTTCATATAGCTTACTTTACTATAATCCCGATATTCCTCAAATAAACTTGCAACGTAAATTTGATAATTTCCCTTGGGTGAATGATAGCAAATTATTAATCCAATGGCAAAAAGGTCAGACCGGAATTCCAATAGTTGATGCAGGTATGCGTGAATTATGGCAAACTGGTTATATGCATAACCGTGTGCGTATGATAGTTGCTTCATTTTTAGTCAAGAATTTATTAATCGACTGGCGCGAGGGTGAACGCTGGTTTTGGGATTGCCTGATTGATGCTGATCTTGCAAATAATAGTGCTAGTTGGCAATGGGTTGCGGGTACTGGTGCCGACGCTGCGCCATATTATAGAATCTTTAACCCTGTGACGCAGGGGCAAAAATTTGATTCAGATGGTATTTATATGCGCCGTTATGTTCCTGAGTTGGCTTTGCTGCCAAATAAATATTTATTTAATCCTTGGGAAGCACCTAAAGAAATTCTTGCTGCAGCAAATATTAGCTTAGGTGTAAATTATCCGTATCCACTGGTTGATTTAAAATCAAGCCGTGCGCGAGCACTGGAATTATTTAAGTCATTAGGCACGCTGTAATAAAATTGTAACGTATTCAAGTAAATTATAATTTTCCTTAAAATTAAACTTCAGATGGAGCGTAATGTGAAACAGTTTTTATTTTCTAGTGTATTGATATTCTTAGTTGCACAGGCCTTTGCCGCCGCAAATCCTCAAGCAAATAATAGTAGTCAACCAATTATACTCTTGGGTGAGATGAATGATAAATCTCCCGATGCGGAATCGTATCAGCCCAAGGCATTTCCAGCATCTAAGGTTATACAAGGGCAGCAGGCAATTTCTGCTGCGTATGATCAGAAACAAGAGGAAATTGCTGAGGAAGAAGAGTATTTTGATGGTATGGATATGTATGGCGAACCTTTTGGATATGGTGGCTATGGTAACATATATGATGAGGGTCCTGGTTTGATGATGCCTATTGCTCCGGTTATACCTATCACCCAGAGCAATACTAATTTTAGTGATAACAATGATAATTCACAACCTAAGATAATTAGCTCTTATGAAAGCCAACTGCCAAATGGTGATATATTATTTAAACAATGATTTCTTACGAGAGACAAAAATTTGCAGCAACACGTTTAAACTCAATAATCTGTACCTCTTGCCACTGTTCGTCATAACCAAGTTCTTGTGCCATTAATTTAGCAACTATTGGTGCTGCCTCAATTGCAGCTTGGCTATTGAGGAATAATGCACGAGTGCGGCGCGCCAGCACATCTTCGATTGTTTTGACCTGTTCATAACGCACCTGATAAATTACCTCAGCTTGTAAATACGGTAAATCTGGATGGATAAGGGTAAAGTTATTTAATTCCTCTTGGATTTGCTTAACTTGGCTTGATTGTGCTCCATAAGCCGATAATGGATAACTTAGTTTATCCTGCGTGTAACCAAACAATTTCAAATCATTACTAACAGATTTAGTTACAGATAATGCAAATTGTTTTTCAATAAAATCCAGCGTATCTTGTCCCATGCGTCGATAAATTGTCCACTTACCACCAACAATAGTAACTAAGCCATTGTTACTTAGCATTAGTTCATGCTTGCGTGAGATTTTGGCAGTATTGGTTTGATTTTGCGGTCGAACTAACGGGCGTTGTCCACAAAATACCGCTTTAATATCGGATTTAGTTACCGTTTTTGCGCTGTATTGATTAAGCGTTGCCAGAATAAAATCAATTTCTTCAGCTTGTGCTTTAGGTTCTAGAGTGGCTTCGGCAACTTTGACATCAGTTGTACCGACTACAATTTTGTCATGCCAAGGCAAAATAAATAGTACCCGACCATCGCTAGTTTGTGGAACTAAGATTGCATGTTCAGAATCAAAAATTTCTTTATCAAAAACCAAATGCGTACCTTGAGCCGCTGCGACAGTATTATGTTTGAGTTGTGGTTCTGCTAGATCAAGTAGTTTATCGCTAAGTGTCCCAGTGGCACTGATAACAAATTTAGCCGTAAAATTTAATTTTTCATCAGTTAGCTGATTTTTGACATTTACACCGTTGATTTTGCCATCATTACAAATAAATTCTTCGACTTTATGATAATTTAATGCTGTTCCACCCAGTTGTTCAAAAGTCTTGAGTAAGCTCACCAACATCCGGCTATCATCAAATTGTCCATCATAATAAATTGCGCCACCATCAATTTTAGCGGCATTTAAATCTTTGGCTTCATGCAATGTTTGTGCTTTAGATAAAAAACGACTGCTAGCAAGCTTTTTACCGCCAGCGAGCTGATCATAAATTTTAATCCCTAACCAGTATTTGATTTTCTCAACAAAACCTTGCAGGGGAATCAAATAACTTTGCTGACTTGCCAAGTGCGGGGCATTCTTTAAAAAATAATAACGTTCTTCCAGACCTTCTTTAACTAAAGCAAAATCAAAATTAGCCAAATAACGAATTCCGCCATGAACTAGCTTGGTGGATTTGGAGGAAGTTCCTTTGCCATAGTCGGCAGCCTCTAAGAGCAAAGTTTTGTAGCCACGGCTAGCCGCTTCAACCGCGCAACCAAGACCAGTTGCGCCACCACCAATAATTATAATCTCAAAATCTGTCATCTTAATCCTTAGCCCAACCTTGCGAGCGGGTAACCGCTTTATGCCAATGCTCTAGTAAATGTTCACGGGTAGCGATCGTCATTTTCGGCTCAAATACACGGTCTACTTTCCAAACTTGCTCTAGTTCATCAGTGGACTGCCAGAAACCAACCGCTATTCCAGCCAAATAAGCAGCACCAAGTGCGGTTAATTCAAGACAAGTAGGGCGTTCTACCACACAATCCAAAATATCAGCCTGAAATTGCATTAAGAAGTTATTTTTACAAGCACCACCATCAACCCGCAGCGCAGTTAAGCCTAAACCAGAGTCAGCTTTCATTGCCCGTACTACATCGGATACCTGAAAGGCGATTGACTCTAATGCTGCACGTGCCATATGTGCTTGGGTAGTACCGCGGGTAATCCCTATAATTAAACCACGGGCATATTGATCCCAATGCGGAGCACCGAGTCCTGCAAAAGCTGGAACCATATACACACCACCATTATCGCTAACCTGATTAGCCAGAGTCTCTACTTCGGATGCTTCATCAATAAACTTCATTTCATCTCTAATCCATTGCACAGCCGCACCTGCAATAAATACTGAACCTTCAAGGCAGTAATTGCGTTTACCATCAATCTGCCAACCAGTGGTAGTTAATAAATTACTTTTAGATACTAATGCATGTTCTCCAGTATTTTTTAACAAGAAACAGCCTGTGCCATAAGTATTTTTAACCATCCCAGGTTTTATGCATAAATTACCAAAGGTTGCCGCTTGTTGATCTCCTGCTATCCCAGCAATTGGAATCCGATGATTAAATAAGCCAGAGCTAGCTTCGCCGATAATTCCTGATGAAGGTACAATTCGTGGCAGAATATTTTCAGGAATATCCAGAATTTCCAATAAAGTTTTGTCCCATTGTCCAGTATGAATGTTAAATAATAGAGTTCGTGAAGCATTCGATTCATCGGTTACATGTTCACGGCGATTGGTAAGATTCCATGTAATCCAGCTATCCACTGTACCAAAAGCTAGTTTATCTTCTGCGGCTAATTTACGGGCATCTTTAACATTATCCAAAATCCATTTTAACTTCGTACCTGAGAAATAGGCATCCAGTACTAAACCAGTTTTTTCTTTAAATAAGTCAGCATATCCCTGAGATTTTAACTGATCTATCATGTCTGAGGTTCGGCGATCTTGCCAAACTATCGCATTGTAGATTGGGATACCAGTTTCTTTATCCCAAACAATGGTTGTTTCACGTTGATTGGTTATTCCGATTGCTGCAATATCTTCGGATTGCGCACCAATTGCTGACATCGCTAATTTAGCGGTAGTTAACTGAGTTAGCCAAATTTCCATTGGATCATGCTCAACTAAACCAGGCTCAGGAAAAATTTGCGTAAATTCTAACTGTTTACTACTACAGATATTCCCATCGCGATCAAATAAGATTGCACGTGAGCTGGTAGTTCCCTGATCCAAGGCTAAAATATATTTTTTCATCAATTATTTCCTTTTGGCTAAAGTTAAGTCAAACAATATGGCTCCTAATGGCGCACCAATTAATGAACCAAAAACTGGAGCAGCCCAGATAAATGATCCATCAGTTAAACCATTATTCTTAAATCCGATTAATGCAGTAAATAAGCGCGGGCTAAAATCGCGTGCCGGATTCATTGCATAGCCATGCATCGCACCAAACGACATCCCAATGCCAACAATCAATGCCGATACGGCAAATGGAGCTAAAAATCCGGCTTTATCATTAACAAAATTTTCAACAATTGCCAAAATAGCAAACATTAAAATTGCAGTAGCGATAATTTCAGCCATAAATCCCGGCATAAAGCTGGTAGTGATTGCCGGAAAGGTTGAGAAAATCCCAGCCGTGTGTTCTAGATTGGGATCAAATTGCTGAAATTTTGCCAGATAAAAGAAATAGACTGTTGCGGCACCCAAAAACCCACCAAGCATTTGTGCACAAATAAATAGCGGAGCTTTATGTAATGGAAAGCGTTTGGTTACAACCAAAGCAAGCGTTACGGCTGGGTTAAGGTGCGCACCTGTGATGCGATTACTCACTAATATCCCCAGAAAGACACCGAGTCCCCAGCCAAATGTGATGTTAGTATACCCACCCAGATTAAACAGTGTAAACATTGCATTTACGCCATTTCCAAAGAGAAGGATAAACATAGTTCCGATCATCTCTGCCATAAATTCCTGTGTTTTTGAGTACTGCATTGAGTTCATCCTTCAATCAGATTATATTTAGTCGTGCGCAGCAAAAGATTGAAATAAATCTTTTAGGCTTTGAATCGCCTCTTGTTCATCGGCGCCATTTGCAGTAATAGTAACGGTATCATTACATTCTAAGCCCATCCCAAGTAAATTAATTACTGATTTCATTGGTACGGTTTTATCATCTTTGCTTATGGTAATTTCTGATGTAAATTTTTTAGCTTGGTTAACGAGTAGTGCTGCAGGGCGTGCGTGAATTCCAGTTGGATTTACTACTGTAATAGTTTGTGTTAGCATAAGGGTATTCCTTTTAATTTAGTTTTAGCAATAAAGTTAGTTTAGTCAGAGTGTTCTTGTCGTTATTTTATGTTGCATTGCACTACTGTGTGATTTGAAATCAGAACGTAATTATAGCAATAAACTCATAAAAATTATATTGCGCTGCAATATAATTTAAATCAACCTTTGCGGCTATGCTATAATCTAAAATTCGCTACAACTATGGTTAAATAATCTATTATTTTAGGGTGGGTAATAATGGAAAATAAACTACATTTCGATACTTTGCAAATTCATGCTGGTCAAGAGCCAGATCCAACTACTGGTTCACGTGCTGTACCAATCTATCAGACAACAGCTTATAACTTTAAAGATACTGATCATGCGGCAAATTTATTTGCGCTGAAAGAATTTGGCAATATTTATAGCCGAATTATGAATCCTACTTGTGATGTATTAGAGAAACGAATTGCAGCATTAGAAGGTGGTGTAGCAGCACTAGCGGTTGCTTCTGGCTCAGCAGCAATCACTTATGCAATCATGAATATTGCGAGTAATGGTGATGAAATTGTTTCTGCCAGTAGCTTGTACGGTGGAACTTATAATTTATTTGCAAATACCTTGCCAAAATACGGCATTACTACTCGTTTTGTTGATCCTGATGACGCTCAAAACTTTGCGCGGGCTATCACAGACAAAACCAAAGCGATTTTTATCGAAACAATTGGTAATCCAAGTGCCAATATCATTGATATTGCAGCAGTAGCGGCAATTGCTAAAGAACATAAAATTCCATTAATCGTCGATAACACCTTTGCTACGCCATATTTATGTCGCCCACTTGAATTAGGTGCAAATATCGTAGTTCACTCTGCAACTAAATTTATCGGTGGACATGGAACTACCATTGGCGGTTTGATTGTTGATGGTGGCAATTTTGATTGGGCTGCTAGTGGGCGTTTCCCAGATTTCACTACTCCAGATAAAAGCTATAATGGTTTAATCTATAGCGAAAGTTTTGGTAATCTTGCCTACATTCTAAAGGCGCGAGTACAGCTTTTGCGTGATACTGGTGCTTGTTTGAGCCCATTTAACGCATTTATGTTGTTACAAGGCCTTGAAACATTATCGCTACGAGTTGAACGCCATGTTCAGAATGCACAAAAAATTGCAGCGTATTTACAAAATCATCCTCAAGTTAGCTGGGTAAATTATCCAGGGTTAACTGATAACAAATATCATGCTTTAGCACAAAAATATCTTCCACTGGGTGCAGGATCAATTTTTACCTTTGGTATCAAAGGTGGCGCAGCAGCAGCTAAAAAATTTGTTGGCGATTTAAAGATCTTTTCTTTATTAGCAAATGTGGCTGATGCTAAATCATTAGTGATTCATCCAGCAAGCACTACTCATGCTCAGCTTAGTGATGAACAGCAAATTTCAGCTGGAGTTGCTCCAGATTTATTACGCTTGTCTATTGGGATTGAGGATGTGCGTGATTTGATCGCTGATTTAGAGCAAGCATTTACTACAAAATAAATAAAATAATATCTTTTAGGTGGGTACGATGGGGTTATTTCAATTTACAGAGCGTGATAATTGCGGTGTGGGAGTCATTGTTAATAAATATGGCAACCCATTGCACGATATATTGATTAAAGGGATTGCAGCGCTGATTAAACTATCTCACCGTGGTGCGATCCAATCAGATGGGCGTACTGGAGACGGTTGCGGGGTTTCAATTCAGATTCCTGATGAATTTTTTCGTAGTATTATGGAAGAAGATGGTGAATTTACTTTAGCAACTAATTATGCAGCAGGAAATATATTTTTCTCGCTGGAACAAATTAGTATTGCTGAACAAAAAACAATTATCACGGAAGAATGTAATAAAATTGGCTTAAATGATATCCATTTTCGCCGAGTACCAATTAACGTGTCAGTGCTGGGAAGAATTGCCAAAAATAGTCTTCCATTAATTGAACAGCTATTTATCAACTCACCAGAAGATCTTAGTGAGCAAGAATTTGAATTAAGACTTTTTGCTTTACGTAAAAATATTGAATACCGTTTTAAAGATAACCAAGATTTCTTTATCTGTAGTTTATCCAGCCAAACAATTATTTATAAAGCTTTGTGTTTGCCGCGGATTTTAAAAGAATTTTATCTGGATTTAGCTGATCCGTTAGTTAAAACCAGTATTTGTGTATTTCATCAACGCTTCTCAACCAATACCCAGCCTAGTTGGCGTTTAGCACAACCGTTTCGTTATGTAGCGCACAATGGTGAAATTAATACTGTCTCAGCTAATCGTTTGTGGGCGAAGTCACGTGGACTAAGTTTATTACCACAAAATATTCAAGATAAAATTAACCATCTGGCAACGATGGTGAGTGAATCAGGTTCGGATTCGTTTAGCTTAGATAATATGATGGAAATGCTTTTAATGGCTGGAGCTGATTTTAAACAAGCTCTTCGTGCTTTGATTCCTCCATATTGGGAAGGGAATAATAAACTAAGCGCTGAGTTACAAAAGTGGTATGAAACCGTTGGTATTGGCTATGAGCCGTGGGATGGTCCAGCAGGGATTGTTTTTTCTAATGGTCGTCAGGTGATGTGCTGTTTGGATCGTAATGGTTTACGTCCGTTGCGTTATTCAATTACTCAGGATGGAACGGTAATTATTGCCTCAGAAACCGGGATTTTAGACTATGATGCCGAAGATTTTATTGTCAAAAATCGTCTTGGTGCAGGGGAAATGATTTTAATTGATACTCAGGCTAAAATGGTCTTGTTTGATCGGGCTATTTATCGTCAATTTGATTTAAGTCAAAGTGAGCAAAATAACTATATTACTCCACCAGTTAGCGCTGATGGTGCTACTGTCCCTGAATTAAAGCATAATTTAAACACCTATAAAAAATTATTCTTAGTTACGCAAGAAGAGATTGAGAGTGTAATTAAAGTTTCGGCAATTGATGGTATGGAACCAACTATGTCGATGGGTGATGATGCTGCAATTGCAGTTTTGAGCCAAAAAATCCGTCCATTGACCGATTATTTCCGCCAAAGTTTTGCTCAGGTGACTAATCCAGCAATTGATTCAATTCGCGAAAAATATGTGATGACTCTAGATAGTTATTTGGGCGATAAACTGGATTTAGTAACTACGCGTTCATTGCATGGTTATAAATTAACTTCACCTGTATTGTCACCAGAAGTTTATGCTGTAATTTTAAATCATGATGCAGCTTGGAAAGTAAGTGCAACTCTGGAGCTTAGTTTTGATGTCACTAAACATAATTTAGAACAGGCGGTAAATAATTTAGTAGCTAAAGCCGAACAATTAGTTGCATCAGGTACGACCTTGTTAATTTTATCTGATCGTGAGATTGCTGCGGATAAATTGGTAATTCCTGCCGTTATGGCATTAGGTGCGATTCATAATCACCTAGTGACACGTGGCTTACGCTTTAATACTGATATTATTGTTGAAACGGCAACAGCTCGTGATCCACATCATTTCTGTGTTTTACTCGGATTCGGTGCAACGGCAATTTACCCGTATTTAAGCTATAAAATGATTGAAGAAATTGCTGCTGGTGGCTATAGCGGTAAAGACTTAGCCAGCTTAAACAAAAATTATTTAGGTGCAATTAATAAAGGTATCCTCAAAATTATGTCTAAAATGGGGATTTCAACAGTTGCTTCTTATCGTGGATCACAATTATTTGAAGCCTTAGGAATTGATAATAGTGTGAGTGATTTATGCTTTGGCAGTGCAGTATCGCGGATTAAAGGGGCTGGTTTTGCCACAATCCAGTCACAGTTGGAACAAACGGCAGCTAAAGCCTGGGATGCTGCTACTTTGGTTGATCAAGGCGGAAGTATTAAATACTCCTATCAAGGTGAATATCATGCGTTTAACCCAGATGTAGTGGGTAAATTACAAAAAGCGGTGCGTAGCGGTGAACTGGAAGATTATTATTCATTTGCCAATGAAGTCAATCAACGAGCACCTACTTGTTTACGTGATTTATTTACGATTAAAGTCCCTGAAGCATCTAACTCAAAGTCTTACGTGCGAGTTGATGAGATTGAAGAAATTTGCCGCCGTTTTGACAGTGCTGCAATGTCAATTGGTGCACTAAGTGCGGAAGCGCATGAAGCATTGGCTATTGCCATGAATACTATTGGTGGACGCTCTAACTCAGGTGAGGGTGGTGAAGATCCTAAACGTTACGGTACTAATCGCAATTCAAAGATTAAACAAATTGCCTCTGGACGTTTTGGGGTTACTCCAAGCTACTTGATGAGTGCTGAAATTATTCAGATTAAGATTGCTCAGGGTGCGAAACCAGGTGAGGGTGGCCAATTACCGGGTGAAAAAGTGAGTGTTGAAATTGCGCACTTACGTCATGCGACACCAGGTGTTACGCTGATTTCACCTCCGCCACATCATGATGTTTACTCGATTGAGGATTTGGCACAGCTGATTTTTGATTTAAAACAGCTCAATCCTGGAGCACAAATTTCTGTGAAATTAGTCTCAGAACCTGGAATTGGGGTAATTGCTTGTGGAGTAGCTAAAGCACAAGCGGATTTAATTACTATTTCGGGTTATGATGGTGGGACTGGTGCAGCACCAATTACTTCGGTTAAAAATGTTGGAAGTCCGTGGGAACTTGGTATTGCCGAAACTCATGCTGCATTAGTGCAAAATAATCTACGCCATAAAATTCGCTTGCAAGTAGATGGTGGACTTAAAACTGGTCTGGACGTGATTAAAGCAGCAATTTTAGGTGCGGAAACTTTCGGTTTTGGAACTGCGCCAATGGTAGCCTTAGGCTGTAAATATTTGCGGATTTGTCATTTGAATAATTGTGCAACTGGTTTAGCTACGCAAAATGAGCAATTACGTCAGAAGCATTTCAAAGGCTTACCAGAGATGGTAATCAATTATTTCCGCGGAGTTGCTCATGAAGTTCAGCAGTGGTTGATTAAGCTTGGTGTTTCGCAATTAGTTGATTTGATTGGACGAACTGATTTACTTGAACAATTAGATAACATTAGTAGCAAAAACATTGACCTTTCTGAAGTTTTGGAAATTGCGGGTACAACTTCCAATTATCCACTATATTATAGTGAAGCTAATATTGGACATGATCGCGGGGTAATGAATCAACGGATTCATGCTGATTGTCTGGAAGCTGTATATAATTTGGAAGAGTTAAATAAAAGCTATAGTATTTACAATACTGATCGTTCAGTTGGCGCTACCTTAGCTGGTGAAATTGCCAAAACTTACGGTGGTAAAGGCTTAGAAAATCCGATTACGCTTCATTTTGAAGGAACTGCCGGACAGTCTTTTGGCGTTTGGGCAACTACAGGAATGGAACTATACCTGCATGGTGAAGCTAATGATTATGTTGCCAAAGGTCTTGCTGGTGGTAAGATTGTAATTAAGCATAATAACCTCAATATTAGCGGTGTTGTAACGGTAATGGGAAATACCTGTTTATATGGTGCAACTAGTGGACAAGTATTTGCTAACGGTGGTGCTGGCGATCGTTTTGCTGCACGTAATTCTGGAGTGGTTGCGGTTGTTGAAGGCTTGGCTAGTAATGGCTGCGAATATATGACTGGTGGTGTGGTGGCGGTTTTAGGCGACATTGATCAAAACTTTGGCGCTGGAATGACTGGTGGATTGTGTTATGTCTGGGATGCTAAGTCACGAGTACGTGAAAACTTAAATCATGATTTTGTCGAGGCAATTTACCTTGATGAAACTGGTGATACGTATCAAGCGCATGCCGATTATATTCAGGAGCTAATCCAGAAGCATTATCGTGAAACTCATTCATCAAAAGCAGCACAGTTTTTAGCTGATTTTGACAGTAATGCCCGCGATTTGGTTTTGATTAAACCCAAAGGGATTAGTATGGCAAATTTATTGAATTATCTTTATAAATAGTAGGTGGCATTAATGAAAAAAAATGTAAATAGATTTATTGAACTCTCTCGGATTGATGCACCTAAAATTAGCTTGCAAGAACGTAAAAATGAATTTAAAGAGATTTATTCCAAACAAGAGCCTCAAGAAGTTAAACAACAAGCAGAGCGTTGCTTAGAGTGTGGTAATCCATATTGCCAGTGGAAATGTCCAGTGCATAATTATATTCCTCAATGGTTAAAATTAGCCTATGAGGGGCGCATAGTTGAAGCTGCAGAACTTTCCCATCAAACTAATAGTTTTCCAGAAATTTGTGGTCGGGTTTGTCCGCAAGAGCGCCTGTGTGAAGGTAGTTGTACTCTTGATGATGGCTTTGGTGCTGTTTCGATTGGTAATGTTGAAAAATATATTACCGATGAAGCCTTTAAACAAGGCTGGCAGCCAAATTATACACCAATTAAACGTCTGGATAAAAAAGTAGCGGTAATCGGTTCTGGTCCAGCAGGTTTGGCTTGTGCCGATATTCTTAATCGCAAAGGATTTCAGGTAACTGTGTTTGAGCGCCAATCTGCAATCGGCGGGCTGTTGACTTTTGGGATTCCTGCATTTAAGCTTGAGAAAGATATTATTCAACGTCGTTTTGAATTATTTCAGCAAGCAGGGATTGAGTTTAAATTAAATACTGAAATTGGTAAAGATATTGCCTTTGAACAAATTATTGCCGATTTTGATGCGGTATTTGTAGGTAATGGAACTTATCAGGCGGTAAAAGAAAGTTCGTTTAACGAAGGTTTGACTGGTATCGTTGAATCGTTAGATTATTTAACTTCAGTTAATCAAGATTTGATTAATGATGCGGAAGTTAAATTACGTAAGCAAGTACAGAATAAACAAGTTTTAGTTCTGGGTGGTGGTGATACTGCCATGGATTGTATTCGTACTTCAATTCGCCTCGGTGCCGCTAAAGTTAGTGCTGCTTATCGCCGTGGTAGTGAAGACATGCCAGGTTCACGCCGTGAATATGCCAATGCTTCTGAAGAAGGCTGTGATTTTGTTTTTTATGCTCAGCCAGTTGGGCTACTTGAAAAAGATGGTCATGTGTGTGGCGTGAAGTTTGTTAAAACTCGTCTTGAGGCTGATGCTGGTGGGCGTAAAGTTTTAGTACCCATTAATGGTTCAGAGTTTGAAATTAAAGCTGATCTGGTAATCACTGCTTTTGGTTTTAAACCTGAAGAACTACCATGGTTAACACCTAGTCAAGTTGCAGTTGACACCCAAGGACGAATTAAAGTCTCAGGTAATCGCCAGCAAAGTACAAATCCAAAAGTTTTTGCCGGTGGTGATATTGTCCGTGGTGCGAGCTTGGTTGTCCATGCTATTGCCGATGGAATGGGTTCTGCGCGCGAAATAGAAGCTTTTTTACAATCGTAAACAAGGAGTAGAAAATGCCTGTTGATTACTCGGTTTTTGCTAATTCACTCTGGGTAGCGCTCTCTGCAACGCTTGTTTTGCTGATGAATTTTGGTTTGGCTTTTTTTTATACTGGCTTAGTTTCTGGACGCAATGCACTAAATACCATCAAAATGAGCATTATTACACTGGGGATTATTCCAATAGTATGGTGGGCAATTGGTTATTCATTGGTCTTTTCTGGTAATGGTAAATTTCTTGGCTCATTTGATCTGGCGTTTTTGCTGCCAATTAAAATTAATGATGTTGTAAGCGGTACTAAAGTTCTGACATTATCATTTATTTGTTTTCAAGCAATGTTTGCCAGTATTGCACCAGCGATTATTTCTGGTTCAGGTGTTGAACGGCTAAAATTTAGAACCTATTTGATTTTTATTGTTCTATGGGTAGTATTGGTTTATTGTACGTTAGCTCATTCAGTTTGGGATTCGCATGGCTGGGCATTTAATTTCGGTGCATTCGACTTTGCTGGTGGGGTAGTGGTGCACGTTAGCGCCGGGTTCTCTGGTTTGGCGCTCGCTATGGTTCTTAAACCTCGCAAATCAGGAGATCGTGGTGATGGTAAACACAATTTACCTTTAATGGTCTTGGGTTGTGGAATGTTGTGGTTTGGCTGGTTTGGTTTCAATGCTGGTTCGGCGTTGGAAATTTCACCAATCACGATTCAAGCTATTGCGAATACACTATTTGCTACATCTGCAGCAATGGTCGCATGGGTGCTTTGTGACTCATTCCTCGGTAAAGCACGTACTGTAACTGGTATTTGTAATTCACTAATTATTGGTTTGGTTGCAATTACGCCATCAGCTGGTTATGTAAGTATTAGCTCAGCAATTGCAATCGGAATTATTGCTTCACTTCTTTCTTATGTTTTAACTATTTACTATAATCGTCTTAAACACAAGGTTGATGACTCGTTGGATGTGTTTACCTGCCATGGTGTACCAGGGTTTTTAGGTGGAATTATGGTTGGTATTTTTGCTTCTCATGATGTGAACTCAGCCATTCCAAGCGGAGTATTATATGGAAACTGGAATCTTTTGTATAAACAATGTGTTGTAACAATTTTATCTGCAGCCTTTAGTTTTATTGCAACGTATATTATCTTGGTTATTTTAAATAAAACGATTGGTATCCGTGTACGAGAAGAAGATGAATTAGGTGGTTTGGATATGTCTGAACATGGTGAAAAAGCATACAATAGTTAAAGGAAGAGTTTTATGCCGGTAAAAATACCCAATAATTTACCCGCAACAGATATTCTTAATGCTGAGAATATCTTTGTTATGACTGAAGAACGAGCAGCGCATCAGGATATACGTCCATTGCGGATTGTGATTTTAAATCTTATGCCAAACAAGATCGTGACTGAGACACAGATTTTACGTTTACTAGGTAATACGCCATTACAAATTGAGATGGTGTTTTTACATACGAGTAGTCATGAATCAAAAAATACGGCGAGTGAACATCTAGAGACTTTTTATACTGATTTTGCTTCAATTGCTCATGCTAAATTTGATGGAATGATTATAACAGGTGCTCCGATTGAGCAAATGGAGTTTACTGAGGTAGATTATTGGTCTGAGTTAACACAGATTATGGAGTGGAGCAAGCATAATGTATTCTCTACCTTACATATTTGCTGGGGCGCTCAGGCAGGGTTATACTATCATTATGGAGTACCTAAATATCCATTGCCCAGCAAAATGTTTGGGATTTTTCCTCATTGGATTAATCAAAAAACAGCTAAATTATTGCGTGGTTTTGATGACGAATTTTGGGTGCCACATTCACGCCACACCGAAACGAAACGGGAAGATATTGCTAAACATCCAGAATTAGTGATTTTGGCAGAGTCTAATGAATCAGGGGTTTATCTAGTTTCGACTAAAGATTATCGCCAGATATTTATTACCGGACATTCAGAATATGACCCTTTGACGTTGCAGGAGGAATATCTGCGTGATATAAATAATGGATTAGATATTGAGGTGCCGCGTCACTATTATCCCAATAATGACCCAACTGCCACGCCACGCTCAATCTGGCGTTCACATGCTAATTTATTATTTGCCAATTGGTTAAATTACTGTGTTTATCAGGAAACTCCATTTAGCCTAAATGATGATGCATCATGGTTTCATAGCATCTGATGGTAAGCCAAACAGATTTAGAATTAGGCAAAATTTTATGGGACTATCATTGTCGCTTAGATCAATTGCCTGATTTAATCAATAGTCATAAGCGAGTAATAGTCGGCTTAGGCAGCTATGATTTGCGGATCGCAGACTACTGCGCTAGATTATATTTGCAAGGCTATGCCAGTAAAATTGTCTTTAGTGGTAAATCGGGCAATTGGACGGCTGGGCGCTGGAATGAAACAGAAGCTGAAGTATTTGCTAAATCAGCTATGCACCTAGGCGTGCCAGCTTCTGCAATTTTACTTGAGAAAAACGCGAGTAATATCGGTGAGAATATAAAATTTACCAAAGAATTGTTGATGCTAGAATCGCTAAATGCAATTGATGAAATTATTCTAGTAACCAAACCAAATACTACTCGCCGCGCATATGCCACGTTTATGGTGCATTGGAGTGCAATTAATCTTATAGTTTCTGCACCTAATTTTGAATTTAAAAATTTAGCCGCTGGGCGCACTATCCACGATTTAATAGATGAATTGGTTGGTGATACTGAACGTATAATTAATTACCCGACTCGTGGTTATCAAATTACTCAGGAAATTCCTGAGTCTGTAATGCAGGCATATGTTAAACTAAAATCTGCAGGCTATACTAGTCATTGTCAATCATAATCTGCAACAACGTATTAAAAAGGTCTTTAATGAATAATGACACGCAAGATTTATCTTTAAACCGAGCTAAAATACTAGCCGAGGTCGCCCTTGATGGTAGTGCCTTGAAATTTGCAAGTCAAGAACTCTGTGCTGACAAACATATTGTGCTGGAAGCAGTTAAACAAAATGGAGTGGCGTTGTATTATGCTGCCGGTGAGTTAAAAGCTGACCATGAGGTTGTAGCTGCGGCAATTGGACAAAACCCTTTAGCTTGGAATTTTGTTAGTCCTGCGCTTAAAAATAATCGCGAATTTATTTTGGAAATGGTTAGCAAATATGCTGACTCGCTTTATTTTGCTAGCGATGAGCTAAAATCTGACCGCGAAGTAGTTTTAGCAGCAATCAAACATGAACCTCGTTCTTTAGAGTATGCGGCGGCTGAGTTTAAAGCGGATCGTGAGTTTGTACTTCAAGCAATCAAGCAACGTGGTTCTGCTACTCAGTTTATTAAAGATGCATTACGTGCGGATAAAGACTTTATGCTACCAGTAGTTAGGGAAAATCCTTATATTATGGAGTTTGCGAGTAAAGATCTAAAATCTAATCGTGAATTTGTCTTAGCTGTTGTAACCTTTGCTGGACGAGCGCTTGCATTTGTAAGTAATGAGTTGAAAGCCGATCGGGAAATAGTTTTAGCTGCAATAAAAGAACATCGTTGGGCGTTAGAGTATGCCGCAGAGAGCATCAAAGATGATAAAGAGTTTATTTTAGAGGCGCTAAATTATTCAGGGCAGGCTTTTAAGTACGCTTCTGCTCAAGTTCGATGCGACAAAGAAATTATTATAGCGGCAACCAAGTTATATCCTTGGGCACTAGAGTATGCAGTAGAAAATTTAAAGGCAGATAAGAAGTTTATTTTTGAATTAGTCCAAATAAATCCACGGATCATGTTGTATGCTAGTAATTCCGTTAAAGCTGACAAAGATTTTATGTTAGAGCTGGTGCATTTTAATGGCGCATTGTTAGAGTATGCATCGAGTGAGTTACAAGCAGACAGGGAGGTGGTTTTAGCTGCTGTAAAACAATTCCGTGGTGCATTAAGATATGCTGCAATTTATTTACATGGCGATCCTGAAATTATTCATAACGTGATGATTAAGCTATAATTTCTGATATAATACGCTCCTTTAATTGCTTCGTGAATGGATACTGATGGCATCAACAAAAAATCATGATAACCTAGTTTGGTTAGATATGGAAATGACTGGACTTAATCCGATAGAAAATGTAGTTTTAGAAGTTGCTGTAGTTATTACTGATAGCGAACTAAATGTTTTGGCTGAGTCTGCCAGTTATGCGATTATTCAACCTGCAGAAGAACTAGCAAAGATGGATAAGTGGAATGTTAATACTCATACTAAATCTGGCTTGTTAGAGCGCATAGCTACCAATGGAGTAGCCTTAGCTGATGCAGAGAAAGATTTGCTAAAATTAATTAAGAAATATGTTCATAAAGCCAGTTCACCATTGTGTGGTAATACAATTCACCAAGATCGTAAATTTATCGTGCGCTATATGCCAGAACTGGAAGAATATCTTCATTATCGCAATATAGATGTTAGCACGATCAAAGAGTTAGCCAGACGTTGGTATCCAAAAGTTGCGGAAGGATTCAAAAAACACAATAAACATGAAGCCTTGGCAGATATTCATGAGTCAATAGAAGAACTAAAATACTACCGCCAGCATATTATGCTTCCAGTGGTTTCAATCAATGATGCTGGATTTAAAACTATATAGCTCGTAGCGGTTTTAACTCATGATTTATTAATAAATGCGTTGGTTTGCAGTAAGTCTGGATTGTTTAATTTTATTAATCCACTTTCTCGTGCATGATTTTGGTCAGCATATATACTGAAAATATATATGCCAAATTCATCATTACATATCTCTCCAATAAAAAATCAGATTTATTTCACAAAATATCTGGACACGTTGTCTTCTCAATCACTGGACTCCGTCAGTTGCTAGAGCGGTTAAATAAGTTATTGGTAAATGAGATGAGCAAAATTAAACTCACCTCAATAGTTATGTTGTTTTTTTATTTAGCTCAGTCCTAACTTCTTGATGGGTTAATATAGTTATCCTATAAATATCTGAGCGATAGATTGTTCAATAGCTAAACTTA
>DAORIZ010000013.1:64639-75229 GCA_035438765.1 Burkholderiales bacterium | reverse complement strand
GAACACATATTGCAATTACATATTAACCAGCTATTTGAGCGATTAGATTGTATGTTATTCATAATGAATCACCAATATAAGAGCAAATACTGTTAATTATTCGGCAACACCAATTAGTGCGGCAGCAAGCCCATTGATTGATTGCTCAAGCAGACATTTACCGGATAAAACTTCGTACTGGTAAATGTAATCTGTTATACCAATTCGCTTGGTTTTGGCGAAGTCAAAATGGGCTTTGAATAAGTTTTTCTGCTTAGGAGTTAGCGGTAATTTAGTGCGTGGATCAACTAGCTCGCGCATATAACAACGTTCAATGTAATCGCGTAATTCCAGCTTATCAGCTTTATTTTCGGGAACGAAGTAATCGGGATTATTGTAGCGATATGAGTGCTGTTTACTGGCTGCAACTAATTTACCTGCCAGATTTTTCACCAAGTAAATTGGCGATGGTTTTAGCAGCCACTTGTAGCCTGCGGATATCGTATCATTGATCATTGAGCAAATATCATAGCCATCAGTTTTCAATTTGAACAGATTTTGCAGGTCGGTTTCAATTTGTAGGATTGTGATAGTTCTTTGTTTGGTGGTTTTGTATTCAGCCCATCTTGAGATTGCAGTTTGTTCTTCGTTGTTAAAAAGGAATTTTAGATTTTCTGCCATTTGCAACCAAACCTCCCCAGCTCGATTTTTTTCTTGATGTGTAGGAGAGGAGGGGGTATTTTTATTCTCTATTTTGTTTTTTATCTCAGTATTATTTAAGCTACTATTTTCTGGCAATTGCTGGTTTTCCGTATCCGCATTTTTCGTAGTTACGTTATTATGCAAATCCGCTTTTTTAGTAGTTGCTGGAACAATTGGCTCAAAGTAAAGCGTATAATCAAAATATCCACTTGGTCGACCATCTTTTATTCTAGTCGTTCGTGAAATCCAGCCAGAACTCATAAGCTCTTTAAAGTATTTCGCTATAGTTTCATCTCGTTTGATATCCAATTGCTTTTTGATATCTGAGTTGTTAAATGACCACTCAAGCCCAGACTTTGAACAAAGATACAAAAATAATCTAACTGCTCCATCACTTAATCTTGGGTCAATTATTGCGCCGTTAGGAAATTGAGTGTACCTACCTAAAATAGTATTATGAATTTTATTCATGATACTCACCATCACCTGATAAAACGCAATTTAATTTATTGGCTTGTATTCTATAAATTAAACCTTTGATTATTTTACCGGTAACTGGACTAACTTTAGGATAACGAACGAGCCAGCCACCTTTGATTAAGTTTTTCCAGCATTTAGCGATAGTGTTACGGTGGCAGATGTTTAGATTTTCAGAGACAGAATCATTTATAACTTCATTGTCATTTAAATATAAGCATATATACGAGAGTATTCGTAATGATAGGTCTGAAATATTTTTATCAAGAACAACATGTTTTAGAATTTGATTTAATGATTCTTTTGATATGAGTAATGTATTTTCATACAAATGTGAATAATTGTAATTTTCCATTTTAAATTAGTCTAATAATAAATTTAAGGGATGGAAATATAATAAATATAGTGGTACGTAATTGGTACGGATTTTGTAATTGCAGGGGGATATTAGCAAATGCTAATAAAACAAAATATTCAATTAAATCAATATGGTTACATATTTTTGATATAAGTGTAGATGGTGCGGAAGAAGAGACTCGAACTCTTACGCCTCGCGGCGCTGGAACCTAAATCCAGTGCGTCTACCAATTTCGCCACTTCCGCTTTAGGTGAGATAGGTATTATAGTTGAGTGTTAGAGATTTTGCAAGCGAAATTTACGTTTTTAGCTAATTTAAATCATTAAAATTTTGCTGAGGTTTATCAACTATTTGAAGTAATGCGTTTATTTTGCTGCTGTGCGATTGCCCATGTAATATGTTCATTTACCATAGTACTGGACGTTTGCAGCTTAAACTCCAATTCGATGATGATTTCTGCCTGATATGGTGCATTGCCTAGCGCAACTGCCAGATTTCTTTGCCATGAGTCATAACCAATACGTAAGATCGCACTACCTTGCATTTTTTGTGTAAATTCGGCTATATTCCATTTGAATAATTCCAGCAAGCTTGATGAATCAAGTTTATGGCGCGGAATAAAGTCGGTGTAAGTAGTGAGGGTGCTAAACTTATTCCATGGACAGAATAATTGGCAGTCATCACAGCCATAGATGCGGTTTCCTATTAGATTGCGTAATTCTAATGGAATTGAGCCTTTGTTTTCAATCGTTAAGTAGGAAATACATTTTTTGGCGTTCAAAACATATGGCGAAATAAATGCCTGTGTTGGACAAATTTCAATACATTTATTACAGCTGCCACAATGATCGCTAATTGGTTCGTCTACTTCTAGTGGCAGATTGGTGAATAGCTCGCCCAGAAAAAACATACTGCCGTAGTTTTTATTAAGGAGTAAAGTATTTTTGCCACGCCAACCACCACCGGATTGTGCTGCAATCTGCACTTCCATAATTGGTGCGGAATCACTAAATGCACGATAGTGATGTTCAAACCCCGTCTCACTTAGATATTGATTAATCCACGTGGCTAATTTATTAAGCTGTTGTTTGACTACTTTATGATAATCACGCCCCAAGGCATAGCTTGAGACGTAGGCTTGCTCTGGCTGCATGAGATGGTTTTTCAGCAGCGTAGTGGTTTGCGTTAGATAGGGAACTTTAACACTGATGATACGAATACTGCTTGGATGGAGCTCTTGCGGATTAAAGCGTAAATTTTGATTACTTTCAAGGTATTGCATATCGCCAGCATAGCCTTGTGCCAGCCAGTCTTGAAATTTTTGCTGCGCAGCTGAGTCAATTGTGCATGATGAAACGGTTAGTTCCAAAAAACCAAGTTCCTGCGCTTTGTCTTTAATCAATGCCTTGAGTATGTTATAATCCACCATATTTTTTTGCTTAAATTATTTATTATGATTCATGTATTTAACTTAGAAAGTCTGAACGCGACAGAAAACCTGGCAACTAAAATTGCGCAGGTGATTGTACCAAATTTTATCGTGAGTCTAAGCGGTAATTTGGGCGCTGGTAAAACTACGCTTACCCGTGCTATTTTACGTGCTATCGGTATCACTGGGTCGATAAAAAGTCCAACCTTTACTCTAGTCGAACCATATCAGTTGGAATCATATGTGGTTTACCATTTTGATCTTTATCGTTTTAGTGATCCTGAGGAATGGTTTGACGCTGGCTTTGATGAGTATTTTAATGAACCGCAGATTAGTTTTATTGAATGGCCAGAGAAAGCGGAAGGTTTGATTCCTCTAATAGATTGGCAAGTAACTATAAATTTTCTTAATGATGAGCGACGTGAGCTGATTATTAATGCTTTAACGGATACAGGTGACAAATGTTTGATGAAATTAATCAACAACGTAGAAATTTGATTAAATTTGGGTTTTTCTCTGGGTTGACTTTCTTAATTAGCCCCAAAAAATCTGCTGCTGATGATTTGATTGATCAAATTGCTAATGACAGTACCAATCAAATTGTGTCAGTACGGATTTGGCCATCTGATGTTTATACCCGTTTAACGATTGAAGCAGAGCAGGGGATTAAGGCGAAGTATTTCAATTTATCTAATCCAACTCGTTTTGTAATTGATATTCAAAATTCTACTTTAAACACAGTCTTAAAAAGTTTAACGCAGAATCAATTTGATGGTGATCCGATAATTAGCGGAATTAAAGTTGGGCAGTTTAACCCAACCACGGTACGAATTGTGGTTTATGCCAAGCAGCCTGTTTCAGCACAAACACAAACGGTTGACCCAGTAAGTTTGGGTAGTGTAAATTATAAATATCGCTATGTTTTCGATATGTACCCAGCTAATGCCGCACCAAGTAATAAAAATGAAAGCAATGTCCTTAATGACCAGATGTTAGCCTTTTTACAATTAAATGCGGATCAGTCGAAAAGCGATGAATCTACTGCTGCTTCTTCAAGCAAGCGAAGTATGGATTATCCAGTAATTAGCGCGCCTAGTGGTGGCAATGATAGACAAACCGTAAATAAAGGCAAAATATTGGTAATGATTGACCCCGGGCATGGTGGAGAAGATCCTGGAGCGATTGGACCGCAAGGTACCAAAGAAAAGCATATTGTTTTGGATATTGGTAAACGCTTGCGTGATTTGATTAATTCCAGTGATACAATGCAGGCACAACTTACCCGCTCTCAGGATATATTTATTCCATTAGGTGCACGGGTAGCGATTGCGCGTAAAGCCAAAGCGGATATTTTCGTATCGGTGCATGCTGATGCGTTTACTTCGCCGGCAGCGCGTGGTTCGTCGGTTTTTGTTCTTTCTGAAAGTGGCGCGAGTAGTGCTTTTGCCAAATATATGGCAACTAGCCAAAATAATTCCGATTTGATCGGGGGAATGTCGTTTCAAACTCGTGATAGTGCAGTGAATAAGATTTTATTAGATATGACTCAAAGTTTTACTATGCGTAAAAGTAGTCGCCTTGGTCAGACTGTATTAGCGCAGCTTAAAGACATTAATAAACTTCACAGCAACGGAATTGAACGTGCTGGATTTGCCGTGCTAAAAGCACCAGATATTCCGTCGATATTGGTTGAATCAGCATTCGTTTCTAATCCTACCGAGGAAGACCTTTTGCGAACCAGTGAATTTCGCCAGAAAGTTGCCCAACAAGTGTTTGATGGTTTAAAAATTTATACTCAGCAGAATTATAAGCTAGCATGACCAAGGTAATTGTTTTCAACAAACCATATGGTGTAATTAGCCAATTTTCACCAAATCCCCCACATAGTACCCTCAAAGACTACATTAAACTGCCGGGAGTTTATCCAGCAGGACGGCTTGATACCGATAGCGAAGGATTATTAATCTTGACCAACGACGGTAAACTTCAAGCAAAAATCAGTGATCCCAAATACAAGAAATTTAAGACCTATTGGGTGCAAGTAGAAGGAAATACTCACGCTGAGCAACTGGAACAATTGCGCAATGGTGTCGATTTGGGCGAATTTGTTACTGCCAAAGCACAGGTTAAGACTATTGCGGAACCTAGTGGGCTATGGGAGCGCGTGCCCCCAGTGCGCTTCCGTAAAACCGTTCCGACTTCGTGGCTGGAGTTATCCATCTGTGAGGGTAAAAATCGTCAAGTACGTCGCATGACCGCTAAAGTTGGTTTGCCAACTTTGCGTTTAGTTCGTGCAGCTATTGGGGGTATTTCTCTTGATGATTTACAGCCTGGGCAGTGGCGTGAAATGAGTTATCTTGATTTCATAAAAAAGTTTAATCGTAGCTAAAAATTACCTTATAATATCTAGACTCTTCGCCTTTGAATCTTGGACTTTGTCGGATTTCAAAAAAGACTCCTTATGTAGTTCTGTCTACACTGCGTCGTCTTTTTTATCAATCCTTCGCGTCCAAGAATCAAATACTATGAGTATATACTCTTCGCCTTTGAATCATTTATATCACACTATTAACTATAAGAGAGCTTTCCATGAATTATTCAGTTGCTAAAGAACGAGTGATCGCTGCATCAGCTTCGCAATTGTTAAACTACATCTCAGATTTTAATAACTGGAGTGGCTGGTCACCGTGGCTATGTTTAGATCATGAAACTATTGTAAATTGCCAGCGTGATTTTCTACAATGGGAAAGTAAATTTACAGGCATGGGGCAAATGAAGTTAGTCAACAGCTCCACACATGAAGTAAATATTGACCTACAGTTTATCAAACCATTTAAATCTCAAGCCAATGTAACGTTTAGTTTAGAAACGCTTAGTGAAAATCAGACAAAAGTTAGCTGGCGAATGAGTAGTAAGTTACCGTGGTTCTTATGTTTCTTTAAGAAAATGTTTCAGGTCATGATCGGACGTGATTTTGAGCGAGGCTTAATCAGGCTTGAATACATGGTTAAATTAGGTCGTGTTCCAGCCAAACTAGAGTATTTTGACGTTCCTCAAGAAATAAAAGGATTTAAGGTTGCTGGTCTCTCGGCTATTAGTAGCATGTCAGATATTGCCAATAGTATGTATGGTACATTTGGTAAATTACATGAGCTTGTAGAAGAGGCTGATATTGTGCCCTTGGGAATGGTTTGTTTTTGTGATAAATTCAAAATCAGCAAAGAAATAATGCACTATACTGCAGCTGCAATTTATGACGGAAATGTTATTAATAATAGTCAGCTGATAAGTAAATCAATTCCTGATCATAAAGCGATTAAAGTTACGTTAAGCGGTAGCTATGATTTTATGGGTGATGTTTGGGCAGGTGCTTATGCTCATGTTCGTGGATTAAAGCTTAAAGTTGATAAAAATGTTCCTCCCTATGAGTTATATATTAAAGGTCCGCATAATACCGAGAATCCTGAAGATTATGTTACTGAGGTATATATGCCAGTTAAGTAAACAGGCTGATAGGTATTTATTTTTAACAATACTAAGTAAAGATGCTTTGATGAATACTAAATTTACTATAACTACAAATGATTTCAAGCAACATTATGATGAGTTTTTTGATAAAGCCCTCACTGAACCTGTTATCATTCAAAAAAATGATCGTAGCTCATTGGTAATAGTTGCATTTGACGTTTTTCAAAGATTGCAGGATAGACTGGCTGAGCTGGAATAAATTACTTCAAGAAATGAATAAAATTAAGAAAACTGGTAATTTTGTATGGGGTAATGAAGCGATGCAACGTTTGACTTCATTAATACAAGAATAAGATGCCTCCAATTAAAAGGCCTTTTTGGTGCCTTCGCTGCTTATTTGTGTCTTATGGGGATTTTGTGATTTGTCCTATTTTGCTTAATTTACTTATCATAAATTACAAACTTATACAGTTGGTTAATGACAAATTTGTCTCTTTGTTTGATATAGGTATGGCTTATTAATATATGATGTTATTTTAAAAAGTAACTATAGATAACATCTTTAATTCATGCTGTGGCAAATTTTACTATAAATTTTATGACATAATAAATATATGGTGTTTAAATGTAGTAGTGCCATATTTTATATCCAAGTATTATTAGTAAGTATTCTATTATTTAGTCAGTAAATCGTATCAAACCAAGTAATTACAGTATAGACAGCTAAATGCTACATTAATATAGTGTGGTAAAATCACGGGTATATTTTTTGTTAGAATCCATCTATGAAATTAACACCGTACCACGCCAAATTTTATGCCTACGACATCTTACGCAAGACTCGTAGCGACATAACGGCAACGGTGTTTAATGCCAAAGTTCAAATGAACCCTCATCAGGTTTTAGCCGCACAATATGCGATTCGTTCACCAATTGCCAAAGGCGCAATTCTAGCCGATGAAGTAGGTCTTGGTAAAACGATTGAAGCCGGTTTAATTCTGGCTCAGATGTGGGCAGAACGCAAACGTCAATTAATTATTGTTTGTCCAGCAGTGTT
Source organism: Burkholderiales bacterium (assembly GCA_035438765.1). Lineage (GTDB taxonomy): Bacteria > Pseudomonadota > Gammaproteobacteria > Burkholderiales > UBA11063 > Aquella. The sequence goes on along the minus strand of DAORIZ010000013.1, from coordinate 67,759 downwards.
ACGCAAACAATGGCAAGAAGAACTTAAAGACAAATTTGCCTTAGATTCGATTATTTTAGATAGTAAACCAATTACGCAAGCAAAGAAAGACGGTATTGATTTATTTAACTTGCTTGAACCTAAGATACTAATTTGCTCATATAATTTGATTAATCGCGATGAATACAAACTAAAACTACAGAATATTCGCTTTGATTTAGCAGTCTTTGATGAAGCGCATAAGTTAAAGAACGATAAATCAAAAGTCTATCAAGCAATTCAAGAAGCTTTCCCGACGGCAAAGAAAATCTTATTGACAGCTACACCATTGCAAAACAATCTTAGTGAGCTATTTGGTTTAGTTAATATCATTGATGATAAATTTTTCCCCAGTAAACGCACACTAAGTGGCAATCTCAGTGATCTTGAATTATCACAACTGAGAGAGCGTTTAAAAACGGTTTGCCAACGCTCATTGCGTAAAGATGTCGCAAGTTTTATTCGTTATACCGAACGCCATTCACAAACCTTTAACTATCAATCTACCTCATTTGAATTACAACTCTTCAAAGAATTAAATGATTTTATTTTTGAAGAACTAATTAATGTTTACGATCAAAGAGTCATTCATCTAATCAAAGTTGCGTTACTAAAGATTAAATCTTCATCATCAATTGCGATTTTTGAAACATTACAAAAAATTCGGGCAAGAATTGAAGAGAGTCTAGCCGATGAAAATGCTCTTAGCAGTCTTGAAGATATTGATGAGGAAATATTGGCGGAAACCAGCGAAGATATGGATGATGAAGAATATCAAGAGTTAGCCGACAATCCACAATCAGTAGCAAAAAATGAAAAAGCACGGGTTTTAGCTCGGCTGGATGAAATAATTCGCAATCTTAGAATTTTAATCGATAATAACAAAGATTCTAAACTACCCAATTTATTAAAAGCCATCAAATTTGGTTTTGAAAAAATGAAAGAAATTGGAGCACGAGAAAAATGCGTTATTTTTACCGAATCGGTCGCTACTCAAAAATATCTCAAGATTTATCTGGAACAAAACGGTTTTTCCGATAAAATCGTGCTCTTTAATGCCAGCAATAGCGATGAAAAATCCAAGCAAATTTATCATGATTGGCTAAATGTTAAAGCTAACCGCCGCAAAATTTCTGGTGTTAAGTCCGCCGATATGAAACTGGCAATTACCGAGTATTTTGAAAAATCGGCAAAAATCCTGATTGCCACCGATTCAGCCTCGGAAGGGGTAAATTTACAGTTTTGCTCGTTGTTAATTAATTATGATCTGCCGTGGAATCCGCAGCGCATCGAACAACGGATTGGACGTGTCCACCGCTATGGACAAAAATATGATGTGGTAGTAGTGAATTTTGTCGATACCAATAATACCATTGACCAACGTATTTATGAAATTCTCGATAAAAAATTTGGATTATTTGATGGTGTATTTGGTGCATCGAATGAAATTCTCGGAAGCATAGCAAATCTCAATAACGGTTTTGAACAAGCGATACAAAACATCTTCAAGCAATGCCGCGATGAGCAAGCGATTAATCATGAGTTTGATTTACTTGGCAAACAATTCAAAGAACAAAATACTCAACGACTGGAAAAAGCCAAGCAAATTCTTGAGACTTATTTTGATGAAGATGTCCATAACCTATTGCAGCAATCTGAGGAACAAAGTAAAAACCGCCTTGATCAAATCAGTCAGAAATTCTGGGAACTAACTAAATATCAATTACCTCAATTAGCGCCCAAGGTTGAATTTGATGAAGACGATAAAATCATCGAACTTAACCAGCAAATCCAAGGGATTCGCCCTGCCACCTACTATATGATTAAAAAAGACAACTGGGAAGAGCAGCAAGGCTATACCAATAACCAACTCTACCGCTTAAATCATCCACTCGGTGAACTGGTAATCAATTCTGCCAAAGCGCAAACTACACCAAGTGTATTACTAGAATTTAATTTAAGTAATTACGGCAAACAAGTTAATGCGTTAGAGCCATACAAAAACCAAACTGGCACGCTGGCACTAGAGTATCTGAGCATTGAAACCAATGGCTACCATGAAGATTATCTGGTGTTTAGCGGTAAACTTGATAATGGGCAAGAGCTTACGCAATCAGAGTGTGAAAGGCTGTTTAATTTAGAAGCACGACAACAAGCAAACAACTCTAGCAACGATGATTTAGCTGAGCTCCGAAATAGTAACCGGAATCAAGCCTTGAGTAATTTTGAATCCCTCAAAGCGCAGAATTTTGACGATGAATATAGCAAAATTGAATATTTTCGCGCGGATGTGATTGAAGATTTTATGCTGCAACTTGACGAAATAGATCAGCAAATAAAAGAACTAAACAAAAATATTAAATTGGCGATTAATGTCCGTGATAAAGTTGCATTGACTGGTGAAATCAATCAGCTGAAGAATAAGAAACGCAAGCTCAATGAACAAAAACAAGCCCGAGAACAAGAGCTGGATAATGAGCAAGTCGAACTGGCAGAACATTACCAAACCCAATTAGAGCCAGCTATTACAGCAAGCAATTTATTTACTATAAGATTTAGGATAATATAAAGGAATCACAAATCGTGATACATGGCAACAAAGTGCACTATCAGTGGATAAATCATGACATTAAAACAATTTTGCAGAAAGTCGGTGGCTATATGAATAAATTCAAAAAAGTATTGATCACCATCACAATGTTATCAGCAATTGTAAATGTTAATTTTAACTACTATGCTGCTGGTAGTGCAGCTAATGTCTATGAATCTCCACTTAAACAAATATATCCTTAAGAAAATATATGGATGAAAATATAACAAAACTCAATCAAATTATTGGTGGTTGCAACTCTATATACAACGAACACTTAAAAAGAAATCCAGAAAGTAACCCTATGGTTTCATTAGCGAATGGAAAATTTTTAAGTATCCATGAGCGTACAATAGCATTAATTCCAAAATTTGGTTATCAAGAGGAAGCTATTGAGCAGTTGTTTACTCACCGTCGAAGCACAGATGCCAAATTGGATACTTTATATCTAAAAAGCTATATCGATTTTTTAGAAAGTGTTCGAGATAATCCATTACCAGAAAAAAAAGAGC
>DAORIZ010000013.1:0-64539 GCA_035438765.1 Burkholderiales bacterium | reverse complement strand
TATATCGATTTTTTAGAAAGTGTTCGAGATAATCCATTACCAGAAAAAAAAGAGCACGTTATTTTTGGTGTAACTGAATTACTTGAAAAAATATTAAAAAATTTTCATAGTTATTATAAACAATTACAACGCCGCCATAGTCAAAGAAGTACAATTATCATTGAAGATGAATATGATGTTCAAGATTTACTTCATGCAATATTAAAATTGCATTTTGATGATGTTAGACAAGAAGTTAGTACACCAGAATATGCAGGTAGTAATTCGCGCATAGATTTTATACTCAATGAACATGATATTGCAATTGAAGTTAAAAAAACTCGGGATAATCTTAAAGATAAAAAAATTGGCGATGAGTTACTAATTGATATTGCAAAATATCAACAATCCTATCCAAAAATTAAATTATTAATTTGCTTTGTTTACGATCCTGAGGAGCTAATAATAAATCCAATCGGGTTAGAGAGTGACTTAAATAGTACTCCATCAAATATTCCAATAAAGACAATTATCTGTCAGCATTAGAAAGGTTATTAATTATGGGGTTAATGGTTCATAGTCTGGATGAGATTCCAGAAAGCGTTAATAGAGACTATTACATATATTTGTTAGATTATGGTTGGAAAGAGCCTCTATCAGAAGTAATTATACAAAATTACACACAAATAGCTGACATTTCGTCAAAGCGTAATGCTGTATTTATTTCAGGAACTATTGGATCACATGTTAATAATGAAATACTTTCTTGGCATAAAATTAATGGTGAAAATGGAGAATTAAATTTACCTGCGCTATTGATAACAACAGAAAATCCACATGTATTCAGAAAAGCAGCTTGTGGTAATAGTGCCGTACAGCTAGATTCAAAAATAATACTTATTCCATTAAAAAAACATTGTAAAACCTCAACTGATGTAATTACGTTAATTGAGCAAATATTTAATGATATTCAAAATGGTTGTGAGTTACAAAATTTTAAAGTGAAAAAAGAAATGCAAAATGGTATTTGGAAACGTTTGCGTGATGGTGTAATATTAGAACCTAATATTTCAGGTATCGGTTTTAATTTGAAAAACTTCTTTAGAAAATCATAGCAAGACTTGCAGGTGGAAAATAAAATGACAGAAAAATATAAATTACAGCAAGAAGATACAAAGAGTATGGATTTGAGCTGTGGTACATTAGCAAAACTCAAGCAAAATTTGCCAAAATTTTTTATGAGAATTAAATAAAATGAATAATAAGTATGCAATCTGCTATAATAATGTCAGTAGTAACCTAGCACTCGACATTAAATTAGAGCAAAACGCTGGGTCTTTTCATTTGTGGGGTATCTAGCTAAATGGTACACTACCCTAAGCCAGCGACATCAATTCAGCAACAAATTAAGCAATTGCAATCTGAGGGTCTTATTATTCCTGATATCGCACAAGCAGCCAAAACGCTTGAGCACATTGCATATTATCGCCTCCGTGCATATTGGATTATTTTTGAAACTTCAGCCGATCCACGCAAATTTCAGCCAAAAACTCATTTTAATGATATATTAAATCTGTATTTATTTGATGAAGAACTTAGAACATTAATTCTTTCGTTGATTGCTAAAATTGAAATCTCATTAAGAGCTAATTTTTCTAACTTATCAATTAATTTCAGCAATCCACATTTTTATTTAGAACATAACAACTTTAAACAATTTGACACTTACATAAGATCACTTTCTAAAATCCAAAACTCATTAAAAAATAATAAAGATGAGTTATTTATTGCGCATTATCTAAGTAAATATACTACTCCACAATTACCGCCAGTATGGAGTGTTGCTGAGATATTAACTATCGGCGAATTGTATCATTGGATAATCAATTTACATGATGGCGTTCTGGATAACATAGCTAAAATTTATGGTTTTTCTAGCCGTGAAGTTTTTATTTCAGGTTTGGAGAGATTATCGATTATTCGCAATGTTTGCGCTCATCATAATCGGCTGTGGAATCGAGTCATTGTTAAAAAACAACTCAAGCAAGTAAAACAAAAAAACTCTCTCAGCGAGGCATTAAGTCAAGATAAAGATAGTAATAAAACATTTTATGGAACTTTCTGCTATATCATATATCTTTTAAGTCAGATTGATGTAAAGATAGTCAATGAAGTTATTCCACAGTTTAATAATTTAATTTCTAAATATCAGATTGATTTAAAATTAATGGGGTTTCCTAAAAGTTGGCAGAGTTTATCTTTATTTAAGTAATACAGGAATAAATAAAAATGACAGAAAAATATAAATTACAGCAAGAAGATATAAATAGCATGGATTTAAACAGTGAGACATTGACGAAGCTTAAGCAAATATTGCCAGAAGTGTTTAGCGAGGGTGCGGACGGCAAATATAGTATTGATGTGGAAAAGCTAAAAATTGCGCTGGGTGGTGCGGTTGATGTCGAGGCAGATGATAAAACTCGCTATAGCTTTGGCTGGAGTGGTAAAAAACAAGCGCAGGCATTAGCCAATAAGCCGAGTAATGCGACTTTGCGCCCTGCGATTGATGAGAGTAAAAACTGGGATGATACCCAGAATATTTATATCGAAGGTGATAATCTCGAAGTGCTGAAACTTTTGCAAAAAAGTTACTATGGACAAATCAAGATGATTTATATTGACCCGCCATACAACACAGGTAAGGATTTTGTATATAAAGATAATTTTCATGACAATGTTAAAAACTATCTGCAACTAACTGGGCAAGTTGATGATGAGGGTAATAAAATCAGTACCAACACCGATAAAAGCGGACGTTATCATACCGATTGGCTAAATATGATGTATCCGCGCCTGAAATTAGCGCGTAATTTACTCAAAGCTGATGGCGTGATATTAATAAATATAGATGAAAATGAAGTAGCTAATTTGCAAAAAATTTGTGATGAAATTTTTGGTGAAGATAATAACTTAGGGAGCATTATCTGGGATAAAAGAAACCCTAAAGGCGAAACTAAGGGTATTTCTTGTCAACATGAATACATTATTTTATTTGCAAAAAACCTTCAAACTTTTTCAGAAAAATGTAGCGCAAAACGCCCAAAGAAGAATGCAGAAGCAATGATAAAGAAGGCAAAGCAGTTTTTTATAAGAATTAATTCTGATTACTCTTTTGAACAAGCAAACGTGGACTATGCAAAATGGGTATCATCTCAACAAAACTTTTCAGGTGGTGAGAAAGCATATAATTCTTTTGATAATAATGGAAATGTTTATCAAGCAGTATCAATGGCAGCTCCAGATAAACCTGAAACACGTTCCCATAGCCCCTTACGCCATCCTGTCACACAAAAAAATTGTCCAGTTCCCGCAAAAGGCTGGAGATTTACTGATGAATCAATGAATGATTTATTAAAGCAAGAAAAAATTGTATTTGGTAAAGATGAAAACACTCAACCAAGAAGTAAATATTTACTTCAAGATAATATGTTTGAGAATATCGCCTCATTACTTTATTATGGTGGAAGTGATGTCGATTTACTTGATGAATTAGGTATTCCATTTGATACACCAAAAGTTGTAAATATTGTTAAAGAACATATTCAAGCTCTCACCAGTAAAAATGACATAATCCTTGACTTCTTCTCAGGTTCAGCAACTACCGCTCACGCAGTTATGCAACTCAATGCCGAAGATGGTGGTAGCCGTAAATATATTTGTGTGCAATTACCTGAACCTACTTATGACCTAGACAAAGATGGAAATGAGGTACCCAAAAAAGATAGTATCGAAGCCTACAATGCTGGTTATAAGAATATCTGTGAAATTGGCAAAGAACGAATCCGCCGTGCTGGTGAAAAGGTACTTACCGAATGGGCTGAAAAGCAACAAAAACCTACACAAGCAAGCGCTGACGCTGGATTATTTGCTGAAGATGCCGAAAATAGCACGGCTCAAACTAGTTTAGATATTGGGTTTAAGGTATTCAAACTCGATACTTCTAACCTCAAGCCATTTGATGCTAACGATATGTTTGCCGATGATTTATTAGTTGCTGATCGCTCAGCCTTGGATTTATTCTATGAATTAGTCCTCAAACAAGGTTATAGCTTGGATAATCGCCAGTGTGTGCTGGATATTGGCGGAACACGTTGTTATGCGCTAGTACATGAAGATAATACGTCATTTGTTTTGGCGGTACTGGATGATACGGTTAAGCCAAATTTTGCGCTTGAATTAATTAAATATGCGCTAACTTTGGTTATCGTTAAAGATGCGTGTTTTGGTACTGACGAGATAAAACTAAACTTACTCGCCACATTGGAACAATTGCAAAACAAAGACAATCCATTGCAAATCCGTATAGTTTGACATCAAATTAATTATGTTTTTCTGAGGTTAAGATGAACTTATTTTGTGTAAGAGCTGAATTTGGTAGCTATACCAAACAATTTTTAGATGGTAATTATGCGGGGATTGGATGGTTACCAAAAAATGATCTTTCTAAGGTAAATCTAAGAGATGAAATATATCCACTTTATAAAAAAGAATATCCAAATGATACAAGTAATGTTGTTGTCGGTCAACAAGTAGGACAGATTGCACGATTCCTCTTAGACATAAAACCGTCAGATTACATTATTTTACCTGATTCAAATACTGATATAATTTATTACGGTGAAGTCCTAGAAAATCCCTATTATTACGTCACTTCTCTACCTGATAGCTGTCCATATAATCACCGTATCAAAGTAAAATGGAATCAAGCTTCAGTTCGTCGTGCAAGCTTTTCAGTGCCTTTTCAAAATTCAATTAGATCTTCTTTAACTGTATTTAAGGTTAATCATTTAAATCATTTTTTGATGGTAATTGGAAAGTCAAATTTAGTAACAAATGTTGTCCAAATAGAAAAAAATTATTATAGCTTAGTATTAGACATGATACTGAAATTAGATGCAACTGAATTTGAAGTACTAATTACACATATTTTAACTGCATTAGGTTTTGAAGGTTCTGAACACACTGGTAAAGTCAGAGATGGTGGCGTAGACGCTACAGGAGAATTAAATATTGCTAACTTAGCAAAAATTAAATTGTTTGTACAAGCCAAAAGATATAAACTAGGCACAAAAGTTTTATCTAAGGACATAAAAGATCTCCGGTCAAATATTCCTGTAGGTGGGCAAGGAGCATTTATTACAACTGCGGACTTTAAATCTGATGCGATTGAGATTGCAACAGAAGCAGGATTCCCTCGTATTGGATTAATAAATGGACATCAATTGGTGGATATATTGACTGAGCATTGGGAGGACATCCCCGTTGAATTTCAACAGAAAATTGGACTTAAGCTAGGCTTAGTAATTGCTGATTGAGGAAATAAATGAAATTAAAATTTGAAAATCAAGCCTTTCAGTTACAAGCAGTTGAAAGCACAGTAAATCTATTTAATGGCATGCAAAGCTTAGCATTATCAGAGCAGCTAGCTAATCAAAGCGAGATATTGAGCTACGATATAGTTGCCAATGGCTTACAGCTTGATGATGAACTGTTATTAAATAATTTACAGACCATCCAGTTAGCCAATAGCTTAGAGAATTATTCGACTGAATTATTTTATGGCGATTATTCCAATATAGCCAATTTCAGTTTAGAAATGGAAACTGGTACGGGTAAAACTTATGTTTATTTACGCACCGCATTTGAACTGAATAAACGCTATGGTTTAACGAAATTTATTGTCGTTGTGCCAAGCGATGCGATTCGGGCTGGTGTTTTAAAATCCTTAGAGATTACCAAAGAGCATTTTAAATCTGAATACAATAATGCTAGCTACGATTATTATCAATATGATAGTGAAAAGATTAGTAAAGTTCGTGATTTTGCTACCACTAACAGCATTCAGATTATGGTCATGACGATTGCCGCATTTAATAAAAGCAGTAATAATATTTATGAATTTAAAGATAAATTTGGTGAATATCGCCCGATAGATCTAATTGCAGCAACCAAGCCAATTGTGATTATTGATGAACCGCAATCAGTAGATAATACTGACAATGCTAAAACTGCGATAAAAGAGCTTAATCCATTATTTATTTTGCGTTATTCCGCTACTCACCGCGAAGCATACAATCAAATCTACAAATTAGATGCGGTCGATGCCTATAACCAAAAGCTGGTAAAACAGATTGAGGTTGCCAGCATTGAAGATGCCGACTTTGCCACTATCGGTACTCAACCATATATCAAAGTTGTTGAAATTACCCCAAAGCTGGAATTATCGCTTGAATTGGATGTACAAGATGCCAAAGGTAAAATCAGCCGTAAAATTTTGAAGAAAATTGCCAAGGGTAGTGATTTACAGCAAAAAACCAATAATGAGAGCTACTATGGCTATATTGTTGAAGATTTTAGCCGTGATTATGGTGTGAAATTTAACGTGTTAGATTATGAAATCGCAGTCGGTGAAGCGATAGGCAATCAGCAGAGCGAAGAATTAAAAACCAGTGTCATGCTGCGTCTTGCAATTGAAAATCATATCAAACGTGAGCTAAATTTGGCTCCACGTAAAATCAAAGTTTTGAGTTTGTTTTTTATCAATAAAGTAGCCGATTATCGACTACATGATAATGATGCAACAACCGATGGCTGGTTAGCAAAATTATTTATTGAACAGCTTAAAATCGTCTTGCAATCATCCCATGGCAAACGTTATCTGGATTTGTGTCGGAATAGCTTTAATCTGGATTTGAATAATGAGCTTGATTTGGCAAAGCTGCATGACGGTTATTTTGCCAAAGACAAAAAAGGCAATTATAAAGATAGCAAAGATGATACTCAGGATTCTGTAAAAGCCTATGAGGTAATCATGGAGCGTAAAGAACTTCTACTGGATCAGCAATATCCATTGCGCTTTATTTTTTCGCATTCGGCGCTAAAAGAGGGTTGGGATAACCCTAATGTATTTCAAGTATGCGTATTGCAGGAAAGCAGCAATACCTTTAAACGTCGTCAGCAAGTTGGACGTGGTTTGCGCTTATGTGTAAATAATTCTGGTGAACGCATAAAAGATGACAAAATTAATACCCTAACCGTGATTGCTGGAGAGTCCTATAATTCATTTGCAGCCAATTTACAGTGCGAATATGAAACCGATGCCAAAATTAAATTTGGCAATATTCATCCTTTGGTGTTTGCCGCGCAATTGCTAAAAAATGAACCAGAACTTAGTTTACAAAAAGCCAAACAATTATCGCAGGATATTCATGAGGTATTGAAAGCCAGCCAATTGATTAGCGAAAATAATCAAGTTAGCGAGAAATGCGCAAAATTACTCAAAATTGGCGCGTTTGAATTAAATAACAGTCAAGTTAAACCTTATGAAGAATTGGTTACCAATATGCTGACCAAATTATCCAGCAAATTACCGATTGAGAACCAACGTAATAAACGTGAAATTAAATTGAATAATAAAGTTTATCTGTCTGATGACTTTAAGAAATTATGGCAAAAAATTAGCCCTAAAACAATTTATTCTGTTAAGTTAGATTCGACTGAGTTAATTGAACAATCTACGACTGAAATTAATAATCAGCTGCAGATTGAAGCACAAACTATCACTGTCGCACGGGCAAAGTTGGCGATTGATGAATCTGGAATTGCTAGTGAATTGCAACATCAAGATATGATTTCAATTCATTCTAGTCAACAGATTGACTGTGTTAGTAAAATTGTCTTAGCTACTGGGTTAATGCGCAGTAGCATAATAACTATTTTACAAAATATTGTCGATGTAAAACGTAATATGATGCAACTTAATGCTAGTGCATTTATCGAACAGGTTAGTAATATCATCAATAATATCAAAGTCAAATTATTAATTGATGGGATTAAGTATCAAAAAATTAGTGACTTAAATTTAGATGGTTATGCTAACTATTATGCGCAAACTTTGATTGAGAGTGATCTGGATCATGGTTATAGTGATCAAAATGGTACGAGTAATCTGGCAGATGCGGTTAATTTAGGCGTAAACCCTGAAACTTTAGGTGAAAAATTCCTATTTGATGTCTTGCGCTATGATTCACAAGTCGAGTTTGATTTTTTACGGGATGCATTAGTTCTTGATAAAGTTAAATTAATTGCTAAACTACCCAGCTGGTTTAGGGTAAATACCCCACTGGGAAAATATAACCCTGATTGGGCGCTATTAATTGATAAGGATGGCACGGATAACATTTACTTTATCGCCGAAACTAAAGCAGCTAATTTTGCGACGAATGGACGTGAGGTAGAAAAAGCCAAAACTGAATGTGGTAAGCTTCATTTTATTGATGCTTTGCAAGTTGATTATAAGGTTGGTAGTGATATAAAAGCGCTTATTTAATCTAAACTATAATTTATGGAGATATGAAATTATGAAACAAGTATTACAATTTAAAATTACCTTAAGCGATACGGAACCAGCAATTTGGCGAAGAATTCAGATTGCTGAGAATACTACTTTTTGGGATTTACATGTAGCGATTCAGGATGCTATGGGCTGGCAAGATTATCATTTACATCAATTTATTATTCTCTCTAACGCCAAGGGAATAGTTCCGCAACAAGCATTTATAGGGGTTTCTGATGATGAATTTGATAATGATATTATTGCTGGTTGGGAAACTCCGCTTGATGAATATCTGACACCAAATTACCGAATTATTTATGAGTATGACTTTGGTGATAGTTGGGAACATGAAATTATATTTGAAGGTGCTTTTCCACGAGTTACTGGACAGAAATACCCGTGCTGTTTGGCTGGTGAAATGGCTTGTCCGCCAGAAGATGTGGGTGGTATTCCTGGATTTTATAATTTTGTTGAGGTAATGGCAAATAAAAAACATCCAGAGCATAAAGATATGACGGAATGGTTTGGCGGTAAATTTGATCCACAAAAATTTGATGCAAGTAAAGTTAAATTTCATAATGCAAAAATTCGCCTAAAAAATATGTTAGCTGAGATTGATTAATTAAGCGAGAATTAGGAAAGATACACTAATGGAACAAGATATCCGCTGGCAGCAGCGTTTTTACAATTATAATCGGGCTTTGCTAGAGTTAGGCGAAGCGGTTGAGCTAAGCCAGATTCGTAAATTAACTAAGCTAGAATCACAGGGATTGATTCAGGTATTTGAATATACTCATGAGTTAGCATGGAATACGCTCAAGGATTTTATTGAAGAACGCGGCAATAGCCATATTTTTGGCTCAAAAGATGCCACTCGTGAAGCATTTGCGCTTGGCTTGATTAGCCAAGGTGAGGTTTGGATGAGTATGGTAAACAGTCGCAATCAAACTTCTCATACTTATGACGAATCTACTGCGCAACAAATTGTCACTTTAATTTTGAATGACTATTATCCGCAATTTAAACTATTACAAGAAAAATTACAGAGCTTTATCCAGAGATAATTATGATCAATAAATATGGCGTTAGTGATGCTAACTGGCAAAGAATAATTAAAATATTTATGCAGCAATCATCAGTAGAGCGGGTAGTTCTGTTTGGTTCGCGTGCTAAAGGTAATTATCGCGATGGCTCGGATATTGATTTATGCCTATATGGAAACATTTCATTAGCGCAAACTTATATCCTGCAGGATTTATTAGATGATTTAATGTTGCCATATAAATTTGATTTGATTGTGTATAATACAATTAATAATCCAGAGCTAATTGAACATATTGAACGTGTTGGCGTGGCTTTATACACCAAAGAGTAATATGCATAATCTATACTCAAAGTATTCAACAACGACGATGAGGATAATTAAAAAAGAAACTATGAATTTTAACCAAATAAACCTATTGACGCCCAAACAAGCTGACGATGATGTAATTTCAGTCAGTCAACTTAATAAACTTGCCAAATCAACCTTAGAAAATCATCTGCCGATTATGTGGATTAAAGGTGAAATCTCAGGACTCAAAAGTTATGCACATCTTTATTTTGACCTAAAAGATGAGGGAGCAAAAATTTCTTGTGTTATGTTTGCCAAATTAGCTGGATTATTGGATTTTCCGCTGGAAAATGGTACACAGGTTGAAGTGCGTGGAAGAGTTACGATTTATCCGCAAAACGGTAGTTATCAAATTAATGTCGAACGGGTACGTAAAGTTGGCTTAGGCGCGCTGTGGGAAGCTTATGCACGTTTGATTGAGAAGCTGAAAGCTGAAGGACTATTTGAGCTAAAATACAAAAAACCAATTCCGGTATTTCCACGTGCAATTGGTGTAATTACTTCCAAAGAAGGCTCAGTGATTCGTGATGTAGTAACAACGCTTCGTCGGCGGATGCCAAATATTCCGCTGGTGATTTACCATAGTGCGGTGCAGGGTAGTGATGCGAGTATGCAATTAGTTCGCGCGATTCGTACGGCTAATCAACGCCAAGAAGTAGATGTTTTGATAGTCTGCCGTGGTGGAGGTAGCATAGAGGATTTATGGTGTTTCAATGAAGAGATTGTTGCACGGGAAGTATTTAATAGTCAGATTCCGCTGATTAGTGCGGTTGGACATGAGACTGATACCACCATTATTGATTTTGTTTCAGATTTACGTGCACCCACGCCTACTGCCGCAGCCGAATTGGTTGCTAAGAGCCGTAGTGAATGGCTCGAAGTTGTGCGCTCATTAGAAAGCGGTCTTAAAACACAATTTTTTCAGCGCCTTAATGATAAACAACAGCGTTTAGATCTGAACCTTGCTCAACTAAAAGCATCAAATCCGCTCAATAAACTGGCAATGCAAACCCAACGCTTGGCGCAGTTGGAACAAAAAATAGCCCAAGCTATGCAAAGTAAACTATCACAATTGCGCTGGCAACTTGATCTCTACCAGAGTAAAATTGTTCAGCTAAAACCAGATATTGAACCGCAAACCGCACGATTAGAGCAACTTAAATTACGTCTTGTACGCTCGTTTAATTCGGTCTATAAAGATCAGCAAATTAGGTTGAGTAACTGCATACATAATCTTAATCTGCTCAATCCACATAATGTTCTAACGCGTGGTTATGCAATTGTTCGTGACAATAACGGTAAATTAATTCAAAGTATCAAACAAGCTAAACATCATGCTAAGATTGCGATTACACTAAGTGATGGACAGGTTAGTGCGATTGTCGATAAACAAAATTCACCGGAACAAAGCGAATTGTTATAATATGTGGATAATTAAACTCACAAGTTAAGTATTTGAATTTTATAGCTTAAATTTAGTTGCTCATCGGTATTCTGTATAGTTTTGTCGATTGGGTGTGGGTGAGTTGTGAATAACATCTTCCATGCTTCTAATTAGTGTAATTAACTGTTATGGCTTTTTAAATGTGAGTTGCACACATTAGGTATGAATAGATACTATAACTAATTGTGAGTAGTTTGTGCATTGATTTATATAGTACCACCCCGGATTAGAAGTATGAAAGTTGTTATTATTCCTTAGTTTTATGATGCACAAAGTTTATTGTCCTATTTTAATGATTTTTTTCGGATTTAGTCTGAGCGAATTAGAATGACAGTAATAAAGTTGATTTTCTATTGCTTGTGCTGCTGCAATTATTTTAATTGCATTGGAGATAATTTTGATAAAAAATGTTTTCATGATTTCTTCCTTTTAACATGTTGATCAATTTTAATTTATAGAAATTTATTGATCTATAGCAGTATTATAAAATTGGCAGACTATAGCGAGCAATCACCAAAATTGTTGCTTGACAAATATTTGAGTTTATGTTAATTTGCTAATTAGATTCTGGATGTATAACAAAATGTTTTGCATCTGCAGAAACTCAATAAGAGCAATCGGTATATATTATTAGCTTGTGTAGTGTATCTCTAAAAAATTGTTAATATTTATTCTTTAAAAATAGTCATGTATTCGTAGGTAATGTAATGGACATATTAAGTTTTATTGGTTTATTTTTCTTATTGCTTATTGCAAGTCTGTTTTCGTTTTTAGAAACAGCAAGTGTTGCTATTTCAGAACATAAATTGATTTCGCTGGCTGATGAGGAAATATGGGCGAGTTATGCGTTAAAATTAAAACAACAGCTAGAGCGTGTACTAATATTTAGTTTATTTGGGAATAGCTTTTTTAATGCTTTAGTAACGACTTTATCAACGATGTTGGTTTTAAAGATTTTTGGTGCCGGTCACGAGCTGGTTTTGTCTCTATCAACATTGCTTGTTACATTGATGATTATTATTTTTTCAGAGGCTGCACCCAAAATTATTGCTTCTAAAGCACCTGTTACTGTTTTACGCACTGTTGCAGTTCCTTTGTATTTTTTATTTGTTGTTACTCAACCACTTATCTGGTTTATTGATAAAATTGTTTATTTTATTACTCGGGCACTTGGTGTCGGTCATGCTGATGGAACTTCGCTTGATGAGTTAAAAGCAATTATTGCTGATAAGCGTTCACCGTTTGCTGATGATCATCGTTCAATATTATTGAATTCAATTGAGCTAGAGCAATTAGCAATTAAAGAGGTTGTGATTCCTCTACGTAATGCTGAAATTGTTAATTTAAGCGATGATTTTCAAAGTATTCGTGACCAACTGCAGCATCCACATCATACGCGAATACTGGTTTGTGAAGGAAATTTAGACCAAATTATAGGATTTATTCATGCGAAAGATATTTTGTCTCTTGGTTTGGAAGAGTACAATTTGAATGATTTGCGTGGACTGATTCGTAAAATTAATTTTATTCCGGACTTTATTCCAATTATCAAGCAATTAACCGAAGCTCAGAAGCAGCGTGAGCGCATTTTTGTAGTAGTCAATGAATATGGTGATACTTTGGGAATTGCTTGTCTTGAAGACATGCTTGAAATTGTCTTTGGCGATTTTACGACGGATGCTCCACACCGAAGTTACTTGATGATTGAAGAGTCAGCCGGGCAGTATATTGTTGATGGAGCTACTCTTGTGCGTGAATTTAATGAGGCATATAATTTGGATTTGCCTGCAAGCTACGATGCTATGAGTATTAATGGGCTGATTATGAAACATTTGGGTGTTATTCCCAGCCCGAATTTCTGTTTTAGGATAAATAATTTATGCTTTGAAGTCCTAAATGTTGGTAAATATTGGGCGGAAAGAGTTCGTATTTCACGTATCCTAGAATAATTAAACCAGTACATTTGAGCATACATGATAAAATATTAGGTTAAATAGTAATAATTTTACAAAGCTAAAAACATGGCATTGAATAGTGGTATATTTACAATTTTGGCACAAGCTGGGCTATTACAACCAGATGATATAAAAAAGGCTACAGATACAGCTGCTCATGAGCGAGTTTCAATAATTAATGCAATATCTAAGGTGAAGCCTGAGATAACAGTCCATAAAATTATGAATATTCTTGCATCATTTTATGGCATCCCTGTTCTAGATATTGATGCCTTTAATTTAGACTTTATGCCTGTCGGTTTAATAAGTATGGATGTAATTATCAATAACAGAATTGTACCACTAGTTAAACGAGGTAAGCTTTTGAAGCTTGCAGTTGTAGACCCAACTAATAAAGAATTATTTGATTCAATTAGTTTTAAAACCGGTCTGAAAATTGATTTGATTTTAGTTGAAGAATCACAGCTGGAGCGCGTGATTAACCAAAACAGCAGTAATTATTTCAAAACTATTGACCTGGATGAATCCGCTCTGGAAGGGATTGAATTTGCTACTGAAGATGATGGCGGTAGCACGGACATGGTTAACTCTGGTGATGATGATCAGCCAATTGTAAAGTTTGTCCATAAAATGATTTTTGATGCAGTACAAATGGGTGCTTCTGATGTCCATTTCGAACCATATGAAAAAAACTATCGGGTACGTTATCGGATAGATGGTGTTTTAAGTGAGATAGCTACTCCTCCAATGGCTCTGAAGGATAAGATTGCAGCGCGGATTAAGGTGGTATCAAAGTTAGATATTTCTGAGCGTAGAGTGCCGCAGGATGGACGTTTACGCCTTGCTGTGTCTCAGAATCAAATTATCGACTTTCGGGTTAGTACCTTACCTACATCCTTTGGTGAAAAAATAGTTTTGCGGATTCTAGATCGTAAAGCGGCAAGTTTAGGAATTGAGGCTCTGGGGTTTGATCCAGATCAGAAGAGGATTATTGTAGATGCGGTATCACGTCCGTATGGCATGGTTTTGGTAACAGGTCCTACGGGATCTGGTAAAACAGTTTCTCTTTATACGTGTTTAAATATGCTAAATGATAGCAGTCGCAATATCTCCACCGCAGAAGATCCAATTGAGATTCCTCTTAGTGGGATCAATCAAGTGGCGATTAATGAAAAAACTGGCTTGACATTTGGGGTCGCGCTCAGGGCTTTTTTACGGCAAGATCCTGATGTGATAATGGTCGGAGAGATTCGTGATTATGATACTGCCGAAATGGCGATTAAGGCAGCACAAACCGGACATTTGGTTTTATCTACATTGCATACCAATGATGCACCCTCAGCATTAGTGCGCTTAGTGAGCATGGGCGTTCCTGCATATAATGTCGGTGACTCAATTTTAGCAATCATTGCGCAGCGTTTGGTGCGTAAGTTATGTCCTCAATGCAAGCGCTTAGCTAAAATGGAAAAAGTAGCTTTGATTGAAGCTGGGTTTACACCAGAAGAAGTGAATGCAGGATGGCAGCCATATGTGGCAGTAGGCTGTTATGCTTGTCATAATACTGGCTATAAAGGACGGGTTGGTGTGTTTGAAACTATGGCAATTTCAGATGAGCTCAAACGTTTGATTTTATTGAGTGCAACATCGGTAGAACTCGCTGCCCAAGCACGCAAAGAAGGAGTGCTGAGTTTGCGACAAAGTGGCTTGAATAAAGTGCGTTTAGGTGTAACATCCTTGTCGGAAATCGAAGCTAATACTAATGGATAGAGAAAATGGCGAGTAAGAAAGATAAGCAGAACCCTCGTGAGCTAAGTTGGTTTTATGAAGGTAGAACCAAAAATGGTGATTTAGTTACTGGAACGGTTGAAGCTGAGACTGCGATTATCGCACGGGTTAAATTGCGTAAACGCGATATTATTCCATTCTCTGTTAAACGGCGCAGCAGTCTTTCGTTTTTGAATGATATTCTATCGCAGTTTAAATTTAAGGCAAGTACTCACGAGAAGAAGTTGAGCTTGTTTGCTAAGTTAGCGCGCTCTAAAGAAATTCACGAACTGGCGAATAAAGATACACCAGCCGCCGATAAAGAAAAGAAAAAAGTAAAAAAACCAGTAAAAGATAAAGAGATTACGGTTTTTATTAAGCAGTTTGTGGTAGTTATCAAATCAGGAGTTCCATTACTCAAAGCATTTGATATTGTAATTCGTGGGCAGGAAAATAAAAAATTCTATGAGATTTTAGAAGATATCAAGTTCGGGGTAGAAAATGGCTTAAGTTTATCGGAATCATTTGGAACATATCCGATGGTTTTTGATGCACTATTTATTAAATTTTTGTCAATCGGTGAAAAAGGTGGGATTTTAGAAACTTTGCTTACTCGTTATATCGAATATAAAGAGAAAATTGATGCAGTTAAGCGTAAAGTTAAATCAGCCATGGCTTATCCTGTAATCGTCGTAATCGTTTCAACTATAGTGTTGGCCATTGTGCTGGGATTTGTGGTTCCGCAGTTCCAGAAGATTTTTGAAGGTATGGGGGCTAAATTGCCGGCACCAACCTTAATAGTAGTTGCCGTCTCACATTTTATAACTGGATTTTGGTGGTTAATTATTGCGATAATAGTCGGAACGATATTTGCTTTTAAATCTGCTTATCGTGGCATTCCGCGCTTTAGATTCTTTATTGATAGCGCGATTTTTAAAGTCCCGCTTTTTGGGGAGCTAGCTCAAAAAACGCTTATTTCACGTTGGACTAGGACTCTCTCGCTATTATTTTCAGCGGGTGTTCCACTGAATGATGCGCTGCGTTCAATTGCACTTCTGGTTGATAATTATTTATATGGTGCAGCGACCTTAAACATCCAAAAAGATGTAGAGTCAGGTAGCAGTTTATACAATGCGATGTTAACTACGGACATTTTTCCCAATATGGTGAATCAAATGGTTGCTGTTGGTGAAGAAGCTGGTTCATTGGATTTCTTGTTGCAATCTATCGCAGATTATTACGATCAGGAAATTGAAATGGTGATTGAAACGCTCTTGTCATTAATTGAGCCAGCAACCATCGTTATTTTAGGTGGTGTTTTGGGTTCAATTATTATCGCAATTTATTTACCGCTGTTCCATTTGGGAGATGTGGTCGGTTAATATACTCATTGTCTTTGACTCTTGGGTTCCGTTGTATCTCAAAAAAGACTCCTTGCGTACTTCTGTGTACCGCTCTGTGTCTTTTTTATTAGTGCTTCGTGTCCAAAAATCAAATTATGTGAGCATATAATTTAAAGTAGGATTGATATGTTTGATTTATTTAGTTTTTTATTTTTAAATAGTTTGTTGTTTAGAGCGATCTGCCTCTTGCTTGTTGGTTTATGCATAGGTAGCTTTCTTAATGTAGTTATTTATCGCTTGCCAATCATGCTTAATCGTAAGTGGCGCAATGAGTGTATTGAGGTATTAGGCGACGAGTGTACATTGAGTGCAGATGAGACGCGGTTTAATTTGGTACATCCGCATTCACATTGCCCAAAATGCCAAGCTAAGGTTCCTGCATGGACAAATATTCCGCTTATCGGTTATTTTATTATTGGCGGTAAATGCACTAGTTGCAAAGCCAAAATTTCACTTCGTTACCCTTTGGTTGAAGCCCTTTGTGGTGTATTGTTCGTCGCGGTTGGTTATGTCTTTAATGATCCATGGGCACTGTGTGGCGGTTTAATTTTTGTTTCAGTGGTTCTATGTTTGATGATGATTGATTTGGATACTTTTTTGTTACCTGATGAATTGACTTTACCATTGATTTGGCTTGGATTGCTTTTTAATTTGCATGGTGGAATTTGTGGTGGTCTGACTAATGCTGTGATCGGTGCAGTTGCGGGCTATATGATTTTATGGTTATTATTTTGGGCGTTTAAATTAATTACTAAAAAAGAAGGTATGGGTTATGGAGACTTTAAGCTGCTTGCTGCTATTGGTGCGTGGCTTGGTTGGCAAAACCTTCTCAGCGTTTTAATTTTGTCTTCGGTATGTGGCATTATTTATGCCGTAACCATGCGTTTATGTGGGAAATTGAATGCTGGTAATCCAATTCCATTTGGTCCGTTTTTGGGTGCCGCAGGAATATTGGTGTTGTTGTTTGCAAACGAATTATTTCCTTTAATTATGTATTGAGTTATAACAATGACTAAAATGGTGATTGGCTTAACTGGGCTAATTGGTAGCGGTAAATCAACCGTAGCAAGAATATTTGCGGAGCGTGGTGCTCAGGTCGTTGATACAGACGTTATTGCACATCAGTTAACAATACCAAATGGTTTTGCACTACCTGCAATCCAGCAGGAATTTGGTAGTGATCTTGTAAATAGTGGTGGTGTTTTAGACCGTGTACGCTTACGAGAAATGGTTTTTAATGATGAAGCCTTACATCAACGACTTGAAAAATTAATGCATCCATTGATTTTAGCAGAAACGCGTAGCCAATTAATGAACAATTCGTCTGCCTGTTACTCACTTGTTGTGGTTCCATTATTATTTCGAGCTCCAGATTATTTAGCTATAACTGATCGCAATATCTTTGTAGATACTGAATATCAGGAGCTGCTAAAAAGATTGATGCAAAGAAGCGGTTTAAATCAAGAGATGGTTGACGCTATTCTTAAGCGGCAAGTTGCACGCGATACGCAATTAGAGTTAGCAGATGATGTAATTATCAATAATAATGGCATGGAAGCATTGATTCCGCAAATTGATCAATTGCATGCTCAATATTTATTATTATCAGGTAACTAGATGCGTAAAATTTATCAAATTAAAGTCTCACGGCAAAGTATACGCTTTGTTTTGTGGGGAATGTTTCTTTTATTTTTTTTAACGGTATGTATTCCGTTGTTATTTTTCTATTATTTGTTTGATGCTAATAAAGTTAAACAAATGGTAATTAACCAATTTAACAATAAAAACTATGCAGTAATAATCAATGGTACGGTTGAACCACGCTCTTGGCACGGTTTAAGTCTATTTATTTCTGATTTGACAGTTCAAGATGATACGCATCATGAGGCTTTACATATTAATACCGCAAATTGTCAATTATCATGGCTGGATTTGATTGTCGGGCATTATAAAGTTAGAAGGATAGCATTAAATGGTGTAACTTTTTTTCAGCCAGAAGAAAAAGATACTAAATATGCAGATTTACTGGACTATGATAGTATTGCGCATTCCGAATTCGGTAATTTGCAGACTTTGTCAATTACCAATTTAAACTGGGTTGAGTCACAGGAGCAGTATATTATTCGTGATGCAAGTATGTCGTTAACTGGTATTGAAACTAAACCTTTAGTGCAGTTAAGCTTCAAAAGCGGTAGGTATAATACTGATTTTTCAATTCGTGGTAATATTACTAAAGCAGATAGTGATAATTTAAATATTGAACAGTTAAGTACTATAATAGATGCACCAAAAATGCATGTTGAATTACAATCTGTTGGGCACTATGATTATATCAATCAAAAGCTTTGGGTTGAAAATACTAACGGAGTTATTAGTTCCGAGAAATATAATGGTAATCTGCATATGGATACAATGCTGCTCTCGATGTACGGCTTAACAATCCATGATTTGGCGATGACATTAACAGCTGGATTGAAAAATGGTTCACAAAGTTTGGTTTTAAATTCGCTTAATTTAAGAACTAATAATTACAGTGATTTCTCAATTGATAATAGTAAAATAAAATATAATGCGCAAAATAATCTGCGCAAAGTTAATCTAGAACTGGGTTTAATTGCGACGAAAGTTGACTCAAAATTTAATGTTGCTAATCAGAGTTGTAATCTTGGTTTATCAATAACGCCTAATCAAGCTAATGCTGCCGTATTTTCTAGCTCCTTGAGTGGCACATGTAATTATCACGAGTCAGATAACTGGGTTGGGGTTCAGCTACGGGGATTAATAGATGGAGCAAGCGCCAAAATTGATGCCGAATATGCAGTTAATGATGATAAAGATTTTCTGAAATTAAATGGGACAATTAGCGCATTAAATTTATCGCGATTTATGAGCTCGGCACAAGGCAGTCTTCCTTTATACTCTGATGACAGTATTTTGCCATTTAGTTGGTTAAATTGGCTTGATTTGGAAGCAAACCTCAAGATTAATAATCTTGATTTAAGCCATATTCATTTAACTAATGTTGATAGCTCACTAATTGTTAAAGATAAGATGTTAAAATTAACTCGGTTACATGCAAATCTCTATGATAATGGTGTTATTAATGGTACTGCGGTGATTAAAGCTGATCATGATGCCTATGATGTATCTATAGATAATCAAGTCAGCAATGTAGATTTGAAAAAAATGTTTATTAATTTATTCGACGTCAGTGCAATCAATGGTTTGGCCGATTTTACTTTTAACACTCAGGTAAACAATGCTAGAACATATCAGGATTTGCGTAAAAATCTGGACGGGGCAATTGGTTTGAAAGTTCGCAATGGTGGATTTAGTGGTGTAGATTTTAGTTTATTTTTGAGCCCAGAAAACTTAGCGGCGTTTCAAAGTAAGAGTCAGCTAATGACAAAATTTTCTACCTTGAATGCAAAGTTTGAATTCGAAAGTGGGATTTCAAAAAATAGCAGTATTAATTTTAGTTCTCCAACCATTTTAGCAACTGGAAACGGAGTAATTGATTTTGCCGCTACTAAAATAAACTATCGCTTAAATGTTAGTAGTATCATGCCATTAAATGAGCAGCATATTAAGTCCGTGTCAATACCGGTAGGAATTGACGGAAATTTATTTAGCCCACAGATTTCAATTCAAAATATGACATTAAATACAGTTGAGCCTAAAGTAGTTAAGTCACGTAAACATAGATAAGGTATTTTTATGAATAACATCATTAAAGTTAATGTTTCAAGTAGGCAAGATTTGCTTAAGATGTACATTCAACAATTTAAATTTGGAGGCATTTTCATCAGTGGAAATTATAGTTATCAACTTGGAGAAGAGGTTTTTCTGATTATAACTTTACCGGAAGGGGGCGAGAATATTGCGGTAAGCGGTAAAGTTAATTGGATTAGCCCAAATTCTGCAGTTGGTTACCCACCTGGAATTGGTGTTCATTTTAATCAAGATCGAGCTGGTTCAGATGCCAGGTCTAAAATTGAAATTATGTTAGGTGGCTCATTACAAAACCAAGCAAATAGCTATACTTTTTGAGAGGAAAACATGCTAAAAGGATGTATAACTGCGATTGTTACACCATTTTTTGAAGATGGTAGTATTGATTACCAATCATTGACTAAGTTTACTGAATGGCAGATCAACAGTGGAGTTTCTGGATTAGTTGTCGTTGGTTCAACCGGCGAGGCTGCGGCGTTAACTGATTCTGAAAAACTAGCTGTGATTCGTCATGTAGTCGAAGTTAATCGTGGGCGTGTACCATTAATAGTGGGAAGTGGAACTGCTGCTACTGCAATGACGCTAGAGTTCATTGATGAAGTTAATCAGCTCTCGGGAGTTGATTATTTGATGTGTTTGGTACCGTACTATGTGAAACCAACTCAAAATGGTTTATATCAACACTTTGCAGCTGTGGCAAAACACTCTAAATTTCCAGTAATTTTATACAATGTACCAGGGCGTACTGCATGCAATTTAGCCGATGATACAGTGTTGCGTTTGGCTCGTGATTTTAAGAATATTGTGGCGATTAAGGATGCTACAGGTGATTTAAAGCGTTGCACCTACTTAATGGCGCACAAGCCAGAACATTTTATTTTGCTATCAGGTGATGATTTTAGTGCGGTTACATTTATGCTCTCCGGCGGCGCTGGAGTGATTTCTGTTGCGAGTAACATTCGTCCTAGTCAATTTAGCCAGATGTGTGCTCATGCTTTAGCAGGAGAGCGTGATGCTGCTTTGGCAATTAATAAGCAACTTTTGTCCTTGTATGATGCGTTATTCTGTGAATCTAATCCGATTCCGGTTAAGTGGGCATTATGCCAAGAGCAGCAAATTGCTCATGGAATGCTGCGCTTGCCATTGACTGAATTAAGTAGCGGCTATCATAATAGGTTTAGAGATATTTTAGAACAAATTAAATAGGTTGATTTATGCAATTCAAGATGGTAAATAAAAAAGAGCTCGCTTTAATATTAGCAACATTACTTGGTGTAAGTGCCTGCGGTACAGTAGATTCGCAAGCCGCGTTTACGTCTACCGCGCCACGTAATACTGATACTTTGGTAACTCCGCCGGGCTTAACTTCACCTGATTTAGTAACTAACTATAAAATGGTGCCAACAGCAACACAACAGGCACAAAATGGTTATCAGCTGGCTAATACCAAAGGAATGCAAATTGTCTATGGTGGTTCACAACGCTGGTTAGTTATTGAAAGCAAGGATGTGAATACGGTTTGGCCAATGGTTACTGCATTTGTTAATCAGATTGGTTTGACAATCAAATATCAAAATCAGTCGATTGGAGTGATTCAGACCGATTGGGCAGCACGTAATAATAAAGTCCCACAGGGAACAAGTATTCGTGGTTTCTTTGACTGGGTTGGCTGGGGTAGTATGTATTCATTAAATTCAATGTATATGTACCGTATTACCTTATGGCAGAACGGTAAAGATGTAGTCATTATGGATACTAATTATCAAATGGATGAAGAATACGAGGGCTGTCGCTCCCCTGGGATAGCAGATACTTCAACTTTAGCTTCTTCTGATCAACAAAGAACTAAATGGATACCTCGTCCGTCAAATCCACAATTAGAATTGGAGTTTTTGACGCAGTATATGGCTTTTGCAGGTATGCCAGAAGAGCAAGTTAAGAAAATCGTGGCAACTGCAGAATCAGCACCAAAAACAGCAGCTCTAGTAAATAATCAGGTGGTTGTAAATGATCAGTTTGATCGGGCATGGTGGCGTACTGCGATTGCTCTAGATCGTGTCGGTCTAGGTATTGTAGACAAAAATCGCACTACTGGTGATTACTATGTTTATCCATTACAGGCGCAACTGGATAATCCAGATCCTAGCTTCATTCAACGTTGGTTTAGTAGCGAATCTGCCAATGCTAAAGCTGCACCAAAACCGATGTATACAGTTAAATTAACAGCTCAGGGTAATCAGACGTTAATTAGTCTGACTCAGTTTGATGGTAGCACTCCAGATAAAGACTTTACTGCTAATCAGAAAAAATATCTGACTGGACTAGCTCAGCAATTACAGTAAATAAAAGCGGCAAAATGAAAATTCTTGGCTCTATCCTTGATCAGCTTTATCAATCGCGTAAAGAATCTCCGCAGATTCAGCGCGATTTGGTGCTGGATATTGCCAGACGTGGTTTTTTGAAACAGGTGGTAAGTGCGACGGCATTTGGTGTAGCTCTTGGCACTTGTAATCATTTTGCTTATGCTACTGGAATCAACGGGCTACCAGATTTAGGCGATAATGATCGCTCCAATCTCTCGCCGTATCAAGCGGATTTGTTGGGTAAGCAAGTTATTCTCAATATCTACGCTCAAGGTAGCATGGTTGATGATTATGATTGTCTAGATTATCTAAATACTTTAGGTAGTCAGTTGGTAAGTTTTTCGCCTATGGCTGGCGATCAATTCAATTTTTACTTGATTAAAGATCGTGAGATTAATGCTTTTGCATTGCCAGGCGGTTATATTTGTGCTTATAATGGTCTGATTTATACAACGCTTTCCGAAGCTGAGTTATCATCTGTGCTCTCTCATGAGATTGGGCATGTAGTACAACATCATATTTTCCGTAATATTAGCGTGCAAAATCGGGCGCAATGGACCAGTGTTGCTGGCTTGTTGGCTGGAGCGCTTCTAGCTACAGTTAGTCCCAGCGCTGCTATGGCTGCTATTCAGGGTGGGCAAGGGTTGGCTCAACAAAATATGCTATCATTTTCACGCGATTATGAACGCGAAGCGGATCGGGTTGGTCAACAATTGATGTACCAAGCAGGGTTTGATGCGCACGCAATGCCAGAATTTTTCCAGCGCATGCAAGATGCTTATAAATTTAATTCTAATGATGCATTGGCTTTTTTACAAACACATCCAGTGACAGTTGAGCGTTTGAGTGAAGCTGAATCACGCGCCAATCAAATGCCTGTCAAAATGCGCCAAGATAGTATTGATTTTTTATTGGTGCGTGAAAAATGCCGTATTCGGCAAATCAGTAGTGAAGATGCTACTAAATTTTACCTCAATTCAATCGCTTCTAAGCGCTATGTAAGTTTAGAGGCACAACAATATGGCCTATCACTTAGCTATTTCTTAACCAAACAGCTTAAAGCTAGTATTGCAACACTTAATAAAATTAATAATCCACATTATATGAATCATCCGATTATTTTGGGACTCAGGGCGAAATTACTAATTGCTAATCGCGAGAATAAATTGGCAGATAAGCTCTATGATCAAGCGATAGAAAGTTATCCAAATCACAAAGGACTATGGATGGGGCAGCTTGAATTTCTAATGGCAGGCAACGGCTATTCTAAAGCTGGAGCTCGCTTGGATGAATTGGCACAAACCAATGCCAGTGATCCCGATGTTTGGGATCAGTACGCGATTTTGTATTCTGATACTAAATTAGATAATCCATTGCGCTATCATTATGGCTTGGGAAATGAGTTTTATACCTTAGGAAATTACCAATTAGCACTGGAACAATATCAGGCTGCAATGAAAGCCAAAGTAAAACAAGCTGGTGATGACAATATTCAGGATTTAGTTAGTGCCAAAATACCTGATGCAATGCGTAAATTAAAAACTTAGAGCGTGTTTGCTAAATCCAATGAAAGCGAGAAATCACGATAAATCAGATAAAAATTTGCTAAATTGGAGATTAATAGTTATTCTATTAATCGAGGATTTTGCAAGGTTTTAGCGATTTGGTCGTATTTTGCAGCTCATTATGATTTAGCAAACACGCTCTTAAACACTTTTTCGCTAAATAATCACTATTTAACCTCTGTTTTGCGGTAAAATCACAAATATCTACTATCTGTTTAAGGATTATCATGACACAACAGTATCCTTTTCGTAATTTTTATCATATTATAGCAAGTAATGCTAAAAACTCCCCGAATAAAACGATCATCTATGATGGTGATCTGAAAATAAGTAATCGACAATTAATGGAGTACGCGGATAGTGTTGCTAGTCGTTTGTATGATTATGGGATTAAACCGGGTGATAAAGTTGCATTGGTAATGGCAAATTCGTGGCAATTCATTGCTACTTTATTTGCAATTAGCAAGCTTGGTGCTGTAGTCGTGGCAATAAATAATTTTCTCAAAGAAGATGAGATTGCTTATATAGTTAATGATTCTCAAGCGAAAGTATTGTTTTCGTCGACAAAATTTGCCAAAGAAACTCGTGAATTGTTGATTAAAACCAATATTTGCAAGATTATCTGGGTTGATGGTGATGCTCCAGTGATTAATGATCGCAATATTGACTATGCAAAAATAATCGCGGAACAAAAAAATACTGCTCCATACGCTGATAAATCTCCCGAAGAGTTGGCTTTGATTGTTTATACTTCCGGCACAACAGGCAAGCCTAAAGGCGCAATGCTATCATACAACAATATACATTCAAATGTTCACTGTTGCATGCAGCATTTGAGAGTTAAGCATGGCGGTATAAGGATGGTTTGTTATTTACCAATGTTCCATGCCTTTACCTTGACTGTAACGGTAATTTTACCAATTTTTACCGATAGTGGAGTGGTAGTCATTCGCTCTATTGCAACTAAAGGTGACTTTGCTAATTTACTGAAACAAGTTTTACTTAAACGAGTACCATTTTTCGCTGGTGTTCCAGATGTCTATAGCGCTCTGGCAAAAGCTAAATTACCATGGTATTTTCATTGGTTTCATTCAGTTAAAGGTTTTATTTCTGGCGCGGCTCCTTTGGCTGAGGAAACGATGCGTAATTTTGCCGCTAGCTTTAAGCGTGGCACTTTAATCCAAGGCTATGGAATTAGTGAATGTTCTCCCGTAGTATCCGTGAATTTACCTTGGGAAAATCGAGTTGGTTCAGTGGGTAAACCATTACCTAGCTATCAGGTAGAAGTTTTTGACGAAGAAATGAAACAGTTGCCGAGGGATTCAATTGGTGAAATTTGTGTTAAAGGTGGCTGCGTGATGATGGGGTACTATAATCGACCAAATGATACAGCAGAAACAATTATTGATGGTTGGTTTAGAACTGGTGATATTGGTAGAGTTGACAAAGATGGTTTTGTATTTATAGTTGACCGTAAAAAAGATTTGATTATCAGCAAAGGTATGAATATTTATCCGCGTGAAATCGAGGAAATTATTTATACTAATGAAAAAGTTAACGCTTGTGCAGTAATTGGTATTAGGGACAGCGAAGCTAATGAAACCCCTGTAGCATATGTTGAATTGAAAGAAGATGTAACGGCTACGGAATCTGAATTAAAAGATTATATTCGTCCGCATTTAGCGCCATTTAAGCAACCGCGTAAGATTATCTTTATTGAAAAATTGCCGCGTAATGCAACAGGCAAAATTTTAAAACGGGAGTTACGCGAGTTAGCGCATAGTTAAAACTATAATTATTTGTTTGCCTTTGCATGGAATTATTAAAATGAAAGATCTTAAGGCAATAGGCTGTGATATCATGAAATTAGTTACTTAATTTTTTAAATTTGAAAGACGATAAATGACAGTTAGAACACGTTTCGCACCCAGTCCAACTGGGTTTTTACATATTGGTGGAGCACGTACCGCATTGTTTTCATGGGCATATGCAAAAAAGAATAATGGAGCTTTTATTCTTAGAGTAGAAGATACTGACGTTGAGCGCTCAACGCAAGAATCAGTTGATAGTATTTTACATGCAATGGATTGGTTGGGATTGGATTATGCCGAAGGTCCGTTTTATCAAATGCAACGCATGGAGCGTTATAAGAAAGTAATTCAACAGATGTTGGATGCTGGCACTGCATACCATTGTTATTGTTCTAGAGAAGAACTTGATCAGATGCGTGAAGAACAACGTGCTCGTGGTGAAAAGCCGCGTTATGATCGTCGCTGTTTACATCAGCAACCACGTGATGGCGTTAAACCAGTAGTGCGCTTTAAAAACCCACAAGATGGCGTTGTCGCTTGGGATGATCTGGTTAAAGGACGGATTGAAATCGCGAATAGTGAATTAGATGATTTGATTATTGCTCGTTCTGACGGTACACCGACCTATAATTTTTGCGTGGTTGTTGATGACCTGGACATGAAAATTACTCATGTAACCCGTGGTGATGACCATGTGAATAATACACCTCGTCAAATTAATATTTTACGGGCTTTAGGTGCAACGCCGCCACTATATGCGCATTTGCCAATGATTTTACGTGATGATGGACAAAAAATGTCTAAGCGTAATGATCCTGTCAGCGTTGTTCAGTATCGCGATATGGGAATATTGCCTGGAGCATTACTCAATTATCTGGCGCGTCTGTGCTGGGGGCATGGTGATGATGAGGTATTTAGTATTGAACAATTTGTTGAATGGTTTGATTTGAATAATATTTCGCCATCTCCGGCACGCTTTGATATGAAAAAATTATTCTGGGTAAATGCACAGCATATAAAAGCGACAACGAACGCTAAATTAATTGAGTTAATCTCGCCTCAATTATTAGCGCAAAACATTCAGCTTGAGCAATTAGATATTAACGCAATTATGGAGTTGGTAAAAGCACGTAGCGATAATTTGAACGCTCTTACTAAGGAAGTAGCATATTTTTATCAACCACTAGCACCAAGTGCTGAAGAGTTGACAAAACACATGACGGATGATGCAACACAAGTTCTAAATAATTTTGCAAGCGCTATAGAAACACTTAACGAGTGGTCATTAGATGCAATTAAAGCATTAATTAAAGAATTTTGTACGAGCCAAAATATTAAAATGCCGCAACTTGGTATGCCTTTACGCTTAAAATTGTGTGGAACTACACAAACTCCTTCATTTGACGCAATTATCCATATTCTGGGTAAAAACAATGTCTTAGCTCGGTTGAGAGCTTAGTGCGACAAGGTTTTTTACAAAATTATTGCAAAAATAATTGACAGGATGATGAGGGTTGAGATAGAATACCTATCTCAACGTTAAGGGCGAATTAGCTCAGTCGGTTAGAGCGACGGAATCATAATCCGCAGGTCCGGGGTTCGAGTCCCTGATTCGCCACCAAAAACGTCGTCAAAATGCCGGAATAGCTCAGTTGGTAGAGCAGCTGACTTGTAATCAGAAGGTCGAGGGTTCAATTCCTTTTTCCGGCACCATTTTTATCCGATATTAAGGCCAGGTAGCTCAGTCGGTAGAGCAGAGGATTGAAAATCCTTGTGTCGGCAGTTCGATTCTGCCCCAGGCCACCATCTAAAATAATAAATCAACATTCTTAAATATAGCCATTACTTCAGATTTTGTAATAATTGTTTCTCCCAGAAAAGAGCAACTTTATACTTGCTGTACTTAGTGGAATTATGCTATAATCCGCAAATTTTTTTGAGGAAGTGCAATGTCAATTCGACTAAATTCAGATATTCTGTGCCCGAGCAATAACGTGGTAAAGGTCGCTGCATTTACCTTAGATAACTTTATTAGCTATTGAAAACTCACTATTTTTAGTGAGTTTTTTTATGTCTACAAGAATAATTAAGAAGGAATTATGATGCTTGAACAATTAATTTTAGATATGTATGCAGTAGATATGATCAAATTTGGCGAATTTACTCTTAAATCTGGTAAGAAATCCTATGTTTATGCTGATATTAGAACCGCAATTTCACATCCTAAGATTTTCATTACTCTTTGTGATTTGATTTATAGCAAAATGAATGGTCTTAAATATGATTCAATTTGTGGTGTACCGTACTCAGCACTAACTTTTGCCAGTGGAATCGCCTATGCACATCAAATTCCGATGCTGTTAAAGCGTAAAGAAGCCAAAGAATATGGCACCAAAAAAATCCTCGAGGGTAATTATCAAGCTGGCGATACTTGCTTAGTGATTGAAGATGTGGTAACCACCGGGATGAGTATTGGTGAAACCACTGTAGTCTTAGAAGAAGCAGGGCTTAAAGTACAGGATATCGTGTGTTTTATCAACCGCAATCAAGGTGGTCAGGAACGCTTAACTGAACAAGGATATGCATTGCACAGTATTATTGATTTATACCAAGTGCTTGAAATCTTACTTAAACATGGCAAAATTTCAGCGGCAGATAAAGCACAAGCTGAAGCATTAATCGGAGCATAATATGATAGCAATGCAAAAAGCCTATTTAAAATTAGCCAATGGACGAGTATTTGAAGGCTTGGCACCAGTATGGCAAACTGCTGCCAGTTTTGGTGAAGTAGTATTTAATACTGGAATGACTGGTTATGAAGAAACTTTAACTGATCCTTCGTATTCTGGGCAGATTTTAGCGTTTACTTTCCCGATTTTGGGAAATTATGGCGTGTCAGATGGACATCGTTGGGAATCAGCGCAAATTCATGCTAAAGGGGTAATTTGTGAGACACTTTTTGATCAGCCAGCTCATCATTCTTCTGAGCAAACTTTTTTACACTGGTTAGAGCAAAAACAAGTGCCATTGATCTGCGGTGTTGATACTCGTGAATTGACTAAAGTTATCCGTGAGTATGGTGTACTTAGTGGGGCGATTGTTTATGATGCTGAGCAAGCAGTTGATTTTAATGATAGCATGGCAATAAACTGGGTTGAGCAAGTTTCTCCTAAAGAAGTAACTACGCATGGTAACGGTAAATATAAAGTAATTGTGGTTGATTATGGCGCGAAAGAAAATATTATCCGTTGTCTGGAGCAATTTGACGTAACTTTAAAACGCGTACCGTTTGATTATGATTATAGTGCTGAGGATTATGATGGAGTAATGCTTTCTAATGGACCGGGGGATCCTAAGCAATGTCAAAAAAGTGTTGAAATCTTAGGCAAGGCTTTAGCTCGCAACAAGCCAATTTTTGGAATCTGCTTAGGCTCACAATTAATGGCATTGGCAATTGGCGCGAATACCTACAAACTTAAATATGGACATCGTGGACATAATCAGCCATGTATTGATTTAATCAGAGATCGTTGTTACCTTACTTCACAAAATCATAGCTATGCGGTTGATGATAGTACCTTGCCTGATGGTTGGGAGGTAACTTTCCGCCATTTAAATGATAACACTGTGGCAGGAATTCGTCATGCGAACAAACCATTTTCAGCGGTACAGTTTCACCCTGAGGCATCGAGTGGTCCGCAAGATACCTTTTACTTGTTTGAACAGTTTTATCAGCAAATCGTAACGGGAGCAGCATAATAATGAAAAATATTTTACTTTTAGGTTCGGGTGGTTTACGTGTCGGTCAAGCTGGTGAATTTGATTACTCTGGTTCGCAGGCAATTAAAGCTTTTAAAGAAGAAGGTTATCGGGTAATTTTGGTTAACCCAAATATTGCGACGGTACAAACCGATCAATCAATGGCGGATGAGATTTATTTTGTGCCATTACAACACGAGTTTGTGGCACCGATTATTGCTAAAGAACAGATTAATTATATTGCATTGGGTTTTGGTGGGCAAACCGCGCTTAATCTCGGCTTAGAATTACATCATAGTGGGGTGCTAGCTGCGCACAATGTTGCGATTTTAGGTTCTAGCATTACGACGATTGAAGCGACTGAAGATCGCGATATTTTCCGTAATTATCTTGAGAAAAATCAGGTAAAAACACCTAAAAGCAAATCTGCGACAACTGTCGATGAAGCGATTGCGGTAGGGCAGGAGTTTGGCTATCCGCTAATGCTAAGAGCTGCATTCTCGCTAGGCGGGCTTGGCTCAGGCAAAGTTTTTGATGAAGTTGATTTGATAGACAAGGCGAGCAAAGCGCTAAGCGGAGCACCACAAGTTTTACTGGAAGAGTATCTAACTGGTTGGAAAGAGTTTGAATACGAAATTGTCCGCGACTTGAAAGGCAACAGCCTGACGATCTGTAATATGGAAAATCTTGATCCGATGGGGATTCATACTGGTGAAAGTATTGTAATTGCGCCAGCCCAAACGCTGAATGATGAAGAGCATCAGAATCTACGTAATATTTCATTGCGTTGCGCCGAGATCTTCAATATCGTCGGTGAGTGTAATATTCAGTTTTCGGTAAATCCTGCCAATGGTGATTATCGCGTGATTGAAATGAATCCACGTTTGTCGCGTTCATCCGCGTTGGCATCCAAAGCAACTGGTTATCCGCTGGCATTTGTCGCAGCTAAATTATGCTTGGGTTTTAGCCTTAATCAGTTAACTAACCAAGTTACTAAAAAAACCAGTGCATTTTTTGAGCCAGCACTCGATTATGTCGTAGTGAAAATTCCACGTTGGGATACGCATAAATTACGCTTGGCGGAACGCACTATTGGTACCGAGATGAAATCGGTTGGTGAAGTGATGGGGATTGGACGTACTTTCTCTGAGGCCTTACAAAAAGCAGTGCAGATGCTTAATATCGGCGCATCCGGTTTACATGATTATATCTGGCCGATTCAGGATTTACGCCGTGAAATTGAGTTTGCGACCGATCGACGGATTTTTGCTTTGTATAAATGGTTTTATGCTGGTGGTGATTTAGCAGAAGCTGCAGCTTTATCTCGAATTGATTACTGGTTTTTAACTCAGATTCAGCAAATCGCTCAAATCGCGCTGCAAATTAAACAAGATTTAAATCCAGCGTTATTACGCACCGCAAAACAGTTTGGCTTTAGCGATAAAACGCTGGCGTTATTGACTGAGCAATCGGAGTTAACTATTCGTAATTTACGTCATGAACACAATATTCGCCCAGTTGTAAAACAGATTGACACGCTGGCAGGGGAATTTGCAGCACAGACCAATTATCTTTATACTACCTATCATGGGCGTTATGATGATATTGCACCCGCAGATGAAGTTTATGTAATTATTGGTTCTGGTCCGTACTCAATCGGTTCTTCGGTGGAGTTTGACTGGTGTACCGTGAATCTGGCACGCCAAATGCGCGCTCATGGTAAACAGGTTATCATTATTAATTCCAATCCTGAGACGGTATCAACTGATTATGATGAATCAGATCGGTTATATTTCGAACCATTAAGTTTAGAGCGGGTGTGTGATATTCTTGATTTTGAGCACGTTGCTGGAGTTTGCGTAAGTGTTGGTGGACAAATTGCCAATAATCTGGCATTACCGTTACATAATTTGGGTTATCCGATAGTGGGAACATCGCCATTGGATATTGATAATGCTGAAGATCGGGCTAAATTCTCTTCAATGCTGAATGAGCTGAATATTGATCAACCAAGCTGGATTAATGCCAAAAGCAGTGAAGAAGTCCAAGCTTTTATCGCAGAAGTTGGCTTGCCAGTTCTGATTCGTCCGTCCTATGTACTCTCAGGTGCGGCGATGAAAGTAGTCTCCGATCAAAAAACGCTAACCAATTATCTCAATGAAGCAGTCTTGATTTCGAATGATCATCCGGTAGTAATTTCGCAGTTTATTGAAAATGCTAAAGAGCTAGAGATTGACGGAATTGCGCAAAATGGAAAAATCGTGATTGATTCAATCAGCGAACATATTGAAAATGCTGGGGTGCATTCTGGTGATGCAACTTTGGTGTTCCCTCCTGAACGCTTGTATTTAAAAACGGTAACTCGTGCTCGGGATAGTGCGCGTAAGATTGTTAAGGCTTTGAACATTTCTGGTCCGTTTAATATGCAGTTTATTGCTAAAAACAATGAGCTGAAAGTGATTGAATGTAATGTCCGTGCTTCGCGCTCATTCCCGTTTATCTCCAAGGTAACTGGACAAAATTTGGTTGAGTTAATGGCAAAAGTATTTTTAGGTCAAGAAATTAGCCAAAAATATAATACCCTTGACTGTGGTATCATCGGTGTGAAGAGTCCGGTATTCTCGTATAATCGTTTTAAAGGCTCAGATCCAGTAGCACAAGTAGAAATGTCTTCAACTGGTGAAGTTGCCTGTGTCGGTAACGATATGCTCCAGACCTTCTATATGTCATGGTTGGGAGTAGGGCAGCGAGTTGATAAAAAAGTTATCTTACTCAGTGTTGATGATAAATATAAACAAAAATTATTGCCATTAGTGAAAGTATTGAGCGATCAGGGCTGGCAGTTTGTTGCCACTGGTGCAACTCATGATATGCTGGTAAGTAACGGGATTCAGTCTAAATTTGTCTTTAAAATTTCGGAGCAGGTTGAACCGAATATTCAACAACCAATTATCAATAAGTCGGTGGGCTTGATTATCAATTTACCGCGTGATGCTTTTAATAATAAAGATAATTCTGATGGTTTCAAAATTCGTCGTTTGGCAATTGATTATCATATCCCATTGGTAACTAATTTTCAGTTAAGTGAGATTCTCCTTGAGTCATTGGCAGAATTTTATGGCAAAGAGATTGCGGTACAATCCTATCGAGAATTATTAGCAGGAGCTCATCATGGTTAATTTACAGCAAAAAGGTTTGGTGGCATTACAGGATTTATCCAAACAAGATATTTTGGATGTTTTAGCGCATGCTAAACAATTTAAGAATGGTCTACGTAAAAATACACTCGAAGGCAAAGTTTTAGCTTCATGTTTCTTTGAAGCTTCAACACGTACTCGTTTATCATTTGAATCAGCTGTGGCGCATTTAGGTGGCAAAACAATTGGTTTTGCCGATAGTAGTGCTACTTCTCAAGCCAATAAAGGCGAGAGCTTTATTGATACGCTCAAAATGATTAATTGTTATGCTGATGGTTTGATTATGCGCCACCCGAATGATGGCGCAGCACGATTAGCTTCTGAAATTATGACGATTCCAGTGGTTAATGCTGGTGATGGTGCTAACCAGCATCCTACCCAAACCTTGCTTGATTTATTCTCAATTCAAGATAGTCAAGGACAGCTCGAAGATATAAACCTTGGCTTAATGGGCGATTTGAAATATAGTCGCACGATTCATTCATTGATTGATGCCAGTAAATTGTTTAAAATGCGTTTATTTTTAATCGCACCACCAGAATTAAGAATTGATAGTCAAAATCTGATGGAGTTAAAACGTCATGGCATTAGCTATTCATTCCACGCTACTGCCGAGGAAGTTATTGATAAGCTTGATTGTCTGTATTTAACTCGTTTACAAAAAGAACGTTTTAGCGCTGAGATTAATTGTTCTTATGGGATAGATCTAGAGCTATTGCAACGTGCACGACCTAATCTACGGATTATGCATCCATTGCCGCGTTTGGAAGAACTGCCAACTGAGATTGATGCCACTCCATATGCTTATTATTTCCAGCAAGCACATAATGGCTTATTTATTCGTCAGGCATTATTGGATATTATTTTTGGAGGCTCTCAGAATGACTAAAAAAATCGGTGCAATTGCCAATGGCGTAAATTTAGATCATATCCCACAGGGAAATGCGTGGTATATCATTAAATTACTTAAGCTAGAACGCAAATTTCCGGTAGGAATCGGGCTTAATTTACCAAGCCAGCGCATGGGGTTTAAAGATTTGGTGAAGATCGAAAATTATCGCTTGACTGCTGAACAATTACACAAAGTTAGTGTTTTTGCTTATGGTGCGACCTATAGCGAGATTGAAAATTATGAAGTGGTACAAAAAATCCAACTGACTTTACCAGAGTCTATTCAGGAAATTATTGTTTGTCCAAATCATCGTTGCGTGTCACATCAGTACAAATCGTTGTTTAAATTGCGTAGTAATGGTGATAATTTAAGCGCACAATGCCATTATTGCGAACATAATTATGATTTAACCAAATTGACTGAGTTTAAATTATAATTAGTTTGTTGGTGGATGCTGGCAACTCATGCAAATTTACGTTATAATCTAGTGCTTGAGATATTTATAATAAATCTCTCTTATTATTTATGTTAATTTATAGAGGAAATATATATGAAAAAATTACTATTAGCTATTACCGCTTGTGCAATTGCTTTACCTGCTTTTGCAGCAGAAAAAGTTACTGAAGTTACTTTTGATAAAACTCAAATGAAATGTGGCGATCGTCATATTGATGATGGTATGAAAGTAACAGATCTTAAAAGTTGTAAAAACTTTCAAGAAAAGAAATCTTATGTGATTTTCCATGATGATAATTCTGGTAAAATTGTTAAGTGTAACATTGATAAAGCTGGTGATTTAACTGTTGCAACTTGCGCAGCTAAAGGTTAATTTGATTATTGTAAATAATCAAAAGCATCCTTTTTTAGGGTGCTTTTAAAATTATGAAATGCTTCATAGTGTTTGAGTTGCTTACATTGGGTAATGATAACTAGACAAGGTTAGATAAATTGTGATAGAATAATAAAAATTTTAGGGATTAATCTGTATGAAAATTGCGCGTATATTGTTTATTTTAATTTCAGCGAGTGTGGCTTTATCTGCTTGTTCTACTAATGCAACTACGCATGTTGCAAGTAATCTTACTTCACCGTTTCTTACCGATCAAGATAATCAAATTAGTGATGATACTGCACTTGAGAGACGTCTAAAAGATGACTTAGATAGACAAATACCAGGCAATAAAATTAAAGTTGTTGTCACAAATGGCGATGTATTGTTAGTTGGACAAGTAGCAACTGCGGCAGCAAAAACTCAGGCTAGCAGCATATGTGAGAATTCGCCAAGTGCTGAAGAAGTTTTCAACTATTTAACAGTTAATATTAACCCTTCGTTGAATACTAATTCTTCAATTACCAATGATGCCAAAAATCGTTTAGATAAGCAAAATGACCTTAGCACTTCACTAATGAAAGTTGTTACCGTCGATGATATTGTTTATATTATGGGAACCAATGTTGGTAATTTAAATTCTCTGAGAAAAGCTATTAACGGTATTTACTCAATTGACAATGTTCAAAAAGTAATTAACTTGGAGCAAGTTGGTCCACGTGATTATGCCGCCGATAGCTATGGGCAATAAATAACTATATCACTAAGTAACAAAGGCGAGCATTAGGCTCGTCTTTTTACTGTAATCTACTTGTAACAGTAACTGCTTAATCCTGTTAAAATAACGTTCTTATTCTCATAATGAAAGACCTCTGGTATGTGGCTTACCCGAATCTCAATCCGGAACCCTTATTTTGCAACAGTAATTATGCTGGCACTGGTTCTGCTAGGACTGGTTGCGATTAAAGATATTTCGGTTGAAGAGTTTCCTGATGTTAAATTTCCAGTTGCAGTTGTTACTACCAACTATAAAGGCGCGTCTCCTGAGATTATTGAAACGGATATTTCCAAACCAATTGAGGAAGCGCTAAATACACTCAATGGTATCAAAACTATACGTTCTTACTCATTTGATGGTTCATCAACGGTAGTTGCTGAGTTTAACTTAAATGTTAACCCAGATGTGGCAGTACAAGATGTCCGTGATAAAGTATCCGGGGTTGCCGCTGGTTTTCGTAAAGAAATAGATAATCCTCTGGTATCAAGGGTTGACATGAAGCAACAACCGATGATGTCATTGGTTATTGGTGCGGACAATATGTCACTTCGAGATATTACCGAATGGGTTAATCAAGTTGCTAAGAAAAAATTACAAACTGTATCCGGGGTTGGTGATGTTAAAGTAGTGGGGGGAATTGACCGTCAGGTGCGGATTAATGTTGAACCATATAAGCTCCAATCTTTAGGGTTGTCAATTAATGATGTAACCAAAGCAATTACCGCGGCTAACGATAATTATCCGGCTGGTGATGTCCAAACTAAAACTCAAAAATACAATATTCGCATTCATGGTAAATTATTAAATCCAAATGATTTTGCTAATATCGTGCTGGCTTATCGTAATGATGTCCCAATTAAACTAAGCGATGTTGCGACGGTACAAGATGGACAAGATGAGTACAATAGCTTAACTTTGATTGATGGTAAACGCGCGGTTGGTTTGGATTTGCGCCCAGCGGACAAAGCAAACGTGGTCGATGTCTCTGAAGGTGTTTATAAAATGATTGACCAGCTCAATCAAATTAAGCCAGCAGGTGTGACGATGAGAGTCAGCTATGATCAGGCAAAATCAATCAAGCACTCATTAGAAGATGTTTCTGGTACTTTGATTGAAGGTGCGGTTTTAACAATCATAATTGTATTTTTGTTTTTAAAATCATGGCGCTCAACAGTAATTACAGGCTTGACATTACCAATTGCTTTGATTGGAACCTTGTTCGCTATTTGGGTGTGTGGATTTACCTTAAACATGATGTCATTGATGGCGCTGTCACTGTCGGTTGGTTTGCTGATTGATGATGCGATTGTTGTCCGTGAAAATATCGTGCGACATTTACATATGGGTAAAAGTCATTTTCAGGCGGCATTGGATGGAACTAATGAGATTGGTTTAGCGGTGCTCGCAACAACGATGACGGTGGTCGCGGTATTTTTGCCTGTCGGTTTTATGCAGGGGATTATCGGAAAATTTTTCTTTCAATTTGGAGTTACAGTAACCGTTGCAGTGGTGATTTCATTATTGGTTAGTTTTATGCTTGATCCAATGCTTTCCAGCGTTTGGCATGAACCGCAGGATGGTGGTTGGCTGGCTAAATCACGAGTTGGAAAGTTTCTCAATTGGTTTGAGTCTAGTTTTGATAATTTAATTGTCGGGTATGAGAAATTTATTCGTCGCTCGTTGCATTATCGCAAAACAACATTATCAATTGCGTTAGCGATTTTAATCGGGAGTTTTATGTTGGTGCCTTTTATTGGTGGTGAATTTATGCCATCGGCGGATAAAGGACAATATACGGTTACCTTTAAAACTTCAACGGGTTCAAATGTTTTTTATACTGAAGCCAAGGTTAATCAGGTAAGCAAAATTCTGCGAGAGAGAATCAAAGAAATACAATCAATTACGGGTGGGGTAAATAAAAACTTTGGTGAAGGTAGTAATAGTGCCACACTAACGATTGATATTGGACATAAAGCATTACGCAATAATACTCTTAATGATGCAATTGCGCAAACGCGTGAAATTTTAGAACATATTGGTGGAATTAAAGTAAGCAATGTTATGCCTTTGGGGTCTCCTGGTGGCGATCAAAAACCAATTAATGTTGATGTTCAAGGTGATAATGTTGCCTCATTACAGCGTATTTCCAATGAGTTAATGGCTAAGATTGGTAAAATCAAAGGTGTTACTGACTTGGAAACTAGTTACCAAGATGCTGATCCGGCATATAATATTGATGTTAATCGTGATATTGCTTCAAGCATGGGAATTGATATGGCGGACGTCGGGAATACCATATCGTCGTTATTTGCAGGTAATAAAATTTCAACTTGGGAAGACCCGCGTACTGGAGAAAACTATAATGTCGTAGTCCAGATTCCAGAAGATGAGCGTAATAAAGATGTATTA
Organism: Burkholderiales bacterium; assembly: GCA_035438765.1. Classification (GTDB taxonomy): domain Bacteria; phylum Pseudomonadota; class Gammaproteobacteria; order Burkholderiales; family UBA11063; genus Aquella. Next base: position 26,871 of record DAORIZ010000013.1, on the reverse strand, counting down.
AATTTACTGCAAGTTCCAAGTAATAGCCTTGACCCTAATACTGGTGCACCACGGATGGTATCTCTAGCTACTATTACCAAGACCAGAACAGGGTTTTCACCACGCGAGATTGATCACGTGAATCTACTACGTAATGTTGCAATTACTGGAAATATAACTGGAACAGATAATCAGCAGGTTTATACCCAGATTCAGAAGATACTTGATAGTTATCAGTTACCAAGTGGCTATAAATTTAAACAAAGCGGTGATAGTGAAGATATGGTGCAATCTTTTATGTATGCTGTATCGGCGCTAATGATTGGGGTTGCCTTCATTTACATGATTTTAACCGCTCAATTCAGAAGCTTTATTCAACCGCTGGTTATCATGGTGGCGTTGCCTTTATCGTTTGTTGGGGTATTTATTGCTTTGCTAACTTGTGGCAGTACGCTCAATATGTTTTCGATTATTGGGATAATCATGCTGATGGGATTGGCAACTAAGAACGGTATTTTATTGGTTGATTTTATTAATCAGCAGTTAACAGAGGGTATTGAAATGACTGAGGCGATTGTTAATGCTGGGAAAACTCGCTTACGTCCGATTGTCATGACTTCAATGGCTATGATTTTTGGGATGTTGCCATTAGCTTTAAGTACTGGAGAGGGCACTGAGGTACGTAAGCCGATGGCATATGCAATTATTGGTGGTATGACAACTTCGACCCTATTGACGTTGATTGTAGTACCAGTATTATACTCAGTTATTGTTAGAAGACGTAAAAAAGCGAATGAATTAGTTTCAGTCGCACATTAAAATTAGAAAGAAAAGTAATGGAAAATAAATTAATCCCAATTAAATTTGGTTTACGCTGGGTAATATTCTTTGTTTTACTTGAGTCATCTACTGTGCCATTGGTTGCGATGAGTAATAGTATTGCAATCCAAAATATTGCTTATATGAGTATCATGGGTTTTATCGTTGCATTTATCTGTGTGCTGGTATTAGTGAAGTTATTGCGAAATCTATTGATTAAACATTCTGCCAGCTTATTAGGCTTCGCTGCTGACGATATTCGTGGACTATGGTATATCAGTGTAGTTGCGGGTATATTGCTAATGATTATGTTTTTTGTCCAAGATATTATTTATGCACATGGTTATGGTGATTATAGCGCTGGGTTTTTTTCGGCATTACTTAGTGTTGGGATAAGTTTATTGATTTATGAACTAGTTGCTAAATTAACTGGGTTTGCAATCAGGGTTCATTCGGGGAATCAAGTCTATCAAATTCGTTTTCAAATCAGAGATATCTTAATCCTAGCGCTGATATTTAGTATTTATGAATTTTTTGTGTGTCCGATAACTAGTATCTGGGTTCCACGTCATGAATATCGGGTATTGATTGCTTTTGCTTCAGGGGTTGCAGGCGGCGCATTTGGCGGAGTGTTATTGTATCTGATTTCGCGCTTTGTTCCTCTTCATGCTAGATTAACTTTGCGGAAAACGGCTAAATAATGTTGAAACCACTTGTTGAGGTTGGTGGTTTCAGATTTTAATTAGAAATAGAAATTAATTTTTATTCAGTGGTAGTGCTTAGTTAAAGTAACTATTTAGTAATGAGACAGTAGCTTTTTTGGCATCTTCACCACCGAATAACGATTTATCTGCAGCTGGTTTGGCTTTATCGGTTAAATTAGTTACAAATATATATTGATTATTTCCGCTCTCTACGTAACCCACATACCAACCATCACGTTCATGTCCGGTATTATTGCCATCAGATTGGCGATTTTTCCAACCACTTCCAGTTTTACCACGATAAATTAAGCCATTTTTGAGTTGAGCTGATGATAAAATTGCTTTAGTTTGATTAACGGCACTATTACTAACTGGAAGGTCGTAATTTAACATTGCTTGTAAGAAGGCAAGCTCTTCCACAGTCGATATTTTTAAACTGCTACTTAACCACGCATTAGTAATTCCATTATTTTTACCAGAGTCTCCAGAGAAGTCTTGATTTCCATAAGCAAATCCCGCCATATAATGCTGCATCTTGGTTAGTCCGATTTTAGTAGTGATTTGCTGCGAAATAGGTACAATTGAGTTAGCCATCCATGTTTTTGTTGTCTGGTCATGATTCCAGCTCGAAATATTAGGGTTATTTGGCCAAGTTTGTTTAAATTCAGTGCTTTCACTAATTAATCCTTGGTCAAATGCGATCAATGCAATGGCAATTTTGAATGTTGAGTTGCTGGGTATTCTTTGATTGCAGCGATTGCTGGGGTTATACTCAGCTACTGTTTTGTGTGCATTTACGTCATATAATATGAAACATGCATTGTACTCATTGAATTGTTTAGTATATTCTTTTTGAGTAAGATTTGCCGCTTGGCTGCTTGCCGCAACGGTACAAAACGCTGTAATTAACGATAGTTTTTTAATCATTGAAAATAATCCTGTTGGTAAATATTATATGTGAAACTTAACGCTGGATTTTAACTGAGATAGCTAAATTACACCAGCGTAAAAGTTTACCATCTAATTATTCAGGTGGTATGCTTTTAAATATTTTCTGTGTGATCATCTTATTCACTATACATTTCTTTAAGATGAGAATTGATACAGAAAATAATTGGATGAATCTGATAGCGCCCCATAACATCAAATCTATTTAAAGTTAATTTCTCATTCACCTGTGGAAAATGCAGCAATTGATTATATAGAAAGACTCTAAATTAAATTTCATAGCACAAGGTGTAGTGTGTCTGTTTTGCTTGACAACTCCAGCATCATTGGGAGCACCAACAAAATGAAATACTATTATGTTTTCAGCTTCAGAGCTCACACCCTATTGAAACACTTAATCTGTTAACTATATAGGTTGAGAGAAAATTACACCGCTTTTTTCTCAAGTATAATCATCTGTGTTAATTCTATTGGTTAATTTTTTGTTACTAATTAATGCGTGGGCAATAGCAAAAGTAAAGTCACCGGATACTAAAGATGCATGAGTTATTCCTAATTAGATTAAACGAGCAACAACTTATTCTTCTGTTGTTTTCGCGTAACAGCATCATGAATTCTTTGCCATTAATACGTATTTTCTCTCCTTCAAGTTTACTAAATTGACAAGTTGATTTCATAAAGTTTTATCGGTAAATAAATTAGTTAAATTAGAGATGTGAACTATATGATGTGTCGTATTAATAATAGCCATTATTTGGAGTAGCTTGTTAGTTTTTGCTTATTTTCAAAAAGTGTACCTTTAATTTAGAATTTTGACTTATTGTAGTCGTTGATTTTATGTAGTGTTAAGCTACACTATAACACTGATAGCATTATTGTGTAGGATACTGATTAAGGGATAATATTTTGTGATAATACACTGAGAACATGAAGAAAATAATAAAAATGTCTTAGTTAGTCTATACCCTTTACAAGGTATTCTAAATATGGAAACCTTCTTGTATTTAAGGTGGGTAACTAAAATTATTGAATGCAAATTATACTATGGGGGAGTGATTGCAGAATTTTATTTTTTTAGGTAATTAGTTTTTATTATAGGGTGTTATTTTATGGAACACGTTATTGAACAAAAAGATTTAAGTATAAGAAAGCCTTACCAAAAACCAGTCATAGAAGAAATACTCGTTATTCTAAAGATGCTTAAGGGGATAAGCAATATCAGTGAATCAAGTATAGGATACTACAGTTTAATTGAAGAAGGGAAACTAAAATGAGGCAAAATAAATCATATGCAAAAAATATTTACTATATTCTAAGTATTTTTTTAATAGCTCATATTATTATTGGTTGCAATAGTGGTAATAGCACCTCAACAAATTTAAATGTTGCTGACAACAGCGTTAATCAGCTTGCAAATTATAAATCATTATTGTCATACACGCTTGCAAAAGAAGACTTAAAAATCTCTGCACTATTAGCTGGTTTTACTAAACAACAGGCCTTTGTAGTTCCATCTGGTGGTATTACGTTAAATTCAGTCCGAGTAATGATTTTTAGCTCATCAAGCTGTGATGTAGCTAATGTCATAGGAGTAGTTACCTTAAATGGTGGCTCTAATGGAGTTATGTTTCCACCTGGAACCTATACCTCTTCCAATGCCTCAAACTTAGCTCTTTATGGTAAGTTTGGAATGGATCCCTTAATGGCAAAGTCAGTACGCTTTGACTATTATTATAACTCTAGGAATGGGGGGCCTGGATACGTTGCCGCCAGTTGTATGAATGATACGGGCATCGCGGATTATGACGGAGACTCTCCTACAGGATGTTTATCCGGCTTGTCATGTGGTTTTAATCAGGCTATTATGCAAGTAGCTTTTCTTCCCGCGTCTTTTGTTCCTGCGATATTTCTGACAAAAAATAGTTACACTGGCAATTTGGGCGGATTTTCTGGGGCTGATGCTAAATGTATGGCTGATCCTGCGCTCCCTGTGCGTGGCGCTGGATCTCAGTGGAAAGCTCTTCTTAACAATAACAGATCAACTCAATCTGGAGTAGCGTATTATCGAGATGATTATGCGACTATTATATCTACTGCCAATGGTTATAATTTAAATGGTTGGGGTGATACTTCTGGTTTAATAGGTTCTATATTTGCCAGCGATCAGCAAGTCTGGACAGGATTTACTCCAAGTATGGATACGAATTATTCTGGTTGGATTACTGATATAGCTGGAGCTGACCGTAATTCATGTGCAAACTGGACTTCTGACTCGGGCATACTTATTGCTAGTGGCGTATATGGAAAAGCTAGTTCAACTAATGCACAGTCGCATACTAACTCGCCTGGTTTTAATGATGGTTGGGCGGTAGATGAAATGGCTGGGTGTGACAATAAACTGTTTCTCTATTGTGTTCAGCAAAACAACTAAGTATTTTTTCAGATATGCCTTTTTATCTGTGAAATTATTCCTACGTTTCGTGTTCAAGATTCAGAGGGGATTAGTACATATTATTAGATGAAATCCAAGGTCTACCATCCTTGAAAAAATATGATCTGAGTTTAAAGTTACTTTTTTTAAATGAAATTTATGATGCATTGTTGTCTAGATTTTAATAGTTTATTGTAATGTAATATATTGAAGTGTATCGATTTTATGGTGATATGCAAAATTGGGAATAAGCTATCCGAAAATGGGAATACAGAGTTAAGGTCTGCTGTTGTAACATGTAGCCCTTGATTGGCCAGAAGGGGGTCATTTTATTATTTTAGAACACTGTTAGTTTTTTTGGCTGGCAACTTTTAAAGGTAGTTTATAATGTATTACAAAGATGTATGCTTTTTTGTTAAGGTGGTAGATAGTGGCAATGTTGGTGCTGCTTCTTGCAAGTTGGGGGTTTCTCCATCAACTATTTCACGGAAAATAGCCGCGCTTGAAAAAAAATTAAAAAATCAGTTAATCCGGAGAAATAATCATAGTATTTCACTGACTGAATATGGACAAAATCTATATAGATCTTTTAGGGAAGTTAGCGTGGAAATAGAAGATTTTATTGGCTATATGAAATCCAAATGTGTGGCATAAAAGTTAGAAATATACAAAAGTGATAAATTATGATAGATGATATTTTACTTTTTATCAGAGTGGTTGAAGCTGGCAGTATATTAGCAGTTGAACGGAAGTTTGCAGTTCCTCGCTCAACGATTTCTAGGAGAATTGCTAATTTTGAAAAAGAAATTGGTTCTCTTTTATTGGTTAGAAAGCATGACGGTGTGAGCCTGACGAAAGAAGGCCGTGATTTTTATGAAAGATTTAAAGATCATGAGAAACGCCTTGCGAATATATTAAAATCTAACGATGAAAAAATAGGCCTGTCAGGACGATTAAATGTTCTATTGCCTTTATCTATTGTTAGTGAGATTTTGATACCTAACTATAGTAAATTTTTGCAGCAACATCCTAAAGTTGAGCTAAATATTGTGCAAGAAATTCGATATTTTAATATGAAAAAAACATTTTACGATGTTGCTCTTATTGATTATAACCCGCTACAACAGGCCCAGAAGATGAGACGGGCATTTATTGCTGAGAAAGTTTTTGTGTGTACACCACAGTACGCAGCTATTAACGGATTATGTAATAGTTTAAAAGAAATTAGGGAACATTTTATAGTTAGAAAATCTGATCCTGATGGAGTTGTTCATCGTTATTTGAAATTTACTGCTTGCCAAACAGGACGGGTAGAAAATATTAAAATTGAACATAATATTGCATTTAGCACTTTTCATGAGGTTAAACAGTTTGTGCTTAACGATTTTGGAATTGCTGATATTCCGTTATATATTGTTAAGCGTGAAATTGAATTAGGTCAACTAATTATACTATTCCCAGATTACAAAATAGATGGTGTAGCATATAGTTTCCTAAGAAATATCGATGACAAGAACGCTTGTTATATTGCGTTCATGAATTTTTTGAATGCTATTTTGGCTGAAAGTATGATTAACACTGATTATACCTCAAGGCATGGTTCCTAATTTAGCATTAGTCAGGCGCTTTTGTATTCGTTTGATCTTATAATCTAATGCCAAATTTCCCTATTGTGGTTTGCATATTCTGCCTTGCAGACCACGTTTTTTTGTAAAATTTGGGGTGACTATTTTATTGTAATTTAAGATGATAATCATATTTTATAACAGCTTGTTAAACTGGGTTTTTAATAGGCATTGAAAATCAGCTGTAGATGTTTTCTAATTGAAAAATAAAGTGAATTAGGTAACTAGTGTAAATTTGATGTGTTCAGCTTATAGAGTAATCTGACGCATCCTTGTAAAAGGAGATTGTGATGGGATTCATTATTTTTGAAAAACATCCTGGTGATATTTTACAGATTGTTGATATCAATAAGCATTTAATTATATTGACTGTTGGATCATTTTATCTAAAAGTGACAGGAATGATTAAACCAACGTTTAATAAAACATTTAAAGTTCCCGTGGAGTTTCCATCAAATAAGCATCCTCGAGAAGCTTTAATTAGAGAGCTGGATAGCTTGGTACTAAAGCGAGAAATTATTGAATATGCCATACATGATTAGCTGCAAGAATTTGATTTTTTGGTGCGCTGAGTGGAGTTGTAAAGGCACGCAAGTTTTTAAGCATTATCACATAAAAATTCAATTACAGTTACTATCAAATTGGGGTGTTAGGCGCTCTATACATGACGCCGCTCCTTTCCTTATAAACCACATATTGAGCTTAATAGATTAGGTTAACTATTGCGTACGTTTTAACGACAAAACATTTATCCAAGAAAACATCTGATTGGAAAAAAGAAGCAATACCTAATTTATTAAGTATTGCTTCTAATGTAAGTTATGGCTGAGGAGTCGTTACTGAAAACTCAAGGTAATTTGTGCTTGTTGCTATTACTTGCCCATTAGTGTCTACGTCAAATAAAACATGCATCGACAGATTAGGGAAGTGCTCTTCAACATAAGAACTTATTTGAAATGTACTTATTATTCCTGCAGTTGGAACGTTTATATTGCTACAAGTTAATTGAGTAATACTATTGCCATATAGAGAACTAAGACTACATTGTGAAGGTAGTGGCAAAGGTGCAGGATCCCAACCATAACTTTCCATTGAAGCAGTAACAGATATTGGGGAATAGTTGCCACTACCACCACCAGACCAAGCTACCGACTCAACAATTTGAAATAAGCCAAGATTTTGTAACTTTACTTGATTTGTAAGCACAGCCTGGGATGTATTGGCGTAAATTACACTATTACCACTGACACTATATGTAGGAGTTGTCTGAAAATATGAATTATCACCAATGTTAACAGTAAGGGTTGGCAGGCTGAGATTAATACTGAAAGAAGCACTTGTCCCTGCAGCTGCTACATTTGCCAAGTTACTAGTATAAGTAATGGTACAAAGCTGACCAGCAGGAACTATCGTATTTACTGTACAACCAGTGCCATTATTAGACCATGTGTAATTACTCACATTATCCTGAATACCTTTAATCGTTATAGTATCACCAGTCATATTTTGGTAGGTAATTGCTATAGACTGGTTAGGTGTGTATCCATAAAATTGCAGCGGGCTAGACGAGCTACCTCCTGTGGTAGAACTGCCATTAACTTGAATCCCCGTAATTACCAATGATGGAGGTGTTACCGAGTATTGAATTGGCGTGGCTGCATTAGAGTTATAAGTTCCATTAACACCCTTATAACCGATTGTTAAGTGCGCTGTACCAATAAATGAACCAGTAGATTGTATTGGTCCCAATGTTACATTTGTTGTACAAATATGCCCTGATTCCAATGTGCCGCTGCCGCAGGCACCATCGTTAGAGAGTAAGGATGATGGTGATGGAATAGGATCGAAGCTTTCCGACGTTAATTGTGCCGGACCTTTCCCAGTATTAGTTATTGTAACTGCGGTGCTTGATTCTGACGTACCGTTAGAATACGTCGTTAACGTCGGAACAGTTGACATTACCAAGTTTGGCTCAGTTGAAATAACTATAAACGGTAATGGGTACATTCTAGCATATGAATTAGTGTTGCTACTTGAGTTTGTATATGTTGCATTTAAAAAGATGAAAAGTGAGCCATTTGTCTGAGAGTTACTTGAAGCGGTAACTCCAAAAGTACATGTCCCTCCAATTGGTAGATACCCACAATTATTATTGTTAATCCCAGAGCTTACAAGCTGACTATTAACTGAAGGCGTTACAGTTATGGCTCCTATATTCAATGGATATCCACCAATATTCTGAACAGTAATAGTTGTGTTACCGTTTCCACCTTGCGTAATCGACATAGTACCACTGCTAGGAGTCATCGCAACGAGAGCACCACCAAAACTGTTATACCAATAGACTGGTGTAGATAAAGAGCCAGCATTTGATGTTACATTTATCGTACCGCTACTCACCCCTGTAGATGGGTTAGCACTTGATTCTATTTGATACTTAACAGTACATGGATCGCCAGCACCAAGAGTAGTACCAGCAGTACAACCACCAGAAAGGAGGGTGAGTGAGTTTGATGATGACGAAACAGAACTAATAGTCGCATTTGAATTGCCCGCATTAAGAATGAAGTACTCACCCTGAGTAGAATCTACAGTATTAACAACAGCTGGCAGGGAAGAAACCAAAACAGGTCCATCAACGAAAGATCCAGATACACCAATTATGAGATTACTACTGAAATTACTCGCCGTATTTTTGCTTACTTGCTGAGTGCTTAACTTATTGTTATTGGTTATAAAAATTGATGAGTACAAATCGAGATTAGTGGTGTATGGTAAATTTGATTTTGGTAGCTCAATTTCAAAGGCTTGAACAAATTCAGAGGGAATAACTGTTCCAGTCGGATCATTCTGAGTAATGTTTAAGAATTGCTTATCTGAAGCTTTTAAGGAGTCTACCAGATAACTTTGTCCACTACCTGTTCCATAGACATAAAGTGTCGCATAAGCTGTATCAAAATTGGAGTGTAATGTAGAAAGCTGTGAGAATTGAACACCTTTTGAAGAAGTGTTATCTGTTAATGACATATTTACTATTTGCGAATTTTGGTATTTTTTACCTTCAAAGGTGTAGTTCAATGTAATAAGTCCTGATGCAGAAGGAGATTTGGCATCTAAAACAGGTGTATTTATAATTATTGGGCAACTACTGAGAGCTCCCAAGACGCTACATTGAGATGCAGATATCGGATCAATAAACTCCCCTAAGCCAGTTTTTGCCAGCAACGTTCCAGAGACTTTCTTCAATTGTGTCTTTGTGATATCATCCGTCGAACTGGTGTAGCTTATACCTGTTATCTTATGATTACTATAGTTATGAACAAATACTGTCGTTCTGGTTGAAGATGAAGCAAAAACAGGAATGGTAGCAACATTATCAAAAGTCACCTCAGTATATTTATTTGGCGTTGGTCCTGGTTGTGGTGAAGCAGATGCTCCAGAACTTGCGCCTCCTTCTCCACAGGCCATTAGACTAGATGCTAACATCATTATGATTAACATGTTGAAATATTTTGTATTCATTTGAAATCTCCAGTTAAAAGAAATAATTGCTATTCATTGTGTGACAAACAACATACCTCATTAAAGCTTATGAGATTGTATTTTTGCTTGAAATTAGGTCTGTTGTACAAAACAACAAATAACAACATTAACTCATTAATGTACTTGTAATAAAGTAATTTATAAAAAACCTGAGTGGGAAGAGGTGGGCTCAGGTTTTATTTATATAGGTAGTTAAACTAATTCATAATATTCCTCCTAATGAAAAATTTTGTACCATTCTAATTTGCTATCAGCTAGGAATAATAGCATAGTAAATTTTTTTTCAATGTCCCATTTTTGCATAATTCATTCCCATTTTTGCACGGCATAAATTAATAATCATATCAGATTGTTATTGGTTGGTATCCATTGCATCTTGCTATGGTGGTAGGTTAGATTAGTGCCATCTTATAGTAAAAATTAGATATACAGTTAACACAAAAACAACAGTGAAATTGATTGTTAGATTATTCTGCTGCTACCACATACCTCGTTTAAAACTCTTCTATAGTTTTTTTGCAAAAAACAACCGCTATGGTACTTTTTAGCATTATTTTTGGCGATGCAATTTGTTTGTGAGGGTTGTTGTTTTTATGCAAATTATAATGTCTAAAAATGGAAACATTGGTACAAAGAAAGTGGGTAACTAGCATTAACTTTATTTTGATATATTATGTATCTGTGTTAATACTAACTTTTTAATCTAAATATTTTGGAGACGCTGTTATGCGCGTAAAATCTTTAATCAGAAATCTGGCTATCATATCTAATGTTTTTGTAGTTAGCGCTTGTGGTAGTGGTGGTTCTACGTCTTCTGTTCCAGATACGATACAGGAGGCTGAGGTAAAGTATCCTGATATAGCCCTCAAGTTGTTACCATCCAGTCATTTAAATAAGCTTGAAACAGGAGTGGCTACGAGTACGGGATTGCAAATATCTACGGCTGCACTTGAAACAGATTATGAAACCTTTTTCTGTCAGCTGAACGCTCAACATGGTGTTACACTGGACTCTAAAGAGTGTAAAGCAGATATAAAATTTATTAAAGAACAGTCCGCTACCGGTAATTTTGACCTTAGTAAAAAACCAATTTTAAATAATCCATTAGGGATTTCCACAGTGAATTATGAGTCTTATACGTATACAACTCAGGTACCACTGCCTACAGGGAATCAAACTTTTAAAGTATCTGGTGGTATTGCTATGCCTCAAATTGATAAATCAAAAATTAAAGGAGTTTTAGTTTATTTTCATGGAACCACTTTCAATAAGTCTGCTGTTGGTTCAAACTTTTCAACCGAAGAAACGCAGCTAGTTGTTTCAGTTTTTGCTTCTCAAGGGTATATTGTTGTGCTTCCGGATTATGTTGGTCAAGGTATTGACTGGAAAAATCCTCATCCTTATGTACTTTACCCACAGGTAAGTGCCAAAACTGCTATTGATATGCTTGAGAGCATGAAGCCATTGATAGAGAGTCAGTATGGTTTTACAGACTCTGATAACTTGAAGTTATTCTCAGCAGGATATTCAGAAGGGGGTGCGTACTCATTGTGGTTTAATACTTATATTAGAAATAATCCGGGATTATTGGATGGATTTTATCAGTTAACTCATTCTGTGGGCATGGAGGGTGCATATAGCACATCGGTTGTTACAAAGGGCTTTCTGTTTAGTGATGTAAATAAAGCTGATAACAACCCTTTTAATATTCAAGATCAGACCTTAACGAATCTGGTAAAGCCAGCTCTTAGTGCTGTAGCATTTTTATCATATGCCAGTTATAGTGAGAGTTCCAAATATAAAACTGTATTTAATGATGCTTTTTTTGATATGGATTGTCTTGTTCAGAGTTTGTGTAATATTGGAGGGAAGCACATAAATATAGCTGGTGCACTTGCAGAATCTAATACTACAGTAACTGTACCCATAGTTAAAAGTGCACTGGGTAAGTCAGCAAATAAGGCTACTTATCCAGTTGATTTACTTTATGGAACCGCAAATAGCGTTAATTCTCTAGTTAGTCATAAACTATTAAAATCAGGGCAAGATGCTCTTAATCAGACACTTTCCGCGGCTGATGTAAACTTAAGTAATATGCCTGAAAGTAGCGTAAGTATTATAACTTTGTCTGAAGATTCGGTTGTTACGCCTAATAACTATAATCAGCTTCTTAGTAGCTATCCAAATGCAATAAAAGTGTCTATCTCAATTAACCCAGACGATATTATAGTTGTTTCGCCGTTTAGTTATTTAACTAAGTATTCATCACCAACATATATCCCTGTCGATCATTTGCAAGGGTTGATTTATGAATACTTATATGCCTTAAATATTTTTAATCAATTTTAATTGGTTGCTGATTGGCTTTTTAATATTCAGGAGAATCAGCTAGTTATAGTTAGCTTATTCTTTAATTTATAGCTGATGTTGTAAGTTAAAATTATGAAAAAGTTTATAACAAATTGGTTAGAACAGTTTTCTCTATGAAAGAATTAGGGAGAAGGTGGAGCAGGTAAAACTACTCCACACTATAGTGGTCGACTTTGTCAATACCAATTTATAGCTAACTTTGTATAAAACAACTATGCATAGCAATCTTCTACAGAACAACGATGTTTTCGTCTGTAAGCCTTTTTCTCAGCCCATTTACGCTCAGTTGGATTTAAATCTGGAGAGTATGGAGGTAAAAACTTCACAAATATGACCTCTAGCTTTTATCAACGCCAGTAAGGCTTCATTCTTATGGAAAGAAGCCTTATCCATAAGAATTACTGTTGACTTACATAAGTTTGGCAATAAAAATTCCCAGACCCATGTTCCAAATACTATAGAATCTACACTACAATTGAATAGTCCAACTGCAAAAAGTAAACCTCCAATTAGAGCACTAATGGCATTAACTCTCCCTTTAGCTCCCAAATCATGCAGACCAAAGCATTTTTTCCTTTTTTCTATGTAGTCATGTGTTCGTGGCATTGAGAGAGCATGACCAGATTCATCAAGATAGCAAATACCTAATCCAGAATTTTTGTAATCACTTATCTTCTTTTTGAACAAGGATCGCTTTTCTTTGTCGGCTTTCGGATGAATTAGTGTTTTTTTGTAGCTTATACCAAGCTTCTTAATGCTAAATGCTTAGGTTAGCCCTCTATTTGATCAGCTCCCTATAAAGTAGACACATATAAAGAAAGCCCTTTATACTAACTACCTATAGGGAGTTTTTTCATGTATACTCAAAACAAACACCGTAAAACTTATACCCCCACATTCAAATTACAAATTGTTAACTACTACCTTGCTGGAGAAAAAACAGTAGCGATGTTATCTCATGAATTTGACTTAAATCAGCGTATGATACTGCGATGGATTAGCAAATATCAAGAAGGTGGTGGTGAATTGGCTCTACAAGATGGTCGTGGGAGGCATGGAAAGCACGCAGGAGGTCGCCCTGCAACAAAAGGGCTTAGCGAGATTGAACGACTACGCCAAGAGAACCTTAGATTAAAAGGAGAAAATTTCCTGCTAAAAAAGTGGCAGGATTACCTAAAGAAACACAAAAGTTAAAGACAGCCTGCTTCAAAATGCTTGATAAGTTTATGCCTGGTTCTGGACTATCAATAGAAGTAGCGTGTAATCTTTTTGGTGTATCCAGAAGTGGTTATTATAAATCTAAGCATTCTAAACCCAGAACTAGTGCTGAACATGATTTAATTAAGCAAGTATATGTTAATTCTAAAGGCAGGTATGGTTATCGGAGAGTTTGCGATACGCTGAACGCTAAGTATTCCCTAACCATTAATCATAAAAAAGTATTAAGAATAATGCGAGAGCTTGGATTAAAATCTAAAATTCGCGCCAAGAAAAAATACTTTGGTATTAACGATAATCTATTTGCTGCTAACGTACTGAATCGAAACTTTTATAGCGAACAACCCAAAAGCAAGCTTGTAACAGATGTTACTTATCTAAATGTCGGTGGAAAAAATCATTATCTGTCAGTTGTCTTGGATTTGTTCAACAATGAGGTCGTTTCGTATAAGTTAAGTAAATTCAATAATGTGCTATTTGTATTAGAGAGTGTAAAATCTGCTCTGCAGCAAATTAACTCAAAATGTATTTTGCATAGTGACCAAGGCCACCAATATACATCCAAAGCATATACTTCATTATCACAACAAGAGGGAATAGTAAAAAGTATGTCCAGGCGTGGGAACTGCCTCGATAACGCATGTATTGAAAGCTTCTTTGGTCACCTAAAAAGTGAAAGTATTTATATAACCAAAGTAAATACTTATGAAGAGTTAACGTGTTTAATTGATGAATACATCCATTTTTACAATAATGAGCGAATTCAATCAAAACTAAGAAAAATGGCACCGATAGAATACCGGCACCATTTTGAATCTAAACCAGGCTTTTTTTAATTTGTCCACTAAGTGGGGAGCAGATCAATTTTTAGGGCTTTATTGATGAATTGAGAACTATACATTTTCTGCAAAAAGGTGATTATAGCACTTTTACAATGATTTAGCTATAGACTAAATTCATTACAAATGTCGTTGGATGATTTATCTGCTAAGTAATTGTTAATAGATTGTAATTTAAATTATTTGGTATAAGTTTTATGATGTTTATTTTGTGTATAGCACATAAAAAAACTCCCTATATGTAAGTAGTATAAATGCTTTCTTTATACTTATCTACTTTATAGGGAGCAGATCAATAATGAAATCTATTCTAATAGTTACAAGTATTGACCGATTTACGGCTAACGATATTAGAGAAAGGAACAGTGGTTGCTAAATGACCAGGAGCTCCCCAAGCATTTATGGCATTAACCATACTTGTCCAACTAGATGCAGGTATAATTCCACTCAAATTATTGCCACCCCACGGAATAGGATTAGCTGAGTTATTTGCCGGGCTATAATTGATCATTCCGCCTGCACATGCACCGCTATACCATTGATAAAGAGTATAGTTATTTGTCGTTACATCATGATTATATGCTCCTTGTGCTCCATAGGATTGAGTCAACGCAACTACATCGCCATTACTAAATAATAGCCCCTGGTAATCAGAAGAAGTTGAAGTATTTACATCTGTTGGATCTATTGATTTATTTTCCCACACTCCACTAACACAATTTATGTCATTAGGAATACATTGAACATAAACTGCGTTTGCATTTGGAAATTTTGCTTGTCCACTGGTAGCATGCCACATGCTAATAAGACCAATCATGAAAGCATGTACACCATCATCAACGTATATCCACCCTTTTGTATTTGTTGTCATATTTGGGTACCACGTACAATTGCCTCCAGGACAAGGGTCATCTGCAGTAGCTTGTATATTAATAGAAGTTGGGTAGAATGTCCAGCTAGAAGTATTAGCAGGAGCACTATTAGTAGTTGCAGAATTATTAACAACTCCTCCATTCATATTAATTCCACCATTTATGGGACTCCACCCTGCAACGAATGGATAAGTAACACTATTAAATGCTACAGTTATACTAGCTGGTTGAGCCTTAGTATAAAGTGCCATGGGATCAGTAGTACCAGCATACATGGTACCCGCATTCTCATATGGGTAAGATGGGGCGGCCCAAATAGAAGTTCCATAATAAGTTTGTCCAAACAATGGGATACTAGCATTAGAAATGTTACTTCCTATATAATTACCCCCTCCACAACGAATGTACCCGTCACTAGCACTAAGATAGTAGGTGGAATTAATCATAAAGCACATATCAGTTATATCGGTTGTTGTTGTTATACTTTCAAAATGGCTGTTGGCACATGTTGTGGTTAAGTATTGTCCATCCCAGCTTAGAGCGTTTCCATTCAAAGAGCTAGCATTTGAAGCAACACTGGTAAATTGACTCTCTGCTAGATTGTTAATGCCGTTTTCTGAAAGATTACAATTTGCTGTAATAGAAGGACTACTCATTGCCGCCAGATAAATATTGAAAACAGTCTGCTGTGTTTGTTTGAACAAATTGGTTATATTACTAACTTGGTTGTTATAATTAGCGGTAAGCTGTGATTCTGCATCATTATAATTGTTCAAAGAAATTCCAGTAGGTGTAGCGATATTAAGTGAAGTATCGTTAAAATATAAATAGAGACGAATTTCATCTAAAGCATATACTCGTGCTAAAACTGATATGTCTCTCAAATATACTATATTTAACCATTTAAAATATTGATACATAGAATAAATAAAATTATTTCCTGATGTCGCACCTTTTGAATTTGCTGTTGTAAATGTTACTATGGTCGAATTTAGATAATTTATCATTCCACAACTGGTTGTTGGAATATTAGTTCCATAGTTTATATTAGATGATTCAGTACAAGCGATGTCATTTGCAAGAGCATCGATATCACCAAATGAATTTAATAACGCAACTGTTTGGATTCCACTTTCATTATTTTTGAGATATTTGGTAAGTTTATTCATTGCTATATTACTAACTGGGGATTCACTGCGCATTAATACACTACTTTCAAATGCTTTATAATTTTCCTGATCTAAAGCTAGGTATGCCAAGCTAAGTAGCCCTGTAGTAGTTGAAGCTACTTGCGCTTGAGCAGTTAGCAGATTATAAGCAGAATTACCTAATGTATAATCATTCAAATCATTAGATAATGCCTGTAACTGTTGGCTTTGAAAATCAATGGTTGACTGGATATTGGTGAGCTGTCCATCAATTTTATTTATTAGTTTTGCATTTGCAATTTGCGTTGCTGATTGTGTCCATGTGCCACCTCCCAGCATATTAGTAACCCCTTTTGTAATATAGCTCACTGCCATGGTCTCTAAATCCCCACCTGTTAAGGCCAATACATCGGTAAGTGCCCCACCTGGATCTCCAATTACCGGCGGGTTTGAAGAAGAATTAGTTGAACCATTCCCACTACCGCTGCTACAAGACGCCGTTAATAATGAGGCACCTAAGAAAGCAGCAGATAGGCAGTTAATTAATAATGATTTCTTTTTCATGATTTTATTCCTTACAATTTTATACTAATTTAGCATCCGGTTTAACTTTATTGCTTAAACCGGGAAGCATTTGAATTTTACTAACAATTAAGATTTAATTATTAGTGCATATTTGTTGTCCATTAAAATTAGGAAATGTAACTTGAGATACAATTGAATCTGGTGCACAACTCGAATCATAATATTGATTAATTTGATATTGCCCAGTCCCTGTATAAGTGGTACCAGCATTATTTCCAGTTGATCCGCCAGTCATTCTACCTGTTTGGGTAACAGTTATTACATCACCATTTGCAAAAACTAGTGCCTGATAATCAGAAGAGTTATTTGTTAGCGCGCTGGAGTTTTTAAAAATTCCCTGTGTACAACTAATATCATTTGCAAAACACTGGATTCTAACTGCTAGTGCAGGGTTGAAGCCAACTGGTAGTGGCTGCCCAGAAGCTACATAAGAGAAATATGCTCCTAATAAAAATTTGTGCGTTCCATCATCAACCACAAACCAACCATTTTGGTTCTGAGGTACTATTGTACCAGTTCCAGCACCCTGAAAATTATTCGCACTAGTAGTACTAATTGCAATATTATTCCATGACCAAGAATTACCAGAGACTACCCATGAAAGATTTTGTAAGCCAAACAGAGATTGTTGAGCAGAACTTTGCGGATATGCACTTGGAATGTTTAAGGTAACTTGTTCATCATTATTTGCAAAGGATACTCCGGTTTGAATGGGATTCCATATCCAATTAATTGGTAATGATAAAGCTATCGACATATTTAATGAAGAATGATATCCTTCGGGATTGGGGCTTTTAATAAGGTATACACCAGGCTCATATGAATAAAATTGAGGAATATTATAGTCCTCTGCGAGTGGTATATTTTGCGAGCTAGAATAGATTGTTGGGGATTGAGTTATATCTAACACAACATTTGTATAGTTTGATCCCTGAACATTAGGTAAAACTTGACTTGGAGCCCAACCAGGACCGCAGAAGACATACCCATTTGTTGAATATAAATTGTAGTTGGAATTAGCTGTCTGACATAGCCCTGTAACATTTGTTGTAGTGGTAATAACTCCTGACTCGGTGCGCTTATTTGTACAGGTAGTTGCCAAATATTGTCCATCCCAGCTTAATAAGTTACCATTATTTGAGGTTGCATTTGCTGCAGTAGCATTGATTTGCCCTGGTAGTAACTTAAGAAGACCAGATTCGCTTAAGTTACAACTACTTTCCATTGCTGGACTGTTAATTGATCCACTGGCACCATTTGTTGTCTGATTAGTATAATAATTATATGCATATATTTCAGCTTCATTCACCAAGTCTAGAACAAATTGAGTTCTAGTTTCATACGCTAATTTTAGCTCAGACTCCGCCTCGCCATAGTCTTTAATTTTGGCAGGAGAAATTACTACTGGCAAAGGAACTCCCATATTTGGATTTTTTGCATACAAGAATAATCGAATTTGATCAATAGCATAAGCTTGAGATAACGAGTTTATTATTTTTAATGCAACCAAGCTTAGACCTTGATTAAAATTATAGAGGTTATACATGGAATTGAATCCTGATTCATTCTGTATTTGAGAAGTTGTAAGCCCATCTAGTAAGATGTTTAGATAATTCACAAAACCACAACCTACAGAGTTGGATAAAGTTGGGGTAGGATGATTTTTTTGGTTTACTTTGTCATCTGATGTATACCATGTTATTAAATTTGGCGATATGTCACACGACATTTCTTGTTCATAAACATCCAGATTTACATTACCTTGATATCCTTGTCCAATTCGTGTCCCCGCTTCTAAAATCACAGGGAGTGCTATTTTTGCGCCCTGCCGATGGTGCTCACTGTAGTAATTGAGTATGGCATCTGTGGTCGACTCATTTATAGGTATATGTGTTGAACCTCTTAATGAACTTTCGAATTGGGCAACCAAGGAAGCAGATATCTGGCGATTAAATTTTAATTTATTAAAAATATTTTGTAACCAACTGGCAATGTCACTAATAGATGGATCTCCTCCATTTCCTTGATATGCAAAATTAATATTATTGATTGCATCATTCAGCCCCTGTGAGGCTTGGTAAATTTGAATTGACTCAGTTTGATTAATAATTGTATTAATTAATGATTCTTGCCCAGTTAGCTGTCCTTGAATAGTCGCTAAAGATCCAGTTATATTACTTAACGCTTGGTTTTCTACAGTCCCATTTTTAGGAGGTGTAGAATAACTTCCTGTAGTAACTTCATTAAATATAGCGCTAGCTATTTTACTTGCTACGTAACTTTCGACTTTTGCAGTGGCAAAATCAAGTAGTGCACTGGTACCAACAAATGTTATTGGTCCAGAGCCTTGTGTGTTTGTGGGTGGTGTAGAAGAAGCACCACCACTACTACAGGCGGCAGTAAGGGTTGCAAACCCAAAAAATGCGAGGCTAAGACAGTTTGTCAATTTTGATTTTTTCTTCATGATAAATCTCCAGAAAGGAAAAGGTAAAAAATTATTGCTACTGTCGGTAGTATAGTCGGCGTAACTAGACCTTGGTTACCCACAATAATCAAGATCTAATTTCCATTTTTGCAAAAGTTGACTTTTTTTACCATGTAAAATGATTTGAGGTAATAATATATAATAATATCAATATAATATGGTGGGGAATGCTGCTGTTAATTAATGGTTGTCATTAACGGTTTATTCCAGTAAAAGGGTGTAACTGCTGTTTCTTAATGCTACACTAGATTTTTGTGAATTATCTATTCAAATAAAGACCAGATGAGTTCTAAAGGAAGAGGATTTTACGAAAAAATGAAGTATTTGATATAGAGGTAACACGAGACTTGTGATATTCAAGCAATTAAATAGTATAAGCCTTATTAAGGCTATAATAAATATAGACCATTTAAATTAAACTATTTTTGAGAGGTTTTTAAGCACTGAAACTTCTCATTACGGTATGGTCTGTTATTGATTGAATTAATCTAGGGCTAACCATTTGGATTGAACTTGATCTAGATGATTATCTTTTACTTCATAGTTCTTGATATATGGTTTTACTAGACGTGAATAGCTAGGTTGGTATAACGGGATGATTGAGTAATCAGCAAGTACTAGCTCTAATGCTTGATGATAGTAGCGTGTTTTACTTTTGACATCAGCAGCCTTATCTCCAGCAGCAATTAATTTGTCATAGGCAGGGTTACAATAATGAGAGTTATTAAGACGGCTATTGCACAGATAGAGATTAGTATAGGCACTAACCGAGTTGTATTCAGCGTTGCTTCCGTCGCGCGCAATTTCAAAGTCACCTTTTTGGCGGCTGGTTAAAAAAGTTTTCCATTCCTGATTTCTAACTTCTACCTGAACGCCTAAAATATCGTGCCACATGCTAGCAAGGGCTAGAGTACGCTTTTTATTACCTTCGTCGTTGTTATACAAAATAGTAATTTTAAGTGGCTTTGCCGGACTATAACCAGCTGCAGCGTAGAGTTTTTTTGCTGTCTCTACTTGTTCCTCACGTGGCAAGCTTTCCCATTGATAATGAATATCGGCATAAGCTGCATCGGCAATAGTTGGTGTTACGGTCGAATATAGTGGCAGGCGATTTTCATCAGTAATAATCTTGGTAACTAAAGTTGGACGATCAATTGCCATTGTTAGTGCCTGACGTAACCTAATATCTTTAAACATTGGTAATTGCATATTAAAGTCATAATAAACCAATGCTTCATAATTAGTTCGCTGTACTTCTTGAGGATATTCACTAATCAGGCGCTGCGTATCATTGGTTGGTAAACTAAAAGTCATATCCAAATCACCGCTTTTGTAAGCATTGAGTGCTGAATTACGATCACTGTATGGAAAAAATTTAACCGTTGGAATTGTAACTTGCGCTGCAGCATAATAGTAAGGGTTTTTCTTAATTACAATTTGACCATTTACTACATGCTCAACTAATTGATAAGCTCCTGAACTTACCATGTTTTGTGGCTTAGTCCATTCTGCCTGATATTTATTAATCGTATGTGCAGGTAATACCGCAAATGCTGGCAAAGTTAAATACTTTAAAAAATCTGGCGTTGCTTGAGTTAGATTAACTTGAAAAGTTTTCGGGTCAACTGCACGGATTCCAAGGCTAGCAATTGGTTTTTTACCTTGGGCTATCTCTTTGGCATTAAGTAAATTGTTTAATAACTGTGCATATGGAGCACCAAAATCTGGATTAGCCAGACGTTGCCATGAAAATACAATATCATTGGCAGTGATTGGTGTTCCATCAGAAAACTTAATTCCATCACGTAAATGAAAGGTATAGCTTTTGCCATCTGGGCTAATAGTCCATTTATCAGCTAAACCAGCAATCACTTGATTTTTTTGATCAAAGTCTACCAGACCCGCAAATAAATCGTTAGTTACTCGTGCCGAAGAAGTGTCAGCGAGTAATTGCGGATCTAACGATGGTGGCTCACTGCCAATATCAACACGAAGCTCATTCTGTGAATGTGTTGATTTATTTGTGGTAGAAGCATTATCTGAACACGAAACCAATAATAACCCAGCCAATAATGCAGGGATAATTAAATTACGGGAATTAATTACTTCCATCAGATAACACCTTTCATATTTATCACATAAGTTTAGGATTGTAGCGCATCTCGTAATAACCGTTCTAATTTTTGACTATCTGCTTCAATTTCTGGGTTTTTAAAGATATCATGAGATATGAAAGTCGGTAATTTAGTTAGACCAACAAAGCGTAATGCATTATGTACCGCCATAAATGCATTATCTACACCTAAAGCATTAAAAAACTGTCCATCTGTCTCAAATGCTTCAACTGGTGCGTTACAGGTTATTGAAAGCATATATTTACCTTTTAGTAAACCACCACTACCATATTTTTTGCTAGCATCATCAATTACGCGTCCATCATGTTGATAGATCTTGCCTTGTCCTGCCATGAATACTTCATCAATATATTTTTTACCCAGCCACGGCAAACTCATCCAATACATTGGAAATTGTAGGATTACTAAATCAGCTTCAACTAAGCGGTTAAGTTCTTGTTCAACATCATAACCATCATCGATATTTACAATTGTGTACTCAATTTGTTTATCATCTAGAACTTTGCTCATAACATCAATATAATGACGGGTTAAATTACCTTCGGCGATTCCACTCCATTTTTGATGTGCATTTATAATGTGAACTTTTTTGATTGACATAATAGATTATCCTTAAAATTTTTAATAGTGTATTGTAACTATAATTAGTTAAATTAGCAAGTACTTACTTAAATGTGATATAGTATTGAAATATATACTATTGCTGTTGTGATTAACTTTTTTAAGGAAATAAATTTATGCCAAATATTCACGATGAGGATTGTGCAGTCGGTGTAGTGCTAAGAATCTTAGGTGGAAAATGGAAGCTATCTATTCTTTGCGCGCTTTTGGATGGAACTAAACGTTTTAGTGAGCTACGCCGTTTAAACTCTGGAATTACACAACGGATGCTTACTAATCAGCTTAGGGAATTAGAGGTAGATTTAGTGGTGAGCCGTAAAGTTTACGCGGAAGTTCCACCTAAAGTTGAATATTCATTAACTGAAATTGGTAAAAAGCTACAACCAATCTTGCAGCAATTGGAAGAGTGGGGG
The DNA here is from genome assembly GCA_035438765.1 of Burkholderiales bacterium. GTDB lineage: Bacteria > Pseudomonadota > Gammaproteobacteria > Burkholderiales > UBA11063 > Aquella. The sequence goes on along the minus strand of DAORIZ010000013.1, from coordinate 4,136 downwards.
CAAATATATCTGGAAGAAACAAAATCAGGCTGATAGTTCCATACAACAATGTTAAAATACTCTATTAAATTTTTAAGGATAACTTATGCAAGTAACTGAGCGCCGTAAGTGGTATGTAGGTTTTGGAATTGTTTTAATTTTTTTCGTCGCATTACTGATTATTGTGCAAGCGAATTGGTATTGGATCTTTGGTCTGATCGGAATCCTTGCTGCGGTTGGAATATATGATCGTTTACAGCGCAAACATACCTTATTACGTAACTTTCCAGTTCTTGGGCATATGCGCTATATATTGGAGTTTTTTCGCCCGGAAATTCAACAATATTTTGTAGCCAGCGATGATAGCGAACGTCCATTTGATCGTAAAACCCGGACTATTGTCTATGAACGTGCCAAAGGTATTCCCGATACAATTTCATTCGGGAATGATAAAGACATTATGAAAGCTGGTTATGAATGGGCGCTACACTCATTAGCTCCTAAGCATCATAGTAATGTTGATCCTCGCATTGTAATTGGTAATGAGCAATGTACTCAGCCTTATTCGGCTTCACGCTTAAATATTTCTGCACTTAGTTTTGGAGCATTATCAAAAAATGCAATTATGGCATTAAACTTGGGAGCAAAAAAAGGGAATTTTCTTCACAATACAGGAGAAGGTGGACTTACTGAATATCATTTACAAGGTGGCGATGTTGGCATGCAGGTGGCTACTGCTTATTTTGGTTTTAGAACTGAAGATGGTAATTTTGATCCCGAGAAATTTAAACAACAAGCAAACCTACCGAATGTGAAATTAATTGAAATCAAATTATCACAAGGTGCAAAACCAGCACATGGTGGTATGCTACCCAAAGAAAAAATAACTCCAGAGATTGCACGGATTCGTGGTGTTGGCATGGATAAAGATGTAATCTCTCCACCAACTCATAAAGCTTTCTCAACACCAGAAGGTCTCTGTCATTTTATCGCGCAACTTCGTGAATTATCTGGTGGTAAGCCAGTTGGGTTTAAGCTGTGTATTGGTAAAAAAACCGAATTTTTTGCGATTTGTAAAGCAATCCTCCAAACTAAAATCTACCCAGATTTTATCGTTATTGATGGGATGGAAGGTGGAACTGGTGCTGCTCCATCAGAATTTGTTAATTCTATTGGAATGCCACTGCAAGAAGCTTTGGTATTTGTGAATAATGCATTGGTTGGTTGCGGTTTACGTAAACATATTCGAATTATTGCTAGCGGTAAAAATGCCACTGGTTTTGATATGGTTCGCATGATGGCTCTTGGCGCAGACATTATTAACTCAGCTCGAGCAATGATGTTGGCGTTGGGGTGTATCCAGTCTAAGCAGTGCGGTAATAATACTTGTCCAGTAGGGGTTGCAACGCAAAATCCTCGTTTATTCAAACAGCTGGATATAGATGATAAATCTGAACGAGTTTATAATTATCACGCGTCAACGGTAAAAAACTTTACTGAGTTAGTTGGTGCAATGGGGCTTGCTAATCCAAGTGATATTTTGCCATCAAGTGTAATGCGTCGAATTAGCGATCATGAAGTACGCTATTTTGATGAGATTTATGAATTTGTTAAACCAGATTGTTTATTAAATCCTGAAACTGTGCCTGCGCAATACAAGCGCTTTTGGGAAGCTGCGACGCCAGACACATTTACTTTTGTTCACTAATTTTCACACTAGCGTGTAGTATTTGTAAATTTAATTTCAGGTTAAAAAGCAGGTACTACCGCACCATGATATTTCTGCTTAATAAACTCTTTCATTGCTGGTGAAGTTAAAGCTTTTGCCAGTGCCTTCATTTTCGGTAACTCAACCTCATCCGCTCGTACAGCTACTATGTTAACAAAAGGGCTACTTTTTTGCTCAAGCAATGTAGCCTTAGTTGGGTTTAAACCGGAAAACATTGCCAAATTAGTCGTCATCAATACGATATCAACTTGCTTGGAACTAAACACACGAGGTAACATGGATGGATCTAGTTCAACAATTTCTACGCCATACGGATTAGCGGTAATATTTTTCTTTGTTGGTAAATCAATCCCTTGCTGAATTTTGATTACTCCATTGGCTTGTAAAATATTTAACGCGCGTCCTTCATTGGTGGCATCATTTGGTACTGCTATCTTTGAATTTTTGATTAAATCTGCTGGGTTTTTAGTTTTGGCAAATTTGGCTTCACTGGGATTGCTATACGCCCCCATAGGCTCAAGATGTACATTAACCAAATCAACTAAATTAGCATGATGGTCTTTATTATACTGCAGCAAATAAGGTTTAGTCTGAAAGAAATTGGCATCCAATTGTCCCTGAACTACCGCTAAATTAGGCGTTAAATATTCTGAAAACTCAGAAATTTTAAGATCATAACCTTGTTTGGCTAATGTTGGTTGAATAAAGCGCAACATCTCCGCATGAGGTATTGAGGACGCACCGATCGTAATGGTCTCACTTGCCCAGGAAGTCGTTATAAGTAAAGAGCACAAGCTAAGTATTAGTCTTTTCATTATTTTTTCTTTAACTAAAAATTAAGTTTTTTCTACTATCAATCATTGTGGTCAAATATCGTGTAATCGGTTATTTCAATACAAAAGCCTTTGTGTAATACATTATTTGGTATAAAGCGATAATAGCCTAAATCAGTTAATTTATCATAAAGAGCTTTACGTCCAAATACTGCAAATTTGGGAATTAACTGCGCGGTAAACACTTGGTCAATCGCATTTTTAGATATTCTCTTACCTTCAATCTTGGAAACTATTTCAGCAATAGTACTGCTATCCAGATTCAGCAGAAATAGAAATACGACTTGCTTTTCACGCGCTGTAAGTTTAATTTGGTACTCAAATTCATCAATTACCGCAATACCTTTAGTATAATATTTGGATAAGATAAACCAGATGTTAAGTGTTTCCACCACCCTGCTACTACTATAAAGAGCAACAACATTATTCGTGCTTGGATTAATGACTGGAGCATAAGACAAGATTAAAAAACTAGATTTACCGCTTTCTAATTGCCCCATCAACAGATACTTTACCAAGATGCGCTTTTCAATGGCTTTAGTTTGTAATGCTATTATTTCAGGCTTTTTCAGGTGTTCCATTACTTCGTTATCACTAGCTCCAATGCGTTTAGAAAATGCAGACTTATATAATATTTTATAGTCTAAACTTAGCACTCCGCCGAATAGATCACCAGTTGATTCACTTATCAATTTAAAATAAGCAACATATTGCTCAAGAAAAATTTGATCATCTTTATTTAACATCTTCACACTCTACTACAATATCAGCTTGGTAGTTTAACATAATGTAATGCTACCATGATTTCTGTTTGTTGACTAATTTGCTTCTGCAGAATATCTTCGCACTGTTAGATCTAAGTAAAAATGTAGTTGTGGAGGGGGTTAAATATAGTGTAGAATTACGGTTTAGTTTATTAAATACAACAAATATATCACTTTACTATCTGATTACACACAAAGGACTGTTTTATATGAAAAAAGGTTTTTGGTTAGAACCTCGATCTATCGTTGCTATTGCCGTTTGCTTATTGGCTTTAGCAGAAATCGTTGATTTGACGATTGTAGCAGTCGCAATTCCCCACATTATGGGTGCGCTGGGGTGTAATATCCAAGAAGTTTCGCTGGTAACGACGAGTTACATTGTAGCAGCTGCAGTTTTCATTATGACAACTGGATTCGTTAGTTCAAGATTAGGTAGCAAAAAAACAATTTTATTATCTACACTTGTTTTTGGGGTATCTTCAGTGCTTTGCGGCTTTGCCAGCAGCTTGAATGAGATGGTTCTTTTTCGCTTAATTCAGGGGATTGGTGGTGCATTTTTACCATCAATGGCGCAAGGTTATATTGTGGGTAATTTTGATGAAGAAGAACAACCAAAGATGATGAGTATAATGACTCTGACAGTTGTATTGGGGCCGATTATTGGTCCATTAGCTGGTGGTTATTTAGTAAATGCGTATAGCTGGAGGTGTATATTTTTTGTAAATGTACCAATTTGTTTAGTTGCATTTTTGATCGTGTTTTTTTGGATGAAAGAAACAGTTACAACTAAAGTTAATTTTGATTCAATTAGTTTTGCATTTATGGCAATTG
>DAORIZ010000012.1:0-75888 GCA_035438765.1 Burkholderiales bacterium | reverse complement strand
CAAATTTGGCCAATTTGTTTCCTAATTACTGGTACAGCTTTTGGGGCGCATTATATAATGAACATGTGAATCCATCAAACCAGGTGTAATTAATTTACCGCTATAATCAACTATTTCTGCTTGCGGATACTGAGCTTGTAATTCGCTAAAATTGCCAGCTTCAACTACTTTACCATCGGCAATATATAATACGCCATTCGGAAAAAAGTGATATGCGTTTTTATTAAATTTGGGGTTATCAGTAAAATAAAATACTGCGCCTTTATAGCCGGTTAATTTGCTGTTTTTATTTGTTGGAGTATTCATTTTGTTTTCCTTAAGAAAGTGGTTTTGTTCAGAACGTTATTCTAATTTTTTATGGAAAAAAATGGTACTGGGTTTTTACGCAGGTTGTTGATGCAGAGCAAATTAACAGTAGCTATGAAAAAAAGTTAATGGTTGTGTCTATCTGATATGTTTGTGTTTAAACAATAACGGAGATAGCCATGTATTTAGGAGTAAAGTCATTGATTTTGAGAAATTGACAAGAGGGTGATCTGTTGGATATTTTTTAGCTAAAATTTAAGAGCGACTCTTTGAATAAAAATTAGAAGAATTTAGATTTAACCAGAATACTGAATAACTCCAGCATCTCAGATCACGGCCTAAGAGTTGAATTGTTATGCATCAAGTGAGTATATCGGTTTGCTGGTTGTCGTCGAGATTTATTGAGCGCTTTTGGCGCTCTTTAAGGTAAAGAAAAAAGGTTGATATACCGTTATTGATATCCCTTGGGGTTAGAGTTTTGCCAATGCCAACTATCTTCGCACATTTTAGCTAAATCATATTCTGTGCTCCAATTAAGTAGCTGGCGCGCTTTTGTCGGATCAGCAAAACATTTTGCAACGTCTCCTGCGCGTCGTGGCTGAATTTGATATGGTATTTCTTTACCACTAGCCTTAGCAAAAGCATTTACTACATCTAAAACTGAATAACCCGCTCCAGTACCAAGATTAACAGTGAGAACCTCTTGATGATTTGCTAGATATTCAAGTGCTTTTATATGCCCACGCGCCAAATCAACAACATGAATATAGTCGCGTACCCCTGTCCCATCATGAGTTGGGTAATCGCCACCAAACACATTTAATTTTTCTAATTTACCGACCGCTACTTGAGTGATGTAGGGCATTAAATTATTCGGGATTCCATTAGGGTCTTCACCGATTAGTCCCGATGGATGCGCTCCAACTGGATTGAAGTAACGCAGTAGTCCCACCGCCCACGTTTTATCTGCCTGATAGGTATCTCGTAAAATTTGTTCCATTATTAATTTTGTCCAGCCGTAAGGATTAGTTGCAGATAATGGGAAATCCTCTGTAATTGGCGTAGTATGTGGATCGCCATATACGGTTGCTGAAGAGCTAAATACAATTGTTTTAACCTTAGCTTCAGTCATTGCATTAAACAGCGACAAGCTGCCGGCCACATTATTTTCATAATAGCGCGCTGGTTGTTGCACTGATTCACCAACGGCTTTAAGTGCCGCAAAGTGGATAACTGCATCAATTTTATGTTGCTTAAATATATTTGCCAAAGCATTTTGATCTAAAACGTCAGCCTGATAAAATATCGGTTGTTTGCCACTGATTTGTTCAATTCTCTCTAAAACCTTGGGGCTGGAGTTACAAAAATTATCCACGATAACTACTTGATAATTATGAGCTAATAGCTCGACTACTGTATGAGAGCCAATATACCCAGCGCCACCAGTTACTAAAATTGTTTGCATTTGTCGATTTCCTTTATCTATAAAATAGTTCGAGCAGTTATTCTTTATTGTTAATCATTCGTGTTAACTTACCACCCAATAACCACGCGATTATTGCAGCACTTAGACCGAGTAAGAATATATTTCTAAATAAGTGTTCGTAATTATTAAAGCTGGCAATTTGTGTGGCTAGATCATAGCTTTCAGTTGAACTTTTGGCCGAGTTATTAGCTACCAGTGAAGCAATAAATGAGCCCAGTTTTATTCCTAGAGCACTGGTAATAAACCACATACCAATGGCAAAGCCGCGCATCCTGTCTGGTACTAATTGTGCCATCAATGATACGCCTAGCGCACTAATCAGTAATTCAGAGGAAGCAAAGAATACTGAAATTGCCAAAATTTCCCAGCCAAAACTGATTTGTTGACTTGGATCAGTTGCCAAGCATACAAAGTACAGCAAGCCATAAGCACATGAACTGAATAATAAGCCAATCGCGAATTTATAGGGCAATGAAAGATCATTAGTACCTAGTTTACGATAAATAGCGGCAAATACTGGCGATAAGAGAATAATTCCACCTGTTCCTAAAAAGCCAGGTACTGATTGTGGGTTAATATCCCAACCTAGAAAGTGTAGATTAACGTGATGCTTATTAAACAGCATAAAAGAGGTGTTTTTTTGTTGGTAAATTACGAAAAATACTACAGCGTAGAACAGTAGAATTATTGCGACTATCATTTTCCTACGTTGAGCATGGTCGCTTTCACGAATAACCTGCCAGATAAAATAGCCAAAAATTGTGATTGAAGCCACGGTCAGCAATAAATTAATTAATTTGTCATTTTGCAACATTACACTGATGAAAATTAACCCTGCGATTAAGCTAAAAGCAAAAGGTGCTATTTTCTTCGGTGATAGTTTTGCCAAGCCTAGCGCATTGTCAACATGTTTAATCATTGCATAGTTCTTTAGATTATAAACTATCCCAACCAGTACGCCTGCGGAACAAACTAACAAAGCTGCGGTATATCCGACATTTTTGGCGAGCATTGGAACTAATAACGAAGCGCAGAACGAGCCCATATTGATTGACATATAGAAATAAGTATAGGTTGCATCCAGAGTGTTTTTATCTTGTCCGTAAATTGAAGCAATTAGATTGGTTGGTGCGGGTTTAAATAAACAAGACCCTAGGATTATTAGTGCTAGCGCAGTATAAACAAAAAGTGGACTAAAATTACTACCAATTGCAAGTGCTGCATAGCCAAGGCACAAGAGAATTGCACCGGTAAACATGGTGCGCTTAATCCCTAATACATTATCGGCAACATAACCACCAACTGCGTTGAAAACATAGGTTAGGGCAGCAAAGCCTCCCATTAGCGTCGTCGCAGTTGATTCACTAAAACCAAGTTTGGCGATATAGAAATAGATTGAGATATAATTGAAGCCATAATAGCCAAAACGTTCAAAAAACTCCAAAAAGCATAAGATAAAAAATGGTTGTTTAAAGAAACTTTTTGATTCTGACATTTTTATTCCTTGGTATTAAAGCCGAACAATATTTCACTTCGCATTATTTTAACTCATACCTATGGTGGAGCTTAGGATATCTATACTATTTTTGTAACTAAATAGGATAGTCAAGCGATATATATTAGGGTAATCCATATGTTATAATCTAGGTGAATAGTAGAGTTGTGATACAGAAATTTAAGAGGTGTTAGATGTTTGATTATATTGTAATTGGAGCTGGTTTCTCTGGTGCAGTTATGGCGGAACGAATTGCTACACAGCTTAAAAAGCGGGTTTTAATTATTGAGCAACGCAATCATATCGGTGGTAACTGCTATGATCAATATAATGAAGATGGGTTATTAGTTTATAAATACGGTCCACGAGTATTTCATACTCCAGATAAGCAAGTATGGGATTATATCTCTCAATTTACTGAGTGGAAATCGTATCAGCATAAGGTTGCTGCATATGTTGACGGTCATTTAATTCCTATACCATTTAATCTAAATAGCCTGAAGATTCTTTTTCCTGAATACATGGTTAAGGAGTTGACTCATAAATTGATAAAATACTTTGGTTTTGGTAATAAGATTCCTATTTTAGAGCTGCGTAAAACAGAAGACGACGATCTGAAAATGTTAGCTGATTTTATTTATAATAAGATTTATCTTAATTATACTTACAAACAATGGGGACTAAAACCTGATGAATTAGATGAGTATGTTACCGGGCGGATGCCGATTCATATTTCTTATGATGATCGTCATTCTAAAGATAGCTACCAAGGTATACCACGTTTTGGTTACAATCAGTTATTCAAAAAAATGTTGGGTAACCCAAATATCAAAGTTATGTTGAATACCGATTATCGTGAAGTAGTGACGGTAAATCATCACACCAAGCAAATAAAGTTTATGGGGCAACTTTTTGAAGGTAAATTGATTTTTACTGGTAAGATTGATGAATTATTTGACTATTGTTATGGTGAACTACCTTACCGGACGGTTGATTTTAAAATTAAAACTTTGCAACAGGAACATTATCAAGATGTTGCAAGTATCAATTACCCAAATGATTATGATTTTACTCGTGTAACCGAAGTAAAGCACCTGACTGGACAAACTCATCCTCATACGGCAATTGTTGAAGAATATCATCGTGGCTGCACTCGTAAAGATGTTCCGTATTATCCGATTCCGGCAGAACCAAATTTGGCAATGTTTGCAAAGTATCAGCAATTAGCCAAAGAATACATTGATATCGTTTTGTCGGGACACCTAGCGGATTATCGCTATTATGATATGAATGTTGCAGTACTCATGGCCTTGGAGAAATTTAATAATGAAATTAATATATAACCGCTTAGCTAGTATCCTTACGTAGGACGATTTTTGGTTTGCAAAAGGTAAATTAATTTTAGAGGTTAAATTTGGGGGAATTATTAGCAGCTCCTGTGTTAATATGTGTTTAAAATAATGCGAATCTAGATTTAATTATTAAAGTAATAGTCTCTATGCTATAATGTTAAAATTGGTTAGAGGTAGCTCTCTTTAATTGTCTAGTTCTTTAATTTGAATGGTGAGTTTGTTATGTCTGATGTTTTTGATTATGATTATTTGATTGTTGGCGCTGGACCATTTGGTGCCACGTTTGCGTATTTTGCCAAGAAGGCTGGCAAAAAGTGTCTAGTAATTGATAAACGGAGTCATATAGGTGGAAACACTTATTGTGAGAGCGTAAGTGGGGTGAATGTTCATAAATATGGAGCACATATTTTTCACACTAGTAATAAAATGGTCTGGGATTTTGTTAATCAATTTGCAGAGTTTAATCACTATATTAATTCACCTATTGCCATCTATAAGGACGAATTATACAATTTGCCATTTAATATGAATACGTTTAATAAAATGTGGGGAGTAAAGACACCTGCAGAAGCAAAAGCTGTTATAGCTAATCAGATAGCTGGTTTAAGCATTACCGAAGCCCAAAATTTAGAAGAACAAGCACTAAAACTTGTAGGAAAAGATGTATATTATAAATTAATCAAAGGTTACACTGAAAAACAATGGGGAAGGTCCGCTACAGAGATTCCTGCTTTTATAATTAAGCGTCTACCACTACGATTTACCTATGATAATAATTATTTTCATGATAAATATCAGGGTATTCCTATCGGTGGTTACAATGTCATCATTGAGAAATTATTAGCCGGAACCGAGGTTAGGTTAAATGTTGATTTTTTTGCCCAAAGGACTACGCTAGAGAAACTCGCTGCAAAAATTATTTATACTGGACCAATTGATCAGTACTATGATTTTTGTTATGGTGAGTTGCAATACCGCGGATTAAGATTCGAACATGAAGTAAAAGATATTGACAACTATCAAGGAAATGCAGTTGTTAATTATACTGATGTTGATATTCCTTATACTCGTATAATAGAGCATAAACATTTTGAGTTTGGAGAGCAAGAGAATACAGTTATAACAAAAGAATATCCAGCAGATTATAAGCGTGGAGATGAACCATATTATCCGATAAATGACAAAATTAATCAGGAGACCTATCTTAAGTATAAAAAACTTGCCGATCAGCAAAATAAGGTTGTTTTTGGCGGGCGCCTTGCCGAGTATAAGTATTACGATATGCATCAAGTGTTTGAGAGTGCGATTAGTATTGCGCAAAAAGAATTAGGGATACAAGGTGTTTAATGCGTTTAAATCGTAAAATAATTGAAAATGCTACAGCGTTGGGGATTTTGCAGCTTAGCAATTATGTTTTTCCTTTTTTGACTGTTCCATATCTTTCAAGGATTCTAAGTATTGAACACTATGGTTTGATACTATTTAGCTTGTCGTTCACTACGTATTTTAGCATCCTATGTGATTATGGTTTTGGACTTAGCGCAACTAAAGAAGTTGCAGTAAAGAGCCATCAACCAGAGCAACTTAACCAAATTGTTAGCAACGTAATTTTAATTAAATTTGCGCTTTTGCTGGTTTCAATTGTCATTAATTTAATAATCGTCTTTAGTTTTGCTAAATTTAGGGATTATTGGTTTATTTATGTAATTAATTTGCTATCGTTAATTAATAATGTATTTTTTCCAACTTGGTTTTTCCAAGGGATGGAGAAAATGCGTATTATTACTACGATTCAATTGATAATGCGATTAATATCTGTGGCAGCAATTTTTTTATTGATCCACCAAGACACTCAGTATTATTTATGGCCGCTGATCAATGCAGCTACTGCAATAGCTAGTGCAATTTATGCACAATATATCTTGATAAAATACTTTAAAATTAAATATGTATTGCCTAATTTTGCACAGCTTAAACATCAGCTATCTGAAGGGTGGCATATTTTTATTTCGACAGTCGCAATAAGTCTTTATACGGTATCAAATTCATTTTTTCTTGGGATGTTAACCAGCACCGCAATGGTTGCTTATTATGCCAGTGCGGAAAAAATACTTACTGCCGTGCAAGGATTGCTTGGTCCGGTTAGTCAGGCGATATTTCCACATTTGACTAAAGCAATTAATCAAGATAAGGGTCATGGAATAAAATTATTACAAAAAGCATTGTTTTATATTGGTGGGTTTGGTCTTGCAGTAAGTATTGGGCTTTATCTTGGAGCTCCGTTAATAGTTAAAATTATGTTTGGACATAAATATCAGCTTGCTACAACACAGGTGTTACAGATATTGGCAGCTCTACCATTTGTAATTTGCCTAAGTAATATTTTGGGAATTCAAACAATGTTGCCTTTTGGTCTAACTAAACCATTTTCACGGATATTGATATTGTCCAGCATATGTAATGTAGCTCTGATTCTTATATTAGTGCCTCGTTATAGCTATATTGGTTCAGCAATAAGTGTACTGATTACAGAATGTTTTGTAACTACGATGATGGTACTTTATTTACAAAGAAATGGTATCTATGTTTGGCGTGGTAAGTTAAGGAAAGCAATGTATGAAAACTAAAATTTATGTAGCATGTCACAATAGTCTTCCTACATTTGAAGGTGATATATTAGTTCCTATTCAGGTTGGTAAATCATTGTCGGCAATCAACCTAGATATTTTAGGTGATAATAGTGGTGATAATATTTCTGAATTAAACCCACACTTTTGTGAATTGACGGCATTATATTGGATATGGAAAAATGGGGTAACAAATTCGGACTATATCGGTTTGTATCATTATCGTCGTTTTTTTCTTGAACCTAAGTTTAGACAGGCTCTGGTTTCTACAATTAAAAAATATAAATATTTGGTTAAAAATAATCTTTTTTTTGATTGTGATTATTTTTCTGCTGGAGATCCTTTAATCTCGTCAGCAAGTTTTGAGAGGTTAAAGCTGGATTCATATGATATGATTTTGCCACGAAAGTACTTTGTGACAAAAAATGTAATGGATGATTTCTGTCGCAACCATTTAAAAGATGACTTGGATACAATGCGTTGCATAGTTCTAGATAAGTATTATGATTGGTTGGATGCTTTTGATTTAGTAATGGAGAGTAATTACCTATATCCATTTAATATGTTTATTCTTAAATCTGAGTTATATTGTGAATTTTGTTCATGGCTTTTCCCGATATTGTTTGAAGTATATGCAAAGATTGATGTAAGTAATCGAGATGTTTATCAAAGCAGAGTTTGTGGGTTTTTGTCTGAACGGTTATTTACGGTGTTTATAACTAAAAAATTAATGATGAATCCTCATATAAAGATCAAAGAGTTGTTTGTCATAAAAAAATAGTATTATTTACAGTTGGTTATTAATTTCATAGAAGTAAATTATTAAGTTTTTAAAATTGTTGAAGATTCATGACATACCCGGTAATTAGTGTTGCAATGGCAACTTATAATGGTCAGAAATACATAAAAGAGCAGCTAGATAGTATCATAGCCCAATCGTATCCTGTTTCTGAGATTATTATTGTAGATGACTGCTCCTCTGATAGCACATATAGTCTGCTTTGTGAGTATAGTGAAGTTAACTCTAAAATTAAAATTACACAAAATGAATTTAATTTGGGTGTGGTAAAAACTTTTGAGAAAGCATTAATGAGTTGTCGGGGAGATTTTATTGCGGTATCTGATCAAGATGATGTATGGCTGCCAAATAAGATCGAAGAGTTGGTTGCTCAGATTGAGGATAATTATTTGTTATACTCAGATGCCGTCGTCGTAGATGACAATCTAAACGTTATAAACAGTTCTAATTTAAGCTTTTTTGAGCAGCTAAGTTCATTTGAACAACTAGAAGATTATTTCTTTGCAAATAATGTGACAGGCTGTACAATGTTAGTATCAACTGAATTAATTCGTTTGGTGTGTCCATTTCCAAATTTTAAAGCCATGTATCATGATCAGTATTTGGCAATAATGGCTAAATATTTTGGCAAAATAAGAAAAGTTCAGCAGGCGTTAATGCTCTACCGTCAACACTCTAGTAATGCATCGGCATCATTTAATCGTGGTGCATATGAGAAATTTATTAATAAGTATGCTAAGTTAGCCGTTGATTTACATGAGTTGAGGCAAATTGAATTATTTGTGAATAACGTATCCGTTTTATCTTCAATCGACCACGCTACAAATTTTTTTCTGTCAATGGCGCATAAGCGTTACCCGCGGTTCCAGTTACTTAAATATTGTTGGAATAAGTTTGATAAGAAAATGTTTTTTTGGTTTATTAGGATGGCTTGTTTGGGTAAATGGTTTGCACATATCAATTACAATTTAGTACCAATTAAGGATAAGCTTGTATCTTTTTTACGCAAGTCAAAATCCTGTTAATCAATAGTTTATTTGAACGTGGGTTGGCAAACAAAATATATATTAGCGTACGAATAAAGGAAATTTTACCCTAGAAACTTAATTTAAGTGCATAAGGAGTGTTTGTTGGAAATTATAAAAATAAAAAAATTATGAAGGCTGGATTTTGTTAATTACAAATAAATCAATTGCTTGTCCTAGTGTTTCTGTTGCGATAGCAACTTACAATGGTGCAAGATATATAAAAGAACAACTTGATAGCATCTTAACTCAAACTCATTCAGTTGATGAAATTATTATTGTTGATGATTGTTCTTCAGATGAAACGTGGGACATTCTAAGTCAGTATGCGACAAATAATAGCAAAATAAAAATATTCCGTAACGAAACTAATTTAGGTGGCACGAAGTCGTTTGAAAAAGCAATCTGTGCTTGCTGTGGTGATTATATTGCGCTTGCTGATCAAGATGATGTCTGGCTAGCTGAGAAAATTGAGGTGCTGCTTAATCAAATTGGTGATAACTGGTTAATTCATAGTGATGCTTTTGTTGTTGATACAAATCTTAATGTGACGCAACAGTCTTATACTGCTTTGAAGCCTAATTTAAACGGTAATTTCGTTAAATATCTTATAATGAATGATGTGACTGGTTGTACCGCATTATTTTCTCGTAAGTTAGTTGAAAAATCCTTTCCAATTCCAGATGGTTATTACGTGCATGATCATTATTTGGCATTAATGGCAAGTTTTTTTAATAAAGTCAATTATTGCGACAAGCCATTAATATATTATCGTCAACACTCTGGAAATCAAATTGGGGCATCCAAATTAAGAGATTATGCAAGTTGGCAAGCTAGATCTTCAGATTTTGTAAATAGTTGTAATGCGTTATTGTCGACAACAGTTTTTAAAGATAACTTCGATGTCAAGCAAGCTCTAAAATATTATGAAGCCCGTTTTTATGGGCGCAGAGCTGACTTGTCGGTTTATTTATGGAGTTATAAACATTTGGGTTTGGCTAAAACTATGGAGTATATGGTAATGACGCTATTTGGTTCGTTTGGTGCTAAGTTGATATTTAAGTTGACTCGTTCTTAACTATAAGGTAATTATTATGGCAAACAAATTGGTATCAGTAGCGATGGCAACCTATAATGGTGAGAAATACCTCGTTGAGCAATTAGATAGTATCTTAACTCAAACTCACCCTATTTATGAAATAATTATTGTAGATGATGGTTCTAGTGATGGTACGTTAAGCATTTTAAATGCATATAAAGATAAGTATAGCAATATAAAGGTTTACCCTAATTCTGAGAATTTAGGCGTGGTAAAGAGCTTTGAGCGCGCTATAATGCTGACTTCAGGTGACTATATTGCCTTATCTGACCAAGATGATGTTTGGTTTGAAAATAAAATTGAAGAGCTTGTTGCTGAAATTGGTGATAATTTGCTGATTCATAGCGACGCTGTTTTGGTTGATGATGACTTGAAGGTTTTGCAGCCATCGCATTTTGCGTGGGGTAAACAAGCTGACAAGGATGGTTTTTTTAATTATTTGCTCAATAGTAATGTGACCGGGTGTACGGTTTTGCTTTCACGTGAGTTAGTTAATTTTACAGTCCCATTTAGAAGTTACGTTTTGCCACATGATTGGTATTTTTCCTATTATGCTGCATATTGTGGACGTATAAAGCTTTACCTTAAACCTTTGATTTACTATCGTCAGCATGCTATTAATGTATCTGGTGCAAAGAAAAAAACTTTTGCTCAATATCGCCAAAACTGTCTAGACCTCGGTAGTGGTTATAATGATTTATTAAAAGATAAGTTTTTTGCAATGGATGAATCTCTTGTGTTTATGTGTGATTATAAATTGAGTATTTATTCTCGGCGTTGGCTTGGTGAAAATAGTATTTTTCAATTGTTGAAAATGAAAAAACAAGGGGTTAAATTACTAGTGTTTTATTTTATGATGACTAAGTTACCTCTTTCATTAAGTGAGCGCTTTTATAATATTTTACGCAAATTTATTTAGAAATATCAAGATGAAAATTGCAATTATTCACGATTGGTTATACGTTTATGGCGGTGCTGAAAGAGTTCTTGAGCAGATGCTTGAGTGCTTTCCCGATGCCGATATTTTTAGTATTATTGACAGTGTGCCAGAGTCACAACGGTTTTTTATTAAAAATAAAAAAGTTAAAACATCTTATTTGCAAAATATACCTTTTGCTAAAACCAAACATCGTCATTTTCTACCCTTTATGCCTCATGCAATCGAAAAATTGGATTTAACTGGCTATGATATAATAATAAGTGGCTCACATGCGGTGGCATGCGGTGTTATTACAAGGCCATCGCAATTACATATTTGTTATTGCCATTCTGAGCATATGCGCTATTTATTCGAATATGGAGATTTGTATAATAGCGGTAATAAAATTGTTCGATTGGCTCAGCAGTATTTCTATCCAAGATTACGTAAGTGGTTGTCAACTGCGATTCGTCGCCCTGATGTACTTATAGCCAATTCAAATTATATTGCACAATGGCATATGGATAAATTTGCTATACAAATTAATAAAGTTATTTATCCCAGTGTTGATGTTGATTATTTTAGTCAGTTTTATAAAGAAACTAAGCAAGATTATTATATTACCGTTGGAAGACTGGTAGAATATAAACGGTTTGATCTAGTTATAAGTGCATTTAATCTTTTAGGTCATAAATTAATTGTTGTCGGGGATGGCGCGACACGAAATGAGCTAGAGTCGATTGCTAAGCCTAATGTTGAATTTGTTGGATATAAAGATAAAAAAGAAGTTGCGGCATTAATTTCTGGAGCAAAAGCATTTGTGTTTGCGTCACAAGAAGCTTTTGGTATTGTTAATGTAGAGGCGCAAGCCTGTGGAACTCCAGTTATTGTTTATTCTGGTGGCGGTTCAAAAGAGGTTGTTAATGATGAAAATTCATTGTCGCCAACTGGGGTAGTATTTGAGAAGCAATGTGTTGAAGATATCGTAAAGGCAGTTGAAGTTTTTGAAGCTAATCGTGGGAAATTCTCTGCAAGTAACTGTTTAGCAAATGCAAAAAATTTTTCATGTCAGGAATTTAGAACTCAATTTAGCGAGTTTGTGAATGAGGAATATGCTAAATTTATTAAGGTATCAGGTAGTTAGAGCATGAAAGTTGCAATTATTCATGAGTGGTTAGTTAATTATGCTGGTTCTGAGAAAGTATTGGAGCAGATAATTAATTGCTTTCCTGATGCTGATTTATTTAGTTTGATTGATTTTTTACCCGCGAATGAACGTAGTTTTATTCAAAATAAAGCGGTTAAAACTTCATTTATTCAAAAACTACCTTTTGCGAAAACAAAGTATCGTCAATATTTGCCATTGATGCCATTGGCAATTGAACAATTGGATGTAAGTAACTATGATTTGGTTATCAGCAGTTCGCATGCTGTAGCTAAAGGCATATTGACTGGACCAAATCAGTTACATATTTGTTATTGCCACTCACCGATTCGCTATGCTTGGGATATGCAGCATCAGTATTTGCGCGAGGCAGGTCTTGAACAGGGATTAAAATCATGGCTAACTCGCTATATTTTACATAAAATTCGGTTATGGGATTGTCGTACTGCGAACGGGGTAGATTATTTTGTTGCTAATTCCAATTTTATTGCTAAGCGAATTTATAAAGTTTATCGTCGTGAAGCTGAGGTTATTTATCCCAATGTTGATACCGATAAATTTACGCGATCATTTGATAAACGAGATTTTTATTTAACTGCGTCGCGAATGGTGCCCTATAAGAAAATAGCCTTGATCGCGGAGGCTTTTACTGCGATGCCGGATAAAAAATTGAAAATTGTTGGAACTGGACCGGACTATAAAAAAATCCAGCAATTAGCTGCTAATTGTCCCAATATTGAATTATTAGGTTTTGTTGCAGATGAGCAGCTTAAATTACTTATGCAACAGGCTAAAGCCTTTGTTTTTGCCGCAGAAGAAGATTTTGGGATTGTCCCGGTCGAAGCGCAAGCTTGTGGCACGCCAGTTATTGCTTATGGGCGTGGCGGAGCACTAGAAACTGTGAATGGTTTGGATAGTACTGCACCTACTGGAGTATTTTTTGCTAGTCAGACTACAGAGGCGATTCAGCAAGCCGTATCAGAATTTGAACAACAATCGGTAATTACTCCCGAGGCATGTGCAGCTAATGCACTACGATTTACTACCGAGCGGTTTAGATCACAGTTTAAAAACTTTGTTTTGGCTAAATACCAAGAATTTAATAAGAAATAATATGAAACGTCTTTTTTTGCAAAAATATTTATTGCTTACTAGCGATTTATTTTCGTTAGCCTTTACTTATTTTTTGAGTGTAAACCTCGCAAATGTAGTTGAACCATCTCGCCCACACTATTTTGATACTAACCATTTAGTTTTGGTAAAGGTATTAAATGCGTTAGTCATTATCGCTATGTTTTGGATGGCTGAGCTGTATGCTAGGCGTCGTCCGACGTGGGAGGAACTACGCATAATTTATAAACAAATCATCTATATTCTGATCTTAGATTTTGTAGTAATTTCGCTCAGTCGCTCCGAACATGTGACTTACTTATTTTTCTTTATGTATTGGGCTTTATTATTTGTAATTTTGCCACTATTTAGAACGTTTACTATTCGAATTTTGCTGCATTATAAGCTCTGGCAGCGTAAAATTTATATTGTTGGCACTAAAGATACTGCGCTTAGCGCCTATAGTTTATTAAAAAATCGCCGTTTGATGGGTTTTCAAATTCATGGGTTTGTTGATATTGATCGGGAACGAATTACGGATGAAAGATTGCATGTAGAGTATGAAAATAAAGATTTCCCACTCTTGGGGCTTAAAGACTTGCTGGATAGAAATAAAACCTGTGAAGTTGTAGTTGCGCTTGACTCTTTGGAAATGGTTCGCAATATTGATAAAATTTTTCTGATGCAGCGCAATTTTATGTTTGTAAGCATAGTACCAGATTTTGATGGTTTGCCATTATATGGAATAGAGATTAACCACTTTTTTGGTAACGAGCAATTAATGTTGCGCTTGGAGAATAATCTTAATCGTCGTTTAAACCGGATGGTTAAAATGTTTTTTGACTACGGTGTAGTTTTACTTTGTCTACCTGTTGTAGTTCCTTTGATGCTGTTGATTGGCTTATTGATTTTTCTTGAAGATCGCGGAAACCCATTTTTTATTCAGCCCCGTCTAGGTTATAATGGCAAAACTTTCGGCTGTATTAAATTTCGCAGCATGCATAAAAACGCTGAAAAAATGCTAAACTCATGGAAAGAGGAAAATAATATCATCTATCAGAAATATGTGGCAAACAATTTCAAATTGGACAATGATCCGCGAGTTACTCGAATCGGTAGATTATTACGTAAAACAAGTTTGGATGAATTAGGTCAGCTATTAAATGTACTTAAAGGTGAAATGAGTCTAGTTGGTCCACGCCCATTGTTGGAGCGTGAACTTGGTGATTACAATGATGGAATGTTCTATTATGCGATGGTAAAACCAGGGATTACTGGCATGTGGCAAGTAAGCGGCAGAAGTAAAACTTCGTTTGCTGATCGTTGTCGTTTGGATACTTGGTATATCAAAAACTGGTCGCTCTGGTATGATGTGGTTATACTTATCAAAACAATTGGTGTGGTTGTTAAGCGTGATGGTGCATATTAAGCAAATACTATAAGCGCATATGTATCTAATCGTAACAAAGTTTTCTATACACTAATTAAATAGGTTATAATAAAGAGTTTTGTTTTTAATTTTGAGGAGTAGTGTCATAAGCACTGAAAAACAAGCGCGCATTAACGGCGCAATTACAGCACCTGAGGTGCGTTTGATTATTGATGAAACTGGTGAGCAATTGGGCGTGGTTTCTATCCATGCAGCGATGGCTAAAGCTAATGAGTTAGAGTTAGACTTGGTTGAGATATCTCCCAATGCTAATCCTCCAGTGTGTAAAGTTATGGATTTTGGTAAATTTAAGTACCATGAGCAAAAGAAAGCTCATGCAGCTAAACAGAACCAAAAGCAAGTTCATGTTAAAGAGATCAAACTGCGTCCAGTAACTGACGAGCATGATTATCAAATTAAATTGAAAAATGCTAAACGTTTTCTTGAGGACGGTGATAAAGTTAAATTTATCGTTCAATTCCGTGGTCGTGAAATGGCGCATCAAGAATTTGGGATTCGCTATTTAGAAAAAGCCGAGCAGGATTTATTAGATTTGGTAGTAGTTGAAATGCGCCCTAAAGTTGAAGGTCGTAATGCAATTATGATTGTGTCACCGAAGAAGAAAAAATAGCATGAAAGTCAGCGGCTTTACCTTTTTGCGCAATGGTACGATTTTGGGCTATCCTTATATTGAGAGCTTAAAGTCGTTGTTGGCGGTTTGTGATGAAGTGGTTGTTGCGCTGGGTAACAGTGATGATGACACTTTAGCACAGGTTCAGGCGCTGAATGATCCTAAGTTGCGTATTATTCAAACCACATGGAATGAAAATATGCAAGATCGTGGTTATACTTATGCGCAGCAGAAAATGATTGCGCAGTTTAACTGTACTGGTGATTGGGCATTTTATCTTGAGGGTGATGAAGTAATTCACGAGCAAGATTATGCAACTATCCGTGCTGCAATGGAAAAACATCTGAATGATAAGGAAGTCGAAGCGTTAGTTTTCGACTATTATCATTTCTATGGTTCACCATCAACGATTGCATACTCACCGCGTTGGTATCGCCGTGCACCGCGAATTATTCGCAATACTGTTCGTAGCTGGGCTCCTGATGGCTTGTTTTGGCTGATTATGAATGAGAATCGTCAGGGACGCTATCCTAATGCGGCGTTGGTTGGTTGCCATCTCTATCATTATGGGCATGTGCGTTCAGTTGCTAAAATGAATGAAAAACAAAAGCGTGTTGAACGTTACTGGGGCAAAACGCCCAAAGAGTTTTTGGGCTATGGTGATATTGATCCACTCAGTATCCGAACTTTCAACGGAACTCATCCCAAGATTGCAGCTTCTTGGCTCACAAATGATGCAGAGCAGAAGCTTGAATTTAACCCAGATTATTGCCTAAGCCGTCGTGATAAAAAACATCGGCTGATGATGAAACTAGAGCAATTTCTAGGCGGCAAAGATTTTGCCAAAAAACATTATAAATTAATTCGAGACTAATAATGAATCTAGCCAAAGATAGAAAAGCACTTCAACAATATTGGTGGTTGACACTGGCTTTTCTAACAGCAATTGCATTGCCTTTGTCAACGGCGTTACAAAATGCGACTCTTCCATTAATTGTATGTAGTGTAATTTTATCTAAAGATCTGCGTGCAAAACTTCCACAGATTATTAAAGAGCCTTTGGTTGTAGTTAGCTTATTTTTTTATGCTCTGTTTCTTGTCGGTTCACTGTGGTCAAGTGGCAGCACACATGATATAAGCAAAATGTTACTAAAAATGATTGGGCTAGTTGAATTACCATTCATTATTGCATTTTTTAGCTCAGATGCAAAACGCAAATCAGCCTTGTGGGGGTTTGGCGTAGGTATTGCACTGACAATTTTCTTCTCTTATCTTTCAATCTGGACTAATCATCCGATGTTTCATGCTAAAACTTGGGGTCTGCAGTATGGGATATTCCGGATGCATATGTACCACACCTATTTTCTAGCATTGTTTGCGTGCTGGTTACTGTATTTACAACTAAATAAACAGATTAAACCAAAATGGTTAAAGGTTATTGCATGGATTAGTATTTTTGTTTTGCTGCATAATATTTACTATGAAACATGGAGTCGTACTGGGCAAATACTGTGCTTATTAATGGTGATTAGTATTTTTATTCAGTGGCGTTTGAAAATTGGTTTGATTGTTTCTGCAGTGATTTTATTTGTTATTACACCGACGTTAATCTATACCTCTTCATCAGTTCAGGCTAAAATCAAAACTTATCAGGAAAATGTACAACAGTATAAAGCAGGAAAATTTGATCCACAAAATCCTTCAATGTATTTACGCTGGACTTTCCATAAATATGCCAAGGAAATTATTGCCGAAAAACCAATCATTGGACATGGGACTGGCAGCTATCCAGGTGAATATGCTCGTTTATCTGCGCGTGATCATAATCCTTTTGGTAACTCTCAGCCACACAGCGATTATTTATGGTTTGGTGCAGAATTAGGCTATATTGGAATGATAACCTTCATTGCTTTTTTAGCGACGCTGTTTATTCGTTCTTTTAGTTTAGCTCGTCCATATCGCGATTTCGGAGTAACGGTTGCCTTGGTTTATGCTGCGGCATGTTATGAAAATGGTTATATTTCTGACTCAGTATCCGGTTTGGCATTCTTTGCTTTAGTTGGTTTATTGTTTGCCACTCGCTATGACTTAAAAAAACATGCTAATTAGTTTTATTATTCCGGTTTATAATAGTGAGAAATATTTAACTCAATGTCTTGATAGTGTTTTCTCACAAAA
This sequence comes from Burkholderiales bacterium, assembly GCA_035438765.1. Classification (GTDB taxonomy): domain Bacteria; phylum Pseudomonadota; class Gammaproteobacteria; order Burkholderiales; family UBA11063; genus Aquella. Next base: position 58,267 of record DAORIZ010000012.1, on the reverse strand, counting down.
ATTTACTGATTTTGAATGCGTTGTAATAAATGATCGCTCCCCAGGTAATTGCAAAAATTTAGTTCAGGATTACGCCAAAGAGCGAGGTGTCGCAATTATATATCACGAAAATATTACTAATTTGGGCTTGGGCGAAGCACGTAATGTTGGTGTTGAACTAGCTTCTGGAAAGTATTTATTTTTTCTTGATAGCGATGACTATCTGGTGGAAGATGGGCTATCCGAAGCTGTTATTACTATGCTGGGGGCAGACTTAGAGCTACTGATTTGCAATCACCAAATTTATGAGCCGCATAATAATCTGATTAAAACCCCCTTTCCCAATATTGAACAGTCTTTTTTAATTTCTAAGTTATCAATTCCAACTTATGCATGGGGTAAATTTTTTCTGCGCGAGTATTGGCTTAAACATGACTTTCGTTTTGAAAGTATTTATGCCGAAGATTTACAACTAATTCCACTGGTGATTTGCTTGGCTAAATCAGTAAAAATTAGTAATCATCCATTATGTGTTTACCGAACAAACTTCTCATCGCTAACCCATCGCTTTTATCCGTGGCAAAATATATGGTACTTATTAAGTTCACTCCATGATAAATTTGTTAAGCATGATTTGCTGGATGATGAATCTACGGTATTCCTGCTATCGAGCTTTTATAATTTAACTAAAGTAATCGGTTTAGGATTTCATCGTTATTTGTTTTATAAACAATTTATTACTTTGGTGGGTGCAATCCCGCAAACAAAATACTTTACAGAGCCATTGGTGAATAACTCAAAACGTAAAAAACTACAGAAAATTTATGCAAGTAACGGTTGGTATTTATTTAAACCCAATACTCGCTACTGGAAATTTTTAGTCACCAAGATATTTCGATGAGTGCAATAATCATCCATAGTCTTGATGAGTTGTATTTCACAGGTGCTGATTGCAGGTAATAATAAAGCTATTTACGAAGTATAAAGGATTAAGGTTTTTACTCACTGGTGGAATTAATACTATTATTTGCTTGTTTTTGTTTGCCATATTGATTAATATTGGGTTAAACTACTTATTAGCCAGCACAATGGTATTTATTCTTGGCGTTATTGAGGGGTATTTATTAAGTGCTGTATTAGTCTTTAGGCATAGAATTAGTTTCAGACCCTTGTTACGTTACTCTTTAGTTTATCTTGTATCGTATGCGATCAATATAACACTCCTTTATATTTGCGTCGATTTTATTAAGTTAAGTGAGCTTAAAGGGCAAATTATTACCTCACTTTTGGTAGCCGCTTTGAATTATGCATTAGTTAAAAAATTAGTCTTTAAAATCAATTAGAATTGGTTATTTAATACAGAGATAATTATGAAAATAAGTTTGATAATTTCAACCTATAATCGACCAGATGCGCTAGAATTAGTTTTAATGAGTGTTGCAAAGCAAGTTATTCCAGATGGTTTAGCACTGGAGGTCTTAGTTGCAGACGATGGTTCCGGTATTGAAACAAAGTCTTTGATTGCTAGATTTCAGCAAGATTTCCCTTTTGAGTTATTGCATATTTGGCACGAAGATATTGGCTTTCGTTTGGCGGCAATTCGTAATTTAGCAACAAGTAAATCTAGTGGTGAATATTTAATTTTTATTGATGGTGATTGTTTAATAGCGCCTGATTTTATTTTAAATCAAACTCAACTAGCAGAAAAAGGTTATTTTGTTGGTGGTAATCGAGTGCTACTTAGTGAGTCATACACGGAATCCGCGCTGAATAATAAATTAATCAATATTGCGACTACCTCGGTTATCTCTTCAATCTTAGCTAGGTTAAGTGGTAAAACTAATAAATGGCTACCTGCATTACGTCTGAATCCTTTAGCCTCATGGCGTAAAAAGTATGCTCAAAACTGGCGTCGTCCTAAAGGGTGTAATATGGCATTGTGGCGACAAGATTGTTTAGCTGTGAATGGTTTTGATGAAGGATTTGCTGGCTGGGGACATGAAGATGCTGATTTTTTAGTGCGCCTCCTGCATGTTGGTGTCCAAATAAAAGACGGTCGTTTTGCCGCACCTGTCTATCATCTGTGGCATAAAGTTAATGACCGTAGTAATGAAGCCGAAAATATGGCGCGCTTAATGGAACGCGTGAATAATAAAGATTTTATTCGTGCCACTGATGGAGTCGATAAATATCTAACTCATAAAGCTTAGAGCTATACAAAAATGCTACAAGAATATTTTAAACGACTTTTAATATCTTAATCCGTGGTCTTAGTAATTGCTCACTCTCAATGGTTTTTGTGGTTAACTTACTGAAATTAATTTGATATTTATATATGGTTTTAGGTGTTTAATTGCATCGTTATCTATTTTGTCACGTATTAAAATTATATGTCATATTCTAAGATACAAATTTGCATGATTGTTATACGCTTTTAGATGTTGTGTAATAATCCTTAAATGATTTATAATTCCATCAGAATATGTTGTGAGCGTACATAGGCTGTCCTTTTATATAGTAAGTAATCACAAATATATCAATGAAATATTTTTCACAGGAGAGTATCATGCAAAAGAAACTTATAGGACTTTTGCTCGTTAGCAGTTTAATGACTTATGCTGCAAGTGCTGCACAATTATCATGCCTAACAAACATTATGAGTGCTGCAAAATTTGAGGAAATTTATCCAACTGATGCTACCAAAATTATGCCGGGAAGTTGTACCCAAGAGAAAATTAACAGCGGTGGCTGTACATTTGGAGGTGAAGATCCAGCAACCACTAAAAAAAATTATAGTAAACCAAATTACTATACTTATGCTAATTTAGAAAAAGCATTCAATAACTTATTTGTGGCGCAGAATTATGTAGTTCCATTTTGTAGTAGCAATAGTTTAAATAACTATCGTGAGTTAGCTGCGTTTTTAGCTAATATTAATCAGGAAACAAATGGTGCGTCACCTCCAAGTTTTAATGCCGATGGGAGTTTTACTGCAACGGGTGCTGGTGCGCAAGGTGCGGGCTATGGATTAACTACTATTAGTGAGGGTGATTGCGCGGGTAAAGCTGATTGTTCTGCTTATGGGACGAAACAAGGATTCTGTCAGAATACAGATAAAAGTGTGACCATAAATGGTGCATGTGGAAATAGTGAAGTAGGATTCTGCCAACAAGCGAAAATATATTGCCATGATGGCGTAGCTGTTTCATCGCCTTATTATGGACGTGGTGCAAAACAGTTAACGTATGCTTATAACTATGTATTTTATGGTAGCAAAATTAATCCTAGCGCAAAATTACAATTAGCAAATAATCCTAATTTGCTTAACTCAGATGGTGCTCTTGGGTGGGCAACAGGATTGGCTTATTGGTCTATCCCATTTGAGGAAGCAAATGGTAGCAAAAAACCTTCTATGCATGAGGGGATGTTTGCTCCTACTCATACCGGAAGACCCGAGTTTGACAATGAGATTGGTTTTGGTAAGACGATTAATATAATTAACGGAGGTGTAGAGTGCGGGAAGTCAAACACCTCAATCAAAGGAACTACCCTCAATAGGATTAATAGCTATATTGAGTTGATGATACGTTTTGACCCTAGTGCAATTAAAAATGTTGTGGTTACCAAAAATGATGGCTCAACTAATACATTTGATAATGCATCTTTAAGAGCTAATATAAAAAATAATTTGATTAAGAAGTATAAAGGTCCAAATGGTAATGACCGCAATTCCGATTATAGCGATTATCAACCTAGCTGGACTAAGGGAAAGTGGGCTAATGGGAAGTATAACAGCTTTGCCTTGCTCCAAGAGTATTATTTTGCTCCAGATACCGTGAAGCCATCGGATGGTCCAAATTTGTATAATAATGGTACGACTAAATTGAAAAAGATTGTTATGAATTATACCAATGGTACTAGTGAACGCTTAGATTGTAGCGGTATAATGAATAATGATGGTAAGTAATACCATATCTTTATTTGATAAGTTTATGTATTGTGTATTTCTTAAGCAAAATAAATTAGCCATCAGTAGCTAAGTGAGATTATTTTCAAATGTTTTCATAAGTTAAGCTGTTGGCTACATGTTTCTATGTCTATGATATGGAGATACATACCCCTTAAGAAGTAATAGAATACAAGAGCTGTAGATGTAGTCTATGGATCCCCATTTGGCTGTAAAAATAGTAAAGATTTTACCAAGTAAATATGCTATAATCTTTCCCTCAAAAAGGTGGATAGTTTAGGTTCCTCAAGTTCTCGTTATGCGAGCACCTGCTATCTGAATAAAAACTGCGATTAAAAAAGGTGCATTACATGCCTAAAATGAAATCAAAGTCTGGTGCGAAAAAACGCTTTATCGTTCAAGGTAGTGGCGGCATCAAACGTTCTAAAGCATTCAAACGTCATATTTTGACTAAGAAAACAACTAAAAACAAACGTCAATTACGTGGTACAGTACAAGTGAATCCTAGCGATATGGGTCATGTACGTAGCATGTTACCTTACGCATAAATTGAAGGAGTTATAGAATGCCTAGAGTAAAACGTGGTGTCATCGCGCGTGCGCGTCACAAAAAAATTATCGCTTTAGCTAAAGGCTATCGCGGTCGTCGCAACAACGTATTCCGTGTTGCTAAAGAAGCGGTTATGAAAGCGGGGCAATATGCTTACCGTGATCGCCGTCAAAGAAAACGTCAATTCCGTAGTCTATGGATTGCGCGGATTAATGCTGGTTGCCGTGAGTTAGGTTTAACTTATAGCCGTTTTATTAACGGTTTAGCTAAAGCTGAAGTTGCTGTAGATCGTAAAGTATTGTCTGATTTGGCGATTAATGACAAATTTGCATTTGCTAAATTTGTAGAGATTGCTAAAAGCAAGCTAGCGTAATTACGCGAATTGCTTTATAATAACGGGGGCTATAAATAGCTCCCTATTTTTTTGTCTACGGGAAACAATGGAAAAATTTTTAATTAATGATCCTCACGTTCAGCAACGAGTAGTTAATTCACTAGAGAAGCTTTGGGATTTAACCGATGATTTAGTGGAGTTTTATCCACGCTATCAAGAGTATACAGTAACAGTGTTTGGCTCTGCACGAATTGCAGAGGACTCACTTGTTTATAAAGATGTTTTTGACTTCGCTTCTAATTTGGCGCGATTAGAGTGTAATGTAGTAACTGGTGGTGGACCAGGGGTAATGGAGGCGGCTAATCGTGGTGCTATAGCTGGGAAACTAGCTCAGTCGCCAGTAAAGTCGGTAGGTATTAATATTGAACTACCTTTTGAACAAAAAAATAACCCGTATTTGGATGAATCATTCCCACATAAGACATTTTTCACCAGATTGCAGCACTTCACGGCTGTATCTGATTGTTTTGTGGCATTTTATGGTGGAATTGGCACGGTTTTAGAAATATTAACTATTTTACAGCTAATGCAAGTTAAAAAAATTGATAATCGTAAACTCATTTTAGTTGGTAGTATGTGGCCTGGATTAATTAAATGGTTTGAGGCAGAAATGTTAAACGATGATATGCAGCTTATCCATAGTGGTGATTTAGTGATACCAAAGTTGGTAGATCATTATCAAGATGCTTTGGAGATTATTAAGCAGCATAAAGCACAACAAGATTTATAAAATAATAATTATGGAATCAATATGGAACAATTAAACTCGGTTTTAGCGGCTGGATTGAGCGAGCTGCAACAAGCTGCTTCTTTGCATGAATTAGAGCAGCTGAAGTCACGCTACATTGGTAAACAAGGGCAAATCACGCTGTTTATGCAAAAACTAAAAGAAATTGCGCCTGAAGAGCGTAAAGCATATGGAGCACAAGTTAATCAAATTAAGACCCAGTTTGAAGCTCTGTTAATTGCGCGCCGCGATGAATTAAGCGCTGCTGAATTAACAGCTAAGCTTGCCAGCGAGAGCATTGATGTCTCATTGCCTGGTCGCGGTATTGCGCGTGGTAGTTTGCATCCCATAACCCTCGGGTTTAATCGTTTGATTGCGATTTTTGCACAACTTGGCTTTGCTGTTGCTGATGGTCCAGAAATCGAAACAGATTATTATAATTTCAAAGCGTTAAATATCCCAGATAATCATCCAGCACGCGCGATGCAAGATACCTTTTATACCGAATCTGGTAATGTGCTACGCACTCATACATCACCCCTTCAGGTTCGATATGCTGAAAATCGTAATCCACCAATTAAAGTTATTGCTCCAGGACGGGTTTATCGCGTTGATATGGATGCTACGCACAGTCCAATGTTTCATCAAATGGAGCTGCTATGGATTGATAAAGGGATTAGTTTTGCCAATTTTAAAGCTGTGATTAGTGAATTTATGCGTAAGTTTTTCGAAGATGATAGTTTAAAAGTTCGCTTTCGAGCATCATTTTTCCCGTTTACGGAACCTTCAGCAGAAGTAGATATTTATTTTGCCAAGACTGGTAAATGGTTAGAGGTTGGCGGCTGTGGAATGGTGCATCCTCGCGTATTAAATTATATGAATATATCGGCAGAAGAGTATAGTGGCTTTGCATTTGGTTTTGGCGTTGATCGTTTGACAATGCTTAAGTATGGCATTACAGACTTGCGTTTGATGTTTGATAACGATTTAGACTTTTTAACGCAATTTAAGGGTTAGTTTACGATGAAAATATCATGGAATCATTTGCAAAGTTTCTTTGCGGATAAATTAGACAAAGAATTCGTACTTGAACGATTGACAATGGCAGGGCTTGAAGTTGAAGATGAAACGCCTGTAGCACCGGTTTTTAGCGGAATTGTAATTGGCGAGGTTGTGGAATGTGTTAAACATCCAGATGCCGATAAACTTTCGCTCTGTAAAGTGAATGTTACTGAGGCGGAGCCTTTGCAGATAATTTGTGGTGCTTCCAATGTTGCCGTTGGAGTTAAAGTGCCATGTGCTAAAGTTGGGGCAGTTTTGCCCGGAGATTTTAAAATTACTGAACGTAAAATGCGTGGAATAGTTTCTTACGGTATGTTATGTAGCGGTGATGAGATTGGTTGTCCTAGTGATGTAGACGGATTGCTCTTACTAGATGCTGATGCTCCAGTTGGCAAGGATATCCGCGAGCACCTTGATTTAGACGACAGTATTGTTGAATTTAAAATTACACCCAACCGTGGAGATTGCCTATCTTATCGTGGTTTAGCGCGTGAGGTAGCTGCACTGACAGGCAACGTACTTAAGCCTAGCGTTAATACAGTAAACAATCTAAATAAGTTGAGTGATACATTGAAGTTAGAAGTGCTAGCAGTAAATGAATGCCCTCATTATGTTGGTTTAGTAATTAATGATATTGATAATAAAATTACTTCGCCAGATTGGTTAGTTCGGATACTGGAGCGTAGTGGAGTGAGATCTATTTCTCCGTTAGTTGATATCGCCAATTATGTAATGTTAGCTTTAGGGCAGCCATTACATACCTTTGATCTAGCTAAAGTAGCTTCAGGTGTTAAAGTACGAATGGCTGCATCAGGTGAAGAGCTTAAACTAATTGATGCTAGTACAGCTAAATTACAAACTAACACACTAATAATTGCGGATGGTGAGAATAAGCCTGTTGCGATTGCTGGTGTAATGGGAAGCTTGGATTCTGGTGTTTCTGTTGATACTACTGCGCTATTATTAGAAAGTGCATTTTTTGCTCCAGATGTTATTCAGGGCAAAGCTAAGCTTTATGGTTTAAGCTCTGATGCTGCATTTAGGTTTGAGCGTGGGGTTGACCCCGAACTTCAGCACGATGCAATTAATCTTGCCGCACAATTAATCGTAGATATTTGTGGTGGTACAATCGGTGAGTATATTCACTTCTCAAATAATTCTGCTGGGGCTGAAACACAAAAAATAAACTTAAGTTTCAAAGAGATTGATACTTTTATTGGGCAATCCATTCCTGTTGTAACAATTATACAAATTTTAACCAATTTAGGTTGCATTTGTGATGTTAATGGCGATTTATTGATTGTTACTCCTCCGAGCTATCGCTTCGACTTACGTATTAAGCAGGATATCATTGAAGAAATCATTCGCGTTTATGGCTATGATCGCATAGAAGCCAAGATGCCAATTTTGGAGCACTCATTAGAAGCTTTGGATCCTAAGCTACACAAAATTGCAAATTTGAAGCAAACTATGGTTGCGTATGGCTTTAGTGAAATTATTAGCTATGCATTTATTGAAGAGAAATATGCCAATTTGTTTTCAACTCCAGCAATGGAGGTTGTTCGTCTGCAAAATCCAATTGCAGGTTTGAACGTTATGCGCAGCAATTTAATTTCTGGTTTGATAAAAAGCTTGCAATATAATGTTAATCGTGCTCAAGATTCCGTGCGCTTGTTTGAATTAGCACGAGTATTTCATGGTGAAAGTATTGATGCTCAACCATTGCATTTGGCTGGGTTAATCTATGGCAAATACTTACCTTCGAATTGGGCTTTAGCTTCCCGAGAGGTTGATTTTTATGATTTAAGTCTTGTATTGCAAGAGTTATTAGCCGTTTTTGGTCAGGTAGAACTTAGAGCTATTGACTCCAGTGGCGGTGCAGAATACATGCATCCAGGCAGAACTGCGGATGTTCTATTGAATAATAGTCAAGTTGGTTATATTTGTCAACTTCATCCTTCATTGGGTGGTGAGCTGGGGTTAGATGTCCTTCCATATGTTTTTGAAATTAATGTTGAGGCATTTGCAGAGAGCAAAAATGTTTCATTGCAAAATATAAGCAAATTTCAAAAAATAAGCCGTGACTTGGCTTTCGTTTTAGATAAAAATATAGAAGTTGGTGTAATTTTACAACGAATTGCACAATTAAAAATCAGAGAGTTGATTGATTTTAATGTGTTTGATATTTTTAGTGGTGGTTCTTTAAGTGCTAATGAGAAAAGCGTAGCTGTAAATTTTGTTTTTCAGTCTGATAAGACGCTTAGCGATGAGGATGTTAACCCTGTGCTAGAGCAAATTAAGAATTTAGTAATAAATGAGTTTAACGGTAATTTAAGATAATATTAATTTTTTGAGGTATTTTATATGTCAACTGTAACTAAAAATGATTTGATTCAGGTTGTTATGGATAATTCAGAGTTAACTAGAGTCGATGCATATCGTCTAGTTGAAGACTTTTTTGATGTGATGACCAAAAGTCTGGAAGAGGGTGATGAGGTTAAAGTATCAGGATTTGGGAACTTTGTTTTGCGTGATAAGAGTGCCAGAATCGGACGTAATCCTAAAACCAAAGAGGAGTTTCCAATTAATGCTCGCCGAGTTGTCTCATTTCATACGAGTAATTTGCTTAAAGAGCAAATTAAAGATTATAAGCCAGAGTAAATTACTGGGTTATATCACCTAGTGTTTTAGTGGGTTAATAACCATAAAATTAATGTGGAAATATTGTTGGGTATGGTAAAATAATGGCTAGGAAAAAATCACAGGAGGATCGTCCGATGATGCAAAATTATTGGAAAGAAATTTTGTGTTTATTGATAATTAAAGCAGTTTTGTTAACTGGGCTTTGGTATAAGTGCTTCCGCAATCCAATAGTCATGGATGATAAAGCTGCTGCTGAGCACATTTTTCGTTAATTTTTGAGGTAAAACTATGGAAACACTAGTTGATTTGTCGCGGTTGCAGTTTGCAATAACGGCAATGTACCATTTTATTTTTGTTCCGCTGACTCTTGGTATGACGTGGATATTGGTAATAATGGAAACTATTTACGTAATAACTGGGAAACCAATTTATAAAGATATGACCAAATTTTGGGGTAAACTCTTTGGGATTAACTTTGCAATTGGAGTTACGACTGGTTTGACAATGGAATTCCAGTTTGGTACAAACTGGGCATATTACTCACACTATGTAGGTGATATTTTTGGGGTTCCTTTGGCAATTGAGGGTTTGATGGCATTCTTCTTAGAGTCAACTTTCATTGGTATGTTCTTCTTTGCTTGGGATCGTGTATCTAAAAAACAACACTTACTATTTACAGTATTAGTTGCAATTGGTTCTAATTTATCTGCATTATGGATTTTGGTTGCTAATGGCTGGATGCAAGATCCAGTTGGTACTGTGTTTAATCCAATCACTATGCGGATGGAGTTATCTAGCTTCTTTGCCGTGTTATTCAGCCCAGTTGCGCAAGCTAAATTTTTCCATACAACTTGTGCGGGTTATGTAACTGCATCAGTGTTTGTGCTAGGTATTTCTTCGTTTTACCTACTACGTAAACAAGATTTACCATTTGCGCGTCGCTCATTCAAAGTTTCTGCTTTGTTTGGTTTATTTTCTTCAATCGCCGTAATCATTATGGGTGATCAATCAGGTCTATATGTTTATCATGCACAACCATCAAAATTGGTAGCAATCGAAGGTATTTGGAATACTGAGCAAGCTCCGGTTTCTTGGTCTGTATTAGCATGGCCTGATCGTGAAAAGCATGAAAATCTTTTTGATATCCGTGTTCCATATGTGGGCAGCTTGATTTTGAACCATAATTTCACTGATCCAGTAAAAGGTGCGAATGAAATTATTGCTGAAAATAAAGATAAAATCGTTAAAGGTCAGCAAGTTTTACTACAGCTAGAACAATTCCGCAAAACCCCTCAAGATACATCTTTGGTGGCTGAAATTCAAGCTAACTCAGAGTATTTAGGCTATGGGTTGTTGCTTAAAAAATATACTGAAGACGTAGCAAATGCAACACCTCAGATGATCGATCAGGCAGCCGAAGATACTGTGCCAAATTCACTTCCGTTGTATTATAGCTTCCGTTTAATGGCAGCAATTGGCGGTTCGTTATTTATGCTGTTCGCTTTTGCTTCATGGTACTCTTTTGGTGCGCGTGATGCGTATGAGCGTAAAACTTGGTTGTTAAAATGGGCATTGTGGTGGATGCCGACTCCTTGGATCGCTTGCTGGGCAGGATGGTTTGTAGCTGAGTATGGCCGTCAACCTTGGACTATCTTTGGAATTTTACCGACATATCTATCAACATCAAGCTTGTCAAGTGGGGAATTAATCTTCTCGTTAACAGGATTCACTTTGATTTATACTTTGTTATTGATCGTTGAATTATGGTTAATGTTTAAATATGCTCGCTTAGGTCCATCAAGCTTAGGTACTGGCAAATATCAATTTGAAACACGGAGTAAATAACATGGAATATGCAATTTTACGCGTTATTTGGTGGGTATTGGTAGGTGTTCTCCTCATCGGTCTAATGATTATGGATGGGCATGATATGGGGGTTGGGACATTGTCACCATTCGTTGGAAAAACAGATTCTGAGCGCCGTGCTGCGATTAATTCTGTAGCTCCACATTGGGATGGTAATCAAGTTTGGTTTATTACCGCTGGTGGTGCTGTGTTCGCAGCTTGGCCATTGGTGTATGCCGCTTCATTTTCAATGTTGTATATCGCAATTTTAGCCGTTCTTTGGACATTGTTCTTGCGTGCTCCAGCATTTGATTATCGTTCTAAGATCGCCAATCCAACTTGGCGTTCAACTTGGGATTGGGTTCTGTTTGTTGGTTCTGCGGTTCCTCCGCTGTTGTTTGGTGTTGCTTTTGGTAACGTATTGCTGGGTATTCCATTTCATTACGACGATAGTATGCGTTTAGTAAGCGATGCGTCTAATCCAATTATGGGGTTCTTGGGGTTATTGTCACCATTTGCAATTCTTTGTGGTTTAGTTGCATTCTCAATGACTGCTGCGCATGGTGGTGTTTACCTAACTTTAAGAACTGAAGGTGCTATGCAAGCTCGTGCTCGTAAGGCTGCTACACTTTTTTCACTGATTGCAATAGTTTGTTTCGCAATTGGTGGTTTTTGGGTTGGGCACATAAACGGCTATGTTGCAAGCAATTTAAGCCCAATAGCTCAATCTGATCCATTAGCGAAGAGCGTGCAAATTGTTCAAGGTGCATGGCTAAATAATTATCATGAATATGTATGGTTTGCGATTGCTCCGATTCTTGGTTTTGCTGGTTTGATTTTATCGATAGTATTTAATACCAAAGGTAGATCAGGTATGGCGTTTATATTTAGTGGCGTGGGCATGGCAGGAATTATTTTGACTGCTGGTATGTCAATGTTCCCTTTTATATTGCCTTCAAGCACAGATCCAAGAAGTAGTTTAACTGCATGGGATGCAACATCTTCTGAACATACATTGTTGTTGATGTTAGTGGCTGCTATTATTTTCACTCCACTTATATTAACCTATACTTCATGGGTTTATAGAATTATGCGTGGTAAATTAACTACAGCTAGAATTGAAGAAAACTCTAATTCAATGTATTAAAAAGGACTTATAAAATGATGTTCTTAACTTGGTCAATTGGTGCTTATATCATCGTTCGCATTATTAGCGATAGTTTGGTAAAACAAGAGCGCGATCCTAATTCAGGATTAGATAAGTAATTAGTAAATTACTTTACAAATCCTCTTAATGAAAGTTAAGGGGATTTTTTAATGAGCAGTAGGTATTATTACTATTCTGCTTTTTTCGTATATGATATAATCATGCCTAATTAGGTCTAAGAGTTAGATTCTTAATTAATATGCTAATAATTCACAAAGGATCATTTGAACGATGCATAAAATTAAAAATTTTATTATCGCGATTGCTGCTTTTGCTGGATCATCACTGTTGACTGGTTGTAAAGATTTAGTGTTGATTCATTCAAAAGGTACAATAGGTAAAGATGAGAGAGATCTTATTTTTACTGCAGTTGCTCTAATGCTATTGGTTGTAATTCCAGTGATTATTTTAACATTAGTATTTGCGTATAAATATCGCGATTCGAACTCTAATGCTAAATATGATCCAGGGTTTACGCATAGCACAAAAATTGAAGTGGTAGTTTGGGGTGTGCCAATTATTATTATTGGTATTCTTGCTGTTATAATTTGGAAAAGTACGCACGCACTAGATCCATATAAGCCAATCGAGATTGAAGGTGTTAAACCTTTAAATGTTCAGGTTGTCGCATTGGATTGGAAGTGGATGTTTATTTATCCTGAGCAGCATATTGCAACTATAAATTATTTACAACTTCCAGTTGGTGTTCCTGTTGATTTTACAATAACAGCGGATGCGCCGATGAATTCGTTCATTATTCCTCAGCTTGGTGGGCAGATTTATGCTATGGCTGGTATGAAAACTCATCTAAACCTAATCGCTGATGAGGTGGGTGTATATGATGGGCGAGCTTTTGTAATAAACGGAAATGGTTTTAATGGAATGCATTTTAAGACTCACGTGACTTCTTCCGATGCATTTAATAGTTGGGTGCAGGAAGTTAAAAATTCACCGAATAGCTTGACTACTGATGAGTATAAGCAATTATTAATACCTACCGAATACGTGCAACCTAAGTTCTATGCTTCAGTGGCAGATAATCTTTTCGAAGATATCGTAATGAAGTATATGATGCCTGGTATGGATGATATGCATGGTATGGATAGTAAATAACATAGTTTTCAAGGAAATCACGAATGATTGATTTTTTAGGTAGATTAACTTGGGATGCAATTCCTATTCATGAGCCTCCTGCAATTATTGCGGGTGCAATGATGGTCGGTGGATTTGTATTTCTGGTTGCATTAGTAACTTATTTCAAAAAATGGGGTTACTTGTGGAAAGAGTGGTTTACATCCGTAGATCATAAACGCATTGGTCTTATGTACATCATTATTGCTATTGTAATGCTGTTGCGTGGATTTGCAGATGCAGCACTAATGCGTACGCAACAAGCTATTTCAGTCGGTAGTAATTACGGCTTTTTGCCACCAGATCACTATAATCAAATTTTCACTGCGCATGGCGTGATCATGATTTTCTTCGTAGCAATGCCATTGGTGGTGGGCTTGATGAATTTAGTAGTTCCATTACAGATTGGTGCACGTGATGTTGCCTTTCCGTATCTGAACTCACTAAGCTTTTGGTTGTTCATGGTTGGTATGGTGCTAATGATGTTATCCTTGGTTGTTGGTTCATTTGCTACAACTGGTTGGGTGAATTATGCTCCTTTATCTGAGAAAGTTTATAGCCCAGGAGTGGGGGTTGATTATTACATCTGGGCATTGCAGATTTCCGGTATTGGGACAACAATTTCAGGGATTAACTTCTTTGTAACCATTATTAAAATGCGCTGTCCTGGTATGACTCTTATGAAAATGCCTGTGTTTACATGGACTGCACTATGTTCCAATATTTTGATTATTATTTCATTCCCAATGATGACTGCTGCGTTGGCGTTATTAACGCTTGATCGTTATTTAGGCTTTCACTTCTTTACTGATGCTGGTGGTGGTAATCCGATGCTGTATGTAAATTTGATTTGGGCATGGGGGCATCCTGAAGTGTACATCTTGGTATTACCAGCATTTGGTGTATTCTCTGAGGTTACTTCTACGTTCTCACGTAAGCCTTTATTTGGCTACGCTACAATGGTTTATGCGACAGTAAGTATTACAGTGTTGTCATTTATTGTTTGGGTTCATCATTTCTTTACGATGGGTTCTGGGGCGAATGTAAATGCATTCTTTGGTATAATGACTACGATTATTGCGATTCCAACTGGGGTTAAAATTTTTAACTGGTTATTTACTATGTTCCGTGGGCGAATTTGGTTTGCAGCACCGATGTACTTCACCGTTGGTTTTATTATTACATTCTCAATTGGTGGTATGACTGGTGTCTTGCTTGCAGTGCCTGGCGCTGATTTTGTGTTACATAATAGCTTGTTTTTAATTGCTCATTTCCACAATGTAATTATTGGTGGTGTGGTGTTTGCATGTATGGCTGGTCTTTCATTTTGGTGTCCAAAAGCATTAGGCTTTAAAATGAACGAAGGTCTTGGTAAAGCTTCTTTCTGGTTTTGGCTAGTTGGGTTCTATATCGCATTTATACCGCTATATGTACTTGGTTTTATGGGGGCTGCTCGTCGGATTAGTCATTATGATTATTCAACAGGTTGGCATCCTTTATTCGTTGTTGCCTTTATTGGTATGCTGATTATCGCTGCTGGTATTGGATGTCAAGTATTGCAAATATTGGTAAGTATTATTAAAGCTAAGCAGAACCAAGATTATACTGGTGATCCATGGGATGGTCGCACACTAGAGTGGGCTACATCGTCTCCTCCGCCATTTTATAATTTCGCGCGTATTCCAACAGTGACGACATTGGAGCCTCATTGGGATGCTAAGCATAATGCAATACCTATTTTTGATGAAAGCAAACCTTATGAAGATATCCATATGCCACGTAATACTGGTATTGGAGCTATAATTGGCTTATTTGCGTTTACTTTGAGCTTTGGATTAATTTGGTATATTTGGTGGTTGGTTGCGGCAAGTGGTTTGGCTATCTTTGCTTGTGTTGTAGCTCGCTCATTAGACCATGATATCGATTATTATGTCCCTGCTGAAGAAGTTGAGCGCATTGAACATGAACTTATGTTACGTAGGAATAAAGCATAATGACTTCACAAATAATAAATAATCATTCTGCAGATCATCATCACGATCACGATGCCGAGGCTACTGCAAAGGTAGCTTTTGGCTTCTGGATTTACATAATGAGTGACTGCATATTGTTCTCTTGTTTTTTTGCATCTTATGCAGTTTTACATACTAATGTATTTGGTGGTGCTGGTCCCAAAGAACTATTCGACTTAAATTATGTAATGGTTGAAACCTTCTTGTTATTGACAAGTAGCTTTACCTATGGGTTAGCGATGCTTGCCGCACATAAGAATAATAAAGCTCAGGTTTTAACTTGGCTATTTATTACATTCCTTTTAGGGCTTGGATTCATTGGGATGGAAATAAATGAGTTTCATCATCTAATAATTGAAGGTAATGGTCCTGATCGTAGTGCATTCTTATCATCATTCTTTGGATTAGTAGGGTTACATGGTTTACATGTTACTTGTGGTCTAATTTGGATGGCGCTATTAATGTTCCAAGTATCTACACGTGGTTTAACGGCAATGGTAAATCGCAAGTTGGCTTGTCTAAGTTTGTTTTGGCATTTCTTAGATATTATTTGGATTTTTGTATTCACCGTTGTTTATTTGATGGGGGTGATGTAAATGTCAGTTCATCATGATGTTTCTGCGACTGGAGAAAGTCATGGTAGTGTTAAATCATATACCATTGGCTTCATTCTTTCAATCATTCTGACTGTAATTCCGTACTTCATAGTTGTCAATCATATGATGCCTGTAGAGGGTATAGCTATTGCGGTAGTCTTGCTTGCTGTTGGTCAGCTATTTATCCAATTAGTATTTTTCTTACATTTGGATCGTTCATCTGAACAGCGCTGGAATTTGATAACTTTTCTATTTACTACGTTGATATTATTGATATTAGTAATTGGTACTATATGGATCATGTGGAACCTTAATTATAATATGATGGATCACTAGTAAGTCTGTGTGATTTATGATGGCTAACCTGATTCGGCATTTGCTGGCTTGTCAGAGTTAGCCATTTTGCATTCTTGTTAAATAAAAAAATTAGGCTTATTGTGTTGATAAAAAAATTTATTTCGATTACTAAACCTGGGATTATTTTTGGAAATTTAATCACTGTTGCCGGGGGATTCTTTTTAGCTTCGGCAGGGCAAGCCAAATTATTTTTGCTGTTTATAACTTTGGCTGGAATTTCCTCTGTTATTGCTGCAGGTTGTGTATTTAATAACATAATTGACCGAGATATTGACCAGATAATGGAGCGCACCAAAGAACGTGTAATGGTGAAAGGGCTTTTGACTAAACGTGTTGCATTTGCATATGGAGCTGTATTAACACTAGTGGGTTGTACTTTGCTTTGGGTTTATGCTAATTTTTTAACAGTGGTTGTTGCTCTAGTTGGTCTGTTCTTTTATGTGGTTGTATATACGCTGGGTTTTAAACGTACGTCTGTCCATGGGACTTTAATTGGCAGTATTTCTGGGGCAATTCCTCCAGTAGTTGGCTACTGTGCTGTTACCAACCAACTTGATGTTGGTGCATTTATTTTATTTCTTATGCTAAGTATTTGGCAAATGCCACATTCATTCGCGATTGCTATTTTTCGATTTGATGATTATTTATCCGCTGGTATTCCCGTCTTGCCAGTGAAGAAAGGCATTTATTACGCTAAAGTTAATATGGTGCTTTATGTTTGTTTTTTCACTATTGCAGCTTCATTGTTGACGGTGTTTGGTTATACAGGCTTTTATTATTTAGCCGCAAGTTTAGCCATCGGACTTTGGTGGGTACGACTGGCAATTCGTGGCTTTAAAGCAGAAAATGATCGTGTATGGGCGCGCAAGATGTTTGGTTTTTCAATAATTGCAATAACTATTTTATCAATAATGATGTCCTTAGATGCGCTCCCTGTTATGCTTTGATTGAAATATAAACTATCATGGTACGATTTTCTCATAATAAAGCATTATCAATTATTTTTCTAACAATATTTATTGATATGCTAGGTATTGGAATCTTGATTCCAGTTTTCCCCTTATTGATTACCCATGGTTCTGAATTCTTAGTTACGCCGGCTAGTTGGTCGCAAGCTGAAAGCTTTATTTTTGCAGGGTGGTTACTAGCGGTATTTCCAATTTTACAATTCTTTTGTACCCCTATTCTTGGTCAGTTGTCTGATAAATACGGGCGGCGCAAATTATTAATACTCTCGATTAGCGGCACAGCTATTTCGTATTTTTTATTTGCTTATGGGATTTTAACTAGAAATATTGAGCTTTTATTTTTCTCGCGTATACTTGATGGTGCATCTGGTGGTAATATTTCGATTGCGCAGGCTGTCATTGGTGATGTTAGCGCCGAAAAAGATCGTGCGAAGAATTTTGGATTAGTTGGTGTTTCTATTGGTTTGGGATTTGTTCTTGGACCTTTTATTGGTGGAAAGCTATCTGATCCTGCGTTATTTGTGGCTTTTAATGCTGCAACGCCGTTTTGGTTTGCTGGAGCTTTAAGCTTTGTTAATCTAATGTTGGTTTATTTTTATCTACCCGAAACATCCTCACTTAAATTTGCCCTTAAAATTGATTATAATAAACCTTTGCATAATATATTTAAATCATTTATGATTCCTAATTTACGCCAGATAGTTCCAGCTCTATTTCTTTACAATGCAGGATTTACGTTTTTTACCGCATTCTGGGGCATAATCCTACTCAAACAATTTGATTTTACCCAAGGAATGGTGGGAAATTATTTTGCATATTTGGGTGTAATGATTATTTTAGCTCAAGGTGGTGTTGTAAGGCGCTTATCGGGTAAAGTTACCGATTACAAAGTACTTTATTTTAGCTTTGTTTTGACTGCTGTGTGTTTATTTGTTTATTATTTAATTCCTAGTCATGTTGCACATATCTGGATTTATAGTATTCCACCTTTTTTGGCAATAGCAACTGCGTTGAGCAAGGCTTTTAGCTCTGCTTTGATTGCCAGAACCACTGATCCAGCAGTTTTTGGTGAGGCAATGGGTGTTAATTCTAGTGCAAATGCCTTGGCGCAAGTTATTCCCTCTTTACTTTCTGGATATATTGCTGCTCATCAGGCTAGGTTAACAGTTCTATTGGGAGCTTTATTGATAGTTTTTGCTAGTATTTATTTTGTTTATAACTATCGTGAAAGTAATGTGCTTGCTAGGGATAAAAAATTAAAAAAATAAACTCATTGTGGGTGTATTGGTTTAAAATAGCGTAGTTATATTTTAGGGTGGCTTAAGTGTACATTAATAATGTTAAGTTTGCAAAATCAGCACAGAAAATAAGTGGTGAGATTAATTTAGGAACAGTTGCGCGAATTCAGGAAATTGGTGAATTCCAAGGCGTAGCTAAATATACCTTGCAAGGAGAGCTAGACCGTCTAAATAGACCTACACTTGTATTGTCAATTTATGGTATAATCAGCGCCTTATGTCAAAATTGTTTGCAACCGTTAGATATTTCAATTGAAAATCAAACGCAGATAACAGTTTTTTTTAATGAGGATCAGTTGGACGCTGCACTATTTTCCGAGAGTGAATCGGATGTGGTTGACGGTGTGTTGGCTGAAGACGAATTTGATGTTATGCAGCTGGTGGAAGATGAAGTGATTATGTTACTTCCTTGTGCCGCTAAGCATGACTCGTGTATTGGACTTAGTTACCATGATGAGGTTGAGAGTCCTTTCAATGTTTTAAAACAGATAATTTAGAGGTAATACAAATGGCAGTTCAACAAAATAAAAAATCTCCTTCTAAACGCGGTATGCACCGTTCACATGATTTTATCACGGCTCCTGCTACTGCAGTAGAAGCTACGACAGGTGAAGTTCATTTACGTCACCATATCAGCCCAAATGGCGTTTATCGTGGTAAAAAAATACTTAAAACTAAAGGTGAGTAATTTTTTGTAAAGTATTTTAAGCATGGCGATAGTACTTGCAGTTGATGCAATGGGTGGGGATCACGGTGTTAATATCACTGTACCTGCTTGTTTGCGCTTTTTGAGTGAAGTGGTCGATGTTAACTTAATTTTAGTTGGTGATCGTGATAGTATCTATAAGCAAATAGCTGGAGAATTATCGCGGTTCAGTGACCGAATTGAGGTTATTCACGCTACTCAGGTTGTTGGTATGGATGAAGCTCCGCAAAGTGCTATGCGTACTAAGCGTGACTCCTCTATGCGTATTGCTATTAACCTAGTAAAAGAAGGCAAAGCCAACGCTATTGTTTCAGCGGGTAATACCGGTGCTCTGATGGCGATTGCGCGTTATGTTTTGCGGACAATGGATGGGATTGATCGTCCTGCTATCGCTAAACTAATGCCAACCGTTAAGGGTGAGGTTTGTGTTCTTGATTTGGGCGCGAATATCGACTGCTCTCCTGAGCATCTACAGCAATTTGGAGTGATGGGTGCACAGCTAATGCGCGGTGTTACTGGTAAGACAACTCCAAGTGTGGGAATTTTAAATATTGGTAGTGAAGATATTAAAGGTAATGAAACAGTTAAAAAAGCTGCTGAGTTACTCAAAACTTCCAACTTAAATTTCTATGGTAATGTTGAAGGTGATGATATTTTCAAAGGTGTAGTTGATGTTGTTGTAACTGACGGCTTTACTGGAAATGTTTCACTTAAAACAACCGAAGGCGTTGCCAAAATGATTGCTTTCTTCCTTAAAGAAGAATTTACTCGAACGTGGTTTACTAAACTAATTGCGTTAATGTCTTATCCAGTATTAAAACGTTTGAAGCAGCGTGTTGACCCTAGTAAATACAATGGTGCCGTATTGTTGGGGTTAAATGGTCTGGTAATCAAAAGCCATGGTGGTGCTGATATTAATGGGTTCTACTACGCATTAGTCCAGGCTCACCACGAAGTTGGCGCTGGAGTAATTGGCTTATTGCATGAATATTTACAACAAAATAAACAAGTGTTAACTGATGGTGATGAGTTGCTTGAGTTTACAGATTTAAAATCACTTTAGAGTTGTGAGTTATTTTAGATAATGACTCCTAAACTTATACGCTGGCGAACCATGTTTGGTGGTTACTCAGAATAAGGTATAATCTAGGCTGGGTTTTCCCCAGCCTTTTGGCTTTTTAAAGGTAGCATAGTATTATGAAATACGCTAAGATTGTGGCTACAGGAAGTTATTTACCAACCAAGACTTTGACTAACAAAGATTTAGAAAATATGGTTGATACTTCAGATGAATGGATTATTGATCGTACTGGAATAAGAGAGCGGCATATCGTTGCTGAAGGTGAGACCACTAGTGATATGGCATATCGTGCAGCATTATCAGCTTTGAGTCAAGCCAATATGCGACCTGACGAAATTGATTTGATCATCGTTGCAACCAGCACTCCAGATTCAGTATTTCCTTCTACCGCGTGCATATTGCAAAATAAGTTGGGTATTAAAACAAATGGCAGCATTGATTTGCAAGCTGCATGCACTGGATTTATTTATGCACTGACTACTGCAGATTGCTTTATTAAATCAGGTATGGCAAAGAATATTTTGGTCGTAGGCAGCGATAGTATGTCACGAATTGTTGATTATACTGATCGTGGAACCTGTATTTTATTTGGCGATGGTGCTGGTGCCGTAATTCTTCAAGCAAGTGATGAATCAGGAATTTTAGGAAATGAAATTCATGCTGATGGTAGCTATAATTCAATTCTAACTTGTGACGGTCATTTGTATAATGGTGCAATTAAGGGTAATCCTTATGTTTACATGGACGGACAAGCTGTGTTTAAACTTGCTGTTCGTTCTTTAACAGCGGTTAGTAAAAATTTGGCTGATAAAGTCGGGATTAATTTATCACAAATTGACTGGATTGTTCCACACCAAGCAAATATCCGAATTTTGGAGTCAACTGCAAAAATGTTGGGTTGCAGTATGGATAAAGTTATTACCACAGTAGATAAACATGGTAATACATCTGCTGCTTCAGTTCCACTTGCATTAGATACTGCTGTTCGTGACGGGCGGATTAAAGCTGGAGATATTGTATTACTTCAAGGGGTTGGTGCTGGGTTTTCGTGGGGCGCTTCGCTGATTAGATTTTAACAAGGAGTTAGTATGACTAAATTTGCTTTTGTTTTTCCTGGGCAGGGCTCTCAGGCTTTAAAAATGATGGATGCTTTAGCTGAGATAAATGTAGTTCGAGATACATTTAATCAGGCTTCGGACGCTCTTGGTACAGATTTTTGGGCAATGCTTCAAGAAGAGAATACTGAAAACATTAATCAAACTATTAATACTCAACCTTTATTGTTAACTGCCAGCTATGCCACCTATTTAGCATGGTTGGAGAAATCAGCAAATCGCTTACCTGATTTTGTTGCTGGTCACAGCCTTGGTGAATATAGTGCCTTAGTTGCTGCTGGAGTGCTAGATTTTGTTGATGCGGTTAAATTAGTTCGTAAACGTGCCGAATATATGCAAGAAGCAGTTAAGCCTGGTGATGGTGGCATGGCTGCGGTATTAGGCTTGGCTGATGAATTGGTTGTTGAAGGCTGTGCTGAAGTAATGAGTAGCGGTGTTGGTGTTGTCCAAGGTGTTAATTTTAACTCTCCTGGGCAAGTAGTTATTGCTGGAAGCAAAGCTGCAGTTGATCAAGCTGCGGAGGTATTAAAAGCTAAAGGTGCACGTAAGGTTATGCCACTCCCTGTGTCTGTACCATCACATTGTGATTTGATGAAGCCAGCGGCGGAAAAATTAGCATTAGAATTAAATAACGTTAAATTTAATCAGCCAAAGATTTCCGTGGTACAAAATGTAAATGCAGCAATTGCCAATGATATTGCTTCAATTAAAGATGGTTTGGTTAAACAGTTATATTCACCTGTATTGTGGACAGATAGTATCAAAACGCTTGCAGCGCAAGATGTAAGTGTTATTGTTGAATGTGGTCCAGGTAAAGTTCTTTCGGGTTTAAATAAGCGGATTCATGAAGCGGCTCTAATTTTTAATCTTAATTCACAAGAAACACTTGCAGCATTACAAGAGCAACTGAAGTAGTTCGTTATGTTAAGCAGAGAGCAACGCAAAATATTGCGAAATATGTTATTAGCAATGCTGATAGCGTTGATATTAGTTGCAATATCTGCAATGTATCCGGTTGGTTGGCGCTTAAGTAGAATACAGTATTATTTTTTGGCGCTTATTTTACCAACCTGCAGCTACGTGATTGGTATTGCTAGAATTGCCAGTTTGCGTTTTTTTGATGAATCAGTGAGCAATCCACTAATAGCAGCAGAAAATTTGCGCTTGAATATCATGAAACAATATCTAAATAATACTCATGAGCAACTCTTCTTTGCTGTAATAGTTTATGCTTTACTCTCATGGGGTTTACCACTTGAGCACATCTATCTAGTATTGTTATTTAGCATATGCTTTATAGTTGGACGTCTACTTTTTGCAAATGGCTATAGCCATGGTGCAGGTGCGCGTAGTTTAGGGTTTGCGCTTACATTTTATTCAAGCGTAGTTGGTCTTGTAATTGGTTTGGTATTTCTAATTAAAAGTGTTATTTGAAAGCTTTTATTTTTTGATAGAATTATAAAGGGGTATTATTATGACTGATGTAAAAAAAGTAGCTCTGGTAACTGGTGCTAGTCGTGGAATTGGGCGCGCTATTGCGACCACATTAGCCAAAAATGGTATAGCTGTAATTGGTACGGCAACTAGCGAGAGCGGTGCTCTTGCAATTACTGACTATCTAAAAGAGTTTGGTGGGCGTGGAATAGCCCTAAATGTAAAAGATAAAGATAATATTGAGGGTGTGATTAAAGATATTGCGGCGACTGAAGGTGACGTAACGATTTTAGTAAATAATGCAGGTATTACTAAAGATGGCTTATTGATGCGCATGAAAGAGGACGATTGGGATGATGTTTTGGATACTAATTTAAAATCAGTTTTTCTCTTGGTTAAAGCCGCAATTCGTGGTATGACTAAAGCAAAATTTGGTAGAATTATTAATGTTGCTTCAGTGGTTGGTTTTATGGGTAATCCAGGACAGGTTAATTATTCTGCAGCCAAAGGTGGTATGATTGCTTTAACTAAATCATTGGCGAAAGAGTTTGGTAGTCGTAATATTACGGCTAACTGTGTAGCACCAGGATTTATCCAAACTGATATGACAGACAAATTGCCAGAAGAAACCCGTGCTTCTTATATTCAAAATATTCCATTAGGTAGATTTGGTCAGGTTGAGGACATTGCTAATGCCGTAAAATACCTTGCCAGTGATGATGCGAATTATGTAACAGGCAGCACAATCCATGTAAATGGTGGGCTATATGTCTGATTAAATTTTATTTTGTTTTATTTTGCCAAATATGATATAATAACGGAGTTAGGTTGATTATCTGAGCAAAATAGCTTGTTTGTTAAAAAAATCTTAGGTGATTGCAGGCGGTTTAGCTAATCAGCAGTTAATATAGTGTTTTAAGGAAAATTAAAATGTTAAAAAAAATTGCAGATACATTTGTTCTTATTGTAAAAACAATGGCTAAAGCTGGAGAATATGAAGCTCGTGCATATGAAGTTGCTTCAAGAAATCCTGCTAGTACAGCGCAGTAATAGATGCATAAAAAAAGCCCCTTTTAAGGGGCTTTTTTTACAAGTAAGTATTAATTCCCATACAATAAAAAAACCACCAAAAATAAATTTTGGTGGTTTCTAAATGTTTTCAGTATTGCTACCGAAATTTATTTGCCTGGGCGTAAGCTACGTACTGCTTTACCAGCTTGCCACATTTCGCTGTCGCGAATTTCAGCTAATTCAGCTTCTAGTTTTACACGGTAATCAGCTTGAGAGTTAGTGTCGATTGAGCGTTGAGCTTCTTCGCCAGCAGCTACTTTAGCATATAATTGTTCAAATACTGGGGCCGTTGCATCACGGAAAGGTTTTCTCCAATCCAAAGCACCACGCTGAGCAGTAGTCGAAGTATTTGCATACATCCAATCCATACCATTTTCACCAACTAGTTTAATCAATGATTCAGTTAATTCTTCAACTGTCTCATTAAAGGCTTCTGAAGGAGTATGACCATTTTTACGCAATACATTGTATTGAGCTTCCATCACACCAGCCAAAGCACCCATCAAAATACCACGTTCACCAGTTAAATCTGAGTAAACTTCTTTTTGGAAAGTAGTTTCAAATAAATAACCAGAACCAATACCAATACCAAGAGCTAGGCAACGCTCAGTTGCATGACCAGTTGCATCTTGGAATACAGCAAATGATGAGTTCAAACCTTTACCTTCAAGGAATAAACGACGTAATGAAGTTCCTGAACCTTTAGGTGCTGCTAAGAATACATCAACATCTTTTGGCGGAACAATACCAGTACGATCTTTGTAAGTAATACCAAAACCATGAGAAAAATATAATGCTTTACCCGCAGTTAAATGTTTTTGTACTGTTGGCCACATCGCGATTTGTGCTGCATCGCTTAGTAGATACATAATAATCGTAGCTTTTTGCATAGCGTCTTCAGGTGAGAATAAACTAACACCAGGTACGAAACCATCAGCTACTGCTTTATCATATGATTTAGAAGGAGAACGTTGACCAACGATTACATTGAAGCCATTATCTTTTAGATTTAATGCTTGACCAGGACCTTGTACACCATAACCGATAACTGCAATAGTTTCTTTAGCTAAAACCTCACGCGCTTTAGCTAGAGGAAATTCTTCACGTGTTACCACGTTTTCTTGTACGCCACCAAAATTCATAAGAGCCATAACTACTTCCTTAAAAGATTAAAATTTTTGATTGTTTAAAACACGAACATCACATACTTCGATAATTTTATGCAGTTGATTTGTCAATTTTTGGATTGAGTGATCATCACTGTACACAATTATTGAAAAATGAGATAACTCATCCTGACCGCTAAAGATGCTCATTTGATCAATGTTAACGCTATAGCGAGAAAATAATCCAGAGATTCTTTGTAATACACGCAAAGAATTACGGGTTACAATTGATATAATATGCATATCATGGGCATGTTTCTTATCCATTGTTACTTCTTCTTTCCTAAGATAATCTGATTTCATCAACGGCAGCACCTACCGGCATCATTGGGAATACTTTTTCGCGTTTTTCAACTACGACTTCAAGGAAATATGCCTCTTTTGAAGCCAACATTTCATTGACAGCACTTTCCAATTCTTCAGGATTACTCACTTTGCGTGATTTGATTCCGTATGCAGCAGCCAAAGCTACAAAATCAGGGTTAACCAGATCAACGAATGAATAGCGCTCTTCATAGAACATTTCCTGCCATTGACGCACCATTCCCAGATAGTTATTATTTAATAACAAAATTTTAACTGGTAGTTTTTCCTGTTTAATTACTGCTAATTCCTGAATATTCATTTGAATACCACCATCTCCTGATACGCAAATTACTTCACGATCCGGGTTTGCCATCTTAGCACCAATTGCAGCAGGCAGCGCAAATCCCATTGTGCCCAATCCGCCAGACGAGATATGAGATTTAGATTGTTTAAATTTATAATAACGCATTACCGCCATTTGATTTTGACCAACATCTGGTACTACAATTGCTTTACCTTCAGTTTTTTCTGATACCATATTAATAACTTGTGACATGCGGATTATATCTTTTTGCATGGTAAGTTCAGGCAGAATTACTTTTTGGTATTCTTCGTTATGCAATGCTTTAAATTTTTCACGCCATTGTTCATGACGATTTGGCTGTATATAACGTAGTAATTGAGTCAAGGCATACTTAGCATCAGTATGTAGCGGTATGTATGACTTGACATTTTTATTAATTTCAGCATGATCAATATCGATGTGAATAATCTTAGCTTGCTTCGCATATTTTGCTAGATTACCTGTAACACGATCATCAAAACGCATACCAATTGCAATAATTACATCGGCCTGATTAGTCATAATATTAGGTGCATAATTGCCATGCATTCCTAAAAGTCCTACGAATAGCTCATGATCACTTGGGAAATTATGTAAACCATGCAAGGTACAGGCTACTGGAATCGTTGCTTTTTCAGCTAATTTTAGAAGTTCATCTTCTGCATTTGACATGCCAATTCCATTACCCGCAAATATCAGAGGGCGTTTAGCTTCATTAACTATATCTGCAATTTGAATAAACTGAATATCAGGGCAATCATAACTATGATTGATTCGAGGTTTATGCTTTTTATAATGGTAATCAAGCATACCCATTTGTGCATCTTTGGTGATATCTACTAGAACTGGTCCTGGACGTCCCTCAGTTGCATAGTGAAATGCTTTAGAAATTACGGATGGAATATCTTCAGCACGAGTTACTTGATAATTCCATTTAGTAACCGGAATTGTTATTCCAACAATGTCTGCTTCCTGAAATGCGTCAGTACCAATCAGGCTACTTGCTACCTGACCTGTAATACATACTAGAGGAATCGAATCAAGCATTGCATCTGCAATTCCAGTTACCAGATTGGTTGCACCAGGACCTGAAGTTGCAAAACAGACTCCGACTTTACCACTAGATTTAGCGTAGCCCTCAGCGGCAATCACGCCACCTTGTTCATGGCGCACCAGGACGTGGTGAATTTTATCTTTTTTTTCAAATAAAGCATCATAAGTCGGCAAAATTGTACCACCAGGATAGCCAAATACTATCTCAATACCCTCTTGAATCAATGATTCAATAATGGCTTGCGCTCCAGTCATTTTCATTGCTTAGTCCCCTTTAGTTAATTTATAGTGTTCTTCAATGTATGCATTATTTACTGCATCAATAAACGCTTTTAGTGCAGAGATTTCAATGTCATCGTCTTCTGCTTGACCATTATAGCGCTTGCCATTTAAATCAATAATGATTTTTGATATACATAATGCATCTACAGTATGACCAGCTGAGTGTGAATTATAATCGACAACGGTTGTGGTTGCCAAATAATTATTTACGGCTTTATTCAATGCGCTAAGTGCAGAACCACGCCCTTGGTATTCAATACTAAAATCATGGTTGGTAAAAAATAATCCATGGAATGTAACCACTGTTTTACCGCTATCATCTTTAGCATAGCTTAAATGTTCTAGTTTTATCGGTGCACGATATTGCTTATAAGCAATCAATAACTCTTCATCGGTTACACCTTTGCGGCGATCTGCATAGAAATCTTTGATTGATTGCGTAATTGCAACCTTTTCATCATCTTGACAAGAATACCCCAATTTAGTAATTACTTGTTGTGCATGATTACTGCCACTAAGCGGTCCAAAAACAAAGCTAATTTCACTGCCAATATCTTTAGGGTCGAATGGTTGGTAAGCTAAAGGATTTTTCAAAATCGCATTGATATGTCCCCCTGACGTATGCGACGCCGAATTCTTACCAACAATCGGTGAGTGTGGCTGACGGGGTAACATTCGTTCAGCAATGAAATCAGAAGCTTCTTTGAGATAGCTGATGTCAATGTTGGTGTGATATTTTTGCTTCAAATGTTCGCCTTGCCCAAATTGACGAATAGTCATGATGCATTGCTCAAGGGCAACATTACCAGCCCGTTCACCAACGCCATTGATACAACCTTCAATTTGTCGTGCCACGCCGCTAAAGACTCCATTCAAACTATTATCTAATGCCGTTCCAAAGTCATTATGACAGTGCATTGACCAAATGATTTCTTTATTTGGAAACTCTTGCTGCATAATTGCTTTATGCTTTGCCATCTTGTTAACAAAATAATCTTCACCTTGGTATTGAGATGCACCACCAATTGTGTCAGGGCAATTAATTACCGTTGCACCAGCATCAATAGCATGACGAATTAAATCTGTTACAAAGTCAAAATTTTCGCGTTGGCGTGAATAACCTTCAGGGCTAAATTCAACTTCAAAGCCTGCATCAGCCATAATTTTAATTAAGCGATGAGTAGTTGCAATAATCGCGGGTTTATCTTCAGCTAATTTACCTAGCGATGCACTCATTAATTCAGGATCAACCGGAACATAGATATGAATCCGCGCGCGATTGATTGCTAATGATGGAGCTAACGCTTCCATCGTCCGATAAACCTGATCTTCACGTAATTGACAAAGTGATGAAATTATCATTGTTGAATTGATTGCTGCCATGTTTTTAGAAATTTGATTGACAATCGCAAAATCAGTATTACTAGCAGAAGGAAATCCAGCCTCTAAGACGTCAACACGTAAATTATGGGCAATTTGTGCATAATTCAAATTATCTTCAAATGACATACCTGCGCCAGGGGACTGTTGTCCATCGCGGAGTGTAATATCCAGCATATATACTTGTT
This sequence comes from Burkholderiales bacterium, assembly GCA_035438765.1. Classification (GTDB taxonomy): domain Bacteria; phylum Pseudomonadota; class Gammaproteobacteria; order Burkholderiales; family UBA11063; genus Aquella. The sequence continues at coordinate 29,407 of DAORIZ010000012.1, read as the reverse complement.
GACTTGACATCTTCTTATCCTTTATATTTAAAGAGCAGCGATTACTTGATCAGTAAACTCTCTAGTTCCTACTACTTTATCGGCACTACCTTTAATTGCGATATCACCAGTACGATATCCCGCAACAATTGCAGCTTTAACTGCATCATTCACTGCTTGTGCTTCAGCATGCATGCCGAATGAATAACCCAACATCATCGCAGCAGATAAAATCTGCGCAATTGGATTGGCAATATTTTTATTTGCGATATCTGGCGCTGAACCACCAGCTGGCTCATAAAGTGCCAAACCAGTTGAACTAAAACTTGCCGATGGCATCATACCAACTGAACCAGATAAAACTGATAATTCATCAGATAAAATGTCACCAAATAAATTGGCGGTAAGAATCACATCAAATTGCGCAGGATTTTTGACAATCTGCATCGCGCAGTTATCCACTAACATATCGCTATAAACGATATCAGGATGATTTTTAGCTACTTCGCTAACCACTTGTCTCCATAGCTTCGAGGTTGCCAAAACATTAGCTTTATCTACTGAAACCAAATTTTTATTACGGGTACGTGCAACATTAAATGCATATTCAGCGATTGAACGAATTTGCTCTTCGGTATATTCAGCACTGTCAAAAGCATAGCGCTGACCATTTTTTTCACCTAGTGTATGTTCACCAAAGTAAATATCACCGATTAACTCACGGAAAATCACTACATCCAAACCATCTTTCAATAGCTCTGATTTAAGCGGTGATAAAGCTGCGATTTCAGGATAGATAGCCATTTTGCGTAGATTAATATTAAAATTAAACGCTTTACGTAGCGCTAAAATTGATTTAGCCTCGCAATTTGCCCATTTGGTTTCAGTTTGTAAATGTACCGGACCACCGACTGAGCCAAATAATACTGCATCTGATTGGTTACAAATATCGATAGTTGCTTGTGGTAAATGATCTTGGTAAACGTCATAAGCAGCACCACCAACCAAAGCTTCGGTATAGTTAAATGTGTGACCAAATTTTGTTGCGACTGCATCTAAAACGCGTTGTGCCTGAGCCATTACCTCAGGGCCAATGCCGTCACCGGCTAATATTGCAATGTTTTTGTTCATAAGCTGTAATATCTTTTTCTTGAGAAAGTAGGTAATCTAAATCATCCAATCCGTTGATTAAACAGTGTTTGCGGAAGGTGTCGTATTTAAAGCTGTGGGTTTCGCCCATAAAGCTGATTTTCTGTGCTTCTAGATCAATTGTCATCGCTAAAGTACTGTCAGCTAGCGATGCATCGATCCATTTAGTGATAGTTTCTTCAGGCAAGCTAATTAATAATAAACAGTTCTTAGCGGCATTATTGAAGAAAATGTCTGAAAATGAACTGCACACTACGGCTTGGATTCCATACTGTTGAATCGCCCAAACTGCGTGTTCACGTGATGAACCACAACCAAAATTAGCTTTTGAAAGTAAAATTTTGCCAGTGTTGTATGCTGGTTGATTAAGAATGAAATCCGGATACATTTTGCGCAATGCTGAGAAAACATGCTCACCAAAACCTAATTTACTCACACTTTTTAAATGTTGTGCTGGAATAATCATATCGGTATCAACATTATCCAGATTAAGTGGAATTACCGGGCTAGTTAGAGTAGTGAATTTTTGCATTATAGACTCTCCTCTGAAGCAATAAAACCAAGTACCGCACTTGCAGCCGTAGTTTGTGGTGATGCTAGATGCGTAATACTATTTGGACCTTGCCGTCCGATGAAATTACGGTTTGAAGTGCTCACGCAACGTTTGCCTTCAGGCACTTTATCTGGGTTCATTGCCAGGCACATTGAACAACCTGGCATTCTGAAATCAGCGCCAGCTGCGATAAATATCTTGTCTAAGCCTTCAGCTTGGGCTTGAGCCATAACTTGCTCTGAGCCAGGTACGATATACATGGTTACCCGTGAAGAAACCTTGCGTCCATCCAAAATTTTAGCTACTGCGCGTAAATCTTCAATTCGCCCATTGGTACAACTACCAACGAAAGCAAAATCAATCGGCGTACCTTTAAGTGATTGTCCTGGAGTTAAACCAGTGTAAGCATACGCTTTTTCTAAAGTAGCACGATCACCTCCAGCATCTAATGCCGGAGTTTGTCCGCTAAGGGCAATTGCATGTTCAGGGTTGATTCCCCAAGTAAGCATTGGACCTGCACCTTCAATATCAATTACGATTTCATGATCATAGCTTGCACCTGCATCACTTACTAATGCATTCCACCCAGCTTTGGCTTGTTCCCATGCAGCACCTTGTGGTGCATATTGGCGACCTTGCAAATAGGTAAAAGTGGTTGCATCAGGTGCAACTAGGCCAGCACGAGCTCCACATTCAATCGACATATTGCAAATTGTCATGCGACCTTCCATGCTTAGTGAGCGGATATATTCGCCAACGTATTCAATTACACAGCCTTTACCGCCACCAATTCCGATTACGGAGATAAGCTTGAGAATTGCATCTTTAGCTGTGAAGTATTGATTGGGCATGCCCTTAAATTCAACTTTAAAAGTTTTAGGCTTATCTTGCAAAATACAACTACTTGCCATCGCATGAGTGATTTCTGATGTTCCAACGCCAAAAGCTAAAGCACCAAACGCACCATGAGTCGAGGTATGTGAATCACCACAAATGATAGTTGTGCCTGGTAGGGTAAAACCTAGTTCTGGACCTACTACATGAACAATCCCTTGATGCGAACTCTCAATGTCGTAGATCGTTACGCCAGTTTCTTTGCAGTTGGCACGTAAAGTATCAACTTGAGTACGGGCAATCTCATCTGCAATCACAGCTCGATTTTTATCGGTAGGAATCGAGTGATCAACCGTTGCTAACAAATTTTGTTTATTGCGGATTTGTATTCCGCGTTGTTTCAATTCAGCAAATGCCTGTGCCGAAGTTACTTCATGCAGCAAGATCCTGTCAATATATAAAGTATCTGGAAAGTCAGGTTTGCTTTGTACTACGTGACTATGCCAAATCTTATTGATGATATTTTGTGCCATATTATTTTACCACTGTCAAATAATGATTGTATTTAGGATTTTCACCACGGCAAATTTTCAGATATTCAGTTTTTAGGTGTTGCGTAATTTTACCTTCTTTGCCATCACCAATTGGCTGGTCATTGATAGTGCCAGCTGCACGAACTTCTACTGCTGTACCTGTAAAGAATACTTCATCAGCAGCATATAATTCTTCAGGCTTGATTTTAGTTTCAACTACTTTGTAGCCTAGATCCTGCGCTAAACCAATTACGATTTTGCGAGTGATTCCAGTTAAAATTGTTCCTAGCTCAGGTGTATAAATTACGCCATCTTTAACCATGAATACATTGTCAGAACTTCCTTCAGACACATAACCTTCATAATCAAGCATAATTAATTCATTGTATTTAGTTCCACTAATTTGTAATAAAGCTTGTAAGCTATTTACGTAGTGACCGCAAATTTTAGCTCCAACTGCAGTTGATTTAGGGTGCAAGCGGATAAAGTCGCTGATTTTTACATCAAGTGCCACGTCAGGTAAATAATCACCCATATCATAAGAGTAAACAATTACTTCTACTGGTGTTTTAGGATCAGGGCGAACACGTACTTTAGTTGGCGGTAAACCATAGTAAGCCAAAGGGCGAATATAGCATGACTTCAATGCATTCGCTTTTACGGTTTCTACAACTGCCTGACATACTTCTTCTTTAGTATAAGGTATTTTCATCGCAATTGGGTCAGAAGAGACAAACATTCTGTCGATGTGCTCGGATAACGCTAAGACCGCTGTTTCGCCGCTAGCTAATTCATAGGCGCGTATTCCTTCGAATACACCAGTGCCGTAGTGCAGCGCGTGAGACATTACGTGAGTAGTTGCTTGTTCGAACGGAACTAGTTTACCGTTTTGCCAGATGTAGTTTGCCATAATTGAATATTCCAAATTTAAAAATTGTATTAATTTGAGTCGGGTATAAAATCCGCTTTTTGAACACTTAGCTTTGATGGCTAATAGCAAATAAGGCAAGTATTTTAAGCTTAAAATGCCAGTGTTGTCAAGATAAAAATGAGTTAAGCTGTTGTATTGTTGCGAAAATTCTAATAGGATTTTCTCCCTTCAGTCCTTGTGTGATTTGCATTTATGCTACAGTGTGCTTCTGATGCTGCACTGCACCTCTCAAAGTTGGGGTGGTGGGTTAAAAACCAGAGTAAATCAGGAGGGTTTCGCTGATGATTATAGTTGACTAAAATACTCGGATATTATATAATGGAGGGTGGGTTAAATAAGTCTAGTAAAAATAGTGTTATTTACTTGACACTTTTAGTGGGTTAATGTACAATATCTTCATTAATTATTTTGTGGATATATCGGATATGAAATTGACAACTAAGGGAAAATTTGCGGTTACTGCGCTGCTAGATATCGCTATTTACAGCGAAGATAATAAAAAACCAATCACGCTGTATAACATTAGTGAGCGGCAAAATATTTCTTTGTCGTACTTGGAGCAATTGTTTGTTAGGTTGCGTAAAAATCAGGTGGTAAAAAGTTATAAGGGGCCAGGTGGTGGCTATGTTTTAATGCGTGATCTGGATCAGATTCCTATTTCAGAAATCATTAAAGCCGTTGATGAAGATATGGATGCCAGAACTTGTCGCGGTAAAGGTAACTGTAAAGACAATACCAAATGTTTAACCCATGATCTGTGGGCAGGTTTAACCAATGAGATGTATGGTTATCTCGATAAAATAACCCTTAAAGATTTATTAAGCAAGGCAGAAACAAATGAACCTAGTAAAATTATGTTCTGCCGTAGTTAAAGGAATACATATAAAATGACATTACAATTACCAATTTACTTAGATAGCGCTGCAACTACTAAATTGGATCCGCGAGTATTAGAAAAAATGATGCCGTTTTTAACTAATGATTTTGGTAATCCGGCATCGCGTTCGCATGGTTTTGGCTGGACTGCTGAAGCTGCAGTTGAGCATGCACGTGAGCAAGTGGCTAGTACGGTTGGCTGTGATAGTAAAGAAATTATCTGGACTTCGGGTGCTACTGAGTCAATCAATTTGGCAGTGAAAGGTGCGGCTTTATTTTATCAAGATAAAGGCAAACATCTAATTACAGTAAAAACTGAACATAAAGCAACGTTGGATACGATGCGTGAATTAGAAAGAATTGGTTTTGAAGTAACTTATTTAACTCCTGAAACAAATGGTCTTCTGGATTTAACTAAGTTGGCTGCGGCAATTCGCCCTGATACAATATTAATCTCAGTGATGTATGTTAATAATGAAATCGGAGTGGTTCAGGATGTAGCGGCGATAGGTAATCTGTGCCGTGAAAAAGGAATTATCTTTCATGTTGATGCAGCTCAAGCGGTGGGTAAGGTTAAATTTAGTTTGGCTGATCTAAATGTTGACTTGATGAGTTTTTCAGCGCATAAAGTTTATGGACCTAAGGGAATTGGCGCGCTTTATGTACGTCGTAAACCAAGAGTAAGATTGCAACCATTGATTCACGGTGGAGGTCATGAACGTGGCTTCCGTTCGGGTACTTTACCAACTCATCAAATTGTAGGTATGGGTGCAGCTTTTGAATTAGCTACTCAGGAGATGGATAGCGAATTGCCACGCATAAAGTATTTGCGTGATAAATTACTAACTGGTTTGCAACAAATGGAAGAAGTTTATCTTAATGGTGATCTGGAGCATCGGGTTGCACATAATTTAAACGTAAGTTTTAATTATGTTGAGGGTGAGTCATTAATGATGGCGGTAAAAGATATTGCGGTTTCGAGTGGATCTGCTTGTACGTCTGCTTCACTAGAGCCATCATATGTATTACGCGCTTTAGGGCGCAATGATGAATTAGCGCACAGCTCAATTCGTTTCAGCATTAGCCGCTTTAATACTGAAGAAGAAGTTGACTATACTATTAAATTATTACAGGAAAAAGTTACTAAATTACGTGAGCTTTCCCCACTATGGGAAATGTACAAAGATGGGATTGATGTAGCAAACTTCGAATGGAGTTCGCATGATACCCAACGTGACGTAATTTTACATTAAGGAGAAATTGTCATGGCTTATTCAAATAAAGTTGTGGATCACTATGAAAATCCACGTAATGTTGGTGCATTAGATAAGAATGATGCCCAAGTTGGTACCGGCATGGTTGGTGCTCCGGCATGTGGTGATGTTATGAAGCTCCAGATTAAAGTTGGTGCAGATGGTATCATTCAAGATGCAAAATTTAAAACTTATGGCTGCGGCTCAGCAATTGCTTCATCATCATTGGTGACAGAGTGGCTTAAGGGTAAAAATTTAGATCAAGCTCAGGCTATCAAAAATAGCGATATTGCGGAAGAACTTGAATTACCTCCGGTGAAAATACACTGTTCCGTTTTAGCTGAGGATGCAATTAAAGCCGCTGTTGCTGACTATCGATCTAAAAATTCAAAATAAGAGGGTAGTTTCAAATGGGAATAAGTGCAACTGAAACTGCAGCCGCACGTGTTCAGGCTTTTTTAGCTAAGCGAGGCAAAGGTGTTGGCTTACGTTTAGGCGTAAAGACTACTGGGTGTTCTGGATTAGCCTATAAGATTGAGTTTGTTGATACTCCAGCAAGCGATGATCATAAGTTTGAGTCTAATGGAATTAGTATCTTTGTCGATGCTAAAAGTTTGCAGTTTCTTGATGGGACAGTACTTGACTATACCAAGGAAGGCTTACAGGAAGGGTTTAAATTTACGAATCCCAATGTTAAGGATGAGTGTGGTTGTGGTGAAAGCTTTACTGTTTAAATTTTGAACTTGAACAAAGCTACAGTAGATAATATAAAATAAGCCCTTGCCGTTTGTGCCGGGGCTTTTTACTGATATAAAGAAACTTAATAAATGAATAACGAATTGTTAAAACAAAATTACTTTGAACTTTTTGGTTTGCAGCAGGACTATAGAGTGGACTTGCGTGAGTTGCAAGATAATTTGCGAACTCTACAAAAACAGTATCATCCGGATAATTTTGCAGCCGAAAGTGCTGAGATTACTAATCAAGCATTGGTGCTTTCTAGCCAGATTAATCAAGCTTATACAACTCTGTCCGAACCATTGTCTCGTGCGATTTACCTATTGCAACTGCACGGTATTACTGTTGATTTAGTGCATGATACTAAATTTAGCAATGAATTTCTGATGGCACAAATCGAATTACGTGAACAGATTTCAGAGGCAGAAGATAGTGGAGATTTTGATGCGTTGGAGGAAATTGAGAAAAATTTGGCAAAAGAATCTAATTCGTTAGCAGTTAAAATTGGTGAGTTATTTACCATTGGACAATACCAACAAATCACGGAACTGATAAAACAATTGGCTTTTTATAATAAGCTGGAGCAGTTGGTTGCTAATATTCTTAGCTCAATGTATACTTAATCCGATTCATCATCCTAGGTCGTTGATTTATTCCTCACCTACTACGTGTAGGCTTCGTCATAAATCGCCTACTAGGATTTCGAATTAGTTTGAGTATAGTGAATTAATTATCATAAAACGGTACTGATTTGTATTCTTCTTGGTTTTGGCAAATAACGAAATAAACATTTCTGTGAATATTTCAGTTTATCTAAGTATCAAAAGTTGCAAAATTCGAGTTTAACCATATATAAAAGACGTGTATTATTCAAAATAGGAATATGTAAATGGCATTATTACAAATTGCAGAACCGGATATGTCCGGTGCGCCACATCAGCATAATGTGGCAATTGGGATTGATCTGGGGACAACTAATTCACTGGTTGCAACGGTAAAAAGTGGTGAAGCAACAGTTCTTTGTGATAGTAGCGGTGCTAAATTAATTCCTTCAATTGTCAATTATGGTAGTGATAAGCTAAGTGTTGGGCATGAAGCCTTAAAATTAAGAGTTAATGATCCTGCAAATACACTAGTTTCAATTAAACGCTTTATGGGGCGCGGGTTTGCTGATTTAGATCCTGATGTAGTTTATCCGTATAAATTTGCGGCAAAATCTGATGCCAATATTCAAATTAACACTCGTCAAGGTATAAAAAATCCAGTTGCGGTATCCGCAGATATTTTAACCTACTTACGTAATTTAGCGGTTGAGTCACTTGGTGAAGAGCCTGCCGGAGTGGTTATTACAGTTCCAGCTTATTTTGATGATGCACAGCGACAGGCAACCAAGTATGCAGGTGAAATTGCTGGTCTAAATGTTTTACGCTTGCTTAATGAACCGACCGCAGCTGCGATTGCTTATGGCTTGGATAACAAGCAAGACGGTACATTCTTAGTTTATGATTTGGGTGGCGGAACACTAGATGTGTCGATTTTACGTTTAAATCAAGGTGTTTTTGAAGTGTTGTCGGTTAGCGGAGATACGCAATTGGGTGGAGATGACTTTGATCACCGCCTGTATTGCTATATCCTAGAAAAATCTAATCTTTCACAATTGACTGATGAAGATACAGCTCAGTTATTAACTCGCGCCAAATTAGTTAAAGAACAGCTGGCGGATAAAGAAAAAGTTGCCTTTAGCGCGGTATTATCTAATAAACGAATTGTGAATTTAACTATAACTAGGGCTGAATATGAGACAATAGTCAAATATTTAGTGCAAAAAACGCTTATGCCACTTAAAAAAGCATTGCGCGATGCCAAACTTGATAAAGAACAAATAGATGAAATAATTATGGTCGGTGGTTCAACCCGGATGTTGGCAATTCGTCAAGCTGTGACTGAGTTTTTTGGGCGTGCTCCGTTAATTTCCATTAATCCAGATGAAGTAGTTGCAATCGGTGCTGGAATTCAGGCTGACATTTTAGTTGGTAATAAAAAAGACGATTGGTTGCTCTTGGATGTAACACCATTATCGCTCGGTGTTGAAACTATGGGGGGGCTAGTAGAGAAAATTATTCCACGTAATTCAACTATTCCCGTAGTACGGGCACAAGACTTTACTACCTACAAAGATGGGCAAACTGCGATGAGTGTGCATGTGGTGCAAGGTGAGCGTGAGTTGGTTAAAGATTGTCGTTCGCTAGCTAAATTTACTTTGCGTGGAATTCCACCAATGGTTGCTGGACAGGCTAGGATTCGAATTAGTTATCAGATTGATGCTGATGGCTTACTTTCTGTTCAAGCTAAAGAGATGACTAGCGGTGTCGCTGCTCATATTGAGGTTAAGCCTAGCTATGGTTTGAATGATGAACAGATAGGTGAAATGTTACAAGCTTCAATCAGTCATGCAAGTGAAGATATTCAGCAGCGTCAATATCAGGAGGCGGTAGTTGATGCACGAGCAATTTTGGATTCAGTTGAGAAGGCTTTAATTGCGGATGCAGATTTGCTTGATGAGGCTGAGCTAACGCAAATTAACCATGCATGTATGAAACTAAAAATTGCAATTGAGCAAAAAGCAATAGAACTTGATTCTGCAGGGGAAAAAGTTCGTCAATTAGTTGAGGGGCTAAATCAGGCAACCGATAGTTTTGCGGCTAAACGAATGGATAAGGCAATTAATCAGGCATTAACTGGTAAAGAAATCGCTGATATTGATAGCTAAGGTTGAAGGTTATTTTCTGGTATTTAGAGTTTGGTAATGTAAGTTGATTGTTACAAGGTGGTAAAAATGGGCGAGATTAATCAGCAGCTAAATTGCTCTCAAGCAATAGTTAAAATACTTGAAAATCTGGGTGTTACGCATGTTTTTGGCGTTCCTGGTGCAAAGATTGATAGCTTATTTATTGCACTAAAACATTCAAATATTAAATTGGTTTTAGTTCGTCATGAGCAAAATGCCGCTTTTATGGCTGCCGCATTTGGACGTATTACAGGTCGGGTTGGAGTGTGTATTGCTACTTCAGGACCTGGCGTTACCAATTTAATTACTGGATTAGCAACCGCAACTAGTGAAGGCGATCCAGTTTTAGCTATTGGTGGCGAGGTTCCACTCAACGAAAGACTTAAAAAAACGCATCAATCTCTTGATGCCGTTACTCTAATGAAACCTGTTACTAAATATAGTGCAGAAGTAGTTACGGTTGATCAACTAACTGAAATTATGGGTAATGCAATTCGTGCCGCTGAAAGTGGACGCTCTGGTGCTGCATTTATTTCCTTGCCAAAAGATATTGGTTTAGCACCATTTGTTGGTGATGTTGATCGAGAGTGGGGTAAAGTTGTTCCGCAAGGCATCGGTTCGCTAGCGGCAATTGATGCTGCTGCAGAGTTGATTAATGCCAGCAAACGTCCAATGGTAATTTTTGGAATGCAGGCTTCAAAACCAGATGTTGCTAATTCAGTGCAAAATTTTCTAGCTAAAACAAAAATACCGTATACTGCAACTTTTCAAGGTCCGGGTAAGTGGGCACAACCTAAAGATTGTGAAACTTTTGTCGGGCGAATTGGTTTGTTTCGTAATCAACCAGCCGATCATTTATTAGATCAATCTGATTGTATTATCACTATCGGTTATGATCCGATTGAATATGATCCTAACATCTGGAATCATAATAATCGTCGTAAATTAATTGCGCTGGATGTTATCAACGCTGATCAGGATAATGATTTTATGCCTGAAGTGGAAATTGTTGGCGAGATTGGTGGTTCGCTCGATGTTTTAGCCAGTAAATTAGCGCCACAAATTGAAACTGGATTTATTAATGCTGTTACTGATGCCTTAACTCAAAATAAGTTAACTGTGGCTGAAGGAGCACAACTAAATGGAACTCCAATTCACCCACTACGGGTTATTCATGAATTACAAAAGATAATTACGCCTGATACGCATATTGCACTAGATGTTGGCTCTAACTATATTTGGATGAATCGCTATTATGGCGCTGAATATGCTAGGCAAGTATTGGTTAGTAATGGGCAACAAACACTAGGTGTAGCTTTGCCGTGGGCAATAGCAGCAAGTTTATTATATCCTGATAAGCGGATTATCTCGGTGTCCGGTGATGGTGGATTTTTGTTTAGTTCAATGGAGCTGGAAACTGCAAAACGCTTGGGGGTGAAATTTATTCATTTGATATGGGATAGTGCTTCATATGACATGGTTTCATTTCAAGAAGCTGCACACTATGCAGGTGATACTGCTGGAGTTGAACTAGGATATTATGATGTTAAGGCTTATGCTGAATCATTCGGTTGTAAGGGCTACACTATCAAATCAGCAGATGAGATTGCTGGAGTATTCCAAGAAGCAATTGGCTCTGAAGTTTCGGTATTGATTCATATTCCGATTGACTATTCGCATAATATGCGTTTGATGCAAGATGTAATCCAAAGTTTTGTGAATTAATGGTGATAGCAATGAAAAAACATTCACATTATGGACACATAATAAAATCGAGGGTATCATCTGCATTATGGCAGGCTATTCTCGATCGTTGTGAGCGTACTGGTGAAACTCCTGATCACGTTATTCAGTCAGCACTTGCTAGCGAGCTTGATATTAGCCATCATACCTTGTTTCAGGTATCAACTTCAACCGCTTTAGTGCAGGGTATTTATAATGGTTGTATAACGGTAGCGGAGATCAAGAAACATGGTAATTTTGGTCTAGGTACTTTTGATGAGCTAGATGGTGAAGGAATAATGCTAGACGGAGAGGTTTGGCACGCTAAAAGCAATGGTTCATTAGCTTTGGCAGCTGATGATGAATTAGCGCCATTTTGGGCAACGACCAACTTTATACCACAAACTTCTTGCATCCTCAATGTAGTTGCTGGTTGGGATGATTTATGTCAACAACTTGATGAGTTAAGAAAATCCCAAAATATTTTCACATCAATTTGTATTAAAGGAACTTTTAAACATATTCAGTATCGAGTTGCGTGTAAAGCAGAGCAAGGTACTGATTTAGTCAGTGCAACTAATAACCAAGCTGTTTTTGATTTAAATGATTGTAGCGGAACACTGGTTGGGTTTTGGACGCCAGAATATGCTAAAACACTCAATGTACCGGGATATCATTTGCATCTATTAAGTGATGATAGAAAATTTGGAGGTCATGTACTTAGCCTATCTGCCGCTAATGTACAATTAATGTTAGCCGAAGAAACTGATTTTAAGATAGCATTGCCTGAGTCTGCCGAGTTTTTGCAGGCTGATTTAAGCATTGATCCATCAGAAGCTTTGGCTAAAGCAGAAGGAGCAAAATAAGTTGGAAGGAGAAATGAAAGATGCGTTTAGGGCAAACACATAATTTAAGAACATGGTTATTACACTTAGTATTTTTTTATCGCGAGAAAGTATTTCGTAAACTAATTCCGATTATGACGGTATTAGCGGTCTATGCGATCGTTATTGTTTATATTGATGCTTATTCTAATCGCTTTGAAAAACTTGAGATGATGAATCTCGGGCAGTTTCATCTGATATTCAGTTTTATTCTTGGGATTATTATTAGCTTTCGGGTCAATACTACCTATGCCCGTTGGTGGGAAGGGCGTGTACTGTGGGGGAATATTGTCAATAATTGCCGTAATCTGGGTATGAAATTCGATAACTTTGCTGGTTTACAAAATTATCCCCATTTCTTTGATTGTTTGCGTATTTTGCCTGCAGTAATAAAGTTTCATTTGCGTAAAGATCGCAAAAGCGTAACTCAGGAACTTAATTCGATTGGGATAATCTATGAAGTAGAGCATCCAGTTATTTATCTGACTAATCGCATGTATGGTGTGATTAATGAATTACGCAATCAAGACAAAATTCGTTTTGAACAGTATATGGCGATGGACATGCATCTTGTAAATTTGATTGATATGACTGGTGGCTGCGAGCGGATTGCAAATACCCCCGTGCCAGCGGCATTTGCCTTTTTTGTTAAACAAGCGCTATTGTTTTATTCTTTGATTTTTCCGTTTGGCTGGGTGGATAAATTTGGTTATTTCATTATTCCAATGATTTTGATGATGGTTTATGTATTGCTTGGTCTGGAAATATTATCTGAAGAACTAGAAAATCCATTTGGTACCGATGATAATGACTTACCTTTAGATTCGCTAACAACGACAATTGCCAATAATGTGACTTCAATTGCTGAACGTAAAGTATAATAGCCTTTTAATTTAGTTGTTACGGAGAAATAAGCTTATGATTCCTAAACTATATTTTGGTTTTGGTTACTTAAAGGGCGAACTTGCACCAATGTTCCGTAAAAAGTATTTGCAGGAAGATATTTTTGCGGGATTAACTGTTGCGTGTATCGCAATTCCATTATCTTTGGCAATTGCAATGGCTTCAGGCGTAGAACCTGGGGTTGGTCTTATTTCTGCTGTGATCGGTGGGATTTTAGCTGCTATATTCGGCGGTACTTCGATGGCTGTTACTGGTCCGGCTGCAGCCATGGCGGTAATTATTGCTAGTAATGTTGAACAATACGGTATGACGGGCTTATTGATAATCGGGATTATTTGTGGGGTACTGCAAATAGCTTTTGGAGTTTTTAAACTTGGGCGCTATGCCAAACTAGTTCCTTTGCCCGTAGTCGCTGCATTTACCGCGGGGATTGGCTTTATAATTATTGTTGGTCAGTTACCCAAAGCATTGCAATTACCCGCTCCAGATCAAAATCATGTATTTTATGTGATTCAACATATTGGTATGTATATCGAAACCATGAATCCAATTGCTTTTGGATTGGCGTTAATGACTTTAGCAACACTAAAAATTTTGCCTAAGTTTTTCCCAAAAGCGCCAACTCCGCTAATTGCAGTTGCAATACCTTCGCTGATTGTATACTTTGTTGGGTTAAAAAATATAACATTGGTTGGTAGTATTCCTCATAGTCTGGCAATGCCGCACTTACCTAATTTTACTGCGATTGCTGATTGGAAAGATTTAGTTATGAGTGCTTTTGCAGTATTTGCATTAGCGTCTTTGGAGACTTTATTATCTTCGAGTGCCGTAGATAGCATGGGTAAGGGCGATATGCATAATCCCAATCAAGAATTAATCGGGCAGGGTGCTGCTAATCTTGGTGTTGCTATTTTTGGTGGTTTGCCAGTAACAGGCGTAATTGCACGCTCCTCTGTAAATATTGCCGCTGGTGCAAAGACTCGTCGTTCAGCTGTTTTTCATTCTATTGCTGTATTGGCAGCAATCTATTTATTTCCGGGTTTGATTGAAAAAATTCCAGTAGCTGCATTGGCAGGTATCTTGCTGAGTGCTGGTATATCAATGATTAACTGGAAAGAGTTTATTCATTACTGGCGTACTGATCGTGGTGAAGCCGTGATTTATTTAATTACGTTTATCGCGATTATTGCCACTGATTTAGTCGAAGGTGTTCAGGCTGGGATTAGTGTTGCATTCTTATTAGTTGCGATTCGGATGCTAAAAACTAAAACTAATATTCGCTTATGGACGAATCAAGTGGTTATGCGGGTTGGTTTAACAGGTGGAATGACTTTCTGGTCTTTTGATCGTTTAAATAAACTTGAAGAGTATGTTTTAGAACATACTGGTTTGCGTTTTGTGGTATTTGAGTTTAATGAAGTGAGTGGTTTGGATTCTTCGGGTGCCGGACATTTAGTAACAACTGCACAAACAATTGCTGCGAGTGGAATTAAAATAATTTTTCACGGTTTAACTCAGGAACAGGAAAAGGTTTTAAATGCGAATGTGCAAGGTGATGTGGTTTGGAGTCAAACTCATACCGAAAGTGAAATTAAAGTACTACTCGAAGCTTCAGGTGTAGCGCATTCAGCTAAAGATGTACTACGTCACGGAATGCAAAAATACTTGGTGGATTTTGCCAAAGAGCGTAAACAATTAATTTCTACCTTGGCGCAAGGACAAAACCCACATACCTTATTGATAACATGTTCTGATAGTCGTTTAAATCCTAATTCTTTTTTATCATCTGGTTTGGGTGAGTTGTTTATTGTGCGTAATGTTGGTAATGTTGTGCCAGTATATGAACCAAACTCACAACACAGTGAAGTTGCGGCTATTGAATTCGCATTAGGTAGTCTTGGAATTAGAAATATTGTAATTTGTGCACATACTGATTGCGGTGCAATCAAATCAGTCCTAAGCGGTGCATGCAGTGATGATAGCGGTTTATCCAACTGGCTAAAACGCATTCGCATTGGTTATGGTGATGAATTGCCCGATAATGTGAGTGATGGTGTACGTCTTAATTTATTAAATCAAATAAATAATCTAAAAACTTATCCAGTAGTAAATAAATTATTGGAGGAGGCAAGCCTCGGTCTTTCTGCATGGATTTATGATGTAAGTACCGCAGATATGATGGAGTGGAGTTTTGAGAGTGGCAAGCTGGTTTCGCTGATTAAAGAGTAAAATTAAGTGATCATACATAAAAATGTCCATAACTTTAATCATTAAAAGCAAGGCAGTTAATAAATACTGCCTTGCTTTTAAATTATTGTTGAACACACATGATATGTATTTGTGGACATGTCCAATATGAAGAGGCAAACCAGCCAGTCTGTTGACTACTCGACACTAACCAACGTGATAATGAATCAAATAGAGTCGCATTTTTAGTCGCATAGCCAAAACCAGATTTAACCATTTTATGAGCATCACCAAACTGTGTGTCTTGGTAAAATCCATTGTCACCGATTCCTGCAGAAGAAATAGTGCTTGGGAATGTCCAATCACTTGCGGTTAGATCAGCATATCTGCTCCATGCTCCACTTATGGTTGAAGTTGATTTTCCATTAACGACCTTAGTCCAGTTAGCATCCTGATTTGCATATGACCAACCAACTAGAGTAGAACTTTCGCCAACTAAAACACCATTAATCCCAGTCCAAAAAAAGCGATTTTGTGGGTAACCAAATTCATCACGAATCAAGCCCGCTGGATAATTTTGAAATACACCATTAACATTACTGCTAATTTTGCCATTATTTCCCACGGTTGTGTAGCTAGTATCTGGTTGTACCGGCCAATCATTAAAACTACCAACTCCACAACTACCATTAGCATTACAGGGAAAACGATTACTTGCTACCAGTAAAGCTTTGAAAATAGCTTTTTTATCAATCAGGCTACCAATTTTTTTGGCTTCTGTATTACAGATTGCATCCGCAGCAGGTAACCCACTGAAATTGCTATAACCGCTTTGAGTAATAAATATTACTTTATCGACCAAAGCTGGCTTGCTTTTTGTGGCAGGTTTAATAGTTTGACCACCAGAGACCAATAGAGCATTGCGTAAATCGCGATTTTTCATGATCCCTTGATCGCCATTTTGTCCAACATCACCAGTTAGATTAGCATTTAACTGCAAGTCCCACGCTGAAATTCCAGCATTACTTAAATTAGTTGAGCGCGAACCTTTATAAGCAAATGGCGTTGAAGTAAGATACCATGATCCGGTGTCAATAGCGCTATCAATATGAAAACCAACTGCATTCAAATGGCTCGCATTTGAAGTTACGTTATAGTTGTACAATGAACGCGCCTCACGAATAGTCGGTAAGCGCCAATTGTTTTTACCGCAAACCTTCTTTTGATTTGCCGCAGGCACCCCATACTGATTCATGTTATCCCAAGTAATTCCATTTGCTTTTACACCATTACCTAGTGCATCATAAGCACCCTGAAGTATCGGTGATTGGCGGCTACCATCGGTCGTCCATACTAAACCAGTTAAATTATCTTTGATACATTCACCATTTGATAGGCTAGCAAAACGATTTTGCGGAATTTTTTTGCCTTGTTGTAAATCACCATCGGATCCAGTTGGTGAAGTATAATTAATCCCACCATCGCATTTAGCAGAGATTTGTTGAATTATTTTAGTTTGTCCCGTGGCAGGTACCTGAAAGGGTGCATTTTTATCGGCAGTACGCACTGGAATTGCATATTGGAAATAATTTGCAGCCATTGGCTCCCCAACTTTAGACTTATTCCGTCCACCAGTTACCCCTGAATCAAGGCTAGTAGCAAAGGCCATGTCATGAGCACAAAAGCCATCTAAATTATATGAAGTTGAACTCCAATACATGTCTTTACGTTCAACATTTTGGAACCCTTGGGCTTCTAACCACGCCGCGTTACTTGATTCGGCATAATTAACCAACGTTTCTAACTCGTTGGCATTTGGCATCCGCCAGTCTTTATGTCCACATAGGTCATACGCTGTATTAGCAGAATCACTATCCATAGCATTAATTTTATTTAGATTATCTTCCCACGAGGTTTTAGCAAATAATTTGCCATTTTTTGGCCACATAAAACCAGTTGTTTTATCAACGATACAATCGGCTTCAGCTCCAGTTCCGCTAACGAAACGTACCCCATCTATTTCACCGCCAGGTTGTAATTCACCATCATCACGTGGTGCATAGGTGGTTTTTTGCCCAGTAGTCATTACTTTAATGCTAGCTTTAGTTTCTGTAGCCGTAGTATTATATGGTGTGCTGGTGCTGTTACTGGCTGTACGGCTATTGCTAGTTCCACTGTTACAAGCAGCAAGTGAACTTAATGATATGATTAGATAGATTTTCTTTAATTTATGGTGCATAAATAATTCCTTAATAATTAATGATAGTTAACATGAGTCAGAGTAAATAATTTGTACTTGACAAGGTTGTGAGCTCTCCATAGGACGGAATTATTACATATTGATTACTGCGAAATTAATCTTGATTTGGATAATATTTATCATTTAAATGATAAATATTGATGGATGAAACGTGGCAGGTATTTACTGGATAGGGTATTATATTTTACGAAGTTTAGCGAAGCAATTTTCGATGAATTCTGCAACACAACGAATGGCTGCATTATCATGTTGTGGCACGCGGATAAGATAATAGGAAATTTCACCTCCAGATATTTCGGGGATAAGTTTTATAAAAGTTCCATTATTAATTTCATCAGCAAAGACTAGATCAGTACCACCAGCAATAGCATGACCACTCATGGCAAGTTGTTTTGCGCTTAGCATTGAGGTTACTTTTATACGAGTAGCATTTTCTACGCTCAAGTCTCCATGGTTTTGTGAAATAAAGTCAACAGGTTTTTTAGCATTATAACTATGATTGATCGGACCTGTGTATAAATGATTTGCTAAGTCTTTTAAGTCCGTTAGCAAGCCATAGCGGCTAATATATTCTTTAGTGCAGTATAAGAAGAGTTGTTGTTTGCCCAGATATTTTAGCTTGATAGTCTGTTGCTTTGGCATGTGATTAACTACGGCAAGATCAAATTTTTCTTTAAATAGGTTTAACTCAGTATGTTGATAATAGATTTCAAGCTCAAGATCCGGATGCTCTTGCAAAAATTCACCAATATATGGCGTAACAAGATTATAAGAAACTACTTCTGGCAAGACTAATTTAACTTTACCATGGATAGTTTCTTTCTTGGTTTGTTGTAGCTGAATATATTCGTTAAAGAGTTTTTGTTGATTGGTTACAAAATCATAAAGCTTAAGACCCAATGCCGTAATCTTAATACTTCTCGTACTGCGCGTCATCAATGCATAACCTAGATACGTTTCTAATGCTTGAACTTTGTTACTAACAGTTGATTGAGCAATCCCAAGTTTTATCGATGCTTTTGTAAAGCTTCCACATTCGACAACCGCACAAAATACGCTGGCTTCGACATATAAATTAGCTAAATCAAATTGTTGCATACTCGCATCTCCATCACTCTTTGAAACTATATTTTAGCATGGCAACAGCAAGGAAAAGCTTTTAAATTATGATAGCCTCCAAAACTAGATTGTAGGTGTTATTTATGAATTTGACCAGTGTAGTACCAGCGCTGATTTATTAGCTCAAATTGACTAATTTCATGCAGTTGGTGCTTTTTATTTTGATAGCGGTAATAAGCAATAAATTCAACTATACCTTTATCTTTAGATGCCACTCCTGAGTGAATGACTTCCAATTTAAGCCATTTCACACTTTGTGCCCAGTTTCTGGCTTCCTCAGCATCAAAATTCTGCAAAGCATCGCCGCGCATTGTCTCTTGAATGTAGTTAATATTTGCCTGTGAATAAGCAGTATAGCGTGAACGCATCAACTGCTCTGGTGTTGGTGGGAGAAGTTTACTTTCAATAAATGATTGACAACAGTTGCTATATTCCAGCTTACTGCCACAGGGGCATAGGTTTTGTTTTGCCATAAAGTTTTACTGACTCCAGAGTATCAAAAATTTACAGATTAAATAATCTCACCAAGTATGAATCATATCATTGCGGACAAATATTTACCAGATTATTCAACACCAAAGCGCTGATATTGACATTATGGATATTTGTTTATTGTTTGTGCAAAAATGGGAATTAGCTATGCAAAAGTGGGAAACCATGTGATTCAAAAAGTTGTTATTATAACGGTATCAAAAAACAAACTTTGTCAGGAGACATCACCATGAAAAAATTTCTAATTGCACTATTTTTAGCTACAGTAGTTTCATTTGCTAATGCAAAAACAGGACATGGCTCTGCTGGACATAACGACAGCGCTAAAGCTACTGGGCAAGACGTAGTATCTGCGGCTCATTCAACGACAAAACTTGGTCTGGAATTACCTATTGCTCCAATTGGAAGTGTACATAAACAATAATATTTTTGTGTGATTCATAGAACATCATTTCACTTTTTCCGAGCTTTTTTAGCTCTTGGATTGCCATTTCAGCATGGTAATTCTGGAGCTGAATATGCTCTTTTGTGATATCGTATTTACCATAAACTTCCATCAGAAAATGGTGCTATCTTACTTAATTATCACACAGTTAATTGAACAGTTTATATGATAAAAAAAGCCGACTATCTTGTCGACTTTTCTTATTGATTATTTTAATTTTGTATTATTGTGTTACAAAACTTGTGAATGGTGTAGAGGAAACATTATTAACCGTACGTCCAGTAAATCCAAGATAAACATTTTTACCTAAGAAAAATGGAAGTCCCCAAATGAATATTCCACTTGCAACGCTATCATTTCCAGGCATATAATAGCCAAGATTTGGATAAACGTGAGCCGTTGGAAAGTCATTAATCCAAGTTAATGCATTAGTTATCATGAATTGATTTGTAGTAGAATTACCTGTAAAATCATAGCTCATGATATTTGCACTTAGGCTTAGTGGCTGTATGGGACATAACAATCCTGCATATGGACCAGTTGGATTAGTTTCAGTATCTGGTGCACAGAGTAATTCGCCATAGTTGGTAATTAAATATCCTTGTGTACCACTATCAAACAAAGCTGACCAATTAGAACCATTATAATTAGTTCCAATAGTAACGATTGGATTACCAGACTCCATTGTTCCATTAAAGATTGGTGCACTTGTTGCCAATACATTATTCGTTTGAGTATTAATACCAAAAGTCAACGACCCAGTAACCTGACTTGCGGCAGCTCCACCAGCACTTGGTAGACTTAATATCAGTCCATTATTATTTAGTGCGTTTCCATTTGCATCTGACATAAAGGCAATTGGATTAACGACTTGTTGGCTTTCTGGTAACCGATAATAGCTGCATGAAGAAGTTCCTGACTCATCATTTGGGTTACAAGAGTAATACCCACCGCCGCTATCAAGACTTGATTCGGCATACATATTACCAGTGTCAAATATACTTGGATTTACCCCAACAATTGCATTTGAGCCAAATGTTTCAACTGTGTATTCATAAGGCGGCATTGCATATTGAGAGCACTGATCTGGTACTGAAATGGACGAACCACCAAGTAGATTAATTGGTATATTATATGCTGTTTGACCACCCATTCTAACATCAGCACGAGCGATTGGTCCCCAAGTATAGCCAGTTCCAAATGTAATACATTCATTGATCTGATTGCCATTTACGGTAAATGGTTGTAAATTCAAGTTATTTACCAAAGAAGATATGACACGTAAACCAGTCGAACCAGTATCAAGTAATACGTGGTCTAATGTTACACAATTATTTGTATTTGGCTGGCAAATTGATAGCGTAACGAATGGAACATTGATTGCATTTCCATTGTCATTATAACCCGTATTAATTAATGGTGATTCGACACTGACAGACATAACATTTGTAGGTGAGCTAGGTGATGATGAGCTTCCACCGCTGCCATTATTGCAGCTAACTACAGCGAAAGATACTAATACTGGAGCTAAAATGCCAAGAGTTTTCTTCATTTCAAATCTCCAATTTTAAGACCTTGTGGAAGATATTTAGTTAAAATTACTTGACCAAAGAAATGCCCCGGTACTCCACCGTAATTAGAGATTAAATCAGTATTTGCACTACTGCCAGAAGTAAGACCATGAGATGAGCCTTTGGTATTCATAAATTCATCAAAATAGTTACCAAGTAATACTTTCATATTTGGAATTCTTTTACCTGCCCATCTGATAGCAAAAACAGTATCTGAAGCTGGATTAATGTATTCTTTAATTTGAGTATTTTCAGTATTGATTGATTTGATAACGTAATTGTCTGTAGTTTCAATATTACTTACCCAAGAGGATAGATTTTTAGCATCATTGTTGACCTCTTCTGATGACTCTCCAAGACTAGCATATGCCGAAAGAGAAATTGTTGCCAATAAGCAAAAGCATAATTTTTTCATGATTGATAACTTATAAAAAAATTTAACATGTGATTTTATCTTATTATAAAAAATTTAGTATGTAATTTTATCCTATAAACCTGAGTCCTCACTTTTTTATGCTTAATATAGATTAAGCAATCCATAGATTTGTAACAAATTGGTAGTTATAATTAAAATTATATAAAGTTCCAGATGGTTAGCTTGGTTGACTAATAAAAATGTTAAAATAACTTGTTAAGTCTTATCAAATCAATTTGCGAATAGAGGGGAGTTTTTATTATGTTAATTAAGAAATCAGTTTTGTTAGTGATAGCAGTTTTAACTAATAGTGCTTTTGCAGTTTCATCTGCTAGCATAACTTTAAATTTATTGCCAGCTAATGATTTGGATTTAAATCAAATATCTTGTCAAAATAATCAGTGTAACTGGAATAATAGCGCCAGCAGTAATATCAAAAGTGGCGAAAGTGATAATGATTTCTGTCGTGGAAACAATCAAAAAGTGGGCGGTAATAGCATTCGTCTTGGAAATAATGCTTATGGAATGTCTTTGCCTTCTGGTATTGCTGTAAGTGAGGCAAATCTTAAAAATCGCGATGCTATTCTACAATTATTTAATACACCATATAACAAAATAACACCTCAGATGCTAAGAGAGTATGTCAAACTAGGTTATTCTGCAATCTGGATTTCACCGCCGCAAAAAAATGCTTATGTTCCGTATTGGAAGAAAAATATTCCCGCATGGTATGGAGCATATCAACCTGTAGATTTTGGTCAGATTGGTGATGAGCATAATATAATGTCTTTTGGTTCTGCTCGGGAATTAGCAAATCTGGTTAATGAAGCACATAAAGCTGGGTTACAAATAATAGTTGATTTGGCAATTCATCAGTTTGCTCAGCCTGGTGTGAACAATACTCCTTACTACACTGAATACCCAGGGCAGAAATACAACTTTGAATCTGGTAATATGACAGCAATTCAAACTTTCTGGTGGCCTCAAACTCGAGTTAAAAATTATCTACCATTGCCTACACTTAAATGCTCGGATAGCAATAATTATGATACGCCAGCAAGTATTGCATTAGTTGGCAATAATCCTAACGGTAAAGTCTTTGCTAATAAAGTAGTTGAGAGTACACCATGGCAAAATGATTTTTCTGGTTTGAATGGATGGTTTGACGGTGTTCTGCCTGCAGGAAGCAATTCATCTGTCGGTGTTAAGCAAATTTCATGTCGTACGGAGGCTGTTTTTGCTGGATTTTCTGCATGGTTATTGGGTGCTGATTACGAGCATGGCAGTATGAAAACAGCTGCAGATCCGCTGCGTGGTTTTAATGTTGATGGCTTTAGAATTGATGATATCAGCGGACAAAGCGTCGAATTTTATAATCGTTTATTTAAAGATGTAGCAAAATATAATAAATCTGGTAATCTATTTTTTGGCGAATATCCAACTGAATCAGCAACAGATTATTACCAATATATGGCAATAAGCACTGGTACAGGGGATCAGAATGCCATGCATACGATGAAAATGTTAAATTTCCCATTATTGGTTGCATTGAAACACGCTTTTAATGATGATCAATTTCAGCAAACATTGCAGGCTAGTTTTAACTCGCAATATGCTTACCAAGGAATCGGTAAAATAAGAGCAAGTAATGCAATTAACTTGGTAATTGATCAAGATACTGCACCAGACAGCATCAGTTCACGAGCAATGTGTCCATGGAATGGCAAAGCACAGTTTCCGGATTATGTGATGAATTACTATTCTGCACCATTAGCCTATGGTATTATCTTAGCGATGGAAGCTGGTACTCCATATATCTTCGCAGATATTCAGGCACAAAATCAACTAGGATTAACCGAGTCAGGTCTGTGGTCTTCTGATGTGGCAAATGGTAGTGTCTCATATTGGAATGAGAATGAGGTAATCGCAGGTGTTTATTTCCACAACCATACGCTTGGTAAAACTATGCAGTGGGGTGAGGCAAATCATGGCAATAATGATGTTGCAGTATTTACCCGCGGTGATGATTATCTGTTTATCGTTAATAAATCCGCCAGTAGCTATCAAGCGAATAACTCTTTGGCACAATTGAAGGATGGAAATTATATTGATTTAATGTCTCATCAAGTTATTCGGGTTAAGAACCATACTCTTGAGCAAGTTTATATACCAAAACAGGCGGTAATGTATTTTGTACCATTTCATGGTAGAGTTTGACATCTGAGTTTAAGTGCGAAATGCAAGGAAATAGATTAAACTATAGCTTGTATTTTGCACTTAAACTCCGAAGTGGTTTATTTACAATACGCATAAATTTGGTCATTACATTCTAAACTATTGTAGGTTTGACCTGCATATTCATAAGGAACTGCCGTCATTGTCATACCAAATTTACTTAGAAAGAATTGATAATAAGCTTTACGTCCTGTACCATCCTCGTTGATATAGTTATTACAACCACCATTTACCATCATCGTCGAAATTGCAATGTCGTGACAAGCTGCTTTCGGTGAATTAGAAATGATATTATGTAATGTTGGATTTTGATAACCATTTACGCGATACATCCAATACCATAATCCACCTTCCCAAGCTAAAACACCATCCTGTAAATATTGTTTAATAAAATTCTGCAAATTTGCACTATTTATAACTGGTGTATTTGCAAAACTCTGGTTATACCAACCAAAGAACTTAGTCATACTATCACCGGTTAATTGTAAATTACCCATTCCAATCCAATAGCCGGGATCTATGGTTTGATTCATATATTGCCATTGAAATCCGTCTAAGTCTGTCCCCCAGCTACCGACAACTAGCGGAGTAGCTAATTGAGTTGCAACATCTTTATACTGTGGTAATGATGCAATAATATCTGGAACACCTGGGAAAATAATTGAAACAGGAGATGTATTTAGCATATACTCGCCATCACCGTCAAAAACATAACCAGTATAAACATTAGCGGGTGTGTTTGATTCAACCGCTACAACGTAAGAAGATTTTGGATAATAAACAGTTTTATAACTACTTAAACCTAAATTAGCGCAGTTACTAGCCTCTGTTCCAGCTTTATCTGTTGGATTGCTTGTATAATCATAGCAAGAGCTTGCACCAAGAGCACCATTTTCGTAACGAAAGTAAAGTCCATCATTTTGATTTTTCATTCCTGGGATCATTCCCGTCGTTTCCTGTGCCAGTGTAGCTAAAAAATTCGCAAATTCTTTAAGGTTGATTGTGTAGTCGCTACTACGTAAAAAAGTATAATTATTTCCAAATTTAAGGCGCATTGCTTGGTCTGCCGCAATAAAATTAGCATAAGAAAAATAACTACCTTTTTGAAAGCTACAACCGACTGCGTACATTTCTTTCTGTGCTTGAGTTGCATTGTCGGGTAAACTTACTTGGCAGAATTTGTCTAAGGCAGAAGTTGAACTGAATAAAATATTATTCCAATATGCCTCAGCTGTTTGACCATGATTACTAGCAACACACTCTAAAATAGCTTGCGGGCCTTGTGGGTTTTGACTAGCACAATCTACGGCATATACCAAATTACTCACGCCCAAGAAAGTAATGCTTAATAAGCTATAAGTTAATTTTTTCATTAAACCATCCTTTTAGTTAAAAAATGTCCAAATTCGGGTAATCCCACGCTGATCTTGACCTGATACATAAAGTTTATTATTTGAAGAGTCAACCGTTACAACTCCGACACTGCTACTGCTTGGTATATCTAAAGTAGCCCAAGATTCAATTTGTAAATTGTAGCTCCAGACTTGACCATTAAAGTCTTTATCCACCCCGCCAACAATAATATAGCCAGAATTACCCGAAGGCATAAAACTTAGTGAACTAATTGTATAGCCAGGGAATGCTAAGTCTTGCAATTTACTACCATTATATTGCCAGACATGCGTTACAGAAAGGTTATCCTGACCTGTGATATAAATTGAGCCTGCATTATTACTTGTCATACCGTTGATTGTTGAGAATTGGATGCCGGAGGATTCAATTTTATTGAAAGCTAAATGTGGATCAGATTCTTTATAATTCCATGTCCAAACATAGCTTCCATCTGATGGTCTCACATCGTCGTAGTAACCAATTCCTGCAACGTAAATTTTGCCAAGACCATCATTAATAATATTGCTTAACGACCCAGCTTCGTAGTTAATACTATGTGCAATATTATTATCATTTGTATCGTAAAGAAATGCAGTACCGTAATGTGACCAGCCAAAGCCAGCCAAAGGAATAGCAAATGATGATGATGACAATGTTCCCAAGTTGGAAATATCTAAACCAAGTCCAACACCATTCGTTGAGTTAAATGTTAGCCAGGTTCCAGTTGCCGCTGGAAGTTTCATTACATTGGCACGGGTTGGGTTAATGGTTAAATTTTGTGGAACATCAAAAGTTCCGTACAAATTGTTATTGCTATCAAATTCAAGTGCAGAAATAGCTTGAACGTTTGACAGACCTGAGTTAGTGAAATTGCCACACAAGCTTAATCCATTTTTACAGACAACTAAAGCTGGTTGCATGCTAGTATTAGTTCCTGCAATTGCCAGTTGATTATTATTAGCAGTCATGAAATTAATGAAGCCTAATTCATTGCTTCCGCCTAATCCGCTAACTGAATATTGTGTCCAGCTACCTTGTGGTGTGACTGGTATTGCTGTTGTAGTTGAGTTATTGTTAGAGCTACCTTGACATCCGGCTAGTCCCAGAAACAGGGGGAGTAGTGTAATTAAGTTACGAGTTTTGGGTTGATGCTTTTTTAACATCATTTTCCTCTCTATAAAAAATAAGAGTTTGTTTGTTAATTCAGGCGGGATTCTCTCATATAAATTACATTTAAATTAATCTGAATTTAGATAAGATTTATCATTTAAATGATGAATCTTGCTGTTACTGGCGGATATAATGTCCTAGCCTCGTATAATATAAGCGCCCATAATTAGACACAAGATAACATAAATTGAGAAGTATCACTAGTTATTAAATTTAGATCAGAAACATTGTTAGTTCAAATGGTTAGTTGAAATATACTATTGCAGCAAATATGTGTATACATTGAGTTTTAACAGTTTTGGTCGGTGACTTAGTTATCGATGTATTCTATAATATCAAAAGCTACAGGTATTTTTAATGGTTGCTCACTATTTTGGCTATAGTAAAAAGTTGTAAGCAGGTTTATGCCTTTTACACTTTTACCAGTAGCATGGTCATAATGCCAGCATATAACCTCGTTCTCATCTGTATGAGGTTTATGCAGGATAGTATCATCAAATATTAAGCAACCATCAATATGCTCATGCTCTCTAACCAGAGATTTAACAGTACGCCATAGAGCTTTACTGTCAGACTCATGGTTAGCCAGCATACGCGTTACCTGATCATGGGATACTGCTTTATCTAGTATACTGGATAATCCTGTAGCCGTAGCCAGACCAGGTGTTATTTGTAAATAATCTGTGTAAAGGTCAAAGATATTCATTGGCGATTCGTCTTAATGGTTATTCTGAGGTCAGATTTTACACAATCATGCACGGTTAGTGCGTAACATCAGTAATTAAATAGTTTAATATTTGTTAAAATAACGAACTATAGTTTTTTGAATACTAATTAAACTATTATTGCATAAGTAATTTATGACAGATTAACTTAGTTAACAAGAGGAAGGTATACTGATATGTTACAATGTTTAAAAAATTATATGAAGTTAACTAGTCTATTTTCAATTATGATTGTCGTTACTGCATGTGGTAGTGGCAGTATTCATTCGTCACAGGATAACCAAGTTTATACATCCATCAGTGTACCCGCTACCACCTATGCCGATGCTAAATCAAGTAAATTTGCAGTTTATACTAGTGCTGGCAATGGTAAAAATACGTTAACTGAAATTGATACAGGTTCGGATTTATATGTAATTGAGTCGAGTTATGTTGGAAATAATATTCGCTACACTGGTGAGAGTATTACATTGGTTTATGACCACGGCATGATTAAACGGAGCGGATTGGTTGCTTATGCCTCAGTTCGCTTTTTGTCTGAAAGCGGTGCGACACTAATTCAAACTAGCAGCGACCAAGTGCCAATTGTAGTAGTTCCTGATGGTGTAATTAGTAATATTGAAAGCCAAAATCATGCTATCATGGGGATGCGGATGGATGGCAATGTTTCGGTAAAATTATTTTTACCATATCCTTATAATCAAATGTTTATTATGAATATGCCAGAGCGTCAACTGGAGTTTGGTAATTTCACCACTCAGCAAATGAGTAGTTTTGGAATGGTTCAAGCGCCTGAGAGCGCATGCGACTCTTATACTGTACATTCTTCATCAAAAAACTTATGCTGGGATGATATGCATCTACCAGTAAAATATACTGCGACCAAGGATGGGACTCAAGTTCAGGCTACATTTAACTCTTTATTTGATAGCGGAGCAAGTAGTAGCTTCCAGTTTAAACCGCTTCCAGATTGGTTGGTGGTAAGTGATACAAATAAAGTAAAAAATCCGGTTGCTGCTACCATCATGACAACCCAAGGTCCAATGGCGCTGCAATTAACCGAGCCTACTTCAGCATTTGCAAATGAATCCAATGGTGGAATTGTTAATGTAGGAAATAATATCTTTAATTTCTATCAGGTGCTCTATAATCAAGTTAATGGGCAAGTTGGTTTGAAAAGAGTTGCCAATCCTGAAACCACCACGGTGCCATTAGTCTATAATCTACAAGGCGAATCAATGGGCTTACATATACCATTGATGGTTGGTAATAATTTGCTTTATGCCGGAGTTGATACTGGCTCAGTTGGTTTACGCGTTTTAGAGAGTGCCATTACTGATAAAACTGGGATTACCATTACTGCAGAGTCTGAGAGTTATAGTTATCAAGATGGGGTAAGTCTCACTGGTTTTGTGGCAACTGCTCCAGTAACAATAGGTGGTGTAACGGAGAATATCAAATTTATGGTAATTACCAACGTTAGCTGTTTACCGCAGATTCCTGATTGTCCTAAAAATGCATTTACAGCTAGTGGTCGTGCTGGGTTAATGGGGGTTGCTCTCTATATTGGTGGAAGCACTCATGGGGTGTGGAATCCATTGTCTCAATTACCAGGTGCTCTTGCCAATGGTTTTTATCTGGATGGTAATCGCTCCTTTCCGGGATTAACAATCGGTTTAAATTCAGATAAGGTAACTGGGTTTGATTATGTTGATTTACAGTCAATTACGCAACCTGAGTCTAATCCAGCACCGTATTCGTTGTGGAATGTCAATTTGCCAGCTAGAGTTGAATATCCCTCTAAAGATGGAACAATAGCGCTTAGCCAAACTGGTTCAGTATTGTATGATACTGGCACGGCTGCTTACACGATCTATAATGTTGGGACGCAGGAGCAAGGAACGTTTCCTAATTATACGCAAATTAATCAAAAACAGCAGCTTAATGGCAATAAAAGCTTTGATTGGTCTTTCGCTACAGGGAATGAGTACTACATAGATTCAGCAGTCAAAGTTGCAGAATCCTTTTCGCTGGTAGTTAATACTGGGAATATCCCATTCATTACTTATGATATTTTATATGATGTCGAGAGTGGCAAAATGGGATTTAGAACGCATTAATCTAGAGGTTCTAGTGGTTATTTTTAGTAATTTAATATTTTTGTAAGATTTAATTTCTAATTAAAGCTCTCAGAATGTTAAGCTAATTTTATAAAAGAATACAATCACCAAAATTGGTGATTGTATTCTTAGA